>DYFQ01000012.1 GCA_020725105.1 Symbiobacterium thermophilum
GGGAGGCCGGCGCGGGCCGGACTCTGGCGCCGGAACTCGTGGCGGCCCTGGAGGGGGTGCCGGCCACGGAGTTCGTGGGTTACGACTACGAATGCCTGGACGGCACCGAGGCCACCGTGCTGGCGCTCGTCCGCGACAACCAACGGGTCGACCGGGTCGGGGAGGCCGAGGCCCACGACGCCGAGGTGCTGGTGGTGCTGGACCGGACGCCCTTCTACGCGGAGGCTGGCGGCCAGGTCGGCGACACCGGTACCCTCCGGGTGACCGGCGGCCACGGGGAGGCCAGGGTGGTGGATACCCACCGCCTGCCCTCGGGGGCCGTCGCGCACCGGGCGCAGGTGGAGCGGGGGAGCCTGGCCCGGGGCGACCGGGTCATGGCCATGGTCGATACCGAGCGGCGCTGGGCGGTGATGCGTAACCACACCGCCACCCACCTCCTCCACCGGGCGCTCAAGGACGTGCTGGGCGAGCACGCCAACCAGGCCGGCTCCCTGGTGGCTCCGGACCGGTTGCGGTTTGACTTCACCCACCACTCGCCGCTGGAACCGGAGGCCGTGGCCCGCATCGAAAGCCTGGTCAACGCCAGCATCCTGGCGGACCGGGAGGTCCGCGCGTACCACGCCACCCTGGAGGAGGCCCGGGCCCAGGGAGCCGTCGCCCTCTTCGGCGAGAAATACGGCGACGTGGTCCGGGTGGTGGAAATCGACGGCGTCAGCCGGGAACTCTGCGGCGGGACCCACGTGCCGCGGACGGGCCAGCTCGGCCTGTTCAAGCTGACGGGCGAGTCGAGCGTGGCGGCGGGTGTCCGCCGGGTGGAGGCGGTGACCGGAACGGGCGTTCTGGAGTTGCTGGAGCGGGTCCAGGGTGCGCTCGAGGCGGCCGCCAGCCTGGTCAAGGCGTCGCCGGCCGACCTGGCCGTCCGGGTCGAAGGCCTTTTGCGCCAGTTGAGGGAGCGGGAGCGGGAACTGGAGGCGCTCCGGTCCCGGGTGGTCCGGGACGAGGTGGCTGACCTGATCCGCGGGGCCCGGTTCCTCGGCGACGTGCGGGTGGTGGCCGGCACCGTGGAGGCGGGAGACGCCGACGCGCTGCGAGCCACCGCCGACCTGGTGCGGGACGCGCTTGGCTCCGGCGTGGTCATCCTGGCGGCCGCCGGCGAAGGGCGCGCGCACTTTGTCACCATGGTCACCCGGGACCTGGTGGCCCGCGGCCTTGACGCCGGCAAGATCGTCCGCGAGGTGGCCAGGGCGGCGGGCGGCGGCGGCGGCGGCCGCCCTGACATGGCCCAGGCGGGGGCCAGGGACCCCGCCCGCATCGACGAGGCGCTGGCCCGGGGCCTGGACACCGTCCGCGGGCAACTCGGCCTGACGGCCTGAGGTCCGGCGCCGGAGGAAATCGGAGCCGGGCCGCAGAAGTCTGGCTGCAACGCCGGACAGGGAGCGTGGGCGGCATGGCCGAGGACCAGGAACACACCATGATGTTCCGGGCGCGGACGGAAGAAACCCTGCAGGCCCGCGAGATCCTGTTGCAGGTGTACGACGCCCTGCGGGAGAAGGGTTACAACCCGGTGTACCAGATCGTGGGGTACCTGCTTTCGGGCGACCCGGCCTACATCACCAGCCACAAGAACGCCCGGGCCCTCGTCCGGAAGCTCGACCGCGACGAGTTACTGGGCGAACTGGTCCGCTACTACCTGGAAGGTCACCGGTAGCCTGTCAAAGCTGGGTTCGTTGCCGGAGGCCCCGCCCGTCGCGGGGCTTTCTGGTTTGCGCCACCAGATCCCCCATCAGGTGCCGGGGTCTGGCGACAGAGGAAGCCGGCCCCGACGGTCCATAATAGGTGGGAAGCGGGGAAGTAAGGAGGCGCGCGGGTGATCCCCCTGCGCGATAGCGTCCGGCCGCGGCGCTTTCCCGTGGCCAACAGCTTGATCATCGCTGCCAACCTGCTGGTCTGGTCTTACATGGTCTTCGGGCTCGACCGCCAGGCGGGCCTGAAGTTCGTATTCACCTACGGCCTGGTGCCGCAGCGGGTAGTTCAACTGGCGACGGTCTTCGGCGAGGCAGGCAACCCGCGGTTCCTGGAGGCCCTGGTCGTGCCCTTTCTCACCGCCATGTTCCTCCACGGTAGCTGGTTCCACGTCCTGGGCAACATGTGGTTTCTCTGGGTTTTCGGCGACAACGTGGAAGACAGCATGGGCTCGTTCCGCTACCTGGCTTTCTACCTCCTGGCGGGAACGGTGGGCTCGGTGGCCCACGTGGCGGCCAGCCCGCTCTCGCCGGTGCCGGTGATCGGGGCCAGCGGCGCGGTGGCGGGAGTGCTCGGTGCGTACCTGGTCCGCTTCCCCCGCCACCGGGTGGTCGCCCTGGTTCCCCTGGGGTTCTTCCTGACCGTCGCCGAACTGCCGGCCCTTGTCTTTCTGCTCCTGTGGTTCTTGATCCAGGTGGCCAACGGGCTGGCTCTGGCCGGAGGGGTGGTGCAGGAGGTCGCCTGGTGGGCCCACATCGGCGGCTTCGTCGCCGGGATGCTGCTGGTGTCTTCCTTTGCGCGGCGCCGCAGCCGCCACTGGTGAGGGGTGCGGTGGCCGGGTCTGCGGTCTGGGTTATGATGGGGCTGGAGCAAGGTTCGCCGCAAGGAGGAGTGGCCTGATGGCCGAGGCCGCCGAGCGCGTCATGGGGCTTGACGTTGGGGACGCTACCATCGGGGTAGCCGTGTCGGATCCGCTGGCCGTGACGGCGCAACCGGTCGAGGTCATCCGCCGGGCCGGGCTGGGGGCCGACCTGGACCGCCTGGGCCAGCTGGCCAGAACGTGGGGCGTGGCCCGGATCGTGGTGGGGCTGCCCCGGAACATGAACGGAACCCTGGGGCCTCAGGCCCAAAAGGTCATGGACTTCTGCCGCAGGCTTGAAGCCGCCCTCGGCCTGCCGGTGGAGACCTGGGACGAGCGCCTCAGCACGCGGGCGGTAGAAAGGGTGCTGCTCCAGGCGGACGTGAGCCGCGCCCGCCGGAAAAGGACGGTAGACCGGCTGGCCGCCGCCCTCATCCTGCAGGGATACCTTGACGCCCGGCGTTGACAGTGCCGGGGCCCGCGGCTATACTTGGGTCGTTATCCAGCCAGCTTGAGAGGTGGGATCACGCGTGGGGGACGCGGAGCAGACCATCGTTTTGACCGACGAGGAAGGGCATGAGCACGAGTTCACCATCATCGACGTGATCGAGGTCGACGAGCGCCAGTACGCCGTCCTGCTGCCGGTGGCTCCCCTGGAGGCCGAAGCCGGGGAAGAGGAGCCGGAGGGAATCGAGGACGCCGTCATCCTCCGCCTGGAACAGGACGAAAAGGGCGATGACGTACTGGTGGACATCGAAGACGACGATGAGTGGGAGCGGGTCGCCCAGGCCTGGGAGGAGTCGCTGGAGGAAGAGTTCGAGGACGGCGACGAGGACGAGGACGAGGACGAGGACAGGTAACGCACCCCGGTAGGGGCGCCTGGTTGACCGTTCCCCCGCGCAGCACGATTTCTGCTGGATCAGCATCCGGCCGGCCCCCTTCGGGGTGCCGGCCGGTACGGTTCATGGCGCCCCGGGGCGGGCCGAGCCCGGCTGGCCGGCGGCACGCCGGTCGTGCCTGGCGGCAGGATTACGCATGGGCGGGAGCAAACAGGCCATTCCGAAAGGTGGGTCGGGATGTCCGCCCTCGAGCGCCGGTGGCAGCGGCTGGTAGTCTGGTGGCGCCGGCAAGCCGTTCCCAGGCTGGTCGCCTGGTGGGGTCCGATCGGGCGCGGCCCGGTGATCTTGCGGCGCCGGGTTGGCCCGCGGCTGGCGGCCGGGGCGTCGGTCCTGATCTCGCGCCGGTTCTGGCTGGGTCTGGTCGTCGTGGGGTTGGCCACGGTCCTGGTGGGCGCCGTGGCCGCCGGTGCCGGCTGGCTGCACTACCGGCGGGCGCTGGAGCCGGTGAGCCCGGGCAGCCCGGAGCAGGTCGTGGTGTGGATTGCCCCCGGCAGCAGTACCCGTCAGATCGGCGAGCTCTTGAAGGAGCGCGGGCTCATCCGGGACGAGCGCGCCTGGCGGCTGTACCTGAGACTGACGGGGCAGGGAGCGCGCCTGCAGGCCGGCGAGTATGCCCTGGGTC
Source organism: Symbiobacterium thermophilum (assembly GCA_020725105.1). GTDB lineage: Bacteria > Bacillota > Sulfobacillia > DYFQ01 > DYFQ01 > DYFQ01. The sequence goes on from DYFQ01000012.1 coordinate 4,124, forward strand.
CCGCCCTGAGCCTGCCCGAGATCGTGGAACGGATCCTGCGCGGCCAGGTGATCACCTACCCGTTGACCATTCCCGAAGGCCTGACCGTGGCCCAGGTGCGGGACCTGCTGGTGACCCAGGGCTGGGCCCGGCCCGAAGTCCTTGACGCGCTGCTGGCCGACGTGGCCGCCGGCCGGTCCCCACTGGCGGCTGAGTTCCCCTTCCTTCTCCTGGCGCAGGGGCTGGAACAGCCCCTGGAGGGGTATCTGTTTCCCGACACCTACCGTTTTCCTCGCACGGCGACGGAGGAAGACGTGATCCGGGCCATGCTCCGCCGGTTCCAGCAGTTTCTCACGGCCGAGGTGCAGGCCCGCGCGGAGGAGCTGGGGATGACCCTTCACCAGGCGGTGACCCTGGCTTCCATCATCGAGCGGGAGGCCCAGGTGGACGAGGAACGCCCCATCATCTCCGGCGTCTATCATAACCGGCTTCGGGTCGGGATGAAGCTCGACGCCGACCCGACCCTGCTCTACGCCCTGGGTAACCCGCCCCGCCCCTTGCTTGACCGGGACAAGGAGATGGACTCACCGTACAACACTTACCGGTTCGCCGGCCTGCCACCCGGGCCCATCTGCAACCCCGGGGAACAGTCGTTGCGGGCCGCCCTCTATCCCGCCGACGTGCCGTACTTCTACTTCGTCGCCAGGAACGACGGTACCCACGCCTTCGCCCGGACCCTTCAGGAGCACGTCCAGAACGCCCGCCGCTACCAGCCGCGCTAGCGGGGGAGGCAGGCGCGCCACTCGAACCCTGTCCGACGAGGCTACACGGCGCAGCGGCCGCCCCGGTGGCAGGAGCCGGATCATCACCCCGGTCTTTCGGGCATGTTGAAAGGGACATCCTTTCAAGTGTACCGAGGGACGGTGGCGGTTTGAAGTCCAGGCTGATCCGGATGGTTTTTCTGGTGAGTATGGCCACGGCAGGCCTGGTGGGGCGCCTGGCCTGGCTCGGCACCGTGGACTCTTGGGCCCTGGCCCGCGGGGCGGCTCTGGAACGCAGGGTGCTGTTGCCCACCGCACCCCCGCGCGGAGAGGTGCTCGACCGGCTGGGCCGCCCCCTGTCCGGCACGACCTACGTTCCCGCCCTGGCCGTCATCCCGGTGCTGACTCCGGTGGCCGAGCCGGAGATCGGCCCCTGGCTGGACTCGCTGCGACAGGTCCTGGGCACGGCGCCGCCCGACCCCGCAGCCCTCTCCCGCCGGCCAGACAGAGGTGAACGGGAGCCGTGGGTTCTTGTGCCCAGACTGGACGCGGCCGCCCTGGCGCGGCTGGCCCGGGCCGCGGCCGAGGGCCGGTGGCCCCCCGGCCTGGTGCTGGTGAGGTTCGCACAGCGTTACGGTGATGGCAGCCTGGCCCGCCACGTGGTGGGTTACGTCAACCCTGCCGACGGCCGGGGCGTCGCCGGCCTGGAGGCAGTGTACGACAACTGGCTCCGGGCTCGGGATCTCGAAGGCGTGGCCGTGCTCACCGACGCCACCGGCCGGCCGCTTCCGGCCGGCTCCCTGCGGTACGTGGCACCGGGCCGCGCCGCCCTGGTGACCACGCTAGACCGGGACGTCCAGGCCCTGGTGGAGCGGATCATGGACACCCGGGTGACCCGCGGCGCCGTCGTCGTGGTGGACGCCGGGAGCGGAGACGTGCTGGCCCTGGCCAGTCGGCCCCACTTCGACCCGCGGCACCCCGCGGACGTCCTCGACCGCGCGGACGCGCCCTTCGTGAACCGTGCCCTGGCCGCGTACCCGCCCGGCTCCGTCTTCAAGCTTGTGGTGCTGGCGGCCGCCAGGGCGGAGGGCCTGGCCGGGGAAGAGGAAGCCCGCGCCCTGGCTCGCTCGGTCAACCCGGTCTTCGTCCGTCTCGGTCTGGAGCTTGGCGCCGGCCGGCTGCTGGAATACGCCCGCCGGCTGGGGCTCGGTGAACCGGTGGGCCTTGGCCTTCCCGGCGAAGCCCGGGGCTTCTTGCCCGACCCGGCCGGCGTGCAGCAGGGGGAGCTGGCCAATCTGGCCATCGGCCAGGGCCCGGTGCTGGTCACACCACTCCAGGTGGCCAGGTTGCTCTTCTGGCTGGTCCGTGGCGGGAGTCCGGCGCCCCTGCGCCTGGTGAAGGAGCTGTGGTCCGCCGACGGGATCGTGTACCCACCGGCGCCGGCTCCGGCCGAGTTCCCCTTGCCGCGACAGTCTGGCATCCGTGCTGAAGTGGCCAGGTGGGTCCGCCGGGCCCTCGAGGCCGGACCCCGGATCGGCACCGGGACCCGAGCCCAGCCCGCCGGCATCCGGGCGGCCGGGAAGACGGGTACGGCCGAGACCGGCCGGCGGCTGCCGGACGGCCGCGCCGAGACGCACGCCTGGTTTGCCGGCTACCTGCCGGCCGGGACGCCCCGGTACATCGTGGTGGTGCTGGTCGAAGGCGGCGGGTCCGGAGGTCTGGTGGCCGCCCCCGTCTTCCGGGCCGTGGCCGAGGGGCTCCTGGCCCTGGAGCGAACGGGCGGGCCCTAGGGCACCAGCACCACCTTGCCCAGGTTCTTCCGCTCCTGGACGTACCGGTGGGCGGCGGCCGCCTCCGCCAGCGGGAAGGTCCGATCCACCCTGGGCCGGACTCGCCCTTCCCGGTACCAGGCGAGCAACTGCTCCGACCACTCGGGATGGCGCTGAATCTCGTCCCACATCAGACCCAGGTGGACGCCCATGACCGCCTTGTTCTGTCGCAGGAGCACGAGGGGATGAAAGCCGAGGGGCGCCCGCAAGAGCATGACGAGAGGGGCCAGCAGAAAACGGGTCGGCCCGCGGGCCAGGCTCGAGGCACCAAAGACGATGAGTCGCCCCGTCTTGGCCAGCGACCGGTAGCTCTTGCGCCACGACTCGCCCCCGACGGGGTCCAGGGCGATGTGGACCCCCTGGCCCGCGGTGAGGCGCCGGACCTCGACCTCGAAGTCCCGGGTCCGGTAATCGATCAGGTGGTTCACGCCCTGCTGCCGGAGGAACTGGTGCTTGGCCGCGGACGCCGTGCCGATGACCTCGACTCCCAGGATGCGGCAGATGTCGACGGCCGCCAGGCCCACGCCCCCGCCGGCGTTGTGGACCAGAACCCGCTCGCCGCGCTTGGCGGCGCCCATCACCACCAGCATGACGTAGGCCGTCAGGTAGGTGACCAGAAACGCCGCCCCCTCGGCGGCCGGCATCCCGGCCGGGCGTTCCCAGACCTGGGCCGCGGGGACGCAGACCACGTCGGCGTAACCGCCGGAGCGGGGCACCGCCCCCACCGCCCGGCCCACCCAACCTGGGTCCAGCCCGGGGCCGACGGCGTCCACCGTGCCTGCCACCTCGTAGCCGATGGTGGTGGGCGGGCGCCGTGACCCCGGATACAGCCCCATCCGCATCAGGATGTCAGAGAAGTTGATGCCCGCCGCCTGGATCCTGACGCGGACGTGGCCGGGCCCCGGCTTCGGGTCGGGAGCTTCTCTCAGCTCGAGAACCTCGGGTGGCCCGTGACGGGTCAGCCAGATCTGGCGCACGGCGGCACCTCCCGATGAGTTGTCCCCGACCCCTTCCCCGCCGGCGTGCCGGTTTCCCTGCTGGACGGAGGCAGTCACGCCGTCCGGCCGGGCGACATAGGATGCACAATGCCTCCCTGGACGGAGGCCAAAAGCCGCTACGCCTGGGGGTCAGCTGGTGATCGAGTCCGGAATCCTGGCTGCCGGAGCCGTCGTCCTCCTGCGGGCCATGACCCTGCTCGCAGCGTACGTCGCCAACGCCAATGCCTTTCCTCAGCCCCTGTCGGAAGACGAAGAAGCCGCCTGCCTCGACCGGCTGGAGGCGGGCGACGGGGAAGCCCGCAACGTGCTGGTCGAACGGAACCTGCGGCTGGTTGCCCACATCGTCAAGAAGTTCGACAACACGGGTGAAGACGTGGATGACCTCATCTCCATCGGCACCGTGGGCCTGATCAAGGGGATCGGCACCTTTGACCGTAGCAAGGGCACCCGGCTGGCCACCTACGCGGCCAGGTGCATCGAGAACGAGATCCTGATGCACCTCCGTAGCCGCAAGCGGGTGCGGTCGGAGGTTTCCCTCTACGACCCCATCGGCGTGGACCGGGAAGGCAACGAGATCACCCTCATGGACGTGCTGGGCACCGACCCCGACGTGGTGCCGGAACTGGTCGACAGCAGGTTCGAGGAGATGCGGCTCCGCAAGATCCTCCACCGGCTGGGCAAGAAGGAGCGCCAGGTGCTGGAGTTGCGCTACGGCCTGCGGAACGGCGTCCGCAAGACCCAGCGTGAGATTGCTAGGATGCTGGGGATTTCCCGGTCGTACGTCTCGCGGATCGAGAAGAAGGCGGTCAGCCGGCTGTACCGGGAACTGTTCTCCGACACCCAGGCGCGCTAGCCGGGATCGGGGGAGGAGTTTCTGGCGGCAAGCCGGCGCGCTTCGGCCTGACGGGCGTCACTCCTCGGGAGCTACCGCCCGGGCGCAGAGCTCCAGGACCTGCTGATACACCGCCGGTACGTCCAGTTCCGCGGCCCGGGCCTGCAGGTCAGGCAGCCAGTCCAGGTGCTGGCTGCGGAAAGTGGCCCGCATCTCGGGGGTGCCATGCTCCAGCAGCAGGCCCAACAGGGTCAGTTCCAGGGCCAGGTGGTCCGGAGTGTGCGCCAGGCCGGGCGGCACCTCCAGCCCCAGGGCGGCGTACAGGCTGCGCAGGTGGGCGGCTGAGTCCCCGCCGAGCCAGCCCTTCTGCCGCGCCAGCGGCAACTGGCAGTCGGCAAAGGTGGTCCACGGCTTGAACAGCGACTCCACGGGCCGTAGCCGCGGGCCCACCGGGTTGACGAAGGTCTGCCAGTAGGCCCGGAGGATTTCCTCCGGGGCGACGGCCAGACCGAACTCGGTCACGGCCGCCTGGCAGGTCGCCAGGTCCGGCTCGTACAGGAGGTTGGCCAGCAGGTAGAGGCGTTCCGCCGCCTGGCTGGCCTTCCTCACGCCCCCGCCGGTTCCACTTCAACCACGACCTCCATCATCATGGCGTGGCCGCTCATGGGCTCGGTCTGGAAGGGTACCAGGTCGTTCATGGACAGGCCGAAGCCGTTGGCCCGGGTGAGTCCGGGGGAGAAGTTGCCGTACCCGGACGGGATATAAACAGCCTCGGGGTGGAGGCGCTCCGTCACCTTGACCCGTACTTGCCGGCTGGCCAGGCTGGACCGGACCCACACCAGGTCTCCGTCCTTGATGCCCAGGGCGGCCGCCCGCCCGGCGTTCATCCAGAGGCGCTCGGCGTTGTGGTCCCTGGTGATCTGCAGGAGGTATGGAATGTTGGCCGTGGACGTGTGCGAGTGATAACCCTGCTTGCCGTGGATCAGGCGGAAGCTGTTGGGCCGGGCGGGCTCAGGCATGACGCGGGGTGGGATCCAGCCCGGCACGGCGTTGAATCCTGCCTTGGCAAACCGCTCCGACACGAACTCCACCTTGCCCGAGGGCGTCTTCAGCTTGGGCATGCCTTCGACAACAGGCGTCTCGACCTGGATGGAGCCCCTGGCTTTCAGTTCCTCCAGCGTGATGCCCAAGGGCTGCAGGCGGGCGCTGTTCAGCTCGTCCAGGGTGAAGTTGAAGTACTCGCCCACACCCATCCGCCGGGCCAGGGCCACGATGATCTCGTCGAAGGTGCGCGTGTTCTCCAGCAGTTTCGGCACCACCCGGGTGCGCATGCAGACGGTGCCCTTCCGGCCGGGGATGGCTTCCACCACCTCTTCCCGCTCCAGGAAGGAAGGCTCCGGCAACACGTAGTGCGCCAGGCGCGCCGTCTCGGTCATGTGCGTATCGATGACCACCAGCAGGTCCAGGGCCCGCATGCCCGCCATCATGTGCTCGGGATCCGGGAAGTTGCGCACCGGGTTGTGGTGGCGGACGATGCCGGCCCGCAGCTTTCCTTCCCTGGCTTTGCGGGCCGCCACGTGCGGCAGACCTTGCGCCGTGGGCGCCAGGGGGAACTCCCCGGCGATGCCGGCGCCGTCGCCCCGGGGTAGCGTCGGCTTGGGCGGATCAGGAGCCTTGTCGGCCGGCAGCTTGCCAAGTTTGGGCGCCCCGTAGAACGTGAGGCCGCCGGGCTTGTTCAGGTTGCCCAGCAGGGCGTTGATGGCGCCCACTGCCCGGGCGGTCTCCGTGCCGTTGGCGTAGTTGGCACCGAAGCCGCCCTTCCAGCCCGGGTCCACCACGCAGTTGGGCCGGGCGGCTGCCAGCTCCCGAGCCAGGCGGGCAATGGTCGTGGCCGGGATATCGGTAATCGGCGCGGCCCAGGCCGGCGAGTATTCCCGGACGGCGGCCGCCAGTTCCTCGAAGCCCACGGTGTGCTCGGCCACAAACCCCGCGTCGTACAGGTTCTCGGCGATCATGACGTTCATCATCGCCAGCAGGAGTGCCAGGTCGGTGCCGGGGCGGATCGGCACCCACTCGGTGGCAATAGCCGCCGAGGCGTTGTGCCGGGGGTCCACCACTACCAGCTTGGCCCCCTTCTCGATTGCCCGGGCCAGGGCCGCGCTGTAGCCCGTCTGGATCCCCTCGGCCGGGTTGCGGCCGATCAGCATGATGTACTTGGAGTTGGCCAGATCGGCCCCCGGGGTCGTACCGAACACGGCCTGGTAGGCCAGGATCAAGCTGGTGTTGCAGGAGGCGTTGTGGGTCATGGTTGTCGGCGCCCCGAGGGCATGCATGAAGCGGGTGCCGTAGAAGGCGCCGGTCGCCCGGGGATTGTGAGCGAAGAAGACGGCGCCGGGGCCATGGGCGGCCAGCACGGCCTCGAGTTTCGCGGCGATCTCGTCAAGCGCCTGCTCCCAGTCGATGGGCACAAAGTGGTCTCCCTCGCGCTTCAGCGGCCCTGCCAGGCGGTCCGGGTCGTAAAGCCAGAAGGCGGCGCCGTGCGCCCTGGCGCATAGTTTGCCCTGGCTGCGCCCATGGTCCGGATGGCCGGTGATCTTCCACAGGCGGCCGTTCTTCACGTGGGCCAGCATGCCGCAGTGGCTGGAGCAGCCGTTGCACAGCGTTGGAACGACCTCGACCCGGGCCTGCTCCTGGCTGGCCGCCCAGGTCCGCATGTCCAGGACAGGCGCGGCCGCCAGCAGGGCGGCGGTGGTCAGGCCGGTCTTGAGGAAGCGGCGACGGGTGATGCTGCTCATGTTGTTACCTCCCCACGGCGGTCCGGTCCAGCTCCGCCAGCCACCCGGGATGCTCCAGCTCGGCGTAGCGCCGGCTCACGTACCCGCTGAGCATGCCGGAGAGGGCCCCGTAAACGAAGACAAAGTAGATGTGGCCAACGGTAAGGATCAGCAGCGCGTAAGTGGTGATGTTGTGGACCCAGAGCGCGGCGACGAAGGCACCCGGGCCGACCAGTGACTTGCCCAGCCACATGAGCAGGCCCGAGACGCTGATGGTCACGTAGCCGATGATGACGAGTGCGTGGTGCAGCTTCTGACCGGCGTTCAGCCGTCCCTGGGGCGGCAGGTCGTGCGCCAGGCCAAGGAAGTAGCGGGGCAGCCGGGCGAGCCAGCGCAGATCGTCCCTGTCATAGGTGAACGAGTCGCGGACCAGCCGCTTCAGCCCCTGCCAGTCCAGCACGGCGTAAAGTACCGGAATGGCCAGCAGCACCGCGGCGAAGATGCGGTGCACCTGGCGGCTCAGGCCGCCCGCCGCCAGCTCTGCCGCCGGGCGGAAGACCAGGAACAGACCAGTGATCGCCAGCGCAAAGAAGGAAAGGGCAAGAAGCCAGTGGATGGAGCGCTGCGCCCCGGAGTAGCGGAAAACCCGGTCGTTCTGCATGGCCTAGCCCTCCTTGTCCGCGTGCTCGGTCAACACCCGCCGGGCGTTGCGCCGTGCCACTACGAAGGTGAGTGCGGAGATCGCCGCGGCCGCCGCAACGCTCAGCAGCCCGGCCGGCTGCACCACGTCCTTGAGTACGCGGATCCCGGCGGGGGTGATCGGGTCAGCCGGCAACCCGTATGCCTCCGGGCTGTCCCGCAGCACCCAGATAAGGTGCGTCCCGCCGACTCCGCCAGGCGAGTACACGTTGGCATTGGGCCACCGGCGGCGCAGGGCGGCCACCCGCTGCTCCGCCCTCAGGAGTTGCTGAGCCCGGGGGCCGTAGCTCAGGGCCCCGGCAAGGCACGTTTGCACGCAGGCCGGGGGCTGCCCGTCGGCGGTCAGGGCCGGGCAGCCAGCGCAGCGCACCGCCTGATCAGCCTTTACGGTGGGAACCGCGAAGGGGCACACTTCGGCACAGTAGCCGCAGCCGCTGCACCGGGCCGGGTCGAAGTGGGTGAGTCCCTCCTCGCCCTTGTAAACCGCCCCGGTGGGGCAGATGGCCACGCAGGCGGCATCGGCGCAGTGCTGGCAGGTCAACCGCGCCACGTGGTGGGACACTTCGGGGAAGACGCCGGACTCCCGGAACTGAAACCTTGCATAGGAGACATCGGGCGGCAGCTGGTTTTGCAGCTGGCAGGCCACACGGCACGCCTGGCATTCAATACACAACGAGGTATCCTGCAGAATAGCTGCTTCCGGCATAAGCAAAGAGCACCTCCGCCCATGGTTGCCGGACCCCGAGCTGCTGAGGGGGGCTTCTGAGATTGTGAAAGGCGTCACAATCTTTGCCTTGCAAAACTATAACTCCCCTTGCCCGTTCGTGTCAAGCTGGTCAGACCCTCATTCGTGCCGGCTTTTGTACGCAACCCCGACCGGTAGTCACGCGATCCGGATCCGGCTGATCGCTGTCAGCCACTTTCCTTTGTGGCGCTCCGCCCGGTCCGCGACGGCGTGGCCCCGCGGAAGTCGCCGGTGCGCCAGCCGGCGTGGGGGGAGTCAGGCCGTGGGCAGCGTGCCGCACAGCCTCCGCACGCCGCCGGGATCTGATATGTGGTCTCTCATCTCATTGAGTGCAACAACATGGCCTTCCGGGCAGGAGATGGTGCCGTGATGTATAAAGAAGCAATCCAGGCAGCACCGGCCCGGGGGTTCCGGCGATGCCCTCCCCCCGAGGGTTGGGAGATCGGGTAGCGGTGGTGGGAGACGCCGGTAGCATCACGGCGAGAGACATCGGGCGGCGTCAGTAAAGAAGGGCGATGACCGCGCTGAAGACAGGGCAGAGCAGGGGTGGAGTCCAGGTCCTCGACCGGGCGCTGGACATCCTGGAGACCTTGGCCGGGGACGACGAGCCGGTACGGCTGGTGGACCTGGCCAGCCGGCTGGGTCTGCACAAGAGCACGGTACACCGCCTGGTGGCCACGCTGGCCAGGCGAAGGTACGTGGAGCGGGACCGGAACACGGGTCACTATCGCCTGGGCCTGAAAGTGTTCGAACTGGGTTCCTGGTTCTTCAACCGCATGGAGCTGCGCCAGGAGGCCCGGCCCCACATGCAGGAACTCGTGGACCAAACGCTGGAGACGGCCCACCTGGGAGTGCTCGACGAGGGGCAGGTGATCTACATCGAGAAGGTGGAGAGCCCGCAGCGGGTGCGGATGTACTCGGAACTGGGCAAGCGGGCTCCGGCCCACTGTACCGGCATGGGCAAGGTGCTCCTGGCCCACCTGCCCGAGGAAGAATTGGACGGCCTGATCAGCCTGCGGGGACTGAAGCGCTTTACCAGCAACACCATCACCGATCCGGAGCAGTTGAAGGACCACCTGGCGCGCGTGCGGGCCCAGGGCTTCGCCATCGACGACACCGAGCACGAGGAGGCCATCAGATGCGTGGCCGCCCCGGTCCGCAACTACCGGAACGAGGTTGTGGCCGCGCTCAGCATTTCCGGGCCGGCCAGCCGACTCAGCCGCGAACGCCTGGCGCAACTGGCGGACCTGGTCAGGGCGGCCGCCCTGCGGATCTCCCGGCGGCTGGGCTACAACGGCAACGGCGGTTAGGCTGCTTTTTTATGCGCCAATTGTGAAACCAGGTTTTACGATACAGAACACCTGAGGGGGGCGACGGCGTTGCGCGTGATCCTCATCGGGCAGGAGGCGTTCGGGCGCGCCTGCCTGGAAGCGCTGCTCGACCAGGGAGAGACGGTCGTAGGCGTCGTCACCGTGCCCGAGATACCGGGGGCAAAGCCCAATCCCGTGCGGCAACTGGCCGAGGAGAAGGACATCCGGTGTCTCCAGCCCCGACGGTTGAAAGAGGACCAGGTCTACGAGTGGGTGCGGGCGCTCGAGCCCGACCTGCTGGTGCTGGCCTACGTGACCCAGTTTGTCCCCGGGCGCTTGATCCGGCTGGCCCGCCGCGGCGGGATCAACTACCACCCCTCGCTGCTGCCCAAGTATCGCGGGGGTACCGCCATCAACTGGGCCATCATCCGCGGCGAGCGGGAGACGGGCGTCACCATCCACTGGCTTGACGAGGGCGTGGACACCGGGGACATCCTGCTGCAGCGCAAGGTGGAGATCGGCCCGGACGACACGGCGGCCTCGCTCTACTTCAACAAGCTTTTCCCCCTGGGCGTGGAGATGATCGCCGAGGCGGTCAAGCTCGTCCGGGAAGGCAAGGCCCCCCGGATCAAGCAGGACGACGCGCTGGCGTCCTTTCAACCAGTCATCAAAGACAAGGACACGGGGGTCGACTGGTTCTGGCCGGCCCGGCGTGTCCACGACCTCGTCCGGGGCGCGGCTCCCCGGCCGGGCGCGTGGACCACGTGGGCGGGCCGCAGGGTACGGGTGTGGGAGTCGGCTCTCCCGGCGGCCAGGGGCGGAAACGGTCACGAGCCGGGCCGGGTGCTGGAGGTAGGCGCCGACGGCGCGCTGGTGGCGACCGGCGCCGGGGCCGTCCTCCTCAAGCGGCTGGGCGAGGAGGGTGGTCCCAAACTGGCCGCGGCGGACTTCGCGGCCCAGGCGGGGCTGGCTCCCGGCCACCGGTTGGGGGCCGAAGGCGAAAGGGGGCTTGAGGAGATGGCGCTGGAGGTCAGGTGGCATGCCCGGGGAGGCCAGGGGGCGGTGCTCGGCTCCCGGTTTCTGGCCGCGGCGTCGCTGCGCGAGGGCAAGTACTTCCAGGCGTTTCCCCAGTTCGGCACCGAGCGGATGGGGGCGCCCATCGTGGCGTTCACCAGGGTGGGCCCGTCACCGGTCCACACCCACTGCGCGGTGACGGAACCCGATGCCGTGGTGGTGCTGGACCATACGCTACTGGGCCAGGTGGACGTGACGGCCGGCCTCAAGCCGGAGGGCACCGTGGTCGTCAACTTCCCCGGCAGCGTGGAGGAACTGCGGGCAACTATCAGGCTGCCGTCGGGCGCCAGGGCGGCGGTGGTGGACGCCACGCGTATCTCCCGCGAAGAGATGGGGCGGGCCATTCCCAACACCCCGATGGTGGGGGCCCTGGCCAGGGTGACCGGGGTGGTGGCCATGGACAACGTGCTGGCCGAGTTCAAGGAGGGCCTTGGCGCGCGCTTCTCGCCCGAGGTGGTTGAGGCAAATCTGCGAGCCATCAGGCGCGCCTACGAGGAGGTGCAGGTGGGGTGACGAGGATCGCCCCGCCCCCCCGGGGACTTCCGGCCTGGCAGGAGATCCCGCTGGGCGGCATCGTGGCGGGACCTGGAAACTCCCACGAGTACCTGACCGGTAGCTGGCGGACGCGACGGCCCATCCACGACCCCGGAAAGTGCACCAGCTGCATGATCTGCTGGCTCTTCTGCCCCGACTCCGCCATCCTGGTGGAAGAGGAGCGGGTGGTCGGCATCGATACCGGCCACTGCAAGGGCTGTGGCATCTGCGCCCGCGAGTGCCCCATCGAGGGCGCCATGGTGATGGCCGAAGGCGGCAGCTACTGAAGGAACGCGGCGGAAAGGAGGAACTGGCATGCCGAGGATAGTGGGACTCACCGGCGACGGCGCCGCCGCCGAGGCCATGCGGCAGATCGATCCCGACGTGGTGGCCGCCTACCCCATCACGCCCCAGACCGAGATCGTGGAGAGATTCGCCGAGTTCGTGGCCGAGGGTCTGGTGAACACCGAGTTCGTGGCGGTGGAGTCCGAGCACAGCGCGCTTTCGGCGTGCTGCGGCGCGGCCGCCGCCGGGGCCCGGGCCATCACCTGCACCTCGTCTCAGGGGCTGGCGCTCATGCACGAGATTCTTTACATCGCGGCGGGCAACCGCCTGCCCATGGTGCTCACCAACGTGAACCGGACCCTGTCGGCGCCGCTCAACATCCACTGCGACCATTCCGACAGCATGGGCTCGCGGGACTCGGGCTGGATCCAGCTGTACTGCGAGAACGTGCAGGAGGTCTACGACACCGTCATCCAGGCCGTGCGCATCGCCGAACACCCCGAGGTCAACCTGCCGGTCATGCTCAACCTGGACGGGTTCGTGATCAGCCACTCCATGCAGCCGGTGGAACTGATGGACGATGCGGCGGTCAAGGAGTTCGTCGGGCCCTTCCGGCCGGTGGTGGACCTCTTGGACTTCCAGAACCCCATCGCCCTGGGCGCCCTGGTGGCGCCGGAGTTCCAGTTCGAGCACAAGTACGCCCAGTGGCGGGCCATGGACTCGGCCCGCGGGGTGATCGGAGAGGTCGGGCGCGAGTTCGGCGAGGGCACCGGCCGGCACTACGGGCTGCTTGACCCGTACCGGCTGGACGACGCCGCGGTGGTCGTGGTGGTCATGGGCTCCGCCGCCGGGACGAGCCGGGCGGTGGTGGACGAGTTGCGGTCGAGCGGGGTCAGGGCAGGCCTGCTCAGGGTCAGGGCTTTCCGGCCGTTTCCGGCCGACGAGATCACCGCCGCCCTCGAGGGCAGGGAGGCAGTGGCCGTCCTGGACCGGGCCGGGACCCAGGGGGGTGAGGGGGGCCCCCTCTTCACCGAGGTCCGGGCGGCCCTCTACACGCGAGGCGTGTCTCTCCCGGTCCTGGGCTACATCTACGGCCTGGGGGGCCGCGACGTACCGCCCGCCTCGCTGCGGCGGGTGTTCGAGCACGTGCGGCGGGCGGCGGCGACGGGCAAGGTGGACCGGGCCGTCAACTACCTGGACCTGCGGGGGTGGAAGTGATGGCGGTGAACCTGAAGAAGCTGGCCGGCCAGGGCTCGCCGCTGGCGCCGGGCCACCGGTTGTGCAGCGGCTGCGCGGCGCCCACCGTTGCCAAGCAAGCGCTTCTGGCGGCGGGGAAACCGGCCGTGGTCGTCCAGCCCACCGGTTGCCTGGAAATCTCGTCGGTGGTGTTCCCGTACTCCGCGTGGAGGACGCCCTACTACCACAACGCCTTTGAGAACGCCGCGGCCGTGGCTTCCGGCATCGAAGCAGCCCTGAAAGCGCGCCGACGGCGCGGCGACCTGCCGGCCGACCTGGACGTGGCCATCATCACCATCGGGGGTGACGGAGGGACTTACGACATCGGTTTTCAGGCCCTGTCCGGGGCCCTGGAGCGGGGTCACCGCATACTCCACATCTGCTACGACAACGGGGCCTACATGAACACGGGCATCCAGCGCTCGGGGGCGACCCCCTTTGGCGCCTGGACCACCACCAGCCACGTGGGGCAGGCCCTCAAGGGCAAGCCGGAACGGCGCAAGGACCTGACGGCCATCGTGGCCGGCCACAATCCGGCCTACGTGGCCCAGGCCTCGCCCCACAATTTCAGGGACTTCATGCGCAAGGTCAAGAAGGCGGTGGACGCCGACGGTCCGTCCTTCATCAACGTCATCGCGCCCTGCTGGCGCGGCTGGCGTTTTCCCGAGGAGGAGACCATCGAGGTGGCCCGGCTGGCGGTGGACACCTGCTACTGGCCGCTGCTGGAGGTCCAGGACGGCAAGTGGACCCTGAACTACGTGCCGCGGAAGAAGAAGCCCCTGGCGGACTGGCTCAGGAAGCAGGGGCGCTTCTCCCACTTCTTCGAGCCCGGCAACGAGTGGATGCTGGAGCACCTGCAGGCCGAAGTGGACCGGCAGTGGGAGGAACTGCTGACCCGTGCCGGCGTGGAGCGGTGAATCCGCGGAACGGCGGGGATGAATCTGGAGAAAGAGGAGGAATTTGCCATGAATCCGTCGAACATCCGTGTATTACAACCCGGTTTTGAAATGTGAAACTTGCGCGCCCGGGCGGACCAGGGGGGGAGCCAGCGGGACCGAGCCCCCACGAGCATTGAGCCCTGAAGGAGGTGATGCTTGCCCAGCGCGTTCAGACCAGCCTCACAGGCACAGAGCGTCACGCGGTGATGAGATCAGAGGCGGGCTGTTCGTGGTGACTGGGTGGGTTCCCCTGGGAAGGAGGTAAGGTCAGGAAGTGAGCCTTCAGGCTAGAGAGGGCGACGAGGTGCGCATTGGTCACGGTCCACCCTGTACGATTGACGAGTTGCCTGCGCCCCCAGCCTACAACCGGGCCAACCTGATGCGGCTCGTGGGTCCCGGCGTGATCCTGCTCTCGCTGTCCATCGGCAGCGGCGAGTGGCTCATGGGACCCGCGTCCGCCGTCTCTTACGGGGCAGCCATCATGTGGGTCGCCACCATCGGCATCGTCACCCAGGTCTTCTTCAACCTTCAGTGCACTCGCTACACCCTCTACACCGGCGAGCCCATCATGATCGGCTTTACCCGCCTGTGGCCGGGCCCCAAGCTGTGGACCCCGATGTGGGTGCTCCTCGCGTTCCTGTGCCTGGGCCCAGGCTGGGCGGTGGCGGCCGCGACGGCCGGCGGCGCCCTGATCCTCGGCCGCATGCCCGAGGCGGCCGACCGGCCCACGGTTCAGCTCATCGGGGGCCTGCTCTTCGCGTCGGTCATCCTCATCCTGATGTTCGGCGGCAAGATCCAGGCCATGCTGGAGAAGGTCAACAAGGTGCTGGTGGCCTTCATCTTCGCCAGCCTGATCCTGCTGGGGTTCATGGTGGCGTCTCCGGCCGTCTGGTGGGAGGTCTTCAGCGGCTTCTTCAAGTTTGGCTGGCTGCCGCCGGGCGAGATTGACTGGTTCCTGCTCGCCGGCCTGGCGGGATTCGCCGCGGCCGGCGGCATCTTCAACATGGCCGTTTCCAACTATTTCCGCGACAAGGGCTACGCCATGGGCGAGCGGGTCGGCTACATCCCCTCCCTCATCGGCGGCCGCGTTGTCCGGGTCTCACCGGTGGGCAAGGTGTTCCGGATCACCGCGGACAACGTAGAGCACTTCCGCACCTGGTGGAAGTACGTCATCGCCGACCAGGTCTGGGTCTGGGGCGCCGGGTGCTTCATCGGAATGTTCCTGTGCGTCCTGGTGGCGTATGCCGTCGTCCCCGTGGGCACCAAGGTGGGCGGCTGGGCCGTCGCCGCCATGCAGGCCGAGGGCGTGGCCAGGCTCATCGGGCCCCTCGGCTGGTACTGGGTGCTGTTCATCGGCTTCTGGGTCCTGTGGGGCACCCAGCTGTCGGTGTCCGACACCTTCGTCCGCCAGGTGACCGACCTGGTGTGGTATGCCAGCCCGCGGGTGCGCGATAGGTGGGCCAGGGAGGACATCCGCAAGCTCTACTACAGTATCCTCCTGCTGTTTACCATCTGGGCCTTCTACATGTTCAACAAGGGCGTGCCCCTGTTTCTCGTGGTGCTCGTGGCCAACATGGCCAACGTCGTCTTCTTCGTGGGCGGTCTTCAACTGCTGTTCATGAACAGGTTGTTGCCGAAGGAGATCAGGGGAGGCCTTCTGCACCAGCTTGGCGTGGTGGGCCTGGTCGCCTTCTACGGTATCTGGATGACGCTGGGCCTCGGTCGCGGCTTGTTCAAGCTGTGGTAAGGGGAGCGCGGGGGCCGGCGCCACGGCGCCGGCCCCGCGCCCTTCCCGGCCCCGGTAAAGTACTTGCCCCCGCTCCCTGCCCGTGTTACCATGAAGTCGCCGTGGAACGGATGTTCGCTCTCCAGGGAAGCCGCCCGGCTGCCGGACCGGAAGGGATGGCCGGATGAAAGGTCGGCCGCTGGTCAGGGCGTTGGAGAAACTGGCGGGCCCCGGGAACGTGCTTTCCTCGCCGGTCAGCCTGGCCACCTATGGCTACGACGCCACGCTGCTGGAAGGACGGGCCGACGCGGTGGTCTTTCCCACCAGCACCGAGCAGGTGTCCGCCTTGCTCGCCTTCTGCCACCGGCACCGCGTTTCGGTGGTCCCCCGGGGCCACGGCACCAACCTGAGCGGCGGTTCGGTTCCCCAGGGCGGGGTGGTGATGGCCCTCACCCGCATGAACCGCGTTCTCTCGGTGGATGCCCCCAACCGCCTGGCCGTCGTCCAGTGCGGCGTCATCAACCTGGACCTGCAGAAGGCGGCGGAGAGGGCGGGGTTGATGTACGCCCCCGACCCGGCGAGCCAGAAGGTGTGCTCCCTGGGGGGTAACGTGGCCGAGGGCGCCGGCGGCATGCGGGGCCTGAAGTACGGGGTGACCAAGGATCACGTGATCGGGCTGAAGTTCGTTCTGGCGGACGGGGAGGTGTGCCAGGCCGGCGGAGGACTGCAGCCCGTGGCGCCGGTTCCCGACTGGACCGGGCTGCTGGTTGGCTCCGAGGGCACCCTCGGCGTGGTCACCGAGATCACCGTCCGGCTGATTCCCAGACCGCCGGCGGTCAAGACAATGCTGGCCGTGTTTGACCGCCTGGAGGACGCGACCGCCACCGTGTCGGCCATCGTGGCCCGGGGCATCGTGCCCACCACCCTGGAACTCATGGACCGCCCGGTCGTCGAGGCGGTGGAGGCCTACGTCCACGTGGGCCTGCCCACCGACGCCGAGGTGGTTCTGCTCATCGAGGTGGACGGGCTCGAGGCGGGTCTGGACCGCCAGGCCGAGGTGGTGCAGGACGTGTGCCGCGGGCAGGGTGCCCGCGAGGTGCGGCTGGCGCGGTCCGCCGCCGAGCGGGACCGGCTGTGGCTCGGCCGCCGCACCGCCATCGGAGCCATTGCCCGCCTGGCTCCCTGCTACGATCTGGAGGACGTGACCGTACCGCGCAACAGGCTTACCGACATGGCCCGAGTGGTGAGGGAACTGTCGCAGAAGTACGACCTGACCATCGGGATTCTGGCCCACGCCGGCGACGGCAACCTTCACCCCCTGGTGCTGTTCGACGACCGCGACGCCGACGAGGTGAACCGGATGATGGGCGCCCGGCGGGAGCTATTCCGCCGCGCCCTTGACCTGGGCGGTACGCTCACCGGGGAGCACGGGATCGGCCTTTTGAAGAAAGAGTTCATGCCCTGGCTCTTCTCGCCGCGGGAACTGCGAACCATGGACCACGTGAAGGCTGCCTTCGATCCGGCGGGAGTGCTGAACCCCGGGAAGGTGCTCGGAGAGGGGTCTGCACCGAAACAACCTGAGCGGTCCCCGGACGCCGCGGCGCGGGATCGCCTGGTGTCGCGGCTGGAAGGGTTGCTTGGCCCCGCCGCCGTGGCGGCCGGGGACCAGCTTGACGGCGCTCCCGGACGGGTGCCCGACGTCTGGGCGGCACCGGCGGACGAACCGCAGCTCAGGGAGCTTCTGGGCTGGGCCACCCGGGAGCGGGTGCCGGTGTACCCCCGCGGCGGCGGTACCCGCTGGGCGGAGGCGTTCCGGCCGTTCAGGGGCGGCGTCGGACTGGACCTGCGGCGGCTGGATCGCATGGAGGACCTGGACGCCGACAACCTCACCGTGGTGGCGGGGGCCGGGATGACCCACGAGACCCTTCAGCGGGCGCTGGCTGCGCACCGGCTCTTTTGGCCCTCGGAGACGGCCTGGCCCCAACGCTCGACCCTGGGTGGCGAGGTGGCCACCGACGCGTCGGGGCCGCGCAGGTACGGCTGGGGATCGGTGCGCTCCCACCTCCTGGGCTGCCGGGTCGTGTTTCCCGACGGGTCAGGCGGACTCTTCGGCGGCAAGCAGGTGAAGAACGTCTCCGGCTACGACGTTTCCCGGTTTCTCTGCGGCTCGTGGGGCTCACTGGGCGTCATCACCCAGGTAATCCTGAAGGTGAGGCCGCGCCCCGAGCGGTCACTGGTCAGGGTCTACGAGGGACCTGCCCGCGGCGTGCTGCGGGCGGCGGAAGAGGTAAGGCTGGGTCTGTTCGGCGCCGTGGCCATCGAGGTCCTGCTGGGCCAGGCTGTGGGCTGGTTCCACGGCCGGGCGTCGGGTCACCTTCCGTTCGACCAGGGCGTGTTGCTGGTGGGGCTGGAGGGCGCCGAGGAGGCGGTCGCCTGGCAGACGGCGCGGGCGGACAAGGTGGCGGCGGGGCAGGGTCTGACCCTCCGGCCCCAGGGCCCGGAGGCTCAGGGGGTCTGGAGGGCCCTCCGGGCCCTGCCGGACCTGGCCCGCCGGTCGGGCCTGGCCGTCTGGAACCTGGCGGTCCTGCCGGCTGACCTGGAGGGCTTGCTGGCCAGCCTGGCCGAGCCCGGCGCCGCCGCAGCCGGTGGCGCGCCCGGCGGCGCTGTGGTCGGTGTGGCGGCGCACGCCGGCAACGGTCACGCTCGCCTGTTCGTGACACCGGAGAATGGCGGGCCGCCGGAGGGCGGCCAGCTTGCCGAGGTCGGCGCCCGGGTCAGGACCAGGGGCGGCTGCCTGGCGCCCGAGGACGCCGTCCTGGCCGACAGCCCCTTTCGGGTACTGCCCGCCACGGGGTCGTTGGGTCCGGTATGGCAACGGCTCAAGAACGTGCTGGATCCCGCCGGCATCATGGGCCCCGCGGGACGGATAGGGGACAGGGCGGGATGAAGGGCCTGTCTGACGTCCTCGAAGAGATCGTCAGGTGCAACAAGTGCGGGTTCTGCCAGGAGGTCTGCCCCACCTACAAGGTGACCGGCCGCGAGTTTGACGCGGCCCGGGGCCGGAACCGGCTCTTGCGGCTGGTGGTGGACGGGCGCATGAGCCTGACCGCCAACCCCGAACTGGCAACCCATCTCTATTCCTGCCTGCTCTGCGGGGCCTGCGCCGCGGTCTGCCCGCCCGGCATTCCCACCCACCGCCTGGTGGAGGCTGCCAGGGCCGAGCTCACCCGGCGGGAGGGGCTGTCGCTGCTGAAGCGGATCGCGCTGCGCGGTGTGCTGCGGAGCCCGCGACGGGTCGCCGTCCCCGCCCGGCTGCTCCGGTTCTACCAGCGGTCCGGGCTGCGGTGGGTGGCCCGTCACACCGGGCTCCCGCGGCTGATAGGCTCCCTGGGGCAGCTTGAGGGGCTGGTGCCGAGCCTGCCGGCGGCCTCGCTGAGGGCGAGGTTACGGGCGCGCCCAGGGGGAGCCCCGGGACCGGGCCTGGACTACGCCAGCCCGCCGGAGGCTCTTGACCGGCCCCGGCGCGCCCGCGTCGCCTACTTCCTCGGTTGTGTGACCGACAACCTTTTCCCGCCCGTCGGCGAGGCCGTGGTGGCGGTCCTCGAGCGCAACGGGTATGAGGTCGTGGTCCCGGCCAACATGTGCTGCGGGGTGGCCCAGCGGGCCTACGGGGACCACGCCTCCGCCGCCGAGCTGGCCCGGCAGAACCTGGCCCTTCTGGCGGCCAGCGGGGCGGAATTTGTGGTGTCTGACTGCGCCACGTGCGCCCATACCCTCAAGGAGTACCCCGAACTGTTGAGGGACGATCCGGACTCCGGCCAGGCGGCCACAAGAGTTGCCACGAAGGTGCGGGAGGCCAGCCAGTTGCTGGCCGACGAAGGGTTTGAGGCGCCCGAGGGAGGGGTCGACGCGACCGTTACCTATCACGACCCCTGCCATCTGAGCCGGGGCCTGGGAGTCCGCGCCCAGCCGCGCGCCGTGCTCAAGAGCATCCCCGGTCTCAAGCTGGAGGAACTGCCCGAGGCCGACTGGTGCTGCGGCGGAGCGGGTTCCTACAACCTGACCAACCGCCGGCTGTCGGGCGGTATCCTCGACCGCAAGGTGGAGAACTTCCGCAAGACCGGAGCCACCCTGATGGCCGCCGCGTGTCCAGCCTGCCTGCTGCAACTGGGATTCGGCTTACGGCAGGCCGGTGTGGAGGGCCGGGTGGTCCACCCGGTCCAGGTGCTCTACCGTGCGTACAGCTCGCGACGCGGCTCCAGCTGTGGTGACGCTGTGGCAGCCAGGGGCTTGGGAATCGCTGCCGGAACCTCGTGGCGAGCAACCGGGAGACGACATGGCGGACATATCTCGGCCCGAGAGGACCGAAGGCGCTAGCCCCTCTCGTGGCGATGCCCGTAGTGCTTGGTGATGGACTCCACCTCGTCACCGTCGATGACGTACTGGGCCTGCGGTGTGTTCAGCCGGATTACCCGGGCTTCGGTGTCGAACTCGGTGTCGCCCAGGTGAATCTCGTAGCGGTCGCCCGCCTCGGTGGTGATGATCAACTCGCCCCAGGCTTCCAGCTCGGCACGGACCATCTCCATCTTCATGCGCGTAGGCTCCCCTCACGGCTGTTCCTGGCGTCGGGACTTCCACGGGCCGGGCTGTCAACCCTGCTGGCGGACGGCCGCGAGGTGCTCCGGCGCCGGCTCCCCCGGCATGGCATCCTGCTCCTCCAGGTCCGTTGCTGTCGCCCCAGCTACACTCCGCGGACGGGTTGACCGCCCCGTTCGCTTGGGATAGTATACGGTGGTGAGGGGAGTAATCGGTGGCCCAAGAACGGGCCACGACAGGGCCGTCAGTACGGCGCATTGCCCGGCCCTGTCTTCCACGGTGAGACCTCCGGAGCGGCGTGGCCGTCCGGGGGTCTTTTGCTGCCGGGGGGCGACATGGGGTTTTGAGGTTCAACGGGGGAGGGACGTTTCGATGCCGGCAGTGATCTGTCCGAACTGCAATGCAGGGATGCATGAGGTATCCCGGAACGGCGTGCTCATCGATGTGTGCACGCAGTGCCGGGGGGTGTGGCTGGACCGAGGCGAGCTGGAGAAGCTCCTGGACTTTGTGCGTCGGCTCGACGAGGAATGGTCCCGCGACGGCCGGGATTGGGACGACGATCGCCGGGCAAGCCGGCCTGTCCGGAAATCCGGACTGTCCCGGATCTTCGACATCTTCGACTAGCGGACGGACCGTGGTGACGCAGACCGGCGATGTCACCGGTGATCGGAAGGTGAACGAGACTTGAGTCTGGACCTGGCCGTTCTTGCCTTTCTCGCCAGCATGCTTGCTATATGGGCGGGAGGCCGCGCCCTGACGCGGTCGGCTGATCTCATCGCTGGCCACACGGGCCTGGGGCGCGTCTTCGTCGGGAGCTTTTTGCTGGCCGCCACCACGTCACTGCCCGAGATCGCCACAGAGGCTGCCGCGGCTTCGCTGGGCCTGGTAGACATCGCCCTGGGCGACCTGTTTGGCAGCAACATCTTCAACATGACCATCATCGCGGTGGCGGGCGCGGTATGGGGGGGCGGTTCGCTCCTGGCCGCGGCTTCCAGGTCGCACATCGTCACGGCGACCTTCGGGATGCTATTGTCCGCCATGGCCGCCATGGCCGTTCTTGTCCGGCCGAACGTGGGCGTCCTTGGGATCGGCGCGGACGTGTGGTTGATCGTTGCCGTGTACGTCATGGGAATCCGGCTGCTGAAGTCACATGCCATGGAAGATCGGGCGGACGCGGCCGGCAGGGCGGCCGAGCGCAGCGTGCTGGCCGACATCGTAGCCGTGTGGGCGCGCTACCTCGCCGCCGGCGCGCTGGTGATCGGGGGGGCAATCCTGCTGGCCAGGGCCGCGGAGACCATTGCCGAGGCTACCGGCCTGGGCCAGACGTTTGTGGGTTCCACCATGGTCGCCATTACCACCTCGACCCCGGAGATCGTCACCACCATCGCCGCCGTGCGCCTGGGAGCGGTGGACCTGGCCGTGGGGAACGTCCTGGGCAGCAACATCTTCAACATGACGATCCTGCTGGTGTCGGACATCTTCTACCGGGGAGGCTACATCCTCTCGGCGGGGGGCCAGACGCATGCCCTGACGGCTCTTGTCGGACTCATCCTGAGCGGGCTGGTAGTCCTGGGGCTGGCAGCGCCCATCACCCGCCGCCTCGGACGGGTTTCCGGAGAAGCCGCGCTGCTGCTGGGGGTCTATCTTGTCGGGACGATCATCCTGTTCCTGCACCGCTAGCGGGGGGCTTGGCCGGATCGAGCACCCGGCCATCCGAGCACACCGAGGTGCCGTCCGGGCCCACAAACTTCCGGGCGGCCGGGGGCCGGTGTCGCCCGGACGTGACGTTCACAATAACGGAGGCGCGAGACCCTGTGCCGACTCGCTCGCCGAGGGAGATGGAAGGGAGATGGAACCGTACGTGGAGGGTGCCGCGCGGGCCGGTGGCCGGGGAGCGCCGCCGGTGTACGCCGGTAGAACCGTGGCCCTGTTGACGCAGCATCGCAAGGAGCTGGTCATCACGCCTGTCCTCGAGGCCGGGCTGGGGTGCGTGGTGGAGCTGGTCACGGGCTTTGATACGGACCGGTTCGGCACCTTCACCCGCGAGATCCCGCGTCCCGGGACGCTGGTGGAGACCGCACGCAAGAAGGCTCGCCAGGGGATGGTCCTTTCCGGCCTTCCCCTGGGCGTCGCCAGCGAGGGCGCCTTCGGGCCGGACCCGGTGATCGGATTCATGCCGTGGAACGTGGAACTCGTGATCTGGGTCGACGATGCCCTGGGCCTGGAGGTAATGGGTACGGTGGCCAACAGCCGTACCAACTTCGACCACCTCGTGACCGCGGACTGGGACGAGCTGTCGGCCTTCGCCCGCAAGGTCGGGTTCCCGGACCATCATCTGGTCGTGCGTCCCGACGGGGCAGACGACCCCCGCGTGCGCAAGGGGCTTTCAGACTGGGAGGCTCTTGAGGGGGCGTTTGCCTGGGCTCTGGCGCAGTCGGCCGGCGGGCGCGTGTTTGTGGAGACGGACATGCGCGCCCACGCCAACCCAACGCGCATGACCAACATCCGGGCGGCGGCGGAAGACCTCGTCAGCAAGTTGCGGTGCCCGTGTCCAGCCTGCCGCGCGCCGGGTTTCGCGGTGGCGGGTCGCGTCCCCGGCCGGCCGTGCGAGCTGTGCGGCACACCGACCCCGGAACCGGTGGCCGAGGTCCACCGGTGCCCCAGGTGCGGCCACGAGCAGCGGGCCGAGCCGGACGGCGCGCCCGCGCGGGCCCCGGCGGCGGTGTGCCCCTTTTGCAACCCGTAGGCAGGTGAGGTGGTGACGGTATGGTTGCGGGTGACGCGGCGGCCACGCCCCGGGTGGCCGTCATCATGGGCAGCAAGAGTGACTGGGCGACGATGCGACGCGCCGCCGAAGTCCTTGAAGAACTGGGCGTTCCGTACGAGGCGAAGATCGTCTCGGCGCACCGGACCCCTGATTTTCTCTTCGAGTACGTGGCCGGAGCCGAAAGCCGAGGCATCCAGGTCATCATCGCCGGAGCAGGCGGCGCGGCGCATCTTCCCGGCATGGCCGCCGCCAAGACGACGCTGCCGGTCCTGGGCGTGCCGGTGCAGTCCCACGCCTTGAACGGGCTTGACTCGCTGCTATCCATCGTGCAGATGCCGCGCGGCGTGCCGGTGGGCACGCTGGCCATCGGCGAAGCCGGCGCCGCCAACGCGGCGCTGCTGGCGGCGGCCATCATCGCCCTTGGCGATCCGGCCACCCGGGAACGGCTCAAGGCCTACCGAGCCCGCCAGACCGCCCGCGTCCTGGAGGAGAAACTGTGACCGTCGTCTGGCCGGGCGGAACCCTCGGGATCATCGGAGGCGGGCAACTCGCGCGGATGATGGCACTGGAAGCCCGCCGCATGGGCTACCGGGTGGCCGTGCTGGATCCCGAGCCGGACGGATCGGCCGGCCAGGTGGCGGACCACGCGGTGCAGGGGGCCTTCGATGACGTCGAGGCCGGCGACAGGCTGGCGGTGCAGGCCGACGTGGTCACCCTGGACACCGAGCACGTTCCCGCCCCCTTGCTGGAGCGGATCGAGGCGACAACGCCGGTACGCCCCTCCGCGGCGGTGATGCGCGTCGTCCAGGACCGCTTGGAGCAGCGGCGCTTTCTCGAAGCCATCGGCGCGCCGCAGCCGCGATATGCGCCCTTCTCCGACGCCCAAGGCTTCCGGGAGGCGACCGCGGCGGTGGGCTATCCCTGCGTCCTGAAGACGCGCCGGGAGGGCTACGACGGAAAGGGGCAGGTCCGCATCGGAAGCGAAGCCGATCTGGAGGGCGCCCGGCGGGCCGTCGGACGCGCGCCGGCGCTCGTGGAGGCCTTCGTCGACTTCGAAAAGGAGATCTCGGTCCTGCTCGCCCGGGACCTGGAGGGCAACGTCCGCTTCTACCCGCTCGCCGAGAACACCCACCGCCGCCACATCCTCCACACCAGCCGGGTGCCGGCGCGCGTGCCCGCCGCGCTGGTGGCGCAGGCGGCGGAGCTGGGGGCCCGCATCGCCGCGGCCCTGGGGCACGTCGGTGTGATGGCGGTGGAGCTGTTCGTGACCAGGGACGGCCGGCTGCTGGTCAACGAGATCGCGCCGCGCCCGCACAACAGCGGCCACTACACCTTCGGGGCGTGCGTCACGTCCCAGTTCGAGCAGCACGTGAGGGCCGTGTGCGGCCTGCCGCTGGGCGACCCGACGCTGCTCAGGCCCGCGGTCATGGTGAACCTGCTCGGCGACTTGTGGCGGGCCGGGGAGCCCGACTGGGGGGTTGTGCTCCGGCACCCCGAGGCGCGGCTCCACCTCTACGGCAAGCGCGAGGCCCGGGACGGCCGCAAGATGGGGCACGTGCTCGTTCTGGACGACGACACCGACCGCGCCATGGCGCTGGCCGAGGACATCCTGGCCCAGCTGGACCGGCCCACCGCCGCGCCCCTTCCGGCGCGGAGGAAGCGGTCGGCCACCCCTTGAAATGGCCTCTGGCGGCCCGGGCGTGCCGGGCTACGACTTAGCGTTTTACCTGCTGGCCCGGGCCGGCTTTCGCGAGGCGTCCTCCGGGTCCGGCACGGGGTGATGGACCTGCGCGCCGCTTCCGAGCTTGCCGGGCTGCCGGCGCTGGTGGCGCTTGCCGTCATCCTGCTTGAACACGGTTTGCGCGGTCGCTCCCGCTACAGGTTACGCCATGCCCGGCGCAGTCATCGCCGTTGTCCTGATGGTGGTGTCCGCCCTCGATCACGCGATAAACCACGTGTGGCAGGCCTGGCGCGGCGCTGCAGTTGGGCCGATGTTCACCGGCTCGCTGGCCGGGCTGCTCTATGCATACACGGCCCGCTTCATGGCGGTGACGTACGCAAGCGTCGACGCGAGCATGGAAAAGATCAGCGCGAGCCTGGTTGAGGCGGCAAGGATGATGGGAGTAAGCCACTGGCGGATCATGTGGCAGCTGGCGACCTGGGTCTGGCAGATGGCGACCGAGTCACTGTGGGCAGGCGCCTCCTTGCCCGCCCTGGCCATCGTCCTGGTCGGGCTCCTGCCCGTGGTGTTGCTGACGGCCGCCCGGGCGGCCGGGGCCGCGCAGGTCACTGGGCCGTGAGCTCCGCCTGAGGGTCTGTGCTCGAGGAAGACCGTTTGGGGGCCGGTTATCGTTCGGCGGAGCCGACGCACGTCTCGACCGGTGTCACCGTCAGGATGCCGCCCCAGCGCCGAAGCAGCGGCTCGGCAGCCCGTACGATCTGCTCCGCCACGTCGGCCCGGGCGATGATCACCACCATGTCGTTTTTGAGAACGTTGGAAAAGCCCAGGTCCCGCCGGACTCCGCGGTGACCCTTGCCGTGGACGCGAGGGATGACCGTATACCCCGCGGCCCCCGCCCGCTCCACGACGGCAAGGAGCCGCTGGAGCTCCAAGGTTTCGAACACGATCTCGACCCGCTTGAGCTCCGTCGCTCCCGCCACCTCCGCGCCTCCCTGCCGGGAGACCTGAGTCTGACGCCTTGCCACTACCCGCCACCTCCGTGTCCGGACGCGGTACCCACAACCGTCCCACGGCCTCACGTTCCGGCCAAGGCCTGCGCAAGGGTGTAAAACAGGGGGATGCCCAGCAGAATGTTGAACGGGAACGTGGTCCCAAGGGAAAGAGTCATCGAGAGGGAAGGATTGGCCTGGGGGAGGGAGAGCCGCACCGCCGCCGGGGCAACGATGTAGGACGCGCTGGCGGCCAGCAGCGCCAGCAGCGTACTACCACCCGGGCTCAGTCCCACCAGTGACCCCAGCGTGACTCCCAGGCTGCCGCCAATGAGCGGCATGACAATGCCGAACCCAACCAGGAAGCGGCCAAGGCGGAAGAACTCTCCGAGCCGCCGGGCGGTGGTGAGACCCATATCCAGGAGGAAAACGGCGAGGGCGCCGGGGAAGAGGTCAACCACGAAAGGGCTGACTTTCGCCATCCCTTTCTCACCGGTAAGCGCCCCGATGGCGAAGCTGCCGAGCAGGAGCACCACGCTGCCTCCGAAGAGCGCCTCCCGTGCCAGACGGCGGAGATCGTTGCCGTTGACCGGAACCCCAGAGGATCCGCGTTGCCGGTACACCTTGGCCAGGAGGATACCGACGATGATCCCTGGCGTCTCCATCAGGGCCATTACCGCCACCATGAACCCCTCGAAGGGGGCACCCGCCTGATTCAGAAACTCTATAGTGGTCACAAAGGTCACGGCGCTGATGGAACCGTAATGCGCGGCGATGGCGCCGGCGTTGGTGGGGTCGAGCCTGCCGACCGTTGTCAGGATGGCGAACGCGACGAGCGGGATGACCAGGCCCAGCGCGACGCCGCATCCGGCGGCCGCGGCCATCTGCCAGGAGAACCCGGCGTGCGCCAGCTCTACCCCGCCGCGGAAGCCGATGGCCAGCATCAGGTAGAGTGCCAGGACCCCGGTGGCTTCCCGGGGGATGCTGAGGTCGGACTGCGCCAGCCCCGCCAGGAGGCCGAGGATGAAGAAGAGAATGGCCGGCGAGAGCACGTTGCTCGCAGTCTGGCCGATCAGGTCAAGCACACGCAGCCTCCCGGTTCACTCGCGGCCGGTGACCGCCGGACAGACAGGCCCTCAGCTCCGAGAGCCGCCGGGCCGCCGTCACCTGACACCTCTCACCGGCGGAGATTGGCCAATCAGGGACGGAATACCTGCGGGGTCCTCCGGACCCGGCGCTGGCCGCGCCGGCCGCGCGGCAGGCTCTCCTGGCCGGTCGGCGGCGGTCCGCGACCGGGGCAGGAACCGGCGGGGCGCCGGCCGAATTGGGCGGCTATGCTGGACAGATTGCTTCGGCTGGTAGCCCCCAGGCAGTTCACCGAGTCCGTCTACACGCTGAACCTGGACGCCCTCGCCGCCCGGGGAATCCGGGCCATCATCTTCGATCTGGATAACACCCTGGCACCGTGGCGGACGGGTCTTCCCGGCCGGCGGCTGGCCGACTGGTTTGGGGACCTCCGGGCCAGAGGGTTCAGGGCCTGCATCCTCTCGAACGCCCCGGAATCCCGGGTGCGGCAGTTCACTTCGGTCCTTGGCGTGCCGGGAATGTCCAAGGCGGGCAAGCCCCGGGCGGGCGCCTTCCGGGACGCTCTCAACCTCCTGGAGGCCGCCCCGGACGAGACGGCCATGGTGGGCGACCAGCTGTTCACCGACGTGCTTGGGGGCAACCGCCTGGGGCTGTGGACGGTGCTGGTGGTTCCCGTCAGTGGCCGGGACTTTCCCCTCACCCGGCTGGTCCGAGCGGCGGAGCGGTTCGTCCTCCGGGCCCTTGAGCGCCGGGGCTGGCTCTCCGCGGGCTGACCCCGGTCAGGCCCGCGCCTCCGCTCGCCCGCGCGCCTTGCCTGCCCGAAGCCAACTTTCGCGCCGTTGCCGGATTCCGCGGTCCCGCCGGGTTCATACTGATAAGGTAAGCCGGCGCCGATGCGCCGACCGGCACTGATCGCGAGGAATGGCCGTGTCCACCGCCCGGAAAGCATCGCGCGGCACCGCCCGTGCGCAGGTCGCGCCGCCGGGCACGACCCTGCTGACCGTTGCGCGTCTGATACCCGCGGACGTGCTTCGGCCGGACCGGCGCCCCGGCCTGCTGGCCACCGTCCGGCGGCTGGTGGGGGAGATCAGGCGCGACCAGGGCCTGGCCCGCTATCGCCTGTACGACGTGGGCTTTGTCCGCCGGGGCGACCACCTGGAGGTACGGCTGTATCTCTATCGATGAATCCAGTCCTTGCCGCCCGCGCTCTGTCACCCTCGGGCTGGAGGGAATTGCAGCGCCCGCCGGGAAACAGCCCGAGAGCGGCGCCGGGGGTTCACCCTGGTAGCCTCGAGCGGTGCCCGGAAGGCAGGTGGGGCAGGTGGACCGGGCGGAAGCGCCCGTCGCCATCGACGGCGAGACCCGGCTCGCCGTCGTCCTGGGCCACCCCATCGCCCATTCGCTGTCGCCCGCCATGCACAACGCCGCCTTCCGGGCGGCCGGGGTGAACGCCGTCTACTGCGCCTTTGACGTCCCACCGGCCAGGCTGGGGGCTGCCGTGGCCGGCCTGCGCGCGCTGGGGTTTCTGGGCGCCAACGTGACCGCACCCCACAAGGAGGCCGTGGCGGACCTGGTAGACGGACTGGAGTCCGAGGCGAGGGACGCCGCGGCCGTGAACACCCTCTACTGGCGGGAATCGGCCCTCTGGGGCGCCAACACCGACGGCGCGGGGTTTCTGCTGGCGCTGCGGGGGCGGGCCGGGCTGGACCCCGCCGGCAAGACCGCCGTCGTCCTCGGGGCCGGCGGGGCCGCCCGCGGGGTAGGGCTTGCGCTGGCCCGGGGGGGCGCCTCGGGGCTCGTGTTCCTGAACCGGACTCCGGACCGGGCGACCAGGCTGGCCGAGGCCGTTGGCCGGCTGGCGCCCGGCTGCCGGGTGGAGGCGGGGGGCCTGAGCCCGGAGGCGGCCGGCCGGGACAGGGGAGCCGAGCTTGTGATCAACGCTACCCCGGCCGGCCCGGGCGGCGGGCCGGATGAAGCCCGGTTCTGGAAGGTCGTGGAATCGCTGATGGGGCCCGGAACCCTGGTGGCGGACCTGGTCTACCGGCCGGTGGAGACGCCCTTTCTGGCCCTGGCCCGCCGCCGGGGCGCCCGCGCGCTGCCGGGGTACTGGATGCTGCTCTACCAGGGGGCGCTGGCCTTCGAGCGCTGGCTCGGCCGTCCGGCGCCCGTCGGCGCCATGATCGCGGCCCTGGTGGCGTCACTTGAGGGCGGAGCGCACCCACCATGACGGCGGCCTTCGTCATCGGGGCGGTTGCCGGCACCCTGCTCGACGAGGTCGCCGACAGTTTGCCCTGGTCTACCGCCGCCCGGGCTGGGGCCTGGACCTTGTGGGGGGTGGGCTAGCTGGGTGGCTTACGGATGCTCACCGCCGGTGAGTCTCACGGGCGGGCGCTGGTGACGATCGTGGAGGGGATGCCGGCCGGGCTGCCCCTGGAGGCGGCCGACATCGACCGGCACCTGGCCCGCCGCCAGCAGGGCCACGGCCGCGGGGCTCGGATGGCCATCGAGCGGGACCGGGTCGAGATCCTGGCCGGCGTCCGCCACGGGCAAACCCTCGGCAGCCCCGTCGCCCTCCTGATCGAGAACCGGGACTGGGCCAACTGGCAGGCGACCATGGCGGTGCAAGGGCCGTCTCCCGCCGACCCGGCCGCGGCCCGGCTCCTCACCCGGCCGCGGCCCGGCCACGCCGACCTGGCGGGCGGCCTGAAGTACGGGCATAAAGACCTGCGTAACGTGCTGGAGCGGGCCAGCGCCCGGGAGACGGCCGCCCGCGTCGCCGCCGGCAGCGTCGCCCGGCGACTCCTGGAGGAACTGGGGATCGAGATCGCCAGCCGAGTCGTGTCCATCGGCCAGGTCAAGTCGGGGGTCGAGCCGCCCCACGCCGCCGAGGCCGGAGGCGACCCACCGGACCCGGAGGCCGTGGCCGAGGCCTATCGGGGTCTTGCCAGGGCGGCCGAGGCCTCGCCGGTCCGCTGCGCCGACCCCGACGCCAGCCGGTTGATGGTGGCCGCCATCGACGCCGCCCGCCGGGCCGGCGAGACCCTGGGAGGCGTCTTCGAGGTCGTTGCCTGGGGTGTGCCGCCGGGCCTGGGCAGCCACGTCCAGTGGGACCGCAGGCTGGATGGGCGCCTGGCCCAGGCGTTCATGAGCATCCAGGCGGTCAAGGGGGTCGAGATCGGCCTGGGGTTCGAGGCGGCCTGCCGTCCGGGTTCCCGGGCCCACGACGAGATCCTGCTCACCACCGGTGAGGACGCCCGCCGGGGGGCTTTCAGGCTGCGCCGGGCGAGCAACCGGGCGGGCGGCCTCGAGGGGGGCATGACCAACGGCCAGCCGGTGGTGGTGCGGGCGGCCCTGAAGCCCATCGCCACCCTGGTCCGACCGCTGGAAAGCGTGGACCTGGCCACGATGACTCCGGCCCGGGCCGGCTTCGAGCGTTCCGACGCCTGCGCCGTCCCGGCGGCCGCCGTGATCGGTGAGGCCGTGCTGGCCTGGTGTCTGGCGGAGGCGCTCCTGGAGAAGACGGGCGGCGACAGCCTGGCCGAGACCCGGCGCAACCTGGAAGGCTACCTGGCCCAGCTGGAGGCCTACCCGCGGTGAGCGGGTGGGTCGTCCTGGTCGGGTTCATGGGCGCGGGCAAGACCGCGGTCGGGCGGCGCCTGGCCGAAAGGCTCGGCGTGCCTTTCGTGGACCTGGACCGGCTGATCGAGACTCAGGCTGGCGCCGGGGTGGCGGAGATCTTCGCCCGGGAGGGCGAGGCGGGCTTCCGCGCTCGGGAGCGCGAGGCGGTGGCGCGCCTGGCCGCCGAGGCCGGGGTGGCCGGCGACCGGGGCGACCGGGAACCGGCCGCGGGCCACAGTGGGCCGGCGACGGGCGGGGGGGTGCTGGCCACGGGCGGAGGCGCCCTGCTGGACCCCGAGAACTTCAGGCTCCTGCGCCGCCTCGGCATCGTCGTCGCCCTCACCGTATCGGCGGAGGAGGCCGTTCGCCGGCTCGAGGGCAAGCCGGAGCGGCCCCTGCTGGCCGGCGGGGAACCCCTGGCTCGCGCCAGAGCGCTCCTGGAAGCCAGGGCTCCCCTCTACCGGCAGGCGGACGCCTCGGTGCCGACCGAGGGGCGGGACCCGGACCAGGTGGTCGCCACCGTGGCCAGGCTGCTGGAAGTGGACGAGGTTCGCGTGGACCTGGGCGGGCGGGGCTACTCCGTCCACGTGGGGCTCGGGCTTGTCTGCCGGGCCGGCGCCCTGCTGCCCTCCGCGGACCGTCCTCACCGGGTCCTCATCGTCTCCGACCCCCCGGTGTGGGAGGCCCACGGCAACCGGGCGGCCGCCGGCTTCGCCAGAGAGGGCCTGGCGGTCCGGCACGCGCTGGTGCCGGCGGGGGAAGCCTGCAAGACCCTGGCCCAGGCGGAGCGGCTGTACGATCGGGCGCTGGACGCGGGCCTCGACCGCGGGGACGCCATCGCCGCCCTGGGCGGAGGGGCCGTCGGCGACCTGGCCGGTTTCGTGGCCGCCACCTACCTCCGGGGAGTCGACTTCATCCAGCTACCCACCACGCTGGTGGCCCAGGTCGACGCCAGCGTGGGCGGTAAGGTGGCCGTGAACCACCCCCGGGGCAAGAACCTCATCGGCGCCTTCCACCAGCCCCGGGTGGTGGTGGCCGACCCTTCCGCCCTCCGGACCCTGCCCGACCGGGAACTGGCCAGCGGCCTGGCCGAGGTGGTGAAGCACGGTTGCATCGCCGATCCCGGCCTGGTGTCCTTCGTCAGGGAGCGGGCCGCCGCGCTCATGGAACGGGACCCGGGCGCCATCCGGTGGGTCGTGCGCCGGTCCTGCGAGATCAAAGCCGCCATCGTCGCCCGGGACGAGCGGGAAACCGGGGTTCGCGCCCACCTGAACTTCGGCCACACCGTCGGGCACGCGGTGGAGAAGGCCACCGGCTTCGGGGCCTGGCTCCACGGGGAAGCGGTGGCCGCGGGCATGGTGGCCGAGGCCCGGCTGGCGGCCCGGCTGGGCGTGTGCGCTGACGAGGTTCCTCAGGCCATCGAAGCGGCGCTGGCCGCCGTGGGCCTGCCGGTCCGGCTGCCGCCGGTCTCCACGACCGACCTCCTGGACGCCATGGCCGTCGACAAGAAAGTCCGCGCCGGCCGCTGGCGGCTGGCTCTGCCCGAAGCCGTGGGAAAGGTCGGCCTGCGCGACGGCATCGACCCCGCCGCCGTCGCTCGCGTCCTGGCTGAACTCGGCGCCCGGGGCTAGCCCCAGGTTCCCCTGCTCCGACACACCCGGCAGTTTTTGCGCCAGGTTCTGGCCTGTCCCCCCTAAAATTCCAGCGGCCTACGAACGGTATGAACAAGCGGTCGGGGGACCCACGTCCCCGCCGCACGCAACACACACCGCAGTCGACCGCGACAAAGGCAAACGTCCCCGAAAGGGGCGGGCGC
This sequence comes from Symbiobacterium thermophilum, assembly GCA_020725105.1. Classification (GTDB taxonomy): domain Bacteria; phylum Bacillota; class Sulfobacillia; order DYFQ01; family DYFQ01; genus DYFQ01. The sequence goes on from DYFQ01000012.1 coordinate 36,397, forward strand.
AAAGCCACGGGTCTACAGCGCGAGAGCCGGCGACCGGCCGAGGTCGCCGCCGCGCCAGGACGGCCGGGTTGCCGAACGGGAGACCAGGGGTCGGTTCAGCGGCCCCCACGGGCGCCGTCCGGTGAGGCAACCGGAGCGCCCGTGTTCTCTCTGGGGAGTCGAGCGCCGAGGAAGGGGGGTGCGAGCGGTGCTGCTCAAGGCGTACGCGTGGTGGTGCAGCCGGGTTCGCAACGACGAGCGCGGCCAGGGGATGGTGGAGTACGCTCTGATTCTTGCTCTGGTGTCGGTGGTGGCGATCCTCCTGCTGACCAACATCGGCGGGGAGATCAGGCGGATCTTTCAGGACGTCCTGAACGGCCTGACGAGCGGAACGCCCTAGCGAGGAGTCGGCGGCCGGCCACGCGTGGCCGGCCGCGGTCGGGCCAGCCGGGGGTGGGGCGGACCCCGGCCCGCCGAGGCGGGCCGGGGTCCGCCGGGTACCTCACCGGTGGCGGCAGGCCCGCGGGGTGAGGGGTTGGGGGTGCGGTCATGGGTGCGGGGCGGCGGGCCCGGAGGTGGTCCCGGGCCGCCCGGGACTGCCGGGGCCAGACCATCGTGGAGCTGGCGGTCGTCCTGCCGGTGGTGCTGCTGATGCTCTTCGGCATGGTTGAGTTCGGCCGCGCCTACCACGCCTACGTCACCGTGCAGCACGCCACCAGGGAAGGAGCCAGGCTGGGGATCACGGGGGCCAGCGACGAGGCCATCCGGCAGCGGATCCTGGACACCAGCGCCGGCCTGGACCCGGCCAGGTTCGAGATCAGCATCAGCCCGGCCAGGGCCGAGCGGGTGAAGGGGTCCAGCCTGACGGTGGCGGTGCGGTACCTCTTTCCGCTCTGGATTCCTCTCATCACCGCCCTGGTGGGCGACGGCATCCCCTTGGAGGCCGAGTTGATCATGCGGGTGGAGGGTTGAGCCTCAAGGTTTGAAGACGGTCCGCCTCATCCCGGCGCCGGAGGAGCACCGTGCTCCGCGGGAGGGTGAACACACACATGGACCTGGGGCAGCGAACAGGCCGGACCTGCCGCCGGCGGGGCCTGGCCGGGGACGAGCGGGGGATGGTCGTAATCGCGTTCGCGGTGGCCATGGCGGCCGTGGTCGGGTTGAGCGCGCTGAGCCTGGATTCGGCCAAGCTCTTCGGGGTCCGGCACCGGCTCATCAACGTGGCCGACGCGGCCGCCCTCGCCGGGGGACAACTGTTGCCCGAGGACCCGGCGGGCGCCGTTCAGGCTGCTCGGGAGTACGTGGCCCGCAACGGACTCGATCCCGACCGGGCCGAGGTGACCGTGTGGCGGGCCAGCCAGCGGATAACCGTCACCCTGCACGCGGACGTGCCGTTGAACTTCGGCCCGGCGGTGGGGATGTCCGTCTCCAGCCTGGGTTCGGACGCCACGGCGGAGACGGGAATGCTCCACGCCGTGCGGGGTGCCCAGCCCTGGGGCATGGAAGACCCGGGCGACCTGGAGCTGGGCTTTGGCGAACTGTACACCATCAAGCTCTCCGCCTCGGGAGACGGGGGCACCCGCGGGAACTTCCAGGCCCTGGCCCTGGGCGGCACCGGCGCCGACAACTACCGCGACAACATCATCAACGGCTTCCCCGGGCTCCTGGCCCGCGGGGACGTGGTGGACACGGAGCCCGGTGACATGCGGGGACCCACCCGGCAAGGGCTCCGGTACCGGCTTGACGCCGATCCCGACGCGACCTGGACGACCGTGGTCGCCAGTTCGCCCCGGATCGTGGTGGTGCCCGTAGTGTCCTCGTTCAAGGAGGCTTCGGGCCGCTCGGTAGTCAGGGTGCTCGGGTTCGGCGCCTTCTTCCTGGAGGACGTCCAGGGTAACCAGGTCGTGGGCCGGTTCCTGCGGCTGGTCGTCGACGGTGAGCCAGGCGAGTTCGGTTCGGGCAAAGATTACGGTCCGAAGGTGGTCCGCCTGATCGACTGAGCTTGACCGGTCGTGACAGGCGGGTCCCGGGGGCCGTTGCGGGGGCGCGACGCGTGCGGAAAGTGCGGCTGGTTCGTCTCCTGGTCCTACCGGTCACCGTGGGGCTTGTCATCACCGGGCTGGTCTATGCCTACCTGGACCAGCTGGTCCCGGCGGGAGAGCAGCCCGCCGTCGTTCAGGTGGTGGTGGCGGCGGAGCCCATTCCGGCCAAGGCCCAGCTCGGCCGGGAGAAGCTGGCGCTGCGTCCGGTCCCCCAGGAGTTCGCGCCGCCCGGCGCGGCCACGGCCGTCGAGGCCGTGCTGGGCCGGATCACCCTGGTCCCGCTGGCCCGGGGCGAGGTCGTCCTCGCGTCCAAGCTGGCGTCCCGCGACCAGCCGGCGGGGCTGGCCTACCGGATCCCCGACGGGCGCCGGGCGATGACGGTGAGGGTGAGCGAGGTGATCGGCGTCGCCGGGTTCCCGCAGCCGGGCGATGCCGTGGACGTGGTGGCCACCTTCACCCGGGAAGTGACGGGAGTGGACAAGACCCAGTTGTTGCTGGAAGATGTTCCCGTGCTGGCCGTCGGGCAGCAGACGGCGGTCAGCGAGGCCCAGCCCCGGCCCGAGACCCTCACCTCGCTGACCCTGGCGGTCACCCCCGAGCAGGCGGTGCTCCTGACCCTGGCGGAGGAGGTGGGCCGCCTCCGGGTGCTGCTCCGACCGGTGCTCGGTGACCGGAGCCGGGGCCGGCTCGAGGTGACCACCGGCGTGTTCCTCGACGGGGGCACGGCCGGGCTGGAACTCGAGGTCCGGCGGAAGGTCGCCCTGCTGGTCCGGCTGGCGGAGGTGGATCGCGCCGCCCTGGGAGGGCTGGGCGTGGCGCCGGCGGCCCCGGGCACCGACGGTGCCGGCCTTGTCACCATGAAGGTCGCCTCGCTGAGCGCCGCGGCCGCGGAGTACTTCGAGGACCTGGTGCGGACCGGCCGGGCCCGGGTCCTCGCCCGGGCCGACCTGGAGGGGCTGAGCCGCGACCGGGTCAGGGTGAGCTACCTGACCCGGGCACCCCTCTACAGCCGGACGGGCGGGGTCGAGGTCCTCAACTGGCTGGAGTACGGGGTGAACCTGGCGGTGGTGCCCATCGTCTACGAGGGAGACTCTGTCGACCTCGACGTGCGGCCGGAGGTGCGGGCGGTTGACCTGGTCGCGGCCGGAGCCGAGGCCGCTCCCCTGGTCTGGACCACCGAGGGCACCGAGCCGGTGGTGCGGCTGCGGACCACCGCCGCCACGGTCCGGCTGGAGCCCGGCCAGGCAGCCATCGTCACCGGCCTGGTGGGGCCGGCCGACTTCTTGACCGGACCCGAGTTCAAGACCAGGCACGTGCTACCCGAGGAGTACCTGACCGAGGCCGTCCGCGCCGGGCGGCGCGAACTGGTGATCGTCATCTTGCCCACCGTGGTCTCCCGGTAGGCCCGTCCCCCGCCGGGCCGGCCGGCGGGTCCCCGGTGGGAGTCCTTTTCAGGCGGAGGTGGTCCCGGTGCACCCCAACGGCAGCGAAAAGCCAGGAGCAGGGAGACGCCTGGTGTTACTGGCCCTGGGCGCCGGGGCCGGCCCCGGCGCCGACGGTCGCCTGCCCGAGCTGCTGGAGCAGGCCGGGTTCTCCGTCCTGGGCGCGTCCGGGCCCGACGACCTCCTGGACCTGATCGGCCGCGAGGGTCCCGACGTCCTGCTCTACGACATCGACGATCCTGAACTGGGGGGCTGGGAGGGCATGTCCCGGGCCCGCCTCGCCTGGCCGGGCCCGGTCATCGTCGTCAGCGGCCGCGGTGACGAGGCAGACCTGGAGGAGGCGGTTCGCCGCGGGGCCCAGGAGTATCTGACCCGGCCCCTGGACACCGAGTCGCTCCTGGCGGCGCTCTCGGCGGTCAACCGCCAGGCCGAGCCTGTAGCGGCCGCCGGCGGAAGGGACGGCCAGGCGCGGACCGCGGCTCAGGCGAGCTCGGGCCCCGCCCCCGCCGGCTCCGCGCCCGGACCACCCGGGCCCCGGGAGGGGGAGCCTCCTCCCGGCCGCCAGGCCACGGTCATCGCCGTCTTCAGCACCAAGGGCGGGGTGGGCAAGACCACGCTGGCCTCCAACCTGGCCGTGGCGCTGTTCCAGGCAACAGGCGAGGAGGTCGTCCTGGTCGACCTGGACCTGGAGTTCGGTTCGCTCGCCACCTACTTCGGCCTGCGGCCGCCGGCGACCATCGTGGACCTGTGCCGGCTGGCGGAGCCGATCACCCCGGAAGTCGTTCACAAGGCCCTGGTCGCCGCCCAGCCGCCGGGCGTCCGGCTGCTGGCGGCGCCGGCCAGCCCCGACCTGGCGGCCGAGGTTGAAGGCGAGGGGCGCAAGCAGCCCGACCGCAACTACGTCGAGGAGATCCTGACCGCCCTGGCCGCGCACAACCGGTTCGTGGTGGTCGACACGGGCTGCAACTTCCGGGAGGCGGTGCTGACCACCCTCGACCTGGCCGAACGGGTGCTGCTGGTCTCCACACCGGACATCCCCGCCCTTCAGAACACCGGCAAGGCGCTGGACGTCCTCCTGAAGCGGCTGGAGTACCCGGCCGCCAAGGTGAACCTGGTCCTGAACCGGGCCGACAAGCTCCTGGGCCTGACGGAGGACGACATCCGGCAGGGACTCGAGTTCCAGATCGCCTTCAAGCTACCCACGGACGAGGCGACGGCGGTCTGGGCCGCCAACTACGGCCGCCCGTTCATGCTGGACAGACCGGGGAGCCGGCTGGGCCGGGCCGTGACCCAGGTGGCGCGAGCCCTCGTGAAGGCGGGCACGCCGGCCCGGGCCGGAGGTCCTCCCCGAGGGGGAAGTAAGGCGGCCCGGGACGCGTCGTGGCGGTGGACCGACGGCGGTTTCATGGACACGTTGCCCAGCCCGAGGGTGTGATCGGAGGGAACGGGATGTCGCTGTACCGGCGGCTGAAGGAGAAAGAGGGCCAGCGCCAGGAGGAGAAGACGCCGCCGGCCTGGCTCCAGAGTCAGGCCGAGATGGTGTTTCTGGAGCGGGACCGGGCGATGAAAGACCGGATCCAGGAACAGCTCATCAAGGAACTGGACACCGAAGAGGTCATCTTCTCGGCCCGGATGTCCGACGCCCAGCAGGAAGTCGTCCGCACGAGAATCCTGGAACTGCTGGCCAAGGAGGAGGGCGTCTCCCCGCTGGAACGGGAGCGGGTGGCGGCGGGCCTGTTCGCCGAGATCGTCGGCTACGGGCCCATCCAGCCCCTGCTGAACGACCCGACCGTGTCGGAGATCATGGTCAACGGCGCGGACCAGATCTACGTGGAGCGGGGCGGGCGGCTGGAGCGGACCCCGGTCCGATTTCGCGACGACAAGCACGTGCTGCACGTCATCGAGAAGATCGTCGCCCCCCTGGGCCGGCGGGTCGACGAGGCCTCGCCCATGGTCGACGCCAGGCTCCCCGACGGGTCGCGGGTGAACGCCATCATCCCGCCGCTCGCTGTGAGGGGGCCCGCGCTGACCATCCGTAAGTTCGCCGCCGAGCCGCTGGGGATCGAGGATCTCATCGCCTTCGAGACCCTGACCCGGGAGATGGCCGTGTTTTTGGCGGCGGCCGTGAAGTCGCGGTTGAACATCGTGGTCAGCGGGGGCACAGGCAGCGGCAAGACCACCACGCTCAACGTGCTTTCCGGCTTCATCCCCGCCGACGAGCGGATCGTGACCATCGAAGACGCGGCGGAACTCCAGTTGAGGCAGGAACACGTGGGGCCCCTCGAGGCGAGGGCCCCCAACCTGGAGGGCCAGGGGGAGGTCCCCATCAGGCAACTGGTGAGAAACGCCCTCAGAATGCGGCCCGACCGCATCGTGGTGGGAGAGGTCCGCTCCGGCGAGGCCCTGGACATGCTGCAGGCCATGAACACCGGCCACGACGGGAGCCTGACCACCTGCCACGCCAACAGCCCTCGGGACGCCCTGGCCCGCATCGAAACCATGGTGCTGATGGCGGGCATGGACCTTCCCGTCCGTGCCATCCGGGAACAGATGGCCGCCGCCATCGACCTCATCGTCCACCAGGCCCGTTTGAAGGACGGTTCGCGGAAGATCACCCACGTCACCGAGGTCCAGGGCATGGAAGGTGACGTCATCACCCTGCAGGACGTGTTCATCTTCCGGCAGACGGGCGTGGCGGCCGACGGCAAGGTCCAGGGGACCTTCAAGGCGACGGGCATCCGGCCCCACTGCCACGAGCGGCTCGAGGCGGCCGGTTACGCGCTGCCGCCCGAGGTCTTTGGCGAGGCGCCCCCCGACGGCCGGCGGCGGCCGGGAGGGCTCCTCGGCCAGCGGCTGGGGAGAGATCCCGAAGTGGCCGACCGCCTGAGCCGGGATTGGTGGTGACCATGAGCCTCTCCGGCCTGCTTCTGGCGGTCTTTGCCGTCACCTCCCTGGCGACTCTCGCCCTGGTGGTGGCCGACGGGCCAGCCAGGCCCGGTGGGTCCCCCCTTGCGACCCGGCAGTCCCTGAGACCGGGGCTTGCCGCGCCGGGACTGGCGAAGCACCAGGACCCGGCTGGTGACGGCCGGGTCCCCCTTTCCCTGGCCCGGGCGGGGTGGACCGTCCTGGGGCTGGTCGGACGCCTGGTGTTGCTGCCCCTGAAGCTGCTTGGCCGGGCCCGGGCCGATCACGGCCCGCCGTCCGAGACCGGCAGGGTCGGCGCCCCCGGGCGGGACGGGAACGGTTACTACCAGGGCCTTCCAGGGCTCTTGCGCCGGGCGGAGTTGAAGTTCCAGCCCCACGAGTTCGTGTCCCTGGCCGTCGTGGCCGCCGGGGCCGGCATGGTGGCCGGGCTATTGCTGGGCCGGGGGTTCGTCCCCGGCCTCCTGGGGGCGGCCCTCGCCGGGTGGCTGCCCTTCGGCTGGGCGCGCCAGCGGGCCGCCCAGCGGCTGAAGAGCTTCAACCAGCAGTTGCCCGACGCCCTGGACATCGTGGCCAACGCGTTGCGTTCAGGGTACGCGTTTCTGCAGGCCCTGGACGTGGTGGCCCACGAACTGCCCCCGCCCATCGCCCGGGAGTTCGGGCAGGTGGTGAAGGAGTGCCGGGTGGACATCCCGGTGGAGGATGCCCTGTTGAACCTGGTGGAGCGGGTGCCCGGCGACGACCTGGACCTGGTGGTCACCGCCGTCCTGGTCCAGCGGCAGGTGGGCGGTAACCTCTCCGAGGTGCTGGACACCATCAACCACACCATCAGGGAGCGCATGCGGGTCCAGGGGGAGATCAAAGTGCTCACCGCCCAGGGACGCCTGTCGGGGGTGGTGGTCGCCCTGGTGCCGGTGGGGCTGGCCGTCGCCCTCCACCTGGTCAACCCCGACTTCATCCGGCCCATGTTCCAGCACCCGCTGGGCCTGGCCCTGCTGGCCGTGGGGGCGGCCATGCAGGTGGTCGGGTTCGTGGTCATCCGGCGGATGGTCAACATCGAGGTGTAGGTGGGGGAGCCCATGCAATCCACGCCAACCTTCCTGGGCCTGGTGTTCGCGGTGTGCGCCACCTCGACGTACCTGTGGCTGGCCCTGGCCGAGCACGAGCGCCACGCGGTGGGCCGGCGGGCAAGGGCGCTGCGGGCCGGGCACAACCCCTACCGGCTGGAAGAGGAGGAACTGGAGCAACCCTTTCATCAGCGGGTGCTGGCGCCGATGGCCCGGCGGCTGTTCGCCCTGGCCGCCAGGCTGACTCCGGCGGACCTTCGCGCCCGCGTCGAGGCGCGGCTCGCCCGGGCGGGCAGCGAGGCCGACGCGGCCACCTTCCTCACCACCAAGCTCCTGCTGGCCCTGTCGGCGGGAGGAGGTTACATCTTGTTGACCCTGCTGGCCGGCCCCGGCCGGTGGCCGTCGGCCACCGCCGGGACGCTCGTCCTGGCCGGCATGGGCTTTGTTCTCCCTGACCTCCGGCTCGCCCGCCTGGCGGCCGCGCGGCGGCGTGCCATCCAGCGGGCGCTGCCCGACGTCCTCGACCTCCTGTCGGTATCCGTCGAGGCGGGCCTCGGGTTCGACGCCGCCATCCAGAAGGTGGCCGAGAAGTTCAAAGAGCCCGTCGCCGGCGAGTTCCGGGCCTACCTCAAGGAGGTCCGGCTGGGCAAGACGCGGACCGACGGTCTGCGCGCCCTGGCCGACCGGGTGGACCTGCCCGAGGTGAAGACCTTCACCGCCGCCATCATCCAGGCCGAACAACTGGGCATCCGGCTGGCCAGGGTGCTCCGGGTCCAGTCAGACCAGATGCGGCTCCGCCGCAAGCAGAAGGCGGAGGAGCTGGCGATGAAGCTTCCGGTGAAGCTCGTGTTCCCGCTGGTCTTCTTCATCTTTCCCACGGTGTTCCTGGTGGTCCTCGGCCCGTTGCTGCTGCAGTTCCTGTCGGGGGCGGGTCCCCGGTGAACCGGTGGCCGGCGAGCCTTGTGCTCGTGAACGGCAGCCGCGGCCGGGTTGTGGCCCGGCGGGTCCGGGTGGCGGCAAGCTTCTGGGCCCGCCTGGCGGGGTGGATGTTCCGGGCGCGGCTGAACGGGGAGGAGGGCCTCCTCCTACCGGGTTGCCGGGCGGTACACACCTTCGGGATGCGGGCGGCCATCGACGTGTGCTTTCTCGACGCCCGGTTCCGGGTGGTCCGGACCTACCGGCACGTCCGGCCCTGGCGCGCCACCGGCTGGGTGGCCGGGGCCGTGTGCGCCCTCGAGCTGCCGGCCGGCGCCCTTGTCCGGTCAGGGACCGTTGAGGGCGACGTCCTGGAAGGCCTGGCTGCCTGACCTGGACCCTTTCCAGCCTTGACCCCGGCCTCCGCCGGAGATAGAATGACTGTGGCCTGGACTGACTGGTCAGTCCAAAAACGGGTCTAGCCAGGATTGGGGGTGGCCCGCCCGGTGACGAGAACGGGCGCGACCGAGATCAGACCCAAGGCCGAGCGGATCCTGGAGACCGCGGCCCGGGTCTTCGCCGAGCGGGGTTACCACCGGGCCACCATCGACGAGATCATCCAGCGGGCCGGCACGGGGAAGGGCACCGTCTACAATTATTTCCCGTCCAAGGAAAGGCTGTTCCTGGCGGTGATCGAGTCCCGCGAGGAGGTCCTGCGGGCTTCGCTGCGGCAGGCGGCGGCGTCGGCCGCCGCGGTCCGCGGGCGTGTCGAGGCGGTGGCCCGGGCCTACCTCAAGTTTTTCGCCGACCACGCCGACCTGTGGAAGGTATTGATTCACGAGTTCAACCAGGCGCATCCCGAGGTCCGGGTCGAGCGGAGGCGGCGGGCGCGGGCCCGCCACCAGGAGATCACCGCCCTCATCGAGGCCTTGCTCGAGGAAGGGCTGGCCCGGGGGGAGGTCCGGCTCCCGGCCTCGGCGGGTGGGGTCCCGGCGCTGGCCAGGGTCTTTTACGCCGCGCTCTTTGGCGTCATGGTCCTGGGTGAGCGGTCGGAAGACGCCGAGCGCCTGGTACCGCCCCTGATCGCCCTGGTGTTTGAAGGAGCGGGAGGATAGGCTTGCGGACCATCGCTCGGATCCTGCGGTTTGCCGTCCCGTACTGGCCCTGGTTTCTGGTGGCTCAGGTATCGGTGTTTCTCTCCGCCGGGCTCATCCTGGTGGTGCCAAGGCTGTTGCGGGACGCCATCGACCGGGCCATTCTCGGCGGGAACCCGAGGCTGCTGCTGGCCGTGGCCCTGGGCGTCATAGGCGTGGCGGTGTTGCGGGGGCTCTTCCTCTTTACCCAGCGCTACGCCATGGAGTGGGTGGCCCAGAAGTCCATCTACGACCTGCGGAACGCCCTGTACCGGCACCTGCAGCACCTGTCGTTCAGCTTTTACGACCAGGCCCGGACGGGGCAACTCATGTCCCGGGCCATGCAGGACGTGGAGACGGTACGGCGGCTGTTCTCCTTCGGCGTGCACAACCTGCTCCGGAACTTCCTGCAGTACGCGGGGATCGTGGTCATCCTGCTCCTGACCCACTGGAAGCTGGCGCTGCTTTCCATGGCCACCGTGCCCCTGGCCGTCCACGCCATCGGCATCTTCGGCCGGCGCATCCGGCCGGCCTTCACCGAGATCCAGCAGGAACTGGCCGAGCTCACCAACGTGCTGCAGGAGAACATCACCGGCGTCCGGGTCGTCAAGGCCTTTGCCCGCGAGGACCACGAGATCGAGAAGTTCCGGGCGACCAACTGGACGCTCCTGGAGAAGAACCTGGTGGCCCAGCGCCTGATGGCCTTCTACCACCCCTACATGGACTTTCTGGCGGCGGTGGGGACGGCGCTCATCCTCTGGTACGGCGGCCGGGAGGTCATCCTCGGGCGGATGAGCCTGGGGACGCTGGTGGCCTTCAACGCCTACCTGATGCTGCTCCTGGAGCCCATGCGCTGGATCGGCATGCTGGTGAGCCTGGTCAGCCGGGCCATCGCGTCCGGCCAGCGGGTGCTGGAGATCCTGGACACCCGGCCGGAGATCGAGGACGCCCCCGACGCCATCGAGTTGAAGAGCGTCCAGGGTCACGTCAGGCTGGAGGACGTGTGGTTTTCATACCCGGACGAGCCCGACGTGCCGGTGTTGAAAGGAATCACCATCGACGCGCCGCCGGGGAGGACCATCGCGCTGCTGGGCGCCACGGGATCGGGCAAGAGCACCGTTATCCACCTCGTGCCGCGCTTTTACGACGTGACCCGCGGCCGGGTCACGGTCGACGGGATAGATGTCCGCCGGGTCAAGCTGGAAAGCCTGCGCTCCCACATCGGCATCGTGCTGCAGGAGACGTTTCTCTTCTCCACCACCATCCGGGAGAACATCGCCTACGGCCGGCCACGGGCCACGGACGAGGAGATCGTGGCCGCGGCCAGGGCGGCCAGGATTCACGACTTCATCATGAGCCTGCCCCAGGGCTACGACACGGTGGTGGGGGAGCGCGGGGTCGGCCTGTCGGGGGGCCAGAAGCAGCGGGTGGCCATCGCCCGGGCCCTGCTCATGGACCCGCGCGTCCTGATCCTGGACGACTCCACCTCCAGCGTGGACACGGAGACGGAATACCTCATCCAGGAGGCCCTGCGGGCGCTGATGAAAGGCCGGACCACCTTCGTCATCGCCCAGCGGCTGTCCACGGTGAAGAACGCCGACGAGATCGTCGTGCTGGACCAGGGAGAGGTCGTCCAGCGGGGCCGGCACGAGGACCTCCTGGCCCAGCCCGGCATCTACCGGGAGATCTTCGAGCTGCAGCTGAAACCGCAAGAGGTGTCGGAGGCGGAAGCCGAGGCCAGGGCCGAGTCGGAGGCGGCCCGGGAGCGTGGCCGCCAGCCCGTGGCGACCGGTGGCAGACAGGCGGTCCGCCCGGTGGCCGGCGGCGCGGCCGACCGTTCCGAGGCGCCCGAAGGGAGGGACGGCTAGGTGGGCTGGCACGGCGGCGGGTGGCTTGACGAGGAGGCCGCCCGCAGGGTGGACCCGCAACTGCTGCGGCGGTTGCTGGCCTACCTGGCCCCCTACCGGGCCCACGTGATCCTGGCCCTGCTGGCCATGCTGCTGGCCACCGCGGCCACGGTGGTGGGGCCTTACATCCTGGCCCGGGCCATCGACCACTACGTCATCCCCGGCCACGAGGCCTGGCGGGCCGGCGACTTCGGCCGCGCCGAACGGATGATCGCCGGGGCCACCATGGTGGCCGGCCTCTACCTGGGCCTCCAGTTACTCTTCTGGCTGGCCACCTACGGCCAGGTGTACCTCATGTCCTGGGCGGCCCAGAACGCCATCTTCCGGCTGCGGCAGGACCTGTTCGCCCACATCCAGCGGCTGTCCCTCAGGTGGTTCGACGGCCGGCCGGCGGGCGTGGTCATGTCCCGGGTGACCAACGACATCGAGTCGATGAAGGAACTCATCTCCTCGGGAATGATCCAGGTCATCGGAGACTTCTTCATCCTGGCCGGGATCATGGGCTTCATGCTGGCCATGAACTGGAAGCTGGCCCTGCTGGCCTTCATCACGCTGCCCTTTTGCGTGATCCTGGCCACCACTTTCCGGGAGCGGGTGATCAACGCCTACCGGAAGGTCCGCCAGAAGATCGCCGAGATCGCCGCCAACCTGCAGGAATCCATCTCCGGAGTGCGGGTTACCCAGTCCTTCGTACGGGAAGACGCCAACCTGGCCCGGTTTGACCGGACCAACCAGGAGAACTTCGCCGCCAACATGCAGGCGGCCACCCTGTGGGCCATGTTCTGGCCGCTGGTGGAAGTGATCGGCGCCTTCGGCACCGCCATCGTCATCTGGTGGGGCGGCCAGTGGGCCATGCGGGAGTACCTGGCCGGGGTGCCGTGGGAACTGGCGGCGGTGAGCCCCGGCGTCATCGTGGCCTTCATCCAGTACATCGACCGCTTCTTCTGGCCCATCAGGAACATGGCCATGATCTACACCGAGATCCAGCACGCCACCGCCGCCTGCGAGAAGATCTTCGAGATCATGGACACCGAACCCGAGATCAAGGACGCTCCCGGCGCGGTGGAGCTTGGCGCCATCCGGGGCGAGGTAAGGTTCGAGGCCGTCACCTTCGGCTACGAGCCGGACCAGCCGGTGCTGCGCCAGCTGTCGTTGGTGGCTGAACCGGGCCAGCGGGTGGCCCTGGTCGGGCCCACCGGAGCGGGGAAGACGTCCATCATCAACCTGCTGGCCCGGTTCTACGACCCGCAGCAGGGCCGGATCCTGGTGGACGGCGTCGACGTCCGCACCGTCACCCAGCACTCCCTGCGCCGGCAGATGGGGATCGTGCTCCAGGACACCTTCCTGTTTTCCGGCACGGTGCTGGACAACATCCGCTACGGCCGGCTGGAGGTCGGCGAGGAGGAAGTCGTCGGGGCGGCCCGGGCCGTGGGGGCCCACGAGTTCATCATGCGGCTGCCGGAGGGCTACCGGACCGAGGTTCAGGAGCGGGGCGGCAAGCTCTCCATCGGCCAGCGGCAACTGGTGTCCTTTGCCCGGGCGCTCCTGGCCGACCCGCGCATCCTGATCCTGGACGAGGCCACCTCCAGCGTGGACGCCTACACCGAGGTCCTCATCCAGCGGGCCCTGGAGCGGCTGCTCGAGGGCCGCACCTCCTTCGTCATCGCCCACCGGCTGTCCACCGTCCGCAGCGCCGACAAGATCCTGGTGGTGGACGGGGGCCGGGTCGTCGAAGAGGGCACGCACGAAGCGTTGCTGGCGGCCGGCGGGGTCTACGCGCGGCTCTACGAGACGCAGTTCAAGTACCAGGAGACCGAGGCCGTCCCCGCCGACGACTGAGGCAAGTCCGCCGCCGGGAACTGAGGCCCGAGGTGTTCACCGTCACCTGGCACGAACGCCGGGGAAAGAACCCCCTTTGAATGGAGCAGGAGCCGGGCTACGTGGTCCGTCCCGGCTGGAACGTGCCGCACAACGGCCGTGACCTGCGCTACCACGGCGGCATGGCCGCGCCGGTCCGTTCCGGCGACCGGGTCACGCTGGTGCCGCCGGCCCGGTAGCCCCCGGGCCCGGGCCACCGAAGGCCTGGCGGCCGCCCCTGGAGGCGGCCGCCAGGCAGATCGGGCCTGAACGCGCCACGGTTCAGCCCGCTGGCGGCTCCTGAGCCTCCGGCTTTTCCGCCGCCTGGGAACCCTTGCCCTTGGCGGCCTTGGCCTGCTTCAACTGCTTGAGGTGCTCCGCCATGCGGCCGCCAAGCTCGGGCAAGGTTTCGATGAACTGTCCCAGTGCCCCCGGCCGCCTGAGCGGCAGCACCTCCACCTGGTCCGGGGAGGCGCTGATGACGGCGATGGGGTTGATCCGCAGGCCGGCGCCGGCGCCGCCGCCCGCGCCTTCCTGGTTCTGCTGCTTGCCGGTCCCGCCCCCGGCGCCGAAACCCAGGCTCACGCTCATGACGGGGATGAGCGTCCTGTCGCCGACGGTTATCGGTTCGCCGAAGACCGTCTTGGTGGTGAGCACCTTCTCCAGCTGGGCCATGAGCTCAGCCAGCGACTCCTTGATATCCATCTCCATTCCTCCTTGATCCCGGACCCCGGTTTCCCGGTACCTGAGTGTTCTCGCCCGGCGGGGAGGGAGCGATTCCGGTTGGTCTTGACGTACGGATGCCGCCCGCGTGTTCCCGGGCCGATCAGGTGCCTCCAGACGCGGCCCCAGCCGGCAGCCCGGAGGCGCGCCCGGGGCGGGCTCTGGCGCGGCGGCGCCACCGTTGCCACCACCAGCGGCGTACGGGGCGAGCCAGGAAGAACCGGCCCATCGCCCACGCAGCGGCCAGGGGGCGCCCGCGCGCGGCCACCGACACCCGAAGGTCGAGAACCGGACACGTGAAATCGGGCGTGAGGTTCGTCGCCAGGCCCCGCCAGGGCCCCGCCATCAGGGCCGCCCACGCCATACCCGTGTCGGCCGGGTCGTCAAACCCGAACTGACCGCTGGCCTCGCCCCGAACCCGCACGCTCCCGGCCAGGCGGGAGAGCAGGTGACCGACCTCTTGGGCCACCGCGGGGCCGGTCGCCAGCAGGTCCATGGCCAGCCAGAACCAGCGCCACGGCCGGAGCGGGAACGGTACCGTGGGCCGGGCGGGGCGGCGGACCTTGCGCGGGCCGGGCCGGCGGGGAACGGCTGCGGGCGACGCGCGCCGCCCCCGGCTCACCGGACGTCCGAAGACCGCTACCCCCAGCGGGACTCCGGCCGCTTCCCGAGCAAGGCGCACCGGCGGGGTTCCGGGCCAGCCACCCGGCCAGTCCAGGCTGAAGCTTCGGAGGTCAACGCCGCCGGGGGTCACGCGGGCCTCGGCGCGCCCGGCGACCGGCACGGCCAGCAGGGCCAGGACCAGCGCCGGCAGGCCCAGGGCCAGCACCAGCAGGACGCCGGTCAACCACAGCGCCGGCGACACAGCCACACCCCCCAAGGCAATTCTAGCCCGAGGCGCACCTCGCCCCACCCGGACTTCAACGGGCAGGAGCCCGGCCCGGCGGGAGGGAAGAGACCGGCTCTTCCTCCACGAACTCGGGCAGCACCTGTTCGGGATTCCCAGCGAGATGCACCGGGCCACGTTGGCGACTGGTGCGGGTGGGGGGGGACGGTGGTGAACAGGCGGTGGCAATCCGTCCGGACGGTCCACGGGGTGGACTTCAGCGGCGCCAGCGACGCCGGACGGAAGATCTGGATCGCCAGTGGCGTGGCGGCCGGCAGCGGCCTCCGGGTTGAGACTTGCCGCCGGGCCGAGGCCCTTCCGGACTCTGACCGCCAGCGGGACCGCTGTGTCGATGGCTTTGTCCGGTCCTTTTCCGCCCGGTACGCGAGCCCGCAAGCTTTCCGTGAAGCTTGCCGGGCGGCCGCCGGCGGCGCCGAACTGAAGCGCGTCACCGACGTGGAAAGCCGGACGCCCTTCTCCCCCTACAACCTCCGGCTGTACCGCCAGGCCTATTTCGGCACGAGAGACCTGCTGGCCCCACAGGTCCGGGAGGGCGCCGTCTCGGTCCTTCCCATGCAGCGGCCCGAGCCCGGCCGGCCCCGGCTGATCGAGGTTTGCCCGGCGTCGACGCTGCGGCGACTCGGCTGCCGCGGGCCGTACAAGGGCCGCGGGACGACCCGGCGCCAGGCCCGGGAGGCCATCCTGGCCAGACTGGAAGAGGAAAGCCTGACCCCTCTGGCCCCGGAGCTTCGCCGGGAGGCGGTGAGGGACGTGGAGGGCGACGTGTTGGACAGCGTGGTGGCGGCTCTCGCCGCCTTCCGGGCCCTGGGCGACCCGGCCGTCCTTCACCCTCCGCCCTCGGAGGCCTGCGCCCAGGAAGGTTACGTGCACGTCTAGCTCGAAGAGGCGGGGGTATGGAGCGGGCGGACCTGACGGAGGCAGCGCAGTTGGCCAGCGTAGACGGTAACTGGGCTATCAAGGCCGACGGGGTTTCCTTCACCTACTCCGGAGCCGGCCGCAAGGCCCTGGACGGCCTCAACCTGGCCATCCGGGCGGGGGAGTTCACCGTCATCGCCGGCGCCAGCGGGGCCGGCAAGTCCACTTTCTGCTACTGCTGCAACGGCCTGATCCCCCACTTCGTCCGGGGGCAACTGGACGGCGACGTCCGTGTTTTCGGCCGTTCCACCGGGAGCAGCAAGATCAACCAGCTGGCGCAGGACGTGGGCCTGGTGTTCCAGGACTTCGAGGCCCAGCTGTTCTCGACCAACGTCGAACTCGAGGTGGCCTTCGGGCCGGAAAACTTCGCGCTGCCCCGCGAGGAGATCCGCCGCCGGGTGCGGGAGTCCCTGGCCACGGTGGGCCTGACGGGCCTGGAGCGCCGGGAGCCCGCCACCCTTTCGGGCGGCCAGAAGCAGCGGCTGGCCATTGCTTCGGTGCTGGCCATGGAGCCCCGCGTCATCGTCATGGACGAGCCCACCACCGACCTGGACCCCGTCGGCAAGGAAGGCGTCTTCCGGGTGGCCCGGCAGCTCAGGGAGCGGGCCGAGTTCACCATGGTGGTGGCCGAACACGAGACGGAGGAGGCCATCGGGGCCGACCGGGTGGTGGTCCTGGACGGCGGCCGGATCGTGGCCGACGGATCGCCCCGGGCGGTGCTGGCCCGGGCCGACTGGCTGGAGGAGCTGGGCGTCCAGCCGCTGGGAGCCGCTCAGGTCCTGGCCCGGCTCGGCGAGCCGGTGGCCCTCACGGTGGAGGAGGCCGCCGCCCGGCTGGCCGACCGGGGCTACCGGATCGACCCGGCGTCCGCCGCCCGGCAGGACGCGGCCGAGGCGGCCCGGGCGGCGGGCTACGGGGAAGTGGTGCTGGAAGCCCGGGACCTGGCCTACACCTACCCGAACGGGGTGGCCGCCCTGAGCGGCGCCAACCTGTCGGTACGCCGGGGCGAGTTCGTGGCCGTGGTCGGGCAGAACGGGAGCGGCAAGACCACCCTGGTCAAGCACTTCAACGGGCTGCTCGCCCCGACCGCCGGCGAGGTGACGGTGCTGGGCAGGCCCACCACCGGCCAGAGCGTGCTGCAACTCGGCCGGTCCGTCGGCTACGTGTTCCAGAACCCGGACCACCAGATCTTCGCCGAAACGGTTTTTGACGAGGTGGCCTTCGGGCCGCGCAACCACGGGGTGCCCCCCGGCGAGGTGAAGGAGCGCGTGGCGGAGGCCCTGGCGGCCGTGGGGCTGGCCGGCCGTGACCGGGAGGACCCCTTCGCCATGACCAAGGGGGAGCGGCAGCGGGTGGCGGTGGCGTCGGTGCTGGCCACCCGGCCACACGTCATCGTCCTGGACGAGCCCACCACGGGCCTGGACTACCGCGAGCAGCGGCGCATGATGGACCTGGTCCGGCGGCTCAACGAGGCCGGCCACACCGTCATCATCGTCACCCACACCATGTGGGTGGTGGCCGAGTACGCCCACCGGACGGTGGTCGTGAAGGACGGGGCCATCTGGCTGGACGGGCCCACCCGGGCAGTCATGGCCCGGGAAGAGGAACTGCTGGCCGCCAGCCTGAAGCCGCCCCAGGTGGTGCGGCTGGGCAACCGCCTGGGCCGGGCGTTTCTGTCGGTGGCGGAAGCCGTGCGGCTGCTGGAGCGGCCGGAGGCCGCCGGCGACGCGGCACCTGACGACGCCGCGCCGGGTCGGGCGGCGGGCCGCGGGGGGCGGGGCTGAGCCGTGGACATCTACCTCTACGTCGAGGCCGACACCCCGTTGCACCGCCTGGACCCGCGGGCCAAGATGCTCATGCTCCTGGCGCTCTTGCTCATGGCGGTGGCCGTCGACCACCCCGTGCTGCCCGGCGGCCTCTTTTTGCTGGTGCTGGTCCTGGCCCACGTGGGGCGCGCCTGGCGGTCGCTGCGCCGGGTGAGGACGCTGCTCTTCATCATCGGGGTCTTCTCCACCGTCACCTGGTCGCTGTTTGCCCGGGGCGAGACGCCGCTCTTCGGCCCGGTGCAAGTGGAGGCCCTGCTGTACGGCATCGGGACCGGCTTCAAGCTGGTTTCCACCATCGCCGGCAGCGTGGTCTTCCTGGCCACCACCAAGAACGAGGAGATCGCCACCGGGCTCATCAGGATCGGGGTGCCGTACCCGGTCGCCTTTGCCTTTTCGACCGCGCTGAGGCTCGTACCGACCTTCGTCGGCGCCGGAGTCACCATCATCCAGGCCCAGAAGTCCCGCGGCCTCGACGTCGAGTCGGGCGGCTTCTTCCAGCGGCTGCGCAAGCACCTGCCGCTGATGGTGCCGGTTTTCGCCGCCGCCATCCGCTCCACCAACCAGCTGGCCATGGCGCTGGAGGCCAAGGGCTTCGGGGCCCGGCCTGTCCGCACCTACTACCTGCACCTGGAGTTCCGTCCGGCCGACTGGATCACCGCCGCCACCGGCGCGGCGCTGGTGGTCACCGCCCTGTACCTGCGGCTCTTCAGCGACGCGCTGCGGATTCCAGGCCTCATCCGCTGAGGGCCGGGCGCCGGATGCCGCGCTCCCGATGTCAGGCTGGCCCGTGGCCGCGCGGCGCGGGCACGACGGGAAACGGCAGGAAACGCCGGCCCGTTGGCCAACTCATGGACCGCAAAGACAACTTCGACGAAAGGAGCGTTGAACCCGGTGAAAGAGTTACTGACCATGTGGCGGCACACCCGGATGATCATCCTGGTGGCGCTGACGGCCGCGGTCTACGCCGCCGTCCTCATCCCGTTCAAGGCCATCCCGCTGATCCCGGGCATCACCGAGATCCGGGTGGCCCAGATCATCCCGCCCGTCGCGTCGCTTCTCTTCGGGCCGGCCGCCGCGTGGGGGACCGCCATCGGCAACCTCATCGGCGACCTCTTCGGCACCTTCGGTCCCGGCAGCTTCTTCGGCTTCATCGGCAACTTCTTCCTGGGCTTCATCCCGTACGCCCTCTGGGGCCGGCTGGGCTTTCTGTCCTCGGGGCAGGAACCGGCGATGAGGAACAGCCGCCAGGTGGTGGAGTTCGTCGCCGTTGTGCTGGTCTCGGCCGTGGCCTGCGCCGTCATCATCGCCTGGGGCCTGGAGGTGCTGGGACTCCTGCCCTTCGCGGTGCTGGGCAACATCATCACCCTGAATAACTTCATCTTCCCGGCCATTGTCGGGCCGATTCTGCTGGGCCTGCTCTACGGTCGGGTCAAGCGGTGGGGTCTCCTCTGGACCCAGATCATGCCCGCCGAGGACATCAGCACCGGCCGCGGCACCGTCGGGACCGGCCTGGCCATCGTGGGCAGCTTCGGCGCCTACGTGCTGGGCAACTGGATCTCCATCAGCGGCGGCGCGCTACCGTTCGCCGCCGGCTTTGGCCAGTTCGGTGATCCCGCGGTGGTGGGCAAGGCCAGCCTGGTGTGGGCCCTGGCCCCGTTCATGCTGGCGTTGCTCCTGGCGCTGTTCCTCTGTCGCCCCCGGACCGACCTGGCGGCCTCGGCGGAGCGGGGAATGGCCGCCTAGCGACACGGTTGCGGCCACGTTGGGCCGGAGCCCGACCTGAGAAGGGCAAGGGCGGAGGCCCGGGAAAGGCGAGGACGGAGGCCCGCCGCTCAGGCGGGCCTCCCGACTGCCGGCCGTGGCCAAGCTCGACCGTGGTCCCAGACCAGGGAGGTTGCCGGAGGTCCACCGGTGGGCCGTGGAGCAAGGCGCCACCGAGGTGCGGTTGAACGTCTGGGAGTTCAACGCGGGGGCGGTGGCCTTTTACGAGGCGCCGGGTTACCGGACCCTCAAGCGGACGCCCGTCCGCGAACTGTAGGTCCGGCAGGTGCGCCGGATGGGGCGGCCGAACCCCGACCGGGAAGCCTGTTCGCACCTGGCGCGAAGGGAGGCGGGCGCGGTGACGGAGTCCAAGGTTGCCCGGTCGAGCCTGCGCGATCCGTCCCTGGCCCCCGAGGGACACCTGAAGCTGGACTGGGCCGGCCGGCACATGCCCGTGCTCAACGAGATACGGGCCGAGTTCGAAGCCGGCCGCCCCCTGGCCGGCCGCCGGCTGGCCATGTGCCTGCACCTGGAAGCCAAGACGGCGTATCTGGCCACCGTCTTTCTGGCCGGCGGGGCCGAGGTCGTCGTCTGCGGCTCCAACCCCCTCTCGACCCAGGACGACGTCTGCGCCGCCCTGGCCGAGCGGGGGGTGACGGTCCACGCCTGGCACAATGCCACCCCCGAGGAGTACCGGGAGCACCTCAACCGGGTGCTGGATACCCGGCCCGACCTCATCCTGGACGACGGCGCCGACCTGGTGACGGCGCTGCACACCCAGCGCCGGGACCAGCTGGGTGAGATCATCGGGGGCAGTGAGGAGACCACCACCGGCGTCCTGCGGCTGAAGGCGATGGCCGACGAAGGGGCGCTGGCCTTTCCCATGTTCGCGGTGAACGACGCCTACATGAAGCACCTCTTCGACAACCGCTACGGCACCGGCCAGTCCGCCTGGGACGGGATCATGCGCACCACCAACCTGACGGTGGCCGGAAAGACGGCGGTGGTGGCCGGCTACGGCTGGTGCGGCAAGGGGCTGGCCATGCGGGCCCGGGGGCTGGGGGCGCGGGTCGTCGTCACCGAGGTGGACCCCATTGCCGCCAACGAAGCGCTCATGGAAGGCTTCGAGGTCATGCCCATGGTCCGGGCGGCCGCCCGGGCCGACTTCATCGTCACCGCCACCGGCTGCGAAGGGGTCGTCCGGGCCGAGCACTACGAGGTGATGAAGGACGGCTGCGTGCTGGCCAACGCCGGCCACTTCGACGTGGAGCTGTCCAGGCCCGACCTGGAGCGGGCGGCGGGCCGGCCCCGCCGGGTCCGCAAGAACGTGGACGAGTACCGCTTCCCCGACGGCCGGAGGGTGTACCTCCTGGCCGAGGGCCGCCTGGTGAACCTGGCCGCCGGCGACGGCCACCCGGCGGAGATCATGGACCTGGCCTTCGCCGTGCAGGCCCTGGCCCAGCAGCACCTGGTGGAGCGGGCGTGGAAGCTGCCGAGAACCGTCCTGCCCGTCCCCCGCGAGATCGATCTGCGGGTGGCCGAACTGCGGTTGCGTGCCCTGGGTGTGTCCATCGACCGGCTCACGCCGGAGCAGGAGGCCTACCTCCGGTCGTGGCGGCCGGAGTAGACGCCGCCGAATCCCCGCCGAGGAGGTGACGGCCCGCCCGGGCGGGCTCGAGATGGACCAGCTGGACCAGCAAACCTTTGACGCCGAGTTCGTTCCCCTGCTGGCCGAGTTGACCGCGCTTGACGGGCTTGCGGGCCACGAGCAACCGGTGGTCCGCCGGCTGGCGGAACTTCTGTCGCCCCACGCCGACCGGCTCACCGTGGACCACATGGGAAACCTGTACGCTACCCGGACCGGCCGGGGACCCGGCCCGACGGTGATGATCGTGCCTCACTGCGACGAGATCGGGCTGGTGGTCCGCCACGTGGAGCCCGGCGGGTTCTTGCGGGTGGAGCGGGTCGGCGGCGTCTCCGAGGCGTGGCTGCCGGGCACCCGGGTCAGGGTGGCGGGCCACCTGGGTGTGGTCGGGGTCAAGGCCGGCCACTTCCAGACCGAGGAGGACCGGCGGCGGGTCAGTTCCCTTGACGAGCTATACGTCGACGTGGGCGCGTCGGGCGCCGAGGAGGTGGCGGCGCTGGGCATCGGGGTGGGCAGCCCCGTGGTCCCCGCCGCCGAACTGGCCGTGTTCTCCGGCGGCCGGCGGGTGACCGGTAAGGCCCTGGACAACCGGATCGGCTGCGCGCTGCTGGTCATGCTCTTCCGCCACCTGGCGGCGCCGGACCTCGCCGGCACCCTGGTGGGGGTGGTCGCGGTCCAGGAAGAGGTCGGGCTCCGGGGGGCGCAGGTGTCGGCGTTCCGGGTGAAGCCCGATTACGCCCTGGCGGTGGACACCATTCCCTGCGGGGGCACGCCCGACGTGCCGGTCACCGCCTCGCCCGCGGTCATCGGGCGGGGCCCGGTGATTCCCCTGGCCGCCCACTCGCTCGTGCAGCGGTTCTTCATCCACCCCGGCGTCAGGGCGATGCTGGAGGGGCTGGCGGCCGCGGAGGGTATCCCGTGCCAGCCGGCCGTGTTCCGGGGCGTGTCCAACGACTCCGCCGCCATCGCCCAGGCGGGGGAGGGGGTGCCGGCGGGGTCGGTGTGCATCCCGCGGCGCTACTCCCACTCGCCGGCGGAAACGGCCGACCCGGGCGATTGCTACCACGCCTTCCGCCTGCTCGAGGCGGTGGTGCGGACCAACGGCCCCGACCGGCGCTTCGACTTCCTAGCCGGAGGCACGAACTGATGGGCAGTCACTTGCTCCGGCGGCCGGAAACCGTTGGGTACCTTGAGCATCAGGATCAGCCGCTGCAGCTATCACCTTGGCGGGTGCGGGGTGAGTTCAAGCGTCTCCTTTCGCCCCAGCCACTCCACCGTCACCTGAATGGTCATTGTGGTATCCGGGGCCCGTAACAAGTGAGCGCCGTATTGGTTGCCCATTGAGGACACCTGAAGCAGGCCCTCACTGTTCAGGGGCATCGTGCCGGCTGCCGAGTGGCCGATCATCTCGTAGGACCAGCGGATCATGTCCGGTCTTGGCTCCCCGGCTGCATCCTTGTAGGCGAGAACCATCTTCCGGTCGACCCACGTCGCGTTCCCGACCGTAAAAAAGGTCAGCTCCATACGGGCCGTCCAATGGTGACTTTCCCCGTAGAACACCGCGGAATCCCGGTTCGCCCGGTTGACCAAGGTGTAGGTAAGGCTCGCCGCGGCGACCAGGGCCAGGAGACCAGCCAGCCAAAGTTTCCGGGTCATCTTCGGATTCGGAATCCCTCCAAAACCCTCCAAAAGGCCAATTCGTTGTAGACACAACGGGGACAAGCGACATCTATTGTCTGGCGCTGACTGCCTTGCTTGGATGCCATCTGGTTCTACATTACGCTCCCGGCCCACGCCGGAACAGACTCAGCCCGCAGCTTGCCTTCTAAGCGGACCAGTAGCCCAACGCTGCTAGCGCCGATTCGCCCTGGCCGCGGACCCCTCTTGCCTTTAGGTCCGGTTGCTGCACCTGGCTGGCGTGAGGGCTTCCGCCATGAAGTCGGCCGCGTGCTGGTCACCAGGTCAGAAGCAGCCGGGTCGCCCCAGCGGCTTCCAATACCACCTAGCCTGACGACCGTGTTACCCTGTGGTGCAAGGGCCGGTGCCCGAAGACCACTGGTTGATGAACTCATCGGTCCAGCTACTTGAGCCCCTGGTGATCTTGACCCAGGCTGCCCTTCCGAGGTGATAACCTAACCCGGACCAGACAGGTAACCACTCTGTGGGAGCAGTGTAAGAATAGGAGTTCAGCGAGGGGTACCGGTCGGTGCTATATTGACGGCAGAGCCGTTCCGTGGTCAGGCCAGCCTGCCCGAGCGTGACCTTACGGTCGGACAGCGTATAGCTGGAGTCGTAGACCTTCCAACCTCTGACGCGGCCAAGCGGGTACGCGAGCCGTGATCCAGGGTGGGGCTGCGGGGGCGGCCATCGCCCGGGCCGGTGAGGGTGTGCCGGCCGGGTCGGTGTGCATCCCGCGGCGCTACTCCCACTCGCCGGCGGAAACGGCCGACCCGGGCGATTGCTACCACGCCTTCCGCCTGCTCGAGGCGGTGGTGCGGACCAACGGCCCCGACCGGCGCTTCGACTTCCTCGTCGGAGACTTGGTGGGGCGCCGCGCGGCCCCCGGCGCGGCCGGGGGGCCCGGCCGGGTCACCGGAACCGCACGCGGGCCGACTGAGCGATGTAGGTGATGAGCATGATGCCCGTCCAGAGCTTCACGAACTGAAGGGCGGTCAGTTCCTCCAGCGACCACCTGGCCGCGTCGCAGACGAGCATCCCCAGGAGGGTCACGGCGAGGCCCGGGGAGGCCAGCGGCCGGAAGCCGTTGGGCACCTCCAGGACCAGGATCATCGCCAGGCCTACCGGGATGAGGGGCGCGGCCAGGCGACACCAGAACAGACCGTCCGGCACGGGGGCATCCTCCCGCCGCCGGACTCCTCGAGGCCGGCGGAAACTTGCGGGATTAGCCTGCCCCCGAAGCCGCCTGCCAACACTTGCCTCTTTTTTTCACGGCCTTCCGACGGGACCCGGCACCGGCAACCTGAACCGGCGCCGTAGGCCCGGCTTCGTGCGCCGGTTTCGGACACCGTCCGCCAGCGCCTCGCTCCGGGGCAACATGCTGCCGAACGGCGCCTCGTGCCGTCGAGCCTCGACGTGACGGGCATCGCGACGCGCCACACCACGGGCGAAGCCACTGCGGCCGGCGCGGGCCGTGGCGGCCCCGCTCGAACCGGCCCGACGGCCGCGCTTTGACAAGCCGCCAGCACCGGGCCTACAATCGAGGCACGTCCCTGGCAGGTTCTTCCATTCCACGGGCTCGACGGCAGGTGACGCCGGTGCTGCGCGAAAACCGCTACCTTCTGCTGGCTTTTCTGGCCGCCGTGGCCACCGGGCTGTTTACCTACGCCTACCTGGCGCAGCTGGACCGCCGGGTGGAGGTGGTGGTGGCGGCGGCCGCGGTTCCCCAGTACGCCCGGCTCGACACCGGCACGGTGAAAGTGGTCCGGCTGCCGGTGCAGGCCGTCCACCCCGACGCGGTTCTGCGGCTCGAGGACGCCCTGGGCCGCCACGTGCTGGTCCCGTCGGAGCCCGGCGAGCAGATCCTCCGCTCGAAGCTGGCCGGGAGCGGCCGGGACGCCCGTTTCGTCGCCCGCCTCGGGCCCGAGGAGCGGGCGATGATGGTGCCGGTCGGCCTGGCCCAGGGCGCCGGCGGCGCCGTCCGGCCGGGCGACCGGGTGGACGTGGTGTTCGTCACCACCGAGCACCAGAGTGGTTTCGCTCTGGCCAGGACGTTGCTCTACGGTGTCACGGTGCTGGACGTCCGGAACGACCAGGGCCGTTCGGCCACGGAGCGGGACGCAGGCCAGCCGGCGGGGGTCGTCCTGGCCGTCTCGCCCGGGCAGGCCGAACGGCTGGCCTTCGCCATGGAGAACGGGCGGCTTTACCTCTCGCTCAGCGGCTACACGGCGGTGGAGGTGCAGACGCCGGGCGTGACCTGGGAGACCCTGTTCGCGTCGGATCCACCGCCCGTGGTGGCAGGGGAGGGAAACCCTGGTGGCGCGCCCCGCTGACGCCTGGCCGTCGGGCCACTGGACCCCGCCGGGCTGGGAAGCATCCCGCCGGGTCGCCGTCATCGCCGGCCAGTCGGGGCTGGGCGCGATCACCGGTGACCGCCGGTGGACCGTGGTGGCCCAGGCGGCCGATCCCCGGGCCGTGCTGCCCCTGGTGACGGCCGGGCTGGTGGACGTGCTGCTGGTGGAACGGGCCCTGGTCCCCGACGGGCAACTGGAACCCTTCGTCCGCCACGTCAAGCAGGTCGCTCCCGGCGTCCTGTTCTTTCTCCTGGCGCCCCCGGCGGCCGCGGGCCCGTGGTCCTGGGATGCCGGGCCGGCCGCCGTGCCGGGCGTGGACGGTGAGATCCCGCACCCCTGGACGGCGGACGGCGTTGCCGCCGCCATGACCGCCGCGCCCCGAGCCCAAGGAGCGGCGCCGCCGGCGCGGCACGCGCCGCAGGCTGGTCCTGGCGGACAGGTCCTGACGGGGGACGCCCCAGGTTTCACCCCCAGGCCTTCAGGGGTCGCCCGGGAGGATCGCGGGACGGTCGTCCCGAGACCCCGGGTGCTCACCCAGCAACTGGTGGCCGTGGTGAGCCCCAAGGGCGGGGTGGGCAAGACCTTCCTCGCCACCAACCTGGCGGTGGCCGTGGCGCGGGAGCTTGAGGCCCCCGTGGCCCTGCTCGACCTGGACCTGGCCTGCGGCGACGTGGGAATCGCCCTGGACCTCCTGTCCGGGCCGACCATTGCCGACCTGTTGCCGCAACTGGCCGGGCTGCGGCGCGACGGTTTCCGGCGGTTTCTGGTCCGCCACGCCTCCTCAGGCGTCGACGTGCTCCTGGCGCCTCCCCGGCCGGAACAGGCGGAGGAGGTGGGCGTTGACGCCGTCCGCCAGATCCTCGACCTCGTCCGGCGGGAATATGCCTTCGGCTTCATGGACACCGGGCCCACCGGCACCAGCGACGTGACCTTCGAGTGCATCGAGCAGGCGAGCCGGATCGTGCTGGTGACCACGGTGGACGCCGCCGCCCTCCGGCAGACTCAGGTCCTGGTCGAGGTGCTGAAACGGCTCAGCATCCCGCTGGAAGACCGGGTGGTCCTGGTGCTGAACCAGGTCCCGGCGCAGCCGTTTCTCTCCCCCGGCCGGGTCGAGCGGTTTCTGGGTCTGCCGGCCCGCGGCGTGATCCCGTACGACCGGCGGCTGGCGGAGACGGCGGGCTTCGAAGGCAGGCCGGCGGTGGACGCCCCGCGTTCCCACCCTCTGGTCCGCGCGCTGTACCAGGTGGCCCACGAGCTATGTCCCGTGTTCGAGGAGCCCGCGGCCAGACAGTCGGTGCTGGGGCGGCTGGCCTTGAGGCTGCGAGCGGGGCGAACGGCGGGGGTGGGCCGGCGGTGAGGGCCCGCGAGGGGGACTCTCCGGCGGGAGCGTCTGACGGCCCGAGCCTGCCTGCCGTGGGCGCCGGGCTTCGCCGCCGGCTGCTGCGCCAGGAGGGCGGTACGCCGCCCGAGGCT
The DNA here is from genome assembly GCA_020725105.1 of Symbiobacterium thermophilum. Taxonomy (GTDB): domain Bacteria; phylum Bacillota; class Sulfobacillia; order DYFQ01; family DYFQ01; genus DYFQ01. The sequence continues at coordinate 62,942 of DYFQ01000012.1, forward strand.
CCGCCGGCACGGGTCGTCGCCGAGTCCTGGCCGCCGGCTCCCGGCGCGGCAGCAGCGTCGGCCCGCGCGAGCCCGCGGCCGGCCGACGGCGCCGCCCTCGTCGGCTACATGCAGCGCCGGGCTCTGGAGCAGTTCGCGGGGTTGGTGGAAGCAGCCGCCGGGGGACCCCAGGGGCGCCAGGCGCTGAAGCAGGCGATCGCGGCCGTCCTGGTCGAGCAGAACCTGGTCCTGGCCGGCTACACCCGCGACGCCCTGGCCGAGCTGCTGGTGGCCGAGATCGCCGGGTACGGGCCCATCGACCCGCTGCTCCGGGACGACACGGTGAGCGAGGTCATGGTGGTCGGCCCGGACCGGGTGTACGTGGAGCGGGAGGGACGGTTGGAGGCGGTAGGGGCGCGGTTCCGCGACGAGGACCACCTGCTCGGGGTCATCAACCGGATGGTGGCCCCGGTGGGCAGGAGGATCGACCGCGCGCAACCCTTCGCCGACGCCCGCCTCCCGGACGGCTCCCGGGTTCACGCCATCATCCCCCCGCTGGCCCTGGACGGCCCGGCCCTCACCGTGCGCAAGTTCACCGCCCAGGCTTTCAGCGGCCGGGACCTGGTCCGGCTGGGCACCCTCAGCGGGGAGATGCTGGAGTTCCTGGCCGCCTGCGTCCGCGGGCGGCTGAACCTGCTGGTGTCGGGCGGGGCCGGGAGCGGCAAGACCACCCTGCTGAACGCCTTGAGCCAGTACATCGCCGGTGAGGCGGAGCGGATCATCACCATCGAGGACTCGGCGGAACTCAGGCTCGCTCACCCTCACGTGGTCCGGCTGGAAAGCCGGCCGCCCAACCTGGAGGGCAAGGGTGAGGTCACCATCCGGATGCTGGTCCGCAACGCCCTCCGGATGCGGCCCGACCGGATCATCATCGGGGAAGTCCGGGGCGAGGAAGCCTTTGACCTGCTGCAGGCGCTCAACACCGGCCACGCCGGTTCCCTCGGGACGCTCCACGCCAACTCGCCGCGGGACGCCCTCGTCCGCTTCGAAAACATGGTGCTCATGGCCGGCGAGGCGTTGCCTCACGCGGTGGTGCGGGCCCAGATCGCCTCGGCCGTGCAGGTGGTGGTCCATCTGGCCCGCCAGCCCGACGGCTCCCGGCGCGCGGTGGAGGTGGCGACCGTCGCGCCCGACCTGGGGCCCGACGGCCGGCCGGCGCTGGCCACCGCTTTCCGGTACTTTCCGGGGCGCCTCGCCTTCGTCCGGGAACCGGGTTTCACCCTTGACCCACTGCACCGGGCCCAGGTCGCCGCCGCCGGCGCCGCCCTTCCCGCCTGGCTCGAGGGAGTGGAGCCGGCGTGACCGGCTCCGAGGCGCTGAGCCTGTCCCTGATGGCCGGGCTGACCGTCTTCCTGGCCGTGGCCGGCCTGGTCGCCGGGCTGGAACGGGCGCGGCTGGCCTGGGAACTCAGGGTCGGCCGGGCCGGAGGGGCCGGCACAAGCGTTCCTCGACGGGGACGTTCGCCGGAGAACGGTCCCGGGGCCCGACCCGCCGTGAAGGCCAGGGGCGGCCTGGTTCCGCATCGGGCCCGCCGGTTGTTGCCGGCTGTTGCCGGGGCCGCCTCCGGCGCGGCCGCCCTCCTGGCCGGCATGCCCCTGACGGCGGCGGCAGGGCTCGGGTTGGGGACGGCGCTGCTGGCCGGCACGCTCGGTCGGGACCGGGCCAGGCGGCGTCAGGACCTGGCCGACGAGGTGCTCGAGCAGCACCTGGGACGGTTCGCCAACGCGCTCCGGTCGGGGGCCACACCGGTGCAGGCGCTGGAAACGCTGAGCCGGGAGGCTGCCGGACCGTGGGCCGACGCCTGGCAGCAGGTGCTGGTCGCCGGTCGGGCGGGGGTTCCGCTGGAGCGGGCCGTCGGGTCCCTGGCCGGCCGGTTCGGCCGGCGGGCCGTGGCGGAACTGGCCCAGGCCCTGGCCGTCCACCGCCTGGCCGGCGGCGACGTGGTGCCGGTGCTCGACGTGCTGCGGGCCTCGCTCCGCGACCGGCGGGCCCTCCGCGGCGAGATCCGGGCGCGGTCCGCCGAGGCCAGGACCAGCGCGCTGGTGCTGACGGCCATCCCGCTCGTGCTGGCGGCGTACTACGCGGCACTCCAGCCGGACCTGTTGCGGGTCCTGCTGGACTCGCCGGTGGGCGCCGCGGCCCTGGGCCTCTCGACCCTGGCCTGGGCGGCGGGGACCTGGCTCCTGGGCCGGCTGACCGACGCGGAGGAGGCGGGATAGCGTGGACCTGAGGCCGGTCCTGGCCGGGCTGGCGGGACTCGTCACCTTCCTCACTCTGGCCGCCGCGCTGGCCCCCGGCCTCGACCGCCGGCAGGCCCGGCTGGAGAGGCTCCGCGCCGCTCAAGGGCCCTGGGCGGTCTGGGGGCCCGCTCCGCCGGGTCGGCCCGGGGGCGTGCCGGGGGCTCGCGTGTTCGGCGCCATCGGCCGGTGGTCGGCCGGACTACCTGCCCGGGTGGCTGGCGGCGGGCGCGGGCCGGCGGCGGCCCCGGGGGATTCGCCTGGGGCGGCCCCGGCCGGCCCGGGGGAATTCAGTCCCGAGGAGCGGACGGGGCTTCAGGTGGTGGCCGCGGTGACCGGGATGGTGGCGGCCATCTGGCTGGCCGGTCCCGCCACCGTGGCGGGCATGGCGGTGGCGGCCGCCGGGGGCGGGGCGGCGGGGACGACCCTGGCCGGGTGGTGGTGGCGCCGGCGGCTGGCCCGCTACCGCCGGCGATTCCTCGTGGAGCTCTCGCCGGCCCTGGACCGCCTGTGGCTGTGTGCCCAGGCGGGATTCAGCCTCGACCGGTCACTCCAGCTCGTGGCCGAGCAGGGGACGGGGCCCCTGGCGTCCGAACTCGGGCGGGTCATGGCGGAGGTCAGGGTGGGCCAGGACCTGGCGGTCGCCCTGGACGCCCTCGCGGCGCGGGTCGATCTGGTGGCGGTGGGGAGGATGGTGGAGGCGCTGAAGCAGGCGATGGAGCTGGGGACGCCGCTGGTGGACACCTTGCGGGAGCAGGCCGGCCGGGTCCGCGGGGAACTGCGGCAACAGGTGGAGGGCCGGCTCGG
>DYFQ01000062.1 GCA_020725105.1 Symbiobacterium thermophilum
CCGGCCCGCGGGTTGGCGGCGGCGCAGGGGCGGCGAGGGGGGTGAGTCCGTGGCCGGCGAGGCTCTGCGGCTGACCCAGTTCAGCTCCAAGGCCGGCTGAGGCTGCAAGATCGGGCCGACCGATCTGGCGCAGGTGCTGCGCCTTCTGCCGCCGCAGCTGGAAAACCCCGATCTCCTGGTCGGGCTGGAGACGGCCGACGACGCCGGGGTGTACCGGGTCGGACCGGGGCTCGCCCTGGTCCAGACGGTGGACTTCTTCACCCCCATCGTCGACGACCCCCGGGACTTCGGGCGCATCGCCGCCGCCAACGCCCTGTCGGACATCTACGCCATGGGCGGCCGGCCGCTCACCGCGCTCAACCTGGTGGGCTTTCCCGTGACCCGGCTGCCCCTGGAGGTGCTGGCCGAGATTCTGGCCGGCGGCGCCGAGAAGGTGGCCGAGGCCGGGGCCGTGATCGTCGGCGGCCATTCCATCGACGACCCCGAGCCCAAGTACGGGCTGGCGGTGACGGGCCTCATCGACCCCGAGCGCGTGACCACCAACGCCGGGGCCCGGCCCGGCGACCGGCTGGTGCTGACCAAGCCCATCGGGACCGGCATCATCACCACCGCCATCAAGCGGGGGCTGACCACCGAGGACCACGTTCGGGCGGTCACGGCGGTCATGGCCGAGCTGAACCGCGGCGCCGCCGAGGCGGCGGCCGAGGCCGGCGTGCGGGCGGTCACCGACGTCACCGGGTTCGGGCTTTTGGGTCACGCCTCCAACCTGGCCCGCGCCAGCGGGGTCCACCTGGTCATCTCCCGGCGGGCGGTGCCCGTGATCCCCTTCACCCACGAGTACCTGGCCCGGAACACGGTGCCCGGGGGGAGCCGGGCCAATCTCCGGCACCTGGTGGAGCAGGAATACGTGACCTTTTCCCCGGAACTGGACGAGGCGGACCGGATCCTTCTGGCCGACGCGGTGACCTCCGGCGGGCTGCTCATCAGCGTGGCGGAGGAGAGGCTTGAGACGCTCTTGGGAGCCCTCGAACGGCACGGCGCGCCGGCCCGGGCCGTCATCGGCCGGGTGACGGACGGGCCGGCGGGCCAGGTCACGGTCGAACCTTGAGCGCCACATCCAGGCAGAGGACGGCGACGGCCACGTGGTGAGCGTCGAGTCGGTACGGGTGCCCTTTCCGAGTCGCCTGGTGAACGACTACCTCTGGGACTTTCCCGCCGTGGCGGAGTTCTTCGACTACGACCCTCACGACCCGGAGTCGTTCCTCCGGCGCTACGAGCACCTGCAGGAAAACTTCCGCGCCGACCGCCGGGCCCTGGCGGCCGCCCTGGCGGGGTACAACCGTCGTCTGGGCGCCGATCAGGCCGCCCTGGCCAACGCCGAGCGGCTGGCCGATCCCGGGGTCGCCTGCGTGCTCGGCGGGCAGCAGGCGGGCGTGCTCACCGGCCCGCTCTACACCGTCTGGAAGGCCATCTCCATCCTCCAGCTGACCAGGCGGGTCGAGGCGGCCGGGATCCCGGCGGTGCCCGTGTTCTGGGTGGCGGCGGAGGACCACGACTTCGCCGAGATCGACCACCTGGACCTGGTCGACCGCGAGCACCGCCTGGTCCGGCTCAGGCTGGACCTGGATCCCGGGCCCCGCCGCTCGGTGGGTCACGTGCCGGTGGGCCAGGCCGTGTTCCGGCTGCTGGACGAGGTGGACGCGCTGACCCCGCCCACCGAGTTCAAGGGCCGAATCCTGGGCAAGGCCCGGGAACTGGCTGAGGCCGCGACCGACCTGGCGGACTGGTTCGGCCGGCTGATGGCCTGGCTCTTCCGGGACACCGGCCTGGTGCTGGTGAACCCGCTGGAGCCGGACTTCCGCCGGCTGCAGGCCGAGGTGCTGGCCGGGTTCGTCAGGCGGCGGCCCGCGGTGACGGCCGCCCTCGAGGCGGCCAGGGACCGCCTTCGGGCCCGTGGTTACGAGCCCACCGTCGAACTGCGGGAACCCGGGGTGGCCCACCTGTTCATCTATCACGACGGGGAGCGGCTGCCGCTGGTGGCCGAAAACGGCCGCCTGGTGGCGCGGGGCGCCGAACTGTCTCACACCGAGGCGGAACTGGAGGCCGTGGCCCGGGAGGCCCCCTGGCGTCTCAGCCCCAGCGTGGTGCTGCGCCCGGTCGGTCAGGACGCCGTGCTGCCCACCCTGGCGTACCTGTCCGGGCCCGGCGAGATCAGCTACTACGCCCTGTTCCGGGAAGTCCACACTGTCTGTGGCCGCCAGATGCCCGTCATCGTCCCTCGGGCCTACGTCACGCTGGTCGAACGCCAGTACCGGCGGGCCATGGAGAAGTACGGGCTCAGCTTCGCCGACGTGGTGGGCGACCTGGACGCCCGGCTCCGGGAGTGGCTGGCCGGGCAGGACCGGGTGGGCCTGGACGAGCTTTTTGCCACCGTGAAGCGGGAGGTGGCCGGGCAGTTCCAGTCGGCCGCCCGCCGCCTCGGCGAACTTGATCCCAACCTCCGAGGCCTGGCCCGGAACCAGCTGGGCCGGGCCATGAAGCTCGTGGTCCAGCTTGAGCAGAAGGCCCGCCAGAGCCTCCGCCGGCGGGAAGAGGTGGCCGTCCGCCAGTTCGAAAAGCTCCGGACCCACCTCTTTCCGAGAGAGAACTTCCAGGAACGGGTTTTCAACTGCTTTCCTTACCTCTTCAAGTATGACCTCGCCCTGCTGGACGCCGTCGACCGGCTGCCCCTCCTCGACGACCCGGGCCACAAGGTCGTCTACATCGGGACCTGAACCATGCCGGCACGGCTCAGCCCCGCCCGCCATATGATGGGCAGGAGGTCGCCCGACGCGGGGCCAGTATTCCTGCCCCCGCGCCGGGCGGGGGAGGGACGCCGATGCTCTCTGACCAGGCGGAACGCGCCGCCCTGGAGTTCTTTCGTGCTTCGGGGCGCCCGGCAAAGGTGCTGGACGTGTCGCCCCAGGGGGGCGACTGGCTGATCACGCTGGTGGCCATCGAACCGGTCAGCGGGCTCGCGTCCGGCAAGCGGCGCCCCTGGCCGTTTCTCTTCAAGACGGTGGTGGGCGCGGACGGCACGGTCCACCACTACTACCGCCAGCTTCTCGGCCCGCGGGAGCGCGGCCGCCGGGACATGTCGCGCCTGCTGGCCGAACTCGAGGAGGAATACCGCGAACTGGCCCGGCTCCAGCCCGAGTCCCCGCCGGAGCCGGCCCCATCCCCGCCGTCCGAGCCGGTCGCGACGGAAGGCGCCCTGCCGGAACCCCCGGAACCGGGGCCGGACACCGGCGGCACCGAGGCGGCGCCCGAGCCCGAAGTGGAGCCGGAAGCTCCCGCCGTTGGCCGGTCCCCGGCCTCGGCTGATGCCGGGGCTGAAGCCGAACCCGAACCCCAACCGGAACCCGAACCGGAACCCGAGCCGGACGTCGAGGCGGCACCCCCCAGGCGTGGCGCCGGGTTCCTGGCCCCTATCGGGGAGCCGGCGGAAGAGCCGCTGCCCGCTCTTTCGCCGGAGGACCGGCGGGCCGCCGAGGTCCTGAGGCAGCACCCGGAGGGCCTGACCCTGGAAGCCGTCGCCCGCGCCCTGGGGCTGCCCCTCTACCGCGCCAGAAACCTCGTGGGCCACCTGGTGTCCCGCGGGCTGGCCCGGCGGGAAAGCGGGCGCTACCTCTGGGAGGGTTAGAACAGCCGGCAGCCTTTTCTTCCCGGCCAGGACGGGCAGGGGCGCCGCCTGCCCGTCTTGAATGCTTGGGCTAGGAGACTGGCCGAAGCCCGGGGAGGCGCTCAGGGTGAACCGCGACGAACTGTCCCGCCGGATCAAGCCACGCTTCAACCGGAACCGGCCGGCGGACCCTTTGCCCGGCCAGGACCCGGTGCCGGCCCTCAGTCCCGTCGCCGGCCAGCCCGGCTCCCAGGATCCAGCCGGCCAGGAGGCGTTGCGCCAGGAGGTCCTGGCCTTCGCCAGGCGGCTGGCCGACGACCGGCGCAAGCGGTTGCCCGTCCGCGTCAACCTGGACCACCTGGTCGAGGAGTACCACGAGCGCCTGACTCCCTCGGTCAGAGAGTTTCTCCAGGCGCTTGGGATCAGCCAGGCCATCATCGACGAGTACCAGCTCGGCTTCGACGACGGTTCCAGGATCGGGTTCACCGAAGACCCTGGCCAGCTGGGAGCCTTTTTCCGCGGCCGGCTGATCGTGCCCGTGCGCGACCCCGGCGGACGGTTGGTGGAGTTGATCGGCCGGGGCCTGCGGGACGAGGCGCCCCGGTACAAGACGCTCTCTGGCGACCTGGACGTGCTGTTCAACCAGCAGGTGCTGCCCGATACGGACATCTGCTTTCTCTCGGACGACCTCACCGACGCCCTGGCCCTGATCGGGCGGGGCTACCCGGCGGTGGCCGTGCCCGGCGCGGCCAACTTCCGCGAGGAGTGGGCTCCCCTCTTCCGCGGTAAAGAGGTCTTCATCGCCTTCGAGAACTCCGACGCCGGCCGCAAGCACCGGGAACGGGTGGCCGGCCTGCTGGTCCGGACGGCGTCGGAGGTCTACCGGCTGACCCTGCCCGAAGGCGCGAAGAACCTGGCGGACCTTTTCCTGAAAGCCGGCCCCGACCAGGCCGAGGCGCAACTGGCCGGCCTGATCGCCCAGGCGCTGCAGGAAGGCGCCTACTCCCGGTTCCCACGGGACTCCAGAAACCTGCCCGCCTTTCTGGAGGAATTCGTCCGGCGGCACGAGGGGCAACTGGAGGGCTGTTCCACCGGGCTTGCGAGCCTGGACCGGATCTTGCTGGGCGGCCTGCGGGAGGGGTTGTACGTACTGGCCGGCATCCCGGCCAGCGGCAAGACGACCCTGCTCCGGCAGATGGCGGACCACGTGGCCGCCCAGGGCGTGCCGGTCATCTTCATCTCGCTGGAGATGTCGGCCTTCGAACTGTGGGCCAAGAGTATTTCCCGCCTCGCCGGGGAGACGGTGGGCGTCGCCGATATCCTGTCCGGGCGGGCCGACGCCGAGGTGGTGCGCGAGGCCAACCTGGAGTACGCCGCCATCGCCGAGAACCTGTGGACGGTCGAGGGGACCGACCGGACCACGATCCCGCTCATCGCCGAGTACGTGCACCAGACGGTCAACGAACGGGGCCGGCCGCCGGTGGTGGTCATCGACTACCTCCAGCGGCTCCCCGCCGAAGGCCAGGCCCGCGGCGCCGACCAGCGCCAGCGGGACAGCCTGGCGGTGCTGGGCCTGAAGCGGCTGGCCCGGGAGCACGGCTGCCCCGTGGTGGTGGCTTCTACCCTGTCCCGGCACGTAGCTCTGGAGACGGGGCTTGAGCTTTTCAGAGAGGCCGAAGCGGTGGAGCAGACGGCCGACGTGGCCATGGCGTTGAGGGTCCGCGGGGCCAGGACCCGGGAGGAACTGGACGCGCAACTGCGACAGGACCCGGTTCCCGTGGAACTGGAAGTGGTCAAGAACCGCAACGGGACCCTCGGCGTGGTGCCCCTGTGGTTTCACAAGGCGCAGGGGCAGTTCACCGAAGAGCCCACGACCCGCACGTCGAGAGAGGTGGGCGCAGGGTGCACTTCGACCTGACCCCGGACCAGAAGGCCATCCGCGACCTGGTCCGCGACTTTGCCGAGCGGGAGGTGAAGCCCAGGGCGGCCGAGTTCGACCGGACCGCCGAGTTCCCGTGGGACCTGGTGCGCCGCATGGCGGAACTGGACCTGTTCGGGATTCCCTTTCCCGAGGCCTACGGGGGTATCGGCGGCGACGCGGTCAGCTATGCCGTGGCCATAGAGGAGGTGGCCCGGGCCGACGCTTCGGTGGCCATCACCTACCTGGCCCATTGCTCGCTGGGACTTTCGCCCATCTACCTGTTCGGGTCGGAAGCGCAGAAGCGCCGCTGGCTGCCGCCGGCCATCAGGGGTGAGTTCCTGGCCGCCTTCGGCTTGACCGAGCCCGACGCCGGGTCGGATGCGGGCAACACCAGGACCACCGCCCGGCCGGACGGGGACACCTGGGTGCTCAACGGCAGCAAGGTGTTCATCACCAACGGCTCCGTGGCCGGGGTCCTGGTGGTCACCGCCGTGACCGACCCCGCCGCCGGGCACCGGGGCATCAGTTCCTTCATCGTACCGGGCGACGCGCGCGGGCTCAGGCGCCTGACGCCCTGGGAGAAGCTGGGCCACCGGGCGTCTGACACGGCGGAGCTCGTCTTCGAGGACTGCCGGATCCCCCGCGAGAACCTTCTGGGCACTCCGGGGGAAGGGTTCGTCCAGTTCCTCAAGACCCTTGACGCCGGCCGCATCACCATCGCCGCCATGTCGGTGGGGATCGCCCAGGCCTGCCTGGAGGCGTCGCTGGAGTACGCGCGGCAACGGGTCCAGTTCGGCCAGCCCATCGCCCGGTTCCAGGCCGTCCAGTTCAAGCTGGCCGACATGGCCACCGCCGTGGAACTCGCCCGGCTGGCCACCTACCGGGCAGCCTGGCTGAAGGACCAGGGGCGGTCCCACACCAGGGAAGCGGCCATGGCCAAGCTCTTCGCGTCCGAGGCCTGCGTCCGGGCGGCCCTGGAGGCGGTGCAGATCCACGGCGGCTACGGTTACACCACCGACTACCCGGTGGAGCGGTACCTCCGTGACGCCAAGCTGATGGAGATAGGCGAGGGGACCTCGGAGATCCAGCGCCTGGTCATCGCCAGGGAACTGGGTTGCCGGTAGCCCCCGCCGGACAGATTACGTTCCAGAAACGGGGGAAGCGATACCGTGCACGCGGAGGTCACCTGGCTTGAAAAGCTGCGCTTCCGGGGCGTGGCGGATTCGGGTGTGCCCGTCACCATCGACGCCGCCGGCACCCTGGGCGAGCGGCCGCAGGGCCCGGGGCCCATGGAAATGGTGCTCCTGGCCCTGGGGGGTTGTACCGCCATCGACGTGGTGTTGATCCTGGAGAAGATGCGGGTGCCCCTCAAGGGCCTGCGGGTGGTGCTCGACGGCGACCGGGCCGAGGACCATCCCAAGGTGTTCTCCCGGGTCCGCCTGGTCTACGAACTGGCCGGCGACGACCTGCCCGAGGACAAGGTCCGACGCGCCCTCGAACTGACCCAGGAAAAGTACTGCAGCGTGCTGCACATGGTCAACAAGACGGCCGAGGTCAGCTGGGAATATCGTTTCCGGTGAGGCGTGGCCCGACCGGGGCGGTCATTCCGCCATGAAGGCCTCGAACACCGGCGGGAATGTTAACAGGAAACCCGCCGTCACCAGCCAGAGGGTGATCCGGTAGACGAGGGAAAAGTTGCGGTCCCTCCTCCGCCACAGGAGGTGCAGCAGCGCCCAGGCGGCGAGCCAGGCGATGACCCCCAGGCCGGTCTTGCCGGAAAGAGGCCCGACCGCATCACTCCAGACCAGCGCCGCCTTGAGGGGCGGGCTCACTTCCGCCAGGGTGGTGACAAGACCGGTGACAAACACTCCTATGCCTGCCGACAGGACCGCCGCCGACGCGGGGCCCTCGCGTACTTCGTCCCGGGATGCCGCTCCTCCGGCCACCTTTCTCCTCCCCCAGCGCCCCTACTGCACGGGCGCCAGCTTGTTCAGGAACGCGCCGAACAGCCCGGCGATGCCTGCCGCGACGAAAGCCAGGACGAACAGGGTTATTGCGGCCTGGCGAAGGTTGTGTTTCCGAACGAGGGCCGGCCCGTAGGCGATGACGATGTAGGCGACGGCGGTCGCGAGAAAGCCGGCTAACCAGCCCACGTGTTCTTTCCACTCCATGCCGAAGGTGTGCCACAGCTTCTTGGTGGGATCCGCCAGCAGCACGGACCGGGGACTGGTGGGAACGTTCGCCCGGTACCAGGGGTAGACGATGTAAGTGCCGCTCAGGATGGTCAGCCACGCCATGATGGCCATCACCACGGTGCCCCAGCGCAGGCGGCCCAGACGCTCGCGGATGCCCTCAATGGTCACCAGTTCGGGCCGCAGGCTCCACAGACCGGCGAGGCCTCCGGCAAAGGCCAGCAGGAAGATGGCGCCGAAGCCCAGGCCGTGGAGCACGGTCCAGAATTCCCGCGTGCTGAGCTGCATTGTCCCCGACCTCCTCTCCCACCACAAGTTCAGCATTTCCTCTGGCTGGCAAGGGTATACCTCCGGGCTGCGCCACCCGTTGGCCCCCGACAGTGCCACCGACGGCGTCCGCCTGTCAGCTCGCGCTCGGTTGTGATAGGATGGAGGACGCGCGCGTCTGGGGAGGTGTCCCGTGTCCCGCGTTAGCCCTTGCGGCAGCTGCGGCGGCGAGGCCGGCTGTTGCCCCTCCGGCTGTCCGTTCACCGACCTGTTCGGCCTGGAGGCCGGTGAGGTCGCGATCGACCGGCCGGAGAAGCTGCTGGCCTACGTCCGGGACTG
>DYFQ01000013.1:0-45022 GCA_020725105.1 Symbiobacterium thermophilum
TGGAAAGCCTGGAGGTGGTGCTGGAGGGGCTCCGCATCGAGTGGTACAAGCTTGAACCCGGCTCGCCCATCGCCGGCAAGACCATCGCGGAACTCCAGGTGAGGCAGAAGACGGGCGTCTCGGTGATCGCCGTCATCCGGGAGCCGGAGAGCGTCCCCAACCCCCCGGCCGACCTGGTTTTTCAGCCCGGTGACACCGTGGTGGTCCTGGGGAAGGCGGAGGGGATCTCCGCCTTCCACCGGCTGGTCTGCGGCTGACGGGGGAGGCCGCCGCGTGGACCCGCGCTTTCTGACCGACCTGGGAATCGTCCTTACCCTGGGCTTTTTTGGCGCCCTGCTGGTGCGCCGGCTGGGCCAGTCGGTCATCACCGGCTACCTGCTGGTGGGAGCCATCGCCGGGCCCCACGCCCTCGGGCTCATCGGGGACACGGCCCTCATCAGCCACCTGTCCGAGCTTGGCATCATCTTTCTCATGTTCTTCCTGGGGCTGGAGTTCTCCGTGGCCCGCTTCCGCCGGGCCAGAAACTCCGTGCTCTTCATCGGGACCGGCGAACTCCTGATGAACCTGGGCGCCGGCTTTTTCCTCGGGTGGCTGCTGGGCCTGCCGGCCGTCGAGCGGATGTTCCTGGCGGGCATCATGGCCATGTCGTCCTCCGGCGTCGTGGCCAAGCTCCTGGTCGAGCTGCGCCGGACCGCCACCCGGGACGCGGAAGTCCTCATGGGGATCATGGTCTTCGAGGACTTCGTGGCCGTATTGTACCTGGGCGTGCTGGCCGGCGCCGTGGCCCTGGGGACGGTGGCGCCGGGACCGCTGGCCGAGGCCATCCTGCGGGCCGTGGCCTTCTACGGGCTCTTCCTCTGGGCCGGCCAGCACGTCATGGGGTGGCTGGCCGGACGCCTGGTGGCCCTGGAGTCCGAGGAACTCTTCACCGTCGTGGCCGCCGGCGGGGTCCTCCTGGCGGCGGCAGCCGCCGCCTGGCTCGGTTTCGCCGCCGCCGCCGGGGCGTTTCTGCTGGGCATGGTGGTGGCCGACGCCGACCTGGAGTCGCGCCTCAGGTCGCGGCTGGTGCCCTTCCGCGACGTGTTCCTGGTGCTGTTCTTTTTGGCCTTCGGTACCCTGGCCGACTACACGCAGTTTGTGGGGCTGGCCCCCCTGGTGCTCCTGGCCGTGCTCTTGTCGCTGGTGACCGAGGTGGGCTGGACCTCCTTTCTGGCCCTGGTGAGCGGGTTCGGGGGCCCGACCGCGGTGCGCATCGGGTCGGCCATGGTGGCCCGCGGCGAGTACGCCCTCATCTACGCCGCCGTGGGGCTGGCGGCGGGGGTCATCTCCAACGACCTCTACCAGTTCACGGCGACGTACGTGTTCATCATGACGGTGCTGGCGCCGGTGCTGATGACCCGCAGCCGGGCACTGCACGCCGGCCTCCGACGGGTGGTTCCGCCGTTCGTCCGGTTCGCGGCCGGCCTTGTCTCGGTGGTGATGAGACCGATCATGTTCGCTGACGGGACCCAGGCCGAGACGGCGGGACGCTGGCGGGCGCTGCTGGTCGTGGCCGGTTACGCGACGGTGGTGGCGGTCGCCTTCATCAGCGTGGAGCCCTGGCAGGTCGTGACCCTGACGGCGGTCGGGGCCGGGTTCAGCCTGTGGCTCAGGAAGCTCCTCTTCAGGCTGCTTCACCGGGTCCGACCCCGGCTGGAAGAGGCGGCGCTGGGCGGCCTTGCCGCCACGCAGGTCACCGGGTTCGTGGCCAATACCTTCAGCGCGGTGCTGCTGGCGGCGGTGGCCATGGCGGCCTTCTGGCATCTCGGCCAGGCGTTCACCCTGGGGGTGCCGGCACTCCTGGCCAGCTATCTGCTGGCGGCCAGCTGGTGGGTCTCGCGCCAGGCCCGGCTCTCACGGCCCACACCGTTGCCCAGCTGACCGGGACAGGCTTGTGGCAGGCCGGCGCGAACCCGGCCCGCCACGCCAGAGGAGAGGTGATGCAGGCGTGAAGCCTATCCGGATCGCCGACGCCGGCCGGCACGTGGGCGAGGAGGTGGAACTCCGCGGCTGGCTGTACAACCGCCGGTCCAAGGGGCGGATCCAGTTCCTCATCCTCCGGGACGGCACCGGCCTGATGCAGGCGGTGGTGGCCGGCGACGAGGTGCCCGAAAGCGTGTTCGCCATCGCCGACCGGCTGACCCAGGAGTCGTCGGTCATCGTGCGGGGCAGCGTCCGCGCCGACCGACGGGCGCCCGGCGGCCACGAACTGGCCGTCACCGACCTCGAACCCGTGCAGGTGGTCGAGGAAGAGTACCCCATCGCCCTCAAGGAACACGGGGTAGACTTCCTGATGGACCACCGCCACCTGTGGATCCGCACCCCGCGCCAGGCGGCCGTGCTGCGGGTCCGGGCGGAGGTTATCCGGGCCATCCGGGAGTGGCTGGACGACAACGGCTTTGCGCTGGTGGACACGCCCATCCTGACCCCCGCCGCGGCCGAGGGAACGACCACCCTCTTCACCGTCGACTACTTCGGCGAGCCGGCGTACCTGGCCCAGTCGGGCCAGCTCTACAACGAGGCCGCCATCATGGCCCTGGGGCGGGTCTACTGCTTCGGCCCCACCTTCCGGGCGGAGAAGTCCAAGACCCGGCGGCACCTCACAGAGTTCTGGATGGTCGAGCCCGAGATGGCCTACTGCGACCAGGAGGAGAACCAGCGCGTCCAGGAGGAACTGGTGGCGGCCGTGGTCCGGCGGGTCCTCGAGCGGCGGCGGCCCGACCTGGAATTCCTGGGCCGTGACGTGAGTAAGCTTGAGGGGATCCGGCCACCCTTCCCGCGCCTCCCCTACGACGAGGCCCTGGCGTGGCTGGAGGAGCAGGGGCTGGCCCTTCCGTGGGGCGAGGACTTCGGGGCGCCCCACGAGACGGCGCTGTCAACCCGTTTCGAGCAGCCGGTGTTCGTCACCCGATACCCGGCCCGCTGCAAGGCCTTCTACATGCAGCCGGACCCCGACCGGCCGGAGGTGGTGCTCTGCGCCGACCTGCTGGCCCCCGAAGGTTACGGCGAGATCATCGGGGGCAGCCAGCGGATCGACGACGCGAGCCTGCTCGAGCAGCGCATCCGGGAGCACGGCCTGCCACCGGAGGTGTTCCGGTGGTACGTTGACCTCCGCCGGTACGGCTCGGTGCCCCATTCCGGCTTCGGGCTGGGCGTCGAACGGACGGTGGCCTGGATCTGCGGCCTGGAACACATCCGGGAAGCCATCCCCTTCCCCCGGTTGCTGCACCGGATGTACCCGTAGGCACGTCCGGAATCCGTAACGGGACTCCAACGTCAATATCAGGCAGGCCGGCAGGACCGGGTGACGCACCTTGTCGAAAGGCAGACAAGTGTGACCAAGCAGGCGCCGGAAGGAGGACATGACGGGCCGCCGATGGACCTTGAGGCCATTGGCGCCATGCTCCGGGAGGCCCGGCAGAAGCAGGGCCGGGCCCTGGCGGACCTGGTGGCCGAGACCAAGATCCGGGAACGGTACCTGCGCGCCCTCGAAGAGGGCGACGCTTCCGTCTTCCCCGGCGTCGTCTACCTGAAGGGATTCCTGCGGGCCTACGCCACGGCCCTGGGGCTTGACGGGGCCGCGCTTGCCGCGCAGCTCCGGCTGGAGGCGGGCCCCGTCACCGCCGAAGCGCCCCAGGCGGACCGCGTTCCCGCGGGACCGGACCTGAAGCGGCTGCCCCAGGCCCGCCGGCCCCGCGGCCGGGCCGTGTCCTACCTGGTGGCCCTGCTCGTCCTGGCGGCGGCCGCGGTGGTGTGGGCCTGGTCCGCCGGGTTGATCCCGCCGGCGGTGGACCTGGCGGCCGAGGGGCCCGACGCCGGGGTCGAAGCCCCGCCGGCCGAGGCCCCCGGGGCCGAACAGGCGCCGGCCACGGAGCCTCCAGCCCAGCCGCGACCGCCGGCGCCCGCGCCCCCCGCCGAGGTCACCGTCACCCGCCAGGACGGCCCGGAGGGGCTCGTCACCTTCCTGGTGGGGGACAGCCGGCTGGAGGTGGAGATCCTGGCCCGGTGGGACCGGTGCTGGGTGGAGGTCTCCATCGGCGGCCAGGTGGTCTTCTCCGGCATCCTCGAGCGGGGCCAGCGCCGCGTCGTCGAGGCCGAGCGCGAGATCAGGCTGGTGGTCGGCAACACCCCGGCCCTGGAGTTCACGGCCAACGGCGTTGAACTGGGCATCATCTCCCCCGTAGGCCCCACCCGGATCGTGTTCACCGCCACGCGGACCCCCTGACCGTGCAAAAGGTCGGGTGAGACCAAGGTTCCCGCCGCCTGACGCCGGGTAGCCACAAGCGGCAGACCACGCGGGCCGGGTGGAACGGCTCACCGGCATACTCCCCGCGCGCCCGCGATACCCATGGCCGTGAGGACCAGAGGCGGGAGCGGCATGCGCGGAAGAACCGGGGAGCGGGCGGGGCGGGCGGTTACGGCCCGGGCGCTTGGTGTTGCCGTCTTGCTGGCGGCCGCGGCGGGCCTGGCCGGCGGGGCCGGGGCGGCGCCCGCGGCAGCCCCCGCCTCGCTGGCCGACCTTCCCGTGGCGCTGCTGCAGGCGGGGCCCGGCGACGGGGCCGGGCCGTTCCGGGTGGAGGGACCCGGAGCGCTGCCCCACCACCTGGTACCCCCCGGCGTCCTGCGGCCGACGCCGCTACTCTTTCCGTCTTCGCCCCTTCCCGGCCTGCCCGACCCGCCAGCCATCCGGGCCCGCGCCGCGATCCTGGTGGAGTGGCGCACGGGAACGGTCCTCTACGCCAGGCGGGCGGACGTCCGGGTCCACCCGGCCAGCACCACCAAGATCCTCACCGCCATCCTGGCCCTGGAGCGCGGCAGCCTGGACGACGTGGTCACCGTCAGCGCCCGGTCGGCCCGGACTCCGGGTTCCAGCATGGGCCTCACGGTAGGGATGCGGGTCCCCCTCGAGGACCTGGTGTACGGGTTGCTGGTCACCTCCGGCAACGACGCGGCGGTGGCCATTGCCGAGCACCTGGCCGGCTCGGTGGAGGAGTTCAGCCGGCTGATGAACCGGCGCGCCTGGGAACTGGGGGCGCTGGCCAGCACCTTCAGGAACCCTCACGGGCTGACGGCCCGGGGCCACAAGACCACCGCCAGGGACCTGGCCACCCTGGCCGGCCACGCCCTGGAGTTGCCCAGGTTCAGAGAGATGGCGTGCACCGGCGCCACCGACGTGTGCAGCGCCGACGGGACCTGGGAGCGGGTGCTCTTCAACACCAACCGGCTGCTGGGGACCGGCCAGGTGGAAGGGATCAAGACCGGCACCACGGGCGCCGCCGGCGATTGCCTGGTGGCCTCGGCGATGCGGGACGGGCTCAGGCTGGTCTCGGTGGTGCTGGACGCCGGCGACCGGTGGGCCGATACCCTCGCCCTGCTCGAGTGGGGCTACCGGGCCGTGAGCTTCGTCCCTCTGCTGCAGGCAGGGGAGTACGTGGGCTCGGTCGCCGCGGTGGGAGGCGTCACCCCCCGGGTGGCAGGGCTGGCGGACGGGCCCCTGGTGGCCCCGGTCCCGTGGGCGCAGGACGCCCCCGTCAGGGTGGAGCTCAGCCTGGAGGACCCGGTGCGCGCGCCGGTCCGGCAGGGCCAGCCCCTGGGCCTGGTCAGGGCGGTGGCCGGCGACACCGTGCTCGCGACCGCGTGGGTCGTGGCGGCGACGGACGTCGACCGGGAGCGGTGGTGGCGGCGGATCCTGGGCCGGGCGGCGATCAGGTGAACCGCGGCCCTGGCCGGCGGCGGCGCCGATGATCCCCTCAGCGGGAGGTCGCGCCCGCCAGCAGTTGGGAGACGGTGACGGGCTTCAGTTCGCGCTGGGCGAGGCCTTCCAGGATCGCGGGGAGCGCCTGCAGGGTCTGGCGGCAGCCGTCGTTGGCGCAGAAGAGAACGATGTCGCCCGAGTGCACCAGGCGCAGCACCCGCCGGGTGACGTAGTGGGCGCCCGGGTTCATCCAGTCGTGGGAGTCGGTGCCCCAGCGGACCACGGTGTAGCCCAGGTCCCTGGCCACCTGCAGAACGGTCTCGTTGTAGTCGCCGTTGGGCGGCCGGAGCAGCCTGGGCGGGGCCCCCAGGAGACGGGTGAGCACCTCGTGGGCCCGGCGCAGCGAGGCCCTGACCTCGTCGGGGCTGTAGCGGGTCAGGCTGACGTGCTCGTAGCCCTGGCTGCCGATCTCCTGGCCGGCGTCCGCCAGCCGGCGCAGGAGTTCCGGGTGGCCACCCGCCCAGGGACCCGAGACGAACCAGGTGGCCTTCACGCCCCGCGCCTCCAGGAGGTCGAGGATGCCCCTGGCGACGTCCTCGCCCCAGTTCAGGTCGAAGGTGAGGGCCACCGCCTGCCGGGCGCCGGGCACTTCGGACAGGGGTTCCATGGCTCCGACGGGAACGGCCAGGGATCCCACCTCCCGGCCGATCCACAGGCCGCCCGAGATCAGCAGGGTGAGGCCGGCGAGGAAAGCTGCCCCGATCAGCCAGCGCCTGGCCGCGCGGGAAACGGTGATCACCAGCATGGAAGACCTCCCGGCGCCGGGGCCCCGTGGCACGGGACGCCCCCGTTGGAGGGGTATTCCGGGCTGCCGGGAGCTATGCGGTGTCGGGGCCGGTGAGCCGGCACCCCGCCCTGAGGGCCCGGCGGGCCAGTTTCCGCTGGAGGCGACGGAGGCGGTGGTCGAGGGCCGCCACGCTTACCTCCCGGCCTGGCGCGACGCCTGCGGCCTCCCGCCGCCGCGCGAGAGCCAGGGCGCGGGCCACCACGTCTCTGGCCCGCTCCGGTTGCTTCTGGCGGTGCTCCAGGTCCTTGGCCAGTTCCACGTGGGGCTCGAGGGAGCCGGGGTCGGGGTCGGCGACCAGTCGCCACCACAGCTCGCGCGCGCGGTCCAGGTGCCCGGTCCGCCTGGCGGCGCGGGCGGCCGCCCGGGCGCAAACCTCCCACTCGCGCCGGGTGCCGGCCGCCGCCACGGCCCGCTCGAAGCAGTGAAGGGCTTCGGCCCGGCGGCCCCGGCTCCAGTGCAGCCGGCCGAGCCCGAGCCACTCGGTGGCGTGTTCCAGCGCCAGGTGGGGCGCGGCCAGGCAGCGTTCCAGCCGGTAAGCCAGGGCCGCCAGGGCGGTCACGTCCCGCCGGTTGTGCTCCAGCACGGGCCGGAGGGCGCCCGGGTCCCGGTGCCGGAGAAAGTCGAGGTAGAGAAGGGGGATCACCGCTGCGGGAACGTCGTCTTCGCGGACCTGGCCCAGCACCTGGGCCTCCAGCGCACCCAGGCTGCAACTGCCCAGGCGGAACCCCCACAGCCGGCGGGCCGGGTGCAGCAGGTCCAGGTGGGCCCCCGGCCGGGGGAGTGTCAGCCGGGACAGCACGAACCTGGCTTCCAAAAGCGGCCAGTCGAAGGTCCGGCCGTTGAAGGTGACCAGGGTCCCGGCGGTCCGAAGCTCTTCCCGGACGGCCCAGAGGAAGCCCGCCTCCACGGCGGGGTCCACCAGCACGAACTGGCGCAGGCTGGCCCCCGCCGGCCCGGCCCGGCCCACGCCGGCCACGAAGGCGCGGGTGCCGGTGCCCCCAGCCAGGCCCGTGGTCTCGACGTCGAGGTAGACCAGGTCTCCCGCTTCACCGTCATCCGCGGAGGTGGAGAGGTCCAGCGCTGCCAGGAGCGCAGGAACGGCGCCGGGCAGGCCGCCGGGTGGCACTTCCCCCGACGCCAGCACCACGGTGGGGCCGTGGGGCGTCTCGTACACGGCGCCGCCAAGGGTCTCGGCCGCCTCCCGGCACAGCGCCTCCAGGGCGGGGGCGGGCCGCGGCACCGGCGCGCCGGTGAGACCGGCGGCCCCCCGGTTTCCGGCGAGCCGCTCCAACCGCTGGCGCAGGCTCAAAGCAGGCCCTCCGCCGGCGGGAGTTGGCCGGCGGGGGCGGTCGCCGCCCGCGTCGGCGTCACGGCCGGGGCCGCCCCGGCCACGGCCAGCAAAGCGTCGAGCACGGCCACGGCGCGACCCTTTCCCTCCGGACCCATCAGGGCGGCCGGACCCACGCAGGACGGGCAGCCTCCGGTGCAGCGGCAGCCGGCGATGAGTTCCCTGGCCGCCCGGAACACCCGGGCGTGCAGTGAAAACACCTTCTCCGCCAGCCCCACCCCGCCTGGATAACGGTCCGCCAGGTAGATCGTGGGCAGGCCGGTGAACGGGGACCGGGTCTCGGTGACGGCCAGCAGGTCGCGCCGGTCGCACAGGCAGTGTAGCGGCACCACGTTGACCAGGGCCTGCCCGATGCCCACCAGGGCCGTCTGCACCGCGTCGGGGTCGAGGCAGGCGGTCTCGGCGGGACCCAGGGCAAACCAGGTGGCGGCGGTGTGCAGTTCCTGTTGGGGCAGGTGAATCGGCCCGGAGCCGACGTTTTCGTGGGTGTGGAACTTGATCTTCTTGAACAGGGTGGTCTTGGCGGTCACCGCGGCCTCCCCGTGGCCCCTGAACCCCGAGCCCAGCGGCGCCCGCTGGAACTCGTCGAGCACCCGCAGGGACACGGCCAGGTCGGCGTCGGTGTAGTAGTCGACGCTGACCTGCTTGACCAAGGCCTTCTTGGCTTCCCAGTCCAGCCGCTCCACCTGGTACTGGCGCCCCTCGTGGAGGTAGATGGCCTCCTCGTGGATGAGCATCGGCGCCGAGAAGCGGTCAACCTCGCCGATGACCTCGGGTTTCGGTCTGGTGGTGTCCACCACCACGAAGTTCTCGTCGGGCGCCGAGCGGAGCGACACGCCCTCGGCCGGGTAGGCGTCGGCCATCCAGTGCCAGCGGTCGCCGGAACGGTGGAGCACCCCGTGATCGGCCAGGTAGTCCAGGAGTTCGGCGGGCTCCCGGCGGCCAAAGGCCTCGCCGGTGACAAAGGGCAGTTCAAAGGCGGCGCACTTCAGGTGGGCCATCAGGATGAGGAGGTTGTCCGGGTTGATCCAGGCGTGCTCGGGGGGCGTGCCGAAGAAGTAGTCGGGGTGGGTCGCGATGTACTGGTCAAGGGGGCTGGAATCGGCCACCAGCACCGCCAGGGACGACCCGGCCCGCCGCCCGGCGCGGCCCGCCTGCTGCCAGGTGCTGGCCACGTTGCCCGGGTAGCCCACCATGATGCAGGCTTCCAGTTGCCCGACGTCGATCCCGAGTTCCAGGGCGTTGGTACTGACCACCCCCAGCAGCTGTCCCTGGCGGAGGCCGCGCTCGATGGCTCGGCGCTCCGACGGCAGGTAACCCCCGCGGTAACCACGGACCCGCTGGTCGAAACCGGGGATGAGCGGCTGGAGCGCCTCCCTCAGGTAGCTCAGGATGACCTCCACCGCCACCCGGCTCCGGCCAAACACGATGGTCTGCACCCCCTGCCTGAGACAGGCCCGGGCCAGCCGGGTACCTTCCAGCAGCGAACTCCTGCGGATCTGAAGCTGGCGGTTTATCACCGGCGGGTTGTAAAAGATGAAGTGCTTCTCGGCGGCGGGGGCGCCCGACTCCGAGACGCACTCCACGGGCGCCTCGATGAGTTGCTCGGCCAGTTCCCGGGGGTTGGCGATGGTGGCCGAGCAGAGGATGACCCGCGGGTCGGAGCCGTAGAACCGGCAGACGCGGCGCAGGCGCCGGAGGACGTTGGCCACGTGGCTGCCGAAGACGCCCCGGTACTGGTGAACCTCGTCGATCACCAGGTACTGCAGGTTCTCGAACAACTTGACCCATTTGGTGTGGTGCGGCAGGACGGCCCGGTGGAGCATGTCGGGGTTGGTCACCACCACGTGGCCGGCCTGGCGGATGGCCTTGCGGGCCGGCCCCGGGGTGTCGCCGTCGTAGGTGCAGGTCTTGATGTCCGCCTCCAGCAGTTCCACCAGGCGGTGGAGTTCCGCCACCTGGTCCTGGGAGAGGGCCTTGGTCGGAAAGAGGTACAGCGCCCGGGCTTGGGGGCGCTCCAGCAGGGTCTGGAGCACCGGCAGGTTGTAGCACAGGGTCTTGCCCGACGCGGTGGGGGTCACCACCACCACGTTTTTCCCCCGCCGGACCGCCTCCACGGCCCGGGCCTGGTGGGAGTAGAGGACCTCGATGCCCGCCCGCCGCAGCACAGCCTCGAGCCGCGGGTCGAGCCAGGCGGGAAAGGGCTCCGTCAGGGCGGGGCGGGGCGGAAGGACTCTCCACGCGGTGACGCACTCGCGGATCTCGGGGGCCTGAAAGAACCCCTCCAGGACCTGGCGCAGGCCCGACGCCGCACCGGTGGCCATCCGGGGCCATCCTCCCGACTGGCCGGCGGACGGGGAAGCGCCGCCGGCCCTGCCTGGTTCTGGGGCCATTGTAATGCGAATGGGTGTTTGCGGTCAAGGCCGTGGCAGGACCTGGCAGCCAGCCCGGCCCTCTGCTAGAATTAGGCGGAGGGAGGGCGCCGGTGACCCCTGACGCGAGCCTGGAACCCCTGGACCTGCTGGCCGTCGGGCCACATCCCGACGACGTCGAGATCGGCATGGGCGCCACGGTGGCCGCCCACGCCAGGCAGGGCTACCGGGTGGGCCTGGTGGACCTCTCCCGGGGCGAACGGGCGTCCAACGGGGACCCGGCCCTGCGCCTGGCCGAAGCCGAGGCCGCCCGGGCCGTCCTGGGGGCGGCCGTCCGGACAAACCTGGGCCTGGCCGACGGAGCCCTGGGCCCCACCGGGCCGAACCTGCGGGCCCTGGTGGAGGCCATCCGGCGCTTCAGGCCGGCCATCCTGTTCGCCCCGTACTGGGAAGACCGGCACCCCGACCACGTGGACGCCTCCCACCTGGTCACCCGGGCCTGGCACGCGGCGGGGCTGGTCCGCTTCGACGCCGCCGGGGCACCCTTCCGGCCGGGGTGGCTAGTGTACTACTTCATCCACACTCTGGGACCCGCGTCGCTGGTGGTGGACGTGTCGGAGACCTACGCCGCCAAGCGCCAGGCGCTGCTGGCCCATGCTTCCCAGTTCACCCTGGCCGCCCCCGGCACCGTGCCCACCCCCTTGAACCAGGGCGGCTACCTCGCGGCCCTGGAAGCCCGCGACCGCTACCTGGGCTCGCTCATCGGGGCGGCCTACGGGGAGGCCTTCACCCTCCGGGGCCCGGTTCCCCTGGCGGATTTTGGCCAGCTGCCGGGGCGCGGGGCGGGTGGTTCCCCGCCCGCCGCGGGGGAAGGCGGAGGCGAGGGACGGACATGGGCCGGCTGAAGATCGGCATCACCTGCTACCCGACATACGGAGGCAGTGGCGTGGTCGGGACCGAACTCGGCAAGCACCTGGCCGCCCGCGGCCACCAGGTGCACTTCATCACCTACGACGTCCCCTTCCGGCTGGCGGGATACCGGGAGAACATCTTCTTTCACGAGGTGGAGGTGCCCACCTACCCGCTGTTTCTCTATCCCCCGTATCTCCTGGCGCTTGCCAACAAGCTGGCCGAGGTGGCCCGGTACGAGGGGCTGGACGTGCTCCACGCCCATTACGCCATCCCCCACGCCGCCAGCGCGTACCTGGCCCGGGAGATGCTGGGCGGCGGCCGGCCCCGGGTGCTGACCACGCTTCACGGTACCGACATCACCCTGGTGGGAAGCCAGCCGTCCTTCGCCGACATCGTCGCCTTCTCGATCAACCGCTCGGACGGCGTGACCGCCGTGTCCGAAGCCCTCAGGCGGCAGACCCTGGAGACCTTCGCCGTCGAGAAGGACATCCACGTCATCTACAACTTCGTCGACCCGGACGAGTTCCGCCGCCGGCCGGACCAGGCGCTTTTGAACAGGTTCGCGCCGGGGGGCGAGCGGGTGCTGATCCACGTCTCCAACTTCCGGCCCACCAAGCGGGTGGACCGGGTGGTGGAGATCTTCGCCCGGGTCGCCCGCCGGGTGCCGGCCGTGCTCCTGATGGTGGGCGACGGGCCCGACCTCGGGCTGGCCCGGCGGCTCGGCCACGAGCACGGGCTCGCCGAGCGCCTGTTCTTCCTGGGCAAGCAGGACCAGGTGGTGCCGCTGTTGTCCATCGCCGACGTCTTGCTCTTGCCGTCGGCCCACGAGAGCTTCGGCCTGGTGGCCCTGGAGGCCATGGCCT
This sequence comes from Symbiobacterium thermophilum, assembly GCA_020725105.1. Classification (GTDB taxonomy): domain Bacteria; phylum Bacillota; class Sulfobacillia; order DYFQ01; family DYFQ01; genus DYFQ01. Next base: position 12,077 of record DYFQ01000013.1, read on the forward strand.
GCGAGGTCCCGGTGGTGGCCTCGCGGCTGGGCGGCTTGCCGGAACTCGTCGCCGACGGCCAGTGCGGCTACCTGGTTCCCCAGGACGACCTGGAGGCCATGGCCGAACGAGCGGTGGCGCTGCTCCAGGACGCCGACCTGCGCCGCTCGATGGGCCGGGCCGGCCGGCAGCGGGCGGTGGAACACTTCAACGCGGAACGGGTGGTGGCCCAGTACGAGGACCTCTACCGGAGCCTCGTTGACGCCTAGCCCGCACTCCGAGGCCGGCAACAGCGCGTCGGCCGGGGCTCGCGCCGGCCTCCGGGTTGGCCTGGTGTCGCTGGGGTGTCCCAAGAACCAGGTGGATTCCGAGGTCATGCTCGGTCTCCTGGCCGCCGACGGCTTCACCCTTACCAGCGACGCCGCCTCCGCGGAAGTGCTGGTCGTGAACACCTGTGCCTTCATCGACCCGGCCAAGCAGGAGTCGGTCAACACCATCCTGGAACTGGCCCGCTACAAGGAGGCGGGCCGGCTGAAGGCCCTGGTGGTCACCGGCTGCCTGGCGCAGCGCTACGCCGACGAACTGGCCCGGGAACTGCCCGAGGTCGACGCCCTGGTGGGCACCGGCGAGTTCCACCGCATCGCCCCGGTGGTCCGCCAGGCCCTGGCCTGCCGGCGGGTGGTCGCCGTCTCGAACCCCGTCTTCCTCTACGACGAGACGCTGCCCCGGGTGCTGGCCACCCCGCGCCACACCGCCTACGTGAAGATAGGGGAGGGTTGCAACCACCGCTGCGCCTTCTGCGTCATCCCGGCCATCCGGGGTGCCCACCGCAGCCGCGCCGTGAAATCGGTGGTCGCCGAGGCCGAGCAGCTTGCGGCGGCTGGCGTACGCGAGGTTGTCCTGGTGTCCCAGGACACCTCCCACTACGGCGTGGACCTGCACGGCCGTCCGTCGCTGCCGGAACTTCTGCGGGCGGTCGCCCGGGTCGACGGGCTTGACTGGGTCCGGGTCCACTACCTCTACCCGTCTGAACTGGGCGACGACTTGCTGGAAGTCTTCGCCGCCGAACCCAAGGTCTGCCGGTACCTGGACGTGCCGCTGCAGCACGTGGCGCCTGGGGTGCTCCGGCGGATGCGCCGGCCGGTGAGAGCAAACGGCCTGGAGCTGGTCAGCCGCCTTCGCCGGGCCGTGCCCGGCGCGGTGCTGCGCACCTCGTTCATCGTCGGCTTCCCCGGCGAGACCGAGGCCGACTTCCGGGCGCTCCTGGACTTCCTGGCCGAGGCGCGGTTCGACCGGGTGGGCATCTTCGCCTACTCGGCGGAAGAAGGGACGCCGGCCGCGGGGTGGCCCGACCAGGTCCCCGACGAGGTCAAGGCCGAGCGGGTGGAACAGGCCATGGCGCTGCAGCGGGACATCGCCCGCCGGCTTTCGGCGGCGCGCGTCGGCCAGACCCTGCCGGTGCTGGTGGAGGGAAAGGCGTCGGTCCCGGCCGCAGACTGGCCCCGCCTGAAGGCCGGGCTGGCCGGGAACGGCGCCTACCCGGCGCCCGAGTACAGACCGCTTCTGTGGGGGCGCACCGAGTTCGACGCGCCGGAGATCGACGGCCGGGTGTACCTTTTCGACCGCGGTATCGAGCCCGCCGGCGCCGGCTCGCTCGTCCGGGCGCGGGTGGTGGACGCCCTGGACTACGACCTGGTCGCCGTCACCGAGAACTAGTTGCAAAGTTCTGCCATCTGTCCGACCGGCCCCTCCGCTGTTGAAAGCCCTGCTATAATTAAGGCGCGCCGTTGGTGATTATGTAAACACTGCCACGCCGGCAGGGCGCGAGGCTGGAGGGTCTTTCCATGCACTGGCGGGGATTCCGGCTGACGGTATTCGGAGCGAGCTTTCTGGTGGCGGCCACGGTCATCACGGGCGCCCACTTCGCGTGGCGGACCGGCGCCGTGCAGCGACCACTGGAGAGCGCCCTGCTTCAGGTACCCGGCGTGGAATCGGTGGAGGTCCGCGGCAAGCGAGGCACCCAGATCATCACCGTCACCCTCGGCCCCGTGCCCGACCTGGCCGCCACGTACCAGAGCGTCGTGGCCACCATCGAGGACAGTCTGCCCCGTGACGACTACCGCCTGGAAGTCCTCGACCGGCGAGACCCCGTTCTCGACGAGATCTATCACCGCCTTCACTTCAGCCTGATGGAAGCCGCCCAGCGGGGCACCTTCTCGGCGATGGCCGACACGGTGGCCCGGGAGACGGACCGGGCCGGGCTCGACCTCGCCCGGGTGAGCGTGGACCATCACCGGATCTACCTCCAGTTGCACCTGGGAGAAGCGTACCGCTACGACGTGGTGCCCCGGCTCAACACCGATGCCGGCGCGCAGGGCGGCTGGTTCTCCCGGACCCGGGGGGGCGGGCCGTGATCCGGGAAGTCGCGGCCGGCGTGGCCGTGGCCGTGGTGGGGTACCTGCTCTGGCAGGGTTACAACGTTCTGCCCGTCCTCTTCCTGGTAGCACTCCTTTTCATCCTGGCCAGAACGCCCGGCTTCGGGGCCTTTGGCCGGCGCTTTGCCCCCTTCAACGCGGCGCGGCACGGCGGCCAGATCAGTTTCGACCAGGTGGGCGGCCAACAGACGGCCAAGCAGGAACTCATCGAGGCCCTGGACTTCCTGGTAGAAGACGACCGCGCCGGGGCGCTGGGCATCCGGCCGCTCAAGGGGATTCTGCTGGCCGGGCCGCCGGGAACCGGCAAGACGCTGTTGGCCAAAGCCGCCGCCACTTATACCCGGTCGTCGTTTGTGGCCGCGGCCGGCTCGGAGTTCATCGAAGTCTACGCCGGCGTGGGGGCCCAGCGGATCCGCCAGTTGTTCCAGCAGGCCCGGGAACTGGCCCGGCGGTCGCCCGGCAAGAGCGCCATCGTCTTCGTGGACGAGCTTGAGGTGGTCGGCGGCCGGCGTGGCGCCCACGCCAGCCACCTGGAGTACGACCAGACCCTGAACCAGTTCCTGGTGGAACTGGACGGCCTGGAGACGGGCGGCGAGACCCGGATCCTGGTCATCGGCGCCACCAACCGCCCGGACCTGCTCGACCCGGCGCTCCTGCGCCCGGGCAGGTTCGACCGGGTGGTCCGGGTGGAGTTGCCCGACCGGGCGGGCCGACTGGAAATCCTCCGGCTGCACAGCCGGGAGAAACCGCTGGCGCCCGACGTGGATCTGGAGCGCCTGGCCGGGGAAACCTTCGGGTTTTCCGGCGCCCACCTGGAAAGCCTGTGCAACGAGGCGGCCATCCTGGCCTTCCGCCAGCGCCGCCAGGCGCTCACCGCCCAGGACTTCGCGGAAGCCCTGGACAAGGTCATCCTGGGCGAGCGGCTGGAGCGGAAACCCGCTGCCGACGAGTTGCGCCGCATCGCCATCCACGAGGCGGCCCACGCGGTCATCAGCGAACTGGAGCAGCCCGGCTCGGTCTCCACCGTGACCATCACCTCCCGGGGCGCGGCCCTGGGGTACGTGCGGAACAACCCCCGCGACGACCGTTACCTCTGGACCAAGCACCAGCTGGAGTCGGAGATCCGGATCCTCCTGGCCGGCTTCGTGGCCGAGGAGACCTTCCTGGGCACCGGGTCCACCGGCGCCGCCAGCGACTTCGAGCGGGCCAACCGGCTCGCCCGCACCATGGTGGAAGCGGGCATGTCGCCCCTGGGTGTGGTCGATCCCGCGTCGCTCCCGCCGGCCCGGCTCCACCGGGCGCTCCGCGAGATCCTCGGCCGGGAGAAGGAAGCCGTCCGCGCCCGGCTGAGCCAGGCGGCTCCGGCCCTGGAGGCCATTTCTGCTCGCCTGGTGGAGGACGAGCGGATCAGCGGCGAGGACGTGCGGTCGCTGTTGCGCCAGGGCGCCGCCGAAACCCCGACGGCGCGGACACCCGCCTGGGCAGGGGGCGCCCGGTTGCCGGCGAACCCTCAGGGGAAGGCTGGCGAGGGGTGGCCCGGTTGACGGCTGAGATCGTGTCCGTCGGCACCGAACTCCTGCTGGGACAGATTGCCAACACCAACGCCCAGTATCTGTCCCGGGTGCTGAACGACCTGGGCTACGACGTGTATTACCACACCGCGGTCGGCGACAACCGGGCCAGGGCGGCCGCCGCCGTCCGGCAGGCGCTGGACCGTTCCGACCTGGTGGTGACCACGGGCGGGCTGGGTCCCACCACGGACGACCTGACCCGGGAGGCCGTCGCCGACGCGCTGGGCCTGCCGCTGGAACTGGACGAAGGGACGCTTGGCTCCATCGCCCGGTTCTTCGAGGCCCGCGGCCGGCCCATGCCCGAGAGCAACCGCCGCCAGGCCCTGGTCCCCCGGGGCGGCAGGCCGATCCCCAACGCCCACGGCACCGCCCCCGGCATCCTCGTGGAGCACGGCGACAAGGTGGTGTTACTCCTGCCGGGGCCGCCGGCGGAACTCGTGCCCATGGTGGAGGATTCGGTGCGGCCGTATCTCGCCCGGCGGGCCGGGGGCCGCCCGATGGTGCTGGTGTCCCGGGTACTCAAGAGCTTCGGCATCGGCGAGTCCGACGCCGAGCAGCGGGTGCTGGACCTCATCGCCGGGCAGTCCAACCCGACCATCGCCCCCCTGATCGACTCGGGCGAGGTCCACTTTCGCATCACGGCCAAGGCGCCGGACCGGGCCCGGGCCCTGGCCCTCATCGCCGGCGTGGAGGAACGCCTGAGAGAGCGCCTGGGGGACCACATCTTCGGCGCCGACGACGAGACGCTGGAGGGAGCGGTTGCCGCCGCCCTGGTCGAGCGGAGGTTCAGCCTGGCGGTGGCCGAATCCTGCACCGGCGGCCTCATCACCCACAGCCTGACCAACGTGCCGGGAAGCTCGCGGTTTCTTGAGCGGGGGCTGGTCTGCTACTCCAACGCCAGCAAGGTTCAACTGCTGGGGATCGACGAGGCGCTCCTGGCCGCCCACGGGGCCGTTTCGGAGCCGGTGGCCAAAGCCATGGCCGACGGGGTTCGCCGGGCGGCGGGTACCGATTACGGTCTTTCCACCACCGGTATCGCCGGCCCCGGCGGCGGGACCCCCGACAAGCCGGTCGGCCTGGTCTACATCGGGGTCGCCGGCCCGCGCGGGACCCGGGTCCAGCGCCACCGGTTCATGGGCCAGCGGCAGGAGAACAAGCGGCGTTTCACCCAGCAGGCCCTGGCGCTCCTGCGCCGGGCGGTGCTGGACCCCGGATGGCTGGAGGCATAGTCCCGGGGGCGGCCGGAGGAGAGCTTTTCCAGGCGTCGAAGGATTAACGGGAGGCCCGCCGTGTCTGGTTCCATCCGCTGTTTCGTGGCCATCAGGCTTGACCCGGCCCTCAGGCCGGCCGCCGCGAGGATCCAGGCCGAACTCGGCCGGACCCGGGTTGCGGTCAAGTGGGTGGAGCCGGAGAACCTTCACCTGACGCTGAAGTTCCTGGGCGAGGTGCCGGCCCGGCAGACGGACCGGATTGTCGCCGTCCTGGAGCAGGCCTGCCGGGGCCAGGCGCCGTTCGAACTGGAACTGGCCGGGCTCGGCGCCTTTCCCGGGGCGCGGGCGCCCAGGGTCGTCTGGATCGGGGTGAGGGACGGGCTGGCCGCCCTGGCCGCCCTGGCCGGCAGGGTGGAAGATGCCCTGGTGGCGCTGGGGTTTGAGCGGGAGGCGCGGCCCTTCAGCGCCCACCTGACGCTTGGCCGGATCCGCGAACCCGAGCGGGCCCGGCCCCTGGGACGGGCCCTGGAGGCGGGGGGCCCGGCGGTGCTGGGGCGGATGGCCGCCGATGCGGTGTGGCTGATGCGCAGCGACCTCCGGCCGGCGGGCCCGGTCTACACGTCCCTGGCCCGGCTGGCCCTGGCGGCCGGAACCTGAACACGTTTGGCGCGCGGCGGGGGAACGGGAGGCGGGGTTGGTGCTGGACAAGCAGCGAGCCCTGGATCTGGCCCTGAGCCAGATCGAGAAGCAGTTCGGGAAAGGTTCCATCATGCGCCTGGGAGAGGCGTCCGCCAGAATGCAGGTGGAGGTCATTCCCACCGGCGCGCTCACCATGGACATCGCGCTGGGCGTGGGCGGGCTGCCCCGCGGCCGGGTGGTCGAGATCTACGGGCCGGAGGCCTCCGGCAAGACCACGGTCGCCCTGCACGTGGTGGCCGAAGCCCAGCGCCGTGGCGGCGTCGCCGCATTCATCGACGCCGAGCACGCCCTGGACCCTACCTACGCCCGCCGGCTCGGCGTGGACGTGGACAACCTCCTGATCTCGCAGCCCGACACGGGCGAGCAGGCCCTGGAGATCGCGGAGGCCCTGGTGCGCTCGGGGGCCGTCGACGCGATCGTCGTGGACTCGGTGGCCGCGCTGGTGCCCCGGGCGGAGATCGAAGGCGAGATGGGCGACGCTCACGTGGGACTGCAGGCCCGGTTGATGTCCCAGGCCCTGCGCAAGCTGGCGGGAGCGGTGTCCAAGAGCCGCAGTTGCCTCATCTTCATCAACCAGCTTCGCGAGAAGGTCGGGGTGCTCTTCGGCTCGCCCGAGGTCCAGCCGGGCGGCCGGGCGCTGAAGTTCTACGCCTCGGTCCGCATCGACGTCCGCAAGATTGAGTCCCTCAAGCAGGGCTCCGAGGTGATCGGCTCGCGGGTGCGGGCCAGGATCGTCAAGAACAAGCTGGCGCCTCCCTTCAAGCAGGCCGAGTTCGACATCGTGTACGGCGAAGGGATTTCGAAGGAGGGGAGCCTCCTGGACGTCGCCACCGACCTGGGCATCGTCACCAGGACGGGAACCTGGTTCTCCTACGGGGAAACCCGGCTGGGCCAGGGCAAGGAGAACGCCCGGGAGTACCTGAAGCAGCACCCGGAGGTTGCCGGCGAACTCGAAGCGAAACTCAGGGAGGCCTTGAGCCTGGGAGCGGTGAGGGCGGCGGCGGCCACCGAAGAAGCCGGTGTCGAAGACTGACGAGGTGGCCCGGGCCAAGGACCGGGCCTTGCGCCTGCTGGCGGTGCGGCCGCGGTCGCGGCGGGAACTGGCCGACCGGCTCGGCCGGCAGGGCGTCGGGGCGGAGGTCATCCGCCGGGTGCTGGCCGACCTGGCCCGCGTCGGACTGGTGGACGACGCGGCCTTCGCCCGCCGCCGGGCACTCGACCGGATGGGCCGCGGCCCGGTGGGCCGCCGGCGCCTGGAAGCCGAGCTTCTGGCCAGCGGGGTCGACCGGCGACTGGTGGCCCAGGTGCTGGACGAGGTGTACCGGGGGGCCGACGAAGCGGAACTGGCGCTTCAGGCGGCCAGGAACGTGGCCGCCCGCTACCGGGACCTGCCGCGGGAAGCCCGGCTCCGGCGCCTGTACGCGTACCTGGTGCGGCAGGGGTTCGCCGTCGAGGCGGCGACCGGGGCGGCCCTGCGGGCGGCCGGCGGGCCCGGCGACGGCGAAGACGGCCCGCGCCTTTCTTGACAGGCTTTCCGGGCTTCGAATAGAATCTTCCCAAGGCTAGACGAGGAACCGCTTCTCTTTTGCGGTTTTGACGCGGCAAACGTTCTTAATTTTGCCAGATTCCGGCCGTAACCGGCCCTTGCGAACCCGGGGCAAAGGCCCCCAGTCAGATAGCGTTCAGGCGCCGTTGGACCTGGGACCTTGACGTCGACGGCCCGCAGGGCGGAGCGCGGCCGAAAAACCGCCGTCCGTTGCAGTCAGGTCCGGGCTGGGCCCGGCTGCCGCGGTCGAGAGGCAGTCCCTCCAAGCCGAGCATGGACTCGGCTTTTTGTGTTGGCCTGAAAATCACGCCGACATTCGACGAAGCGCCGGCCCCAGGCCGCGCGCGGGACGGGAGGTGTTCCGCAATCAATCCCGGGTTGACCATTGCCGTCAGTCTTCTTGCCGCCGTCCTGGGCCTGGTGGTGGGGTACGTGGCCCGGCGGCTGGTGGCCGAGGCCAGGATCGCGTCGGCCGAGGCACAGGCCAGAAAGATCAAGGAAGACGCCCTCCGGGAGGCCGAGGCCAGGCGCCGCGAGGCCCTCCTGGAGGCGAAAGAAGACACCCTGCGCCTCCGGAACGAACTAGAGCGAGAGTCCCGGGAGCGGCGGGCGGAACTCCAGAAGGTAGAGCGTCGCCTGTTTCAGAAGGAAGAGCAACTCGACCGGAAGCTGGCGGCACTGGAAGTCCGCGAGCAGGACCTGGCAAAGCACCAGGCGGACCTGGAGCGGGTCCAGAGGGAGGTCGCCGAACTCAAGCACCGGCAGCTGGCGGAACTGGAACGGATCTCCGGCATGACCGCCGAGGAAGCCCGGCAGGCGCTGCTTGCCCGGGCGGAGGAGGAGGTCAGCCAGGAGGTGGCCCGGGTGATCCGCGAGGCGGAGTTCAAGGCCCGGGAGGAGGCGGAACGTCGTTCCCGCATGATCATGGCCGATGCCATCCAGCGGTGTTCCGCCGACCACACCGCCGAGCTGACCGTGTCGGTGGTGCAGTTGCCGTCTGACGAGATGAAGGGGCGGATCATCGGCCGCGAGGGCCGCAACATCCGGACCCTGGAGACCCTGACCGGGATCAACCTGATCATCGACGACACGCCGGAAGCCGTCATCCTCTCGGGGTTCGACCCCATCCGCCGGGAAGTGGCCCGCGTCGCCCTGGAGCACCTGATCGCCGACGGCCGGATTCACCCGGCCAGGATCGAGGAAGCCGTCTCCCGCGCCCAGCGCGAGATCGAGCAGCGGATCCGCGAGGAGGGCGAGCAGGCCTGCTTCCAGCTGGGCGTCAACGGCATGCACCCGGAACTGGTCAAGCTTCTCGGGCGGCTCAAGTTCCGTCACAGCTACGGACAGAACGTGCTGAAGCACTCCATCGAGGTGGCCCTGCTGGCCGGGACCATGGCCGCCGAACTGGGAGCCGACGCCCAGGTGGCCAGGCGGGCCGGGCTGATCCACGACATCGGCAAGGCCGTCGACCACCAGCAGGAAGGCACCCACGTACAGATCGGGATCGACCTGGCCAGGAAGTACAAGGAAGACCCGGCCGTCATCCACGCCTTTGCCTGCCACCACGGCGACCACGAACCGGAAACGGTGGAAGCCTTCCTGGTAAGCGCGGCCGACGCCATCTCGGCGTCGCGGCCGGGCGCGCGCCGGGAGACCCTCGAGGCCTACATCAGGCGGCTTGAAAAGCTGGAAGCCATCGCCACCTCCTTCGAGGGCGTGGAGAAGGCCTACGCCATCCAGGCCGGGCGGGAGATCCGGGTCATGGTCAAGCCGGACCGCCTCGACGACCTGGCCGCGGTACGGCTGGCCCGCGACATCTCCAAGAAGATCCAGTCCGAACTGACCTACCCCGGTCAGATCAAGGTGACCGTGATCCGGGAAACGCGGGCGGTGGAGTACGCCCGCTGACCTCCAATCACCGGCGCACGCCGCCCCGGCCACAAGGCCGGGGCGGCGTGCGTCCGGCGGCTGAACACGGCCGGCCGTGGCCGGCCCGGTGCCCGGCAGGGAGGGATGGCGGTGCGGATCCTCTTCATCGGCGACGTGGTGGGCCGGCCGGGCCGCCAGGCGGTCCGCGAGTACCTGCGGCGGATCAAGTCCGACCAGTCCTACGACCTGGTCATCGCCAACGGCGAGAACGCGGCCGGCGGGATCGGGCTGACCCCCCAGGTGGCCAACGAGTTGCTTGACGCCGGGGTGAACGTGCTCACCACCGGCAACCACGTCTGGGCCAGGCGCGAGCTTTCAGACCACCTTCAGCAGGACGACCGCGTTCTCCGTCCCCTGAACTTCCCCGAGGGCGCGCCGGGAGCCGGCGTGACCCTGGTCACCGCGCGCAACGGCAGGCTCGTGGGCGTCATCAACCTGATGGGCCGGGTCTTCATGGAGCCCATCCTGGACTGCCCCTTCCGGGCCGCGGCGGCGGAGGCCGGGCGGCTCCGGGAGCGGACCCCCGTGGTGCTGGTGGACTTCCACGCCGAGGCCACCTCCGAAAAGCAGGCCATGGGCTGGTGGCTGGACGGCCGGGTCACCGCCGTCCTGGGAACCCACACCCACGTGCAGACGGCGGACGAGCGGGTACTGCCCGGCGGTACGGCCTACATCACCGACGTCGGGATGACCGGGCCGGTGGATTCGGTCATCGGCTTTGACCGGGAGCGGATCCTGCGCCGGTTCACCACCCAGCTTCCCGCTGCCTTCCAGGTGGCCGGCGGGCCGGTTGCCGTGGCCGCGGTCGAGCTCGAGGTCGACCCCGAGACGGGCGCCGCCCTGTCCATCAGGCGGCTGGCCGGACCGGTCTAGGCGCCGGAGTCCCCGGGCACGGCGGGCGCCCGGCCGCAGGCTGGCCACGGCCCACCGGAACGCCTGGCACCCCGCTGCACCGAGGGCGGCCTGGGATCACCGGAACCATGGCGCCGGTCGCCGGCTCGAAGCGGGGCTCACTCACCGTGCCCCGGCCACGTGCATGAGGGAAGTTCGAAAACGGAACCGAGGAAGGGCCCAGAGAGGAAGGGCCCAGAATCGAAGGATACTGGATAGGGGACCGTAGAACTCGCTCGTGGACCGGAAAGCACCGCACAGGAAGACAGTGGGAAGCTCCGGGTTGCGCAAAGCACCGAACCCCGAACATCCATCGGTGGTACTGGCGCGAGGCACGAAGTGAGGCATACGCGGGAGCTTGGACCTGGCGTCGCGCGGACCCGCACCTGCGGCCCCGCTTCAAGGGGAGGGGCGTCACGGGCCGACGTGATCATGAGTGGCTTGCGCCCCGCTCTTTCTCCAGCCATCGGGCTTTCGCCTTCCACCCGCCGTCGGTCCGCGTGGCGCTGGTTATCGCCACGTCGGGGCACAGGTGTACCGGCGTCGGCGGTGTGGAATTCACTGCTGGCGCGTTGGCCTGCGGAGACTCCCCGGCAGTCCCCGGATCGAGAAGTCCCGCCCGGCAAGCTGCCCGTCGGCCTGCTGCGCGTGGATCAGCCGCCCGAGTACGCAGGGCCGTACCGCCACACGGTCTTGCAGAACGCGGGTGAGGCGCAGGGTAGTTACGTTCAGGCTAGAGGGAGGCCACCATGAAGAAGAACCAGGAAGTGTTCGTCGTCGACGCCGTTCGCACCCCCGCCGGGCGCTTCGGGGGCAAACTCAAAGATGTCTCTGCCGTGGAACTCGGTGTTGTTGTGGTCAAGACGCTGCTTCAGCGTTCGGGCATCGCCCCGACAGCAGTGGAGGAAGTCATCATGGGCAACGGGTGGCAGGCCGGAGCAGGCCCCAACCCGGCCCGCCTGATCACCGTCAAGGCCGGCCTGCCGGACACGGTTCCAGCGACCACGATCAACGTCCGTTGCGGGTCGAGCCTGAAATCGCTCATGCTGGGGGCTCAGGCCATCCTTCTCGGTGACCGGGACGTGGTCCTGGTAGGTGGCACGGAATCCACCAGCCGGGTGCCCTATGCCCTGCCGGCTGCCCGGTGGGGGTACCGGATGGGCGACAAAACGGCGGTCGACCTGATACCCCACGACGGCTTCAACTGCCCCCTGGCGGGCATGCTCATGGGCGCCACCGCCGACGTGCTGGCCCGGAGGTATTCCATCTCCCGGGCCGAGCAGGACGAATTCGCTCTTGAGAGCCAGCGCAAAGCTGCCCGCGCCATCGAAGAGGGTCTGTTCTCGGACGAGCTCGTCCCGGTGCCCACCGCGGACGGAGAGCTGTCCGCCGACGAGACCGTAAGACCCAATACGACCCTGGAAGGCCTCGCCAAGCTGCCTCCGGTTTTCAACAAGGACGGAACGGTCACGGCCGGCAATGCCTGCGCCATGGCAGACGGTGCTTCGGCAGCCCTGTTGGCTTCGGCCAGCGCCGTCAAAAGGCTCGGGCTGCGCCCGCTAGCCAGCGTCCTATCCTTCGCCCACACAGGCGTCGACCCGCGCTACATGGGGCTGGGTCCGGTGGCCGCAGTGCCAGCGGCCCTCGAGCGTGCCGGTCTGTCGCTGGCCGATATCGAGGTCATCGAAGCCAACGAGGCCTTCGCCGCCCAGGTGCTGGCGGTACAGCGAGAACTCCAGTGGAACACCGAACTCGTCAACCTCCACGGGGGCGCCGTCGCCCTCGGCCATCCCGTCGGCGCCACGGGGACCAAGCTGGTGGCTACCCTGCTTCACGCCCTCCGGCGCTACGGAAAGCGCTACGGCCTGGTAAACCTCTGTGTCGGCGGCGGGCAGGGAATGGCGGTCGTTTTTGAGAGCACCGGATCCGCTTGACAGGAGGGAGAAGTTTCATGAGCGCCGGGAGCAAGACTGTGAACAGCGTGGCGGTCCTCGGTGCCGGGGTGATGGGCACCGGGATAGCCCAGTTGCTGGCCCAGCACGAGATCGCGGTCTCGCTATACGATGTTGACCCGGCCGCCGTCGACCGGGCCGTGGCCCGCGTGAGCCGGAGTCTCGAGAAGCGAGTCGCCGAGCAGAAGATGTCACCGGAAGTCGCCCAGTCGGCACTGTCCCGGATCACACCTTGCCGGACCTGGGAAGACCTTGGAGCCGCCGATGCCGTCATCGAGGCCGTCCAGGAGGACCCCAAGGTCAAGGCTGAGCTGTTCAAGCGGGCGGAAGAGTGCTTCGGCCGGGACATCATGTTCGCTTCGAACACCACCTCCTGCTCCATCACGACCATCGCGGCGATGCTGGCCCAGCCCGAGCGGGTGGTGGGTATGCACTTCTTCAACCCGCCCCTGGTGATGAAGCTGGTCGAGATCATGCCGGGGCTACGGACTGACCAGGAGTGGGTCACCGCCGCCGTGGAACTGGCGAAAAGACTGGGTAAGCACCCGGTGGTCGTGAGGCGCGACAGCACGGCCGGCATTACCAGCCGGGTGCTGGGCGCGCTGCTCAACGAGGCCGTGTGGGTGCTCCACGAGGGGCTGGCCTCGGTCGAGGAGATCGACGACGCCTTGAAACTGGGTGCCAACCTCCCCATGGGCCCGCTGGCGCTCATCGACCTCATCGGGCTTGACGTTCACCTGGCCAAGACGCAAATGCTCTACCAGAAGCTGGGAGACCCGCGCTACCGGCCCTGCCCGCTTCTGGAACAGATGGTGGAAGCGGGCATGCTCGGCCGCAAGAGCGGCCGCGGCTTCCACAATTACGGCTGACAGGGGAGAGAGCGCCATGCAGACTCTGCGCTATACGGAAGACGGGCCCGTCGGGCTTCTCGTCCTGAACCGGCCGGAGGTGCACAATGCCCTCAACCGCCAGATGGTTGAAGAACTGACCAGCTTGACGGCGAAGCTCAAGGTCGCGCCGCCACGAGCTCTGGTGGTGACCGGTTCGGGCGACCGGGCTTTCATGGCCGGGGCCGACATAGGAGAACTGGCGGAGCGCGATACCATCTCCGGCTTGCAAGAGGTGCGCCGGCGCCAGGAGGTCTTTGAGGCATTGGCCTCCCTACCCTGCCCCAGTATCGCCGCCATAAACGGCTACGCTCTGGGCGGCGGCCTGGAGCTGGCTCTGGCCTGCACCATCAGGATTGCGAGCGAGACGGCGAGGCTGGGCGCCCCAGAGGTGAGGCTGGGCGTCATTCCTGGTGACGGCGGCACACAACGACTGGCCCGGGTGGTGGGCCTCGGTCACGCCCTCGACCTGATCCTCACCGGAAGGCAGATCAGCGCCGAGGAGGCCTTCCGGATCGGCCTGGTAACCAGGGTCGTGCCGCCCCAGGAACTCCTGTCCGCCGCCGTCAAGCTGGGCCAAGAGATTGCCCGGCTTAGCCCTCTCGCCGTGGCGCTGGCCAAGGCGTCCGTTTTGCGAGGCGCGCAGCTCGGGTTGGAGCAGGGGTTGCTGATGGAAGCAGCGCTTCATGCCGTTTGCTGTGCCTCGGAGGAAAAGAAGCGGGCCGTCGCTGATTTCCTCGCCAAGAGGTAAGCGAGGCGGCGGCGGCGCTGGGTGGACGGGGATCACGGCAGGGCGGGGCCGCCCCGCGCGGCGAAGCACTACACCGGTTCCAACGACCTCGAGGAGGTAAGCGGCCAATGGATTTCACCCTCACTCAGGACCACCAGTCCATCCGACAGCTGGCCCGCGACTTCGCCGAGCGGGAGGCGGCGCCCCGGATCAAGGGAATGGACGAGCGGGGCGAGTACGACCCGCGGATCACAAAGCGCATGGGGGAACTGGGTCTGCTCGGGGTGTGTCTTCCGGAGAAGTACGGCGGGGCCGGCATGGACTACATCAGCCTCGGTCTGGTCTGCGAGGAACTGGAGCGGGTCGATACGTCGCTCAGGGCGGCCCTGTCGGTCCACGTCGCCCTGTGCAGCCTGGGCATCCTGCAATGGGGTACCCGGGAACAGAAAGAGAAGTACCTGACGCGGCTGGCCACCGGCGAGTGGATCGGCGCCTTCGGCCTGACCGAACCCGACGCCGGCTCCGATGCCGCGGCCATCAAGACCACCGCCACCCGGGACGGCGACCACTACGTCCTGAACGGCGAGAAGACCTGGATTTCCCAGTCGGACGTGGCCGACGTGTTCCTGGTCTTCGCCATCACCGACCGGACGGCGGGCCTCCGCGGCATCACGGCCTTTCTGGTGGAGCGGACCATGGCCGGCTTCTCCTCGCGGCCCATCCACGGCAAGCTGGGCGTCCGGGCCGGCAACACCGGCTCCTTCGTCCTGCGGAACGTGGGCGTGCCCGTAGCCAACCGGCTGGGCGAGGAGGGCGAGGGATTCAAGATCGCCATGTCCTGCGTGGACAACGGCCGGTTCGCCGTGGCCGCGGGGGCCGTCGGCCTGATCCAGGCCTGCCTGGAGGCCAGCGTCCGTTACGCCAACGAGCGGTGCACCTTCGGCCAGCCCATCGGCCAGCACCAGCTGGTGAAGCGGATGATCGCCCACATGGCCCAGCGGGCGGAGGTGGGGCGGCTGTTGTACCTGAGGGCCGGCTGGCTGAAGAACCGGGGCATCCGCAACACCCGGGAAACGTCGCTGGCCAAGTGGTACGCCACGGAGGCCTCCTTCGCCGCCGCGTCGGACGCCGTCCAGCTGCACGGGGCCTACGGTTACGCCAACGACTACCCCGTGGAACGGTACCTGCGCAACGCCAAGGGCGCCTGCATCTACGAGGGGACCAGCCAGATCCACGAGTTGATGCAGGCCGACTACGCCCTCGGCTACAAGGAGGACCGGCCGCTCCGCTGCGAACTGCCGCCGTGGCCGTTCCCCGAGGACGTCTAGGCAGGCGGCCGATGAACGCGCCATGCTTCACGGTATCTCGCCGGGCGCAGGCCCTCCACACCGCCGCCCTGGTCGTGGACGGGCACATGGATACTCTGCTCCACCTGCTGCGGGGGAACCGGCCGTCGCTGGGCCAGCGGTCTGACCAGGGCCACGCCGACCTGGTCCGGCTGCGGGAAGGCGGCGTGAAGGTCCAGTTCTTCCCCTGCTACATCGAGCCCGAGTACAAGCCGGACCGGGCCGTGGCGCGGTTTCTGCAGTACCTGGACCTTTTCCACCGGGAGATGGCGGCCCACGCCGAGGTCGTGGAGCCCGCCTTCTCCGCGGCGGACGTCGAGCGGATCACCGCCTCGGGCAAGCTGGCGGCGATCCTGGCCCTGGAAGGTGGCGAGCCGGTGGTGGACCTGGCGGCGCTGCGGGTCTACCACAGGCTCGGTCTCAGGTCCGTCGGCCTGGTCTGGAACCAGCGAAACCACATCGCCGACGGAATGGCCGAAGCCCGGACCGGCGGCGGCCTGACCACGTTCGGGGTGGAACTGGTGCGGGAGATGAACCGGCTGGGGATCCTGGTCGACGTGTCCCACCTCGCCGACCCCGGGTTCTGGCACGTGCTGGAGCTATCCACCCGGCCGGTGGCGGCCACCCACTCCAACGCCAGGGCGCTGTGCCCGCACCCGCGGAACCTCACCGACGACCAGATCAAGGCCCTGGCCCGGAACGGGGGCGTCATGGGCGTGAACTTCGCCCCCGCCTTCGTTCACCCCGAGCCGGAGAAGGCCGGCCTCGACCGGGTGCTGGACCACATCGATCACGTGTGCGGGCTGGTGGGCCCGGACCACGTGGGGCTGGGGTCGGACTTCGACGGCATTCCCTCCGCCCCCGCCGGGCTGGAGGACGCCACCACCTTTCCCCGGCTGACCCAGGGACTGCTGGACCGGGGGTACGACGAGACCGCCGTTCGGAAGATTCTCGGCCTGAACTTCCTGCGGGTCATCCGGGAAGCCATCGGCTGAGCGCGCGTGACCGAGAGGGGATGCGGGTGAGAGTAGAGGTCGTTCACGGCTCGGTTGTGGAGACGCCCTGCGACGCCCTGGTGGTCAACCTGTTCCAGGGGGTCACCGCCCCCGGAGGCGCCACCGGCGCGGTGGACCAGGCGCTGGGCGGGGTCATCCGGCAGGCCGTCGCCGACGGTGAGCTCCGGGGCAGGCTCAAGGAAGCGCTGGTCGTCCCGACCTACGGCCGGCTTCCCGCCCGGCGGGTCCTGGTGGCCGGGCTGGGCCCGAGGGAGCAGTTCAGCCTCGACCGGGTCAGGCAGGCCGCCGCCCACGCCGCCCGGGCCGCCCGCCGCGCCGGGTCCCGCCAGGTGGCAAGCATCGTCCACGGTGCCGGGGTGGGCGGGCTGGAGCCCGAGGCGGCCGCCCAGGCCACGGTCGAGGGCACCGTACTGGGCCTCTACCGCTTCCGGGAACTCAAGACGACCGGCGACGAGGAGGGCGACCAGGCGGACGTGACCGGCTTCACCCTGGTCGAACGCGATCCAGGCCGCCTGGAGGCCATCCGCCGTGGGGCGGAGCGGGGCCGCCGGTACGCCGAAGCCACCTGTCTTGCGCGGGACCTGATGAACCGGCCGGCCAACCTGATGACGCCGGCCGCCCTGGCCGAGGCGGCCCGGGCCATGGCCGCCGAGACGGGCCTGGAGTGCGAGGTGCTGGACGAGAACGACCTCGCCCGGATGGGGATGGGAGCCTTCCTGGGCGTGGCCCAGGGCTCGGCCCAGCCCCCCAGGCTGATCCTGCTGCGGTACCGGCCCCGGGACGCCCGGCACACCCTGGCGCTGGTGGGCAAGGCGCTCACCTTCGACTCGGGCGGGCTCTCGTTGAAAGGCGCCGAGCGCATGGAGGAGATGAAGTTCGACATGGGCGGCGGCGCCGCCGTGCTGGGGGCCATGCGCCTGGTGGCCCAGGAGCAGCCGGCCGTCAACGTGCTGGGGGTGGTGGCGGCCGCCGAGAACATGCCGGGCGGCCGGGCCCAGCGGCCCGGGGACGTGGTCCGGGCCATGAACGGCCGGACCATCGAGGTTACAAACACCGACGCCGAGGGGCGCCTGGTACTGGCCGACGCCGTGGCCTACGCCAGGTCGCAGGGGGCCGACTGGATCGTCGACGTGGCGACCCTCACCGGCGCCTGCGTCGTCGCTCTGGGTCACGTGAATGGCGGGCTGGTGTCCAACAACGAGGCCCTGGCCGACGCGGTCATCGCCGCCGGCAGGGACGCCGGTGAGGGCATCTGGGCCTTTCCGACCAATCCCGAATACAAGGAACTGCTCAAGTCCGACGTGGCCGACTACAAGAACTCGGCCGGCCGCAACGCCGGGGCCATCTCGGGCGGCCTGTTCATCGGCGCCTTCGCCGAGGATACCCCCTGGGCCCACGTGGACATCGCCGGCACCGCCTGGACCACCACGGACCTGCCCTACCACCCCAAGGGCGGCACCGGCTTCGGGGTCCGAACCCTGGCCAACCTGGCGTTGCGGCTGGGGCGGGCGTGACGGGCGGCCTGACCGGACAGGCGGACCTCCACTGCCATACCACCGCGTCGGACGGGACCCTCACGCCTGAGCAGGCGGTGGTCCGCGCGCGGGAGCTGGGGCTCGTCGCCCTGGCCATCACCGACCACGACGTGACCGAAGGCGTCGGCCCGGCCAGGACGGCGGCCGGCCGCGGTGGCCCGGAGATCGTTCCCGGGGTCGAGATCAACGCCTGGGCCGACGGGACCGAAGTCCACGTGCTGGGTTATTATCTGGATGTGGACGACGCCGGGTTGCAGACCGTGCTTTACCGGCTCCGCCGGGACCGGGAAGAGCGGCTGCTGGCCATGCTCCGGCGGCTGCAGGCCCTGGGCATGACCCTGGACCCCGAGCGGGTCCGGGCCATCGCCGGGGAGGGCTCGGTCGGCCGGCCCCACGTGGCCCGGGCGCTCGTCGAGCGGGGCCACGTGGCCTCGGTGGAGGAGGCGTTTGGCAGGTTGTTGACGCCGGGCCGCCCGGCATACGTGCCGCGCCACCGGCTCTCGCCCCGGGAGGCCATCGCGGCCATCCGCCGGGCGGGCGGCGTGGCGGTGCTGGCCCACCCGGGCCTGACCGGGCGTGACGACCTGATCCCGCGTCTGGTGGGGGAAGGACTCCAGGGGCTGGAGGTCTGTCACCCCCAGCACACGCCCCGGGCTCAGGCCCGGTACCTGGAACTCGCCCGGCGCTGGGGCCTGGTGGCAACGGGAGGGTCCGACAGCCACGGACCCGACGGCCCGGGCGCCCAAAGGGTGGACATCGGGGCGCTCACCGTGGACGGAGCCGTGGTGACCGCTCTCAAGCGGCTGGCGAAAGGAGGCCCCACGTGAAAAAACTCCTGGAAGAGAGGGGCAAGTTCGACGGGGAAGTGATCCTCTACCGGATGTCCGACGGCAGCTTCGGCGTGTACCGGGATATCCCCGGGGTCGGCGCGGACCGGGACACGGGCACCGACCGCTTTCAGAGCGAGGACGAGGCCCGGGCGCGGTACGAGGCCATGGTGGCCCACCTGAAGCGGATGAACAGCCGCCTGCGCGGCTAGCCGTCCTCCTCAAGCTGCCAGGCGAGGAAACTCCACACCTCCGCCTGCTCCGCCACGATCTTGGCCACCGGCTTGCCGGCCCCGTGCCCGGCCTCGAGCTCGATGCGCAACAGCACCGGCCGGCCGGAGGCGGAGGCCGCCTGCAGCCGGGCCGCCATCTTCCTGGCGTGCATGGGGTCCACCCGGGTGTCCGACGCGGCGGTGAACAGATACACGGCCGGGTACGGGGTCCCGTCGACCACCCGGTGGTACGGGGAGTAGGCATGGAGCCAGCGGAACTGCTCCGGATGGTCGGCCGAGCCGTACTCGGTCACCCACAGCCCTCCGATGAGGAAGCGGTGGTAACGGAGCATGTCCAGGAGCGGCACCCCGCAGGCCACCGCGCGGAAGAGGTCGGGGCGCTGGGTGAGGGCGGCGCCGACCAGCAGGCCGCCGTTGCTCCGGCCGTAGCAGCCCAGCCGCTCGGGCCGGGTGTACCCTGCCGCGATCAGGTACTCGGCCGCGGCGATGAAGTCGTCGAACACGTTCTGCTTGTTGCCCAGCATCCCGGCCCGGTGCCAGGCCTCCCCGTACTCCGAGCCGCCCCGCAGGTTGGCCAGGGCCCACACGCCGCCCCGCTCGAGCCACAGGGCGAGGCTCGGGTTGAATTCCGGGGTGCGGGCGATGTTGAAGCCCCCGTAGCCCGTGAGCACCGTCGGGCGGTCGCCGTCGGGCACCACGTCGCGCCGGTGAAGCACGAACATGGGCACCCGGGTGCCGTCCCGGGAGCTGTAAAACACCTGCTTGACCGTGACGGCCACCTGGCCGGCCGGTGGAGCGCCCGCCACCGCCGGCTCGATGCTCCCCCGGGCCGGGTCCACCCGGTAGATGGCGGGCGGCGTGACGAAGGACTCGAAGGTGAGAAACGCCCGGGCGGCTCCGGGTTCACCGACCAGCGCGGCCACGGTGCCCGGCCCGGGCAGGGGGAGCTCCCGACGTCCGGACCCGTCGGCGGCCACGGCGAACACCCGGGCCGTGGCGTGCTCCAGCGCGCTCAGGAGCAGGTGGTCTCCGGCGACGGCAAAGAGGTCAAGCGTCCGCTCGGGGTCTTCGGGCACCACCTCCAGCCAGGCGGACCGGTCGGCCCAGGCCTCGGGAGGCGAACCCGCCAGGTCGACCGCCAGCACGCGGTAGCGGGGGGCATCAAGGTTGGTCAGCAGGTAAAGCACGCCCCGCGCCGCCCGCCCCTTGAAGAGGGCGTCCAGCCCCAGGGCGACGGGGACGAATCCCGCCGCCGGCCGGCGACGGTCCAGGACCAGCACGTCGGCGCGGTTCCAGCCCTCGTAGGCCACGATGAGCAGGTACCGGCCGTCCTCGGAGAGGTCCAGGTGCACCAGTTCCTCCCTGGGACGACCGGGCCCGAACACGGCCCGGTCGCCGCCGGGATCCTCGCCCAGGACGTGGTAAAACACGTGGCGGTGGTAGTTCTCCTCCCCGGCCGGCACCTCGCCCGGCGTCGGGTAGCGGGTATAGAAGAACCCCGAGCCGTCGGGCTCCCAGGCCAGGCTGGCGTACCGGGTCCGGGGGATCCGGTCGGCCAGGTGTTCGCCGGTGTCCACGTCCAGCACGTGGAGGGTGCTCCACTCGTCGCCGCCCCGGGAGCAGCCGTAGGCCAGCCGGCGCCCGTCCGGTGACGGATACCACCAGTCCAGCGCGGTGACGCCACGTTCGTCCAGCGCGTTGGGGTCGACGAGCACCCTTTCCGGGCCGTCCGGGTCCTCCCGCAGGCACAGGGCGAACTGGGCCTGGTCGCCGGGCCGGCGGAGGTAGAACAGCCTGCCGCCCCGCACGGCGGGATTCCGCACCAGGTCGGAGCGCCAGAGTTCCGCCAGGCGCCGGGCGAAGACCCCCCGTCGGGGCAGTGCCCCCAGGACGGCGTCGGTATGCCCGTTCTGCGCCTCGGTCCAGGCGCGGACCTCCGGGGCCTCGCCGTCTTCCAGCCAGCGGTACGGGTCCACGACGGTCTCGCCATGGAGCACCTCGACGACGGGACGCCGGGGAGTCGGGGGCGGGGGCGGGGCGTTGCGGGCGGGCGGCTGCAAGAACCATCACCTCACCGCCGGTAATTCGCCGGCCACGGCTCCGAATCATCCCTGGTGGCCGCTGGCGGCCCGCGACGGCATAATTTCCCGCCGGGGACATATCCTTACCGCGGACCGGGGTTGTCCGGCGCAAGGGACAAGGGTAGCCTGAGGGAGGTGCCGGCCGTGGCCGGGCACGGGCCGGACGAGCGGGAGAGCCGGGAGCAAAGCCTGGTGGAGCGGGTCCGGAGGCTGGAGGACAGGCTGGAACGCCTGCGGCTAGGCCGGCGGGTGCTCATGGACCTGCTGGTCCGGTTGGAGGAGGAAAGACGCCTGCTGCAACTGGAGAACCGCCGGCTCCGCCAGGTAAGCGCCCGCCGGGCCCGGCTGCTGTGCCGGGCAGCGAGAAAGGCGGGTCCCGCCACCTGAGACGCCTCGCCGCTAGAAACCCGGGCGGTCAACCATCTCGGCCGGCTCCCGGGCGGCCGCCGCCACGAAGATGGACTCGGGGGCCCGGAAGTTGCACACCGGACACTGGACCTCCAGCCCGGCCTCTTCCGGGACCGCCGGGCGCGGCCCGGGAGCCGCTTCGATGACGGCGCCGGTGTAAGGGTCCTTGCGCACCGGCTGCACCAGCCGGTAGAAGAGACGGAAGCTCATCCGGTTGGAACGGCACTGCGGGCAGTAGTAGGGCCGGTCCACCCTGACCACCTCCGCCTGTAGCATGCGCGCCTCCGGAGGAGGGTACCCGCGGGCCACCGAATCCTGCGGGGGAGGCGAGACCATGCGCCCCGTGATCGACCTCAACGCGGACGTGGGGGAAGGGTTTGGCGTGTGGCCGCCGGGCCACGACGACCAGGTCATCCCCCTGGTCACCTCGGCCAACGTGGCCTGCGGCTTTCACGCCGGAGACCCCGGGGTCATGCGCCGGACCGTTGCCCTGGCCGCCGCCCGCGGGGTGGCCGTCGGGGCCCACCCGGGCTTTCCCGACCTCCTGGGGTTTGGTCGCCGGCGGCTCGACGCGTCGCCCCGCGAGGTCCGCGATTACTGCGTCTACCAGATCGGGGCCCTCTGGGCCACGGCCAGGGCCGAAAGGGTCCGGCTCCAGCACGTCAAGGCCCACGGGGCCCTGTACAACCTGGCGGCGGTCGACGACGACCTGGCCCGGGCCATCGCCGAGGCCGTGGCGTCGGTCGATGGAGACCTGATCCTCCTGGCGCTGCCGGGCTCGGCCATGGAACGGGCAGGGGCGGCCGCCGGCCTGAGGGTGGCCCGGGAGGCGTTCGCCGACCGCAGCTACCAGCCCGACGGGACCCTCACTCCCCGCGGCAGGCCCGGCGCCGTCCTCGGCGACCCGCCGGTGGTGGTCGATCGGGCCGTCCGGCTGGTGACCACGGGCGCGGTCGAAACTGTTGCCGGGACGGCTCTGCGCCTGGAGTGTGACAGCCTGTGCGTCCACGGGGACAACCCCCGGGCCCCGGAACTTTTGCGGGCGCTGCGCCGGGGCTTGGAGGCGGCCGGGGTCCGGCTGGCGCCACTCGGCGCGGTGCTGGAGGAAGCAACGGGCCGTGACCGCTAGGACCGGCCGGTCCGAACCCGGCTCAACCGCTGACAGCTACCCCAGGGTCCGGCCCCAGGGCGACGACGCCGTGGTGGTGGAGTTCGGGGACCGGATCGATCCGGACGTCAACGGGCGCGTGCTGGGGTTCTGCCGGGTACTGGCCGAGGCGCCGCCAAGGGGTGTCGTCGAGGTCATCCCCACCTTCCGCTCGGCCCTGTTGCGCCTGGACCCCCCTTCTCTGGACGAGGCCCAACTGGACGCCGCGCTGGACCGGGCCATGGGCGCGGCGGTCGCCGGCGTGCGGCCCCCGCGGCGTACCGTCAGACTCCCGGTGGTCTACGGCGGCCAGTTCGGTCCTGACCTCGACGCCGTGGCAAGCAAGACCGGGCTTACACCGGCCGAGGTCATCACGCTTCATTCCGGCACGAGCTACGACTGCTACATGGTCGGCTTCACCCTGGGCTTTCCCTACCTGGGCACCGTTCCGGAAGCGCTGGCCGTTCCCCGGCTGGCGACGCCTCGGGTCCGGGTCCCGGCGGGGTCGATGGGCATTGCCGGCCGGCAGACGGGCATCTACCCCGTGGAGGCCCCGGGCGGCTGGAACCTGATCGGCCGGACCCCGGTGAACCTGTGGCGAATGGCCGAGGACCCGCCGTGTCTGGTCCGGCCCGGCGACCGGGTGGAGTTCTTCCCCGTGCCGCCCGACGCGTGGGATCACAGCCGCGAGGAGCTGGTCCTGCCGTGAGGCCCGCGCTGGAGGTGCTGGTCCCGGGCGGCCACACCACCGTGCAGGACCTCGGCAGGCTGGGCCGGCAGCGCTGGGGAGTGCCGGTGGGCGGGGCCGCCGACACCCTCGCCCTGCGCCTGGCCAACCGGCTGGTGGGCAACTCCGACGGGGCGGCCGGCCTGGAGTGCGCCTGGGGCGGGCTCCAGTTGCGGGCCAGGGCCGACGTCTGGGTAGCCCTGGGGGGCGCCGACTGCCAGGCCACGGTGGGCGAGGAACCGCTGACACCCTGGCAGCCGGCTCGCGTCGCCCGGGGCCAGGTCCTCCGGCTGGGCCCCGCCGGCCGGGGGATGAGAGCCTACGTGGCGGTGGCCGGCGGCGTGGACGTGCCACGGGTGCTCGGGAGCCGGTCGACCGACCTCCGGGGGCGCTTCGGCGGTCTGGAGGGCCGGCCGTTGCGCCCCGGCGACCTGATTTTCGTCGGGGTCCCGGAACCGGCTTCGCGGCGAGGAGGGCAGGGGGCCCGGCCGGGATCTTCCACCGGCGGTCCTCCGGCGGCGGTTCGCCGGTGGGAGGAGGGAGTGCCTCGTTCCGGCGGGTCGCCTGCGCCCCCGGTGCGGGTGGTCATGGGTCCCCAGCAGGACGCCTTCACCGCCGAGAGCCTGGCCACGTTCCTGCAGGGCACGTACG
Organism: Symbiobacterium thermophilum; assembly: GCA_020725105.1. Lineage (GTDB taxonomy): Bacteria > Bacillota > Sulfobacillia > DYFQ01 > DYFQ01 > DYFQ01. Next base: position 35,878 of record DYFQ01000013.1, read on the forward strand.
CGGTGGGCGAGCGGGCCGACCGGATGGGCCTGCGGCTGGAAGGCCCCCGCCTGGATCACCTCCGGAGCCCGGACGTCGTCTCCGACGGCGTGATTCCCGGGGCCGTCCAGGTACCCGGCGATGGGCTGCCCATCGTGCTGATGCCCGACTGCCAGACCACCGGCGGGTACGCCAAGGTGGCGTGCGTGATCAGCGCCGACCGCTGGCGGCTGGGCCAGCTGCGGCCGGGTGACCGGCTGACCTTCGAGGCGGTCTCCGTGGCGGAGGCCCGGGCCGCCCGGCGGGAACTGGAGGCCGAGGTGGCGCGGGTGCCCGCGGGGGGACCGGCGGAACCGGCGCCGCCGGGCGGGCGGGGCCCGGCGCGCTGGCGGGTCCGGGTGGCGGGCCGCTGGTATCTGGTAACCCTTGAACCGGAGGACTAGAGGACGACCGCGCCACGCCTCAGAACCAGGCGCCTGTTGACCTCCTGGAACCGCGGCTTTCAGCGGAACGGTTGCCCGGCGCCCAGTTGCTGCTCGGCCAGGGCGATCAGGCGGCGGACCATCTGCCCGCCGATGTGGCCACCGATCCGCCCGCCCACGGCGCCGTTCAGGCGCGAGGGCAGGTGGCCCCAGTATCCGCCCTGGACATAAGGGGTCAACCCCAACTGGTGGGCCACCTCGTACTTGGCCCGGTCGAGCCACTGTTCCCAGGTGGCCTGGTCACGGACGCCCGGGGCCGGACCGTGCTCCTGCAACACCTGCCACTTCAACTGGTCCAGGACGTGTTCGGCCTGGGGCACCAACGGCCTGTTGCGGGCCGGCATGATCACCACTCTCCACGGCGGTCGGCCCTTATAGGGCGCCCCGCCACGATCTAGACGGAAGCTTGGTTGGTAAGATAGTATCGGCCGGCACAACGGGCAGTCATGCTGGGAAATGTTCGCGCCTCCGCCAGCCGATGGCGGGCTTGCCGCCAGTTACGCGGCCCGGACGGCAAGCGCAGGAGACCCGGTGCCGCACCGCGAAGCCGTGCTCGGGAGGAGCGCCAGTGCCGGAAACAGACCGCCGTCGGGAAGACCAGGACGCGCTGGGAGAAATCGCGGCCGCTCTGGAGGCCAGGGAGAGCCAGGCCCCCGGGGCGCCGCAGCGGGACGACACCGCCATTTCGGTGCCGGCCGGCCGCGTCAGCGTGCAGGAGGCGTGCCGGCGGCTGGGCGTGGCGCCCCGGACTTTTCGCCAGTTGCTGGCGGAGTTCTACGACCTGGTGGAACCCGAGCCGGCCGTTTCGGAGGGCGGACCGCCCCGCGACCTGAGCCAGACGGCCGTCGCCCGCCTGGCCCGGGTGGTGGCCATGCGCAACGCCGGCTCCGGCTACCAGGACATCCGGCGGGCGCTGGCGGGGGAAGCTTCGGCCGGCAAGAGCGAGCCACCTGTGACCGGCCTGGCCGGCCTGGCCGGCCTGGCCGAGGGGCTGGACCGCCTCCAGCGGGAGCTGTCCAGAAGCGAGGAACGGCGGCGGGAAGACCGCGACCGCCTCCTCACCGCCATCCTCCGGCTGCAGCAGGAGATCCAGCACCTGCGCTACGAGGTGGTGGCGCTCCACTCCCGGCGCGACAGAAAGCGCCACTGAACCTCCCCACGGCTAAAGCCGGGGGGTTCCGAGGGGAACCGCCGCCGCCTCTCCCCGGCTCTCGCCCCAGACTTGCGCGCTGCATCCAGACCCCGCACTCGCAGGCGTGGACGCGCAGGGAGAGAGGTTTTCTCGATCGTCCCTGGTCCATCATCGGCCGGTAGGCGTCGCCCGTCAGCCGGGGCGAACAGACAGCACGCTGGATCAGCCGGTCCCGGATCAGCATGGAAAAGGTTCCCCGTCCGCCGCCGCCCGAAGCCGACCATCGTCCAGCCCACCCGCCTCGACCCGGGCCAGCAGGTCCTCGAGGCGACCCCAGCCGTCAGCCCGAGCCCGGATCTCCGGAGCGGGCTCGGATCCGTCCCGCACCACGTACCAGGTGCGGATGCCCACCGCCGAGGCGGGCAGGTCGCGTTGGGGATCGTCCCCCACCATGAGACAGGCCTCCGGGGGCACCGGGCGGCCGGCGGCCGCGCCGAGCCGCTCCAGGATCTCCAGGAAGTACTCGGCATGCGGCTTACAGGCGTGCATGTGCTCGTAGCTGGTGACCAGGGCATAGGGGAAGTCGTCGACCCCGGCCCAGCGCATGCGCTCGCGGATGGCGGGCTCGGGATAGAGGGGGTTGGTGGCGATCACCAGCTGGCGGCCCCTTGACCGGGCCGCCTCTACCAGACGCCGGGCGGCCGGCAGGCGCCGGGCGTGGACGGCCAGCTTGGGAAAGGCTTCCCGGTAAAAGCGGTCGAATACGGGAAGCAGTTCGGCGGGGTCGAGCCCCGTCCGGCCGAAGAAGTCGGCCATGAAGACGTCCTGGTTGGTGCGGGCCGGATCGGTGTTGGCCATCATGGCGCCGGTGGACGCAAGCAGGTGACGGATGAAGTCCCCCGGTTCCAGCCACGGCGAGATCCAGGGCGCCAGGGCGGCCAGGTAGTGGGGGAGAAAGGCCTCGATGTCCAGGTCCAGCAGGGTGCCGTCCAGGTCGAGGAGCAAGGCTTCGATCCGACTCACCGATGCAACCTCCATGGGCTCAGCCGCAACGGGTTCGCGGCCTCCGCCTTCGCTGCGCGGCGGCGGGTTCCCTCCCGGTCCGCCGGCCCGCGAAGGACGGCCGGAGGCAGACCCGTGATTCCCTGGTGGGTCGCGGCGGCCGTGGGCCTGGCCGTGGCGGCGGCCCTCAACTGGCCCCGGATCAGGGAAACCGTGATCCGGGTGCGGGAAGGGGTGTGGCCGCCCGAGCGGGCGGTGCACGTGGCCATCGGTGCCGTGACCATGGCCGCCGTCACGGCCGTGCTGGCCTACGCGGCCAGCCGGGCTATCCGCAGCCCGGCGGTGGCCTGGGGAATCTACGGGCTCCTGGGTGCCGGGGGCGCCGTTTACCTGGTGGCCGACGCGTGGCTGGAACGGGCGTTCCGGCGGCTCCTGGCCGACCTGGGCCGGCGCCTGGAACTCGAGTACCTTGCCGACGTCAGCCAGGAGGCCCGGTCGCCCTTCGCCCGGTCGCTGCGGTTCACCATCGACCGTGACGTTTTCCGGTTCAAGCTGCGCTGCCGCACCCCCTACCTCCTGGGCCCCGCGGAGCGCGCGAGCGGCGGACCGCCGAGCGTGCTGTCCATAGGAATTCCGCTGGTCGTAGGCTTCGGCCGCGAGCCGCCGCTCAGCACCCGGATCACCCTCTACCACCGCTCCACGGCCCGGCCGGTGGCGGTTCACCCCAAGGGGCGCATCGACCCGCCCACCAGGGAGCCCGCCGTCGGACTCGACGACCCCTCCTTCGAGCGGGAGTTCTGGGTGCTGGGGTCGGCCGAGGGGGCCCGCAGCCTCCTGGCACCCGACGTCCGCCGGCGGCTCGTTCACGGACGCCGGCAACTCCTGGGCGTGACGGCGGGGCAGTACGGGGTCAGCGTCTACCTCGACGGCCGTTTCACGCGGGCCGACGAGGTTCTGGACTGGCTGGCGCTGGCCCGGGCCCTGGACGCGCGGCTCGACCGGCCCGCCGGCCGGCTCCCCGGGCCGCCGGAGCCCGGGGCGAGGCGTCCGCCGGGGCGCGGCCGCTCGCCCCTGCCAAGGCCCGACTGAAACCTGGCCGCCGCCGAACCGGGAAAGAAGCTCCGCGGAACCGGTCATGCTGAACTCTGAGATGCCGCCCGACGCCATCGTCTGGCTGCTCACCGGGGTGCGGGCCGTGGCGGAGCACCTGGTCCGCCTCCGGGTGGGGTCGCCAGGCATCCTGGTGCGGGGTGAGCGGTGCCGCGGCTACCTCCAGCCCCCGACGCGGTGCGGGACTACGCGCCGCGCCGGGGGTAGGGCGGTCCTTCCGGCACGGGCCCGGCGGCGGGAACACCTTCGTCGGCCCTGGCCCGGCCCCTGGCGGCGTGGGGGGCGGGGTGATGGCCCATGGGTGGCAGGGGCGGCGTTTCACCGAGGTACGGTCGTTCAGCGGCTTCGGCCCGCTCGATCAGTTCGTCGACGGACTCGCCGCCAAGCACGTCGTCCTCGACGCCGGCCGTCGAAAGATCCAGCCACCCCATCACCGGGCACCAGCGCGTCGCCCCGGTGGTCACCCCGTACGTCCCGAGAGCCAGCAGCGCCCAGGGCCAGAAGCCGTGCCGCCGACCAAGGCGCGGCACGGCCGCTGCCGCCAGGATCCCGCCGGTGAAGATTCGCAGCGCGCTGTCGAGCGTACCAACGTTCTCGCGCAACGAAAAGCCCCTCCCTCGCCCGGCCGGCCGCGGGGCGCGGCCTTCGGGCCTAGTCTACCGACCGGACCCCGGTCGGCATACGGCCCCGATCGTGCCGCCCGCCCGTCCCCGGCGGAGTTCCCGCGCCGGACTCCCCCTACGCCGGCCAGCGACCCGGACGAGGGTTCGGAGGCGGTCTGCCCGGGACGCGGCCCACCAGGCCACCCGTCCGCCAGGGCCGCCCCGACAGGCCGAGATCCCCTTCCCGGGGCAGGGCGCGGGCCGACACCGCACAGGCGACCCGTCAATGGTAAAATGACGTTTGGCCGCCGCGAAAGCCCCGGAACTCCCGCAAGGCTTTGTGCCGGGCCGCCACGACGTACACGGTGGGAGTGGTCAACACGTGAGCCGACCGGTCGACCCCTTCGGAGCCAGGGATACCCTTTCGACTCGGAGCCACACCGTCAGCTACTACCGCCTCGACCGCCTCGCCGCGCGGGGCGTCGCCGGCGTCGACCGGCTGCCCTTCACCATCAAGATCCTCCTGGAGAACCTGCTGCGCCGGTGCGACGGCCGGCTGGTGGCCGAGGAAGACGTGCTGGCTCTGGCCCGCTGGGACCCCTCAGCCCAGCGGGAACTGGCCTTTCTGCCGGCGCGGGTGCTGCTCCAGGACTTCACCGGCGTGCCGGCCGTCGTCGACCTGGCCGCCATGCGGTCGGCCGTGGCCCGGCTGGGCGGCGCCCCGGAACGGATCAACCCGCTCGTCCCGGCCGACCTGGTCATCGACCACTCGGTGCAGGTGGACCGGTTCGGGACCGCCTTTGCCTTCCAGCACAACGTGGACCTGGAATACCAGCGCAACGCCGAGCGGTACACCCTTCTGCGCTGGGCGCAGCGAGCGTTCCGGGACTTCAGGGTCGTCCCGCCGGGGACCGGGATCGTGCATCAAGTGAACCTGGAGTACCTGGCCAGAGTGGTCCAGACCGCCACGGCCGGCGGCGAGACCGTCGCCTATCCGGACACCCTGGTCGGTACCGATTCCCATACCACCATGATCAACGGCCTGGGGGTGCTGGGGTGGGGCGTGGGTGGCATCGAGGCCGAAGCCGTGCTGCTGGGCCAGCCCCTTTACCTGCTTGCCCCGGAAGTGGTCGGCTTCCGGCTGCTGGGCCGGTTGCCCGAGGGGGCGACCGCGACCGACCTGGTGCTGACCGTCACCGAAAAGCTCAGAAAGCACGGCGTCGTCGCCAAGTTCGTCGAGTTCACGGGGTCGGGGCTCAGCCGGCTGAGCCTGGCGGACCGGGCCACCCTCGCCAACATGGCACCCGAGATGGGCGCGACCGTCGCTTTCTTTCCGGTGGACGACGAGACCCTGCATTACCTCAGGTTCACGGGCCGCGACGAGGCCCTGGTCGAGCTGGTGGAGCGCTACTGCAAGGCCCAGGGGCTATTCCGCACCGACGAGACGCCCGAACCGCGGTTCACCGAACTGCTGGAGCTTGACCTGAGCACGGTCGAGCCGAGCCTGGCGGGGCCCCGCCGGCCGCAGGACCGCGTGTCGCTGGCCGGTGTGCCGCGCTCCCTGCGGGCGGCGTTCCCGGAGCAATTCGCCGCCGGCGGCTCCCGCGCCGGTCCGGCGCCCGGTGGGGCGAACCCGCGGGCCGAGGGCCGGTTCGACTGGGAAGGCGGCACGGGCAACGAGTCGGCGCAACCGACTCGGGTCACGGTCGAGCCTGTTTCGCGGCCGGAAACGGTGGAGGTCGCCGCCGCGGGCCAGCGCGCCACCCTGAGCCACGGCTCGGCGGTCATCGCCGCCATCACCAGTTGCACCAACACCTCCAACCCCACCGTCATGGTGGGGGCGGGGCTGCTGGCCAAGAAGGCCGTGGAGCGGGGGCTTTTCACCGGGCCTCACGTCAAGACCAGCCTGGCGCCGGGTTCCCGGGCCGTCACCGACTACCTGAAGGAGGCCGGGCTGCTGCCGTATCTGGAGGCGCTCCGCTTCCACCTGGTGGGTTACGGCTGCACCACCTGCATCGGCAACTCCGGCGCGCTCCCGGAGCCGGTGACCAGGGCCATCCGGGAGCACGGGCTGGTGGTGGCGGCCGTCCTGAGTGGCAACCGCAACTTCGAGGGCCGCATCCACCCCCAGGTGCGAGCCAGTTACCTTGCGTCACCGCCACTGGTGGTGGCGTATGCCCTGGCGGGTACGGTGGACATCGACCTGACGACCGAACCCCTGGGCACGGACCCCAACGGCGAGCCGGTGTACCTTCGGGACATCTGGCCCTCGATGGAGGAGATCCGGGAAACCATCGCCCGGGCCCTTCGCCCGGAGGTGTTCCGGCGGAACTACGCGCGGGTGTTCGAGGGCGACGAGCGCTGGCGGAACCTGCCGGTACCCCAGGGCGGGCTTTACGCCTGGGACCCCGAGTCCACCTACGTCCAGGAACCGCCCTACTTCGCGGGTCTGGAGCCCGAACCGGCGGCGCTGCAGGACATCCGGGGCGCCCGGGTCCTCGCGTTGCTCGGGGACTCGGTGACCACCGACCACATCTCGCCGGCCGGCTCCATTCCCCGGGACAGTCCGGCCGGCAACTACCTCATCGAGCGGGGCGTTCAGCCGGCCGAGTTCAACAGCTACGGGTCGCGCCGGGGCAACCACGAGGTGATGGTCCGCGGGACCTTCGGCAACCCCCGCCTGCGAAACGCGCTCGTACCGGGCCGGGAGGGTGACTGGACCGTCCACTTCCCGTCGGGCGAGACGGTGCGCATCTTCGAGGCGGCCACGCGGTACCAGCGGGAGGGGACGCCGCTTCTGGTCATCGCGGGCAAGGAGTACGGCAGCGGCAGTTCCCGCGACTGGGCCGCCAAGGGGCCCGCGCTGCTGGGTATCAGGGCCGCGCTGGCCGAGAGCTACGAGCGGATCCACCGCTCCAACCTGGTGGGCATGGGCATCCTGCCGCTGCAGTTCAGGCCGGGGGAGAACGTCCAGGCCCTGGGCCTGCGAGGCGACGAGCGCTTCGACGTCGAGGGCATCGCCGACGGCCTCTCCCCCCGGCAGGAACTGACCGTCCGGGCCCGCCGGCAGGACGGGAGCGAGCGGGCGTTCACCGCCATCGCCCGGGTGGACAGCCCCATCGAGGTGGAGTACCTGCGGCACGGGGGAATCCTGCCCTACGTGCTCCGGCGGTTGCTGGGTTCGGACGACGGAGAGGGCGCGCCCTAGAGGGGCTCGGAGATCCCGCAGACCGCCTTTGACACCGTAGCCGAGAAGTACGCCCGGTGGCGCGACACCCCCTAGGGCCTCGACCGCGCGCGGCCCCTTTGGTATGCTATAAGGTCAGGGGGGCAAGCGATGGACCTGCGGGTCGCGCCACGGGTTGACTTCAGAGATGAACTCGGCCGGCACCTGATCGCGCTGGGATTTGTCGAGGAAGCCCTCACCGGCGTGTGGCAAGACGAGACCGGCCGCACGCCGGCTCAGCGCTGGCACGGTGCCGTCGCGGGCCACGAGCCCCGCTATTTCATCATCACCCACGGCTGCCAGATGAATTTCTCGGATTCGGAGGTCCTGGCCGGACTCCTGGAGACCATGGGTTACCGGCCGGCCGAGGAGTACGGGGCGGCCGACGTGATCCTCATCAACACCTGCGCCATCCGGACCACGGCCGAGGAGAAGGTCTTCGGCAAGGTAGGCACCATGAAACGCGTGAAGGTCCAGAACCCCGGTGCCATCATCGGCCTCTGCGGCTGCATGGCCCAGGAGGAGGAGACCCGCGAGTGGCTGCGTACTTATGCCCCCCACGTGGACCTGGTCTTCGGCACCCACAACCTGCACCGGCTGCCCGTGCTGCTCGATCAGGCCGCCGGCTCCCAGCAACCGGTCTATGAGGTCTGGGCCGAGGCCGGACCGGTGGTGGAGCACCTGCCCGCCCGGCGCCAGAACGGCCTCAAGGCCTGGGTTTCGGTGATCTACGGCTGCAACCACCGCTGCACCTTCTGCATCGTCCCCCACACCCGGGGCAGGGAGCGCAGCCGGCTGCCCGAAGACGTCATGGCCGAGGTGGAGGCGCTCGCCGCCCGTGGCGTACGGGAGATTACTTTCCTGGGCCAGAACGTCAACAACTACGGCCTGGACCTGGCCAAGCAGGGCCTCAGCCGGGTGGACTTCGCCGACCTGCTGGCCATGGCCGACCGGGTGCCGGGCCTGGCCCGCATCCGCTACACCACCTCCAACCCCTGGAACTTCCCGGACAAGACCATCCGCGTCATCGCCGGGTCGGACAAGATCTGCGAGCACTTCCACCTGCCCGTGCAGTCGGGCTCGGCCCGTATCCTCCGGCTCATGCAGCGCGGGCACGACGACGGCCATTACCGGCGGCTGGTCGGGCGGATCCGGCGGGCGGTGCCCCAGGCCAGCATCACCACGGACCTGATCGCCGGCTTCCCCGGCGAGACCGAGGCCGACTTCCGCGCCACCCTGGACCTGGTTCGCGACCTGGAGTTCGACTCGGCCTTCACCTTCATGTTCTCGCCGCGGCCCGGGACGCCCGCCGCCGCCATGCCCGACCAGGTGCCCGATGAGGTCAAGCAGGAGCGCCTGGAGCGGCTCATGGAACTGCAGAACGCCATCAGCCTCCGGCGGAACCGGGCGCTGCTGGGCACGGTCCAGGAGGTCATGGTGGAGGGACCTTCGAAGAACGACCCGCGGCGACTGGCGGGCCGGACCCGGACCAACAAAGTGACCACGTTCCCCGCGCCGGCCGGGGGCATCGCCCCGGGGAGTCTGGTGCCCGTGGAGATCACCGTGGCCAACACCTGGACCCTCGAAGGGGAACTGGCCGAACCCGTCGCCG
>DYFQ01000013.1:45032-65065 GCA_020725105.1 Symbiobacterium thermophilum
CCGACTGACGTTGCACCCGGGCCGGCCGCGGCCCGGGCGGATCGGGGGGAGCACCAGTGGACGGCGGCCACCTGCTCGCCAGATGTCTCCACCAGCACGGCGTGACCCACCTCTTCACCCTCTGCGGCGGGCACATTCAGGCCATCTACGACGGCTGCCTGGACGAGGGCATCCGGGTGGTCGACTTCCGGCACGAGCAGTCGGCCGCGTTTGCCGCCGACGCCTGGAGCCGGGTCACCGGCACGGTGGGCGTGGCCGCGGTGACGGCCGGCCCGGGGGTCACCAACGCCGTGACCGCCCTGGCCAACGCGCTCCGGGCCCAGAGCCCCATGGTGCTCATCGGGGGCCGGGCCCCGCTGGCTCTGGCGGGCCGCGGGGCGCTGCAGGAACTGGACGCCCTGGAGACGGTGCGGCCCATCACCAAGGCCGCCTGGCTGGTCACCGACGCCGTCCGGATCCCGGAGTTCGTGGCCCAGGCCTTCCGGGTCGCGGCGGCCGGGCCGCCGGGACCCGTGTACGTTGAACTCCCCCTGGACGTCCTGTTCGCCCCGGCCGGTACCGGGGTGGACCAGGCGGCCAGGCTGGCCGAAGCACTGGGTCCACCCCAGCCGCCGCCGGTGTCCGGCGACCCCGACGCGGTGGCCCGGGCGGCGGCCCTGCTTGAGCGGGCCCAGCGCCCCGTGGCCATCGTGGGGAGTCAGATCCGCTGGTCACCGGCGGTGGGGCGGGAGGGCCCGCCTGGCACTACCGTGGCCGCCTTTGCCGAGCGTTTCCAGGTTCCCGTCTATACCAACGGCATGGCCCGGGGTGTCCTGCCCCGGGGCCACGCCCACGCGTTCGAGCGCACCAGAAAGCGGGCCCTGGCCGAGGCCGACGTGGTGGCGGTATTCGGCACCCCCCTCGACTTCCGGCTGAACTACGGCGAGCCGCCCGCCTGGCCGGCCGACGCCAGCATCATCCGGGTAGATCTGGACCCCGCGACGCTCCACCACAACCGCGCCGCCGCCGTGGCCATCCACGGCGATCCGGGCGCCGTGATGCGGCAACTGGTGGCGGCCGCGCAACGCAACCAGGACGTGGCTGGTGCCGGCAGCCCCTGGCTTGACCGGCTGCGCGAGGCCGAGGCCGAGGCCTGGGCGAAGATGCAGCCGCAGCTCCAGGCAGGAGGAACGCCGGTTCCGAGCCTGAGGCTCTGCCACGAGGTCGATCAGGCCCTCGGCGAGGACGCCATCTTCGTCGGCGACGGCGGCGACTTCGTGGCCACCGCCGCCGCCGTCTGCCGGGTGCGGGGCTTTCCCGGCCGCTGGCTGGACCCGGGGCCCATGGGCACCCTGGGCATCGCGCCGGCCTTCGCCATGGCAGCCAGGCTGGCCCGGCCCGACGGCCAGGTTGTCGTGCTCTGGGGCGACGGGGCGTTCGGCTTCAACGGCCTGGACCTGGAGGCCGCCGTGCGGCAGGAGATTCCGTTTCTCGGCGTGATCGGCAACGACGCCGCCTGGACCCAGATCCGCCGGGGCCAGGTGATGATGTACGGCGAGGACCGGGCGGTGGCCACGGCGCTGTCGCTGGCCCGCTACGACCTGGTGGCCGAGGCCTTCGGCGGCCACGGCGAGTTCGTCACCGAGGCCGACGCCCTCCGCCCCGCCCTGGAACGGGCCCTCGCGGCCGTGGCCGGCGGCCGGCCTGCCGTGGTCAACGTTCACGTGGACCCGGGCGAGTTCCGCCGGGGCGCCATCAGCGTGTAAGAAGCCCGGTGCCTCGAACAGCTCGCGTCTATCACGCGTCTCCCGTTTCCGGACTCGCGGTGCTCGACCACAATCCATCGGGCCGTGGTGATTTCGGCCGCTCAGTCCACCCGCGCGATGATGCACTTCAGATACCGGCTTTCCGGGTAGCCCAGCAGCACCGGGTGGTCGCGGGCCTGACCGCGGAACTCCAGCACCCGCACCTCCCGGCCCGCGTCGGCGGCGGCATCGGCCACCACCTCGGCGAAGGCGTCAGGTTCCAGCGGCGACGAGCACGAGCAGGTGACCAGAACGCCACCTGGTTCCAGCAGCCTGAGCGCCCGCAGGTTGATCTCCTTGTAGCCGCGGCGGGCGCCGGGCAGGGTGCTCTTGCCCCGGGCGAAAGCGGGCGGGTCCAGGATCACGACGTCAAAGCGTTCACCGTCACGGTCCAGGGAGCGCAAAAGGTCAAACGCGTTGGCCTCGACGAAGGCGATGCGGTCGCCGCCCGGGTTGGCTCCGGCGTTCTCCCGGGCCAGCTCCAGGGCGGCGGCGGACGAGTCCACGGCCAGGACCTCGCGGGCGCCGAAGCGGGCGGCGTGGACGGCGAAACTGCCCGTGTAGCAGAAGGCATCGAGCACCCGGGCGCCGGAAACGTACGGGGCGATGGCGGCCCGGTTTTCCCGCTGGTCCAGGAAGTACCCGGTCTTCTGGCCCTCCCAGAGGTCCACCCACAGCCGGCAGCCGTGCTCCTCGATCATCACCCGGAGGGGCGGGTCGCCCAGCAGCGGGCCCTTCCGCTGGTCCAGTCCCTCCAGCTCGCGTACGGGGGCGTCGTTTCGCTCCAGGACGGCCGAGGGCCGGGCCAGCTGGGCCAGCAGGTCTACCAGGAGCGACTTGTGGCGCTCGATGCCCAGGGCCAGGGTCTGCACGACCAGGACGTCGGAGAAACGGTCCACGATGAGCCCGGGTAGCCCGTCGGCCTCGCCGAACACCAGCCGTGCCGGGGACCCGGGCGGCAGCAATCGCTCCCGCAGGGCCAGGGCCCGCTCGAGCCGTCGCCGGAAGAAGGCTTCGTCGATGGGTTCGGCCTCCCGGGACAAGAGCCGCACGGTCAGCATGGACCTGGGGTTGCAGAACCCCCGGCCCACCAGCCGCCCCCGGTGGTCCAGCACGTCCACGGTGTCCCCGGGCGCCTGCAGCCCCTCTACGGCGTCGACCTCGGTCCGGTAGATCCACGGGTGGGCCGGGTGCCGCCGCCGGCCCGCCTTCAGCCTGACCAGGGCCACGTGACCACCTCCGGGCTCAGGGTTCCCTGGGCCGGTGCCCGGCCGGCCTCCGGGCCCGCTAGCCGCCTCCGGTTCAGGATTCGCCCCGGTCCCGGGCGGCGCCTACCGGCGAGACGGCAGGCCGTCGAGGACTCGGCGCGGAGGGAAGCCGGGCGCCGCCGTAGAAGCCGGGCCCGACGGGAGGATGAGCCTGTTGACCCGAGCCGACGCCTACGCCCTGCTCACCGAGTACACGGAAAACGCCAACCTGGTCAAGCACGCGCTGGCCGTGGAGGCGGCCATGCGGACCTACGCCCGCAAATTCGGTGAGGACGAGGAGCTCTGGGGCATCGTGGGTCTGCTCCACGACTTCGACTACGAGCGCTACCCGAACCTGGAGGAGCACCCCTTCCGGGGCGTCCAGATCCTGCGCCAGCGCGGCTACCCAGAGACAGTGATCCGGGGCGTGCTGGCTCACGCCCCCCATACCGGCCAGCCCCGGGACACGCTCATGGAGAAGACCATCTTCGCCGTGGACGAGCTCTGTGGCTTCCTGGTGGCCTGCGCCCTGGTCCGGCCCGGCAAGTCCATAATGGGAATGGAAGTGAAGTCGGTCAAGAAGAAGCTGAAGGACAAGGCCTTTGCCCGCAACGTCCGGCGGGAGGATATCTATCAGGGTGCTGAGGAGCTTGGCGTGGACCTGAACGAGCACCTGGCCACCTGCATCCAGGCCCTGGAGGGCATCGCGGGGGAGCTTGGCCTGGATGGCTCGGCCGCCTGACGCCTGGACCGGCCGCCCCGGCGGCGCCCGGCGGCCAGGGGTGGTCTCGTTGACCCCCAGCAACACGGAGCTCCTCTGGGCGCTGGGCCTCCAGTCCCTCCTGGTGGGGGTAGACGACCACTCCGACTTCCCCCCCGAGGTCGCCGGCCTGCCCCGGGTGGGGCCTGACCTGAAGGTCAAGGTCGCCCGGGTGGTGGAACTCCGGCCCGACCTGGTACTGGCCTCGCTGTCGGTCCCCGGCATGGAGCGAAACGTTGCCGAACTGGAGCGGGCGGGACTCCCGTTCGTCGTCCTGAACCCCCTGAGTCTTGATGAGGTTCTGGGCGACGTCCAGCGGGTGGCGGACATCCTCGGTTACTCCGAGCGGGCTCTGGGTGTGGTGGCGGCCCTCAGGGGCCGGATCCGCGCCGTGGAGGCGCGGGCCCTGGCGGAGCGGGCTGGCCGGCCTGAAGCGCACCCAGCCCGCCTCTTCTGGGAGTGGTGGCACCGGCCGGTGATCACCCCCGGAGCCAGAAGCTGGATCAACGACCTGTGCCGCCTGGTGGGGGCGGAGAACGTCTATGGGGACGCCGACGCTACCAGCCTTCCGGTCGAGGCCAAAGCCGTGGCGGCCCGGGACCCCGACGCGGTGCTGGTCTGCTGGTGCGGGGTGATGCAGGCCCGGATGCGGCCCGAAATCCTGCGGGGGCGACCTGGCTGGCGTGGCCTCAGGGCGCTGCGGGACGGCCGGGTCTACCCCCTGCCCGAGGCCCTGTTCGGCCGTCCCGGGCCCCGGTTGGTGGACGGCCTGGAGTGTCTGGCCGAACTGCTCCTGGGCGACCCCCGCGCCGCTGCCAGGCGCTGGGGACTGGCCTGGGCCCCGGCGGCGGAGGAGACACGCCATGGAGCTCGCTGACAGGGTGGCCCTGGTCACCGGCGGCGCCCGCGGCATCGGCCGGGCATGCGTCCTGGCCCTGGCCAGGGCCGGCTGCCACGTGGTGGTGAACTATCTGACCTCGGAAGAAGCCGCCCGAAAAGTGTGCCGCGAGGTGGAGGCCCTGGGCCGGCGGGCGGTGGCGGTCCGGGCCGACGTGGCTGCCGAGCAGGAGGTCGAGCGCCTGGTGCGAACGGCCACGGACGCCTTGGGCCCCGTGGACGCGCTGGTGAACAACGCCGGGGTGGAAGTGCCCCTGCCGGCCGGCGGGAGCCCCGGCGCGGCGTGGGACAGGGTGCTGGCGGTAAACCTCAAGGGGGCTTACCTGTGCGCCCGCGCCGTGGCGCCGGGGATGAAGGCCCGGGGCCAGGGCGTCATCATCAACATCTCCTCCACGGCCGGCCTCACCGCCTACCCCGAAGCGCCCCACTACGCCGCCTCCAAGGCGGGCATGATCAACCTCACCAGGACCCTGGCCCTGGCCTGGGCGCCCGAGGTGCGGGTGGTGGGCATCGCGCCCGGCTGGACCGACACGGCCATGGCCGCCGGCCTCTCGGCGGAGGAGAAGACCATCATCTGCGAGTCGATCCCCCTCGGCCGGTTCGCCCGGCCCGAAGAGGTCGGTCGGCTGGCGGCGTTTCTGGCCGCCGAGGCGGATTACATGACCGGGCACACCGTCGTCCTGGACGGCGGCGCGCTCCTTCAGGGAGGCGAGAGCACGTGACCGAGGAGGTCAGGCTGCGGGCCTCGGACCCCGCCGCCCTGGAACCCTTCGACACCTGGCTCGAGGAGAACGACTGGTACAAGTGGCGCGTTGTCGAACGGGTCGCCGACGGGACCTACCGGGTTGACGCCGGCCACGCCGACTACTTCAGGCAGCAGGCCCGCCGCTTTGGCCTGGCGGTGGAGTAGGGGAGGGACCGGGTCGCCCCGGGCCTAGCCCAGGGGAACGGCCTCGGGACGCCGGGCGGAAAACGCCGTCACCTCCCCGATGCCGGCCGCGGCCAGCGCCCGGGCCGCCTCGCCGAAGGCCCGGGCGACCCGCCGCGGATGATGCGCGTCCGAGCCCACCACCACCCCGGTCCCCGCCCGGGCGCACGCAGCCAGAAGAGTTTTCTGGAGTTCGGGGATGACCATCAGGTCGTCGGTGTTGAGCTCCAGTGCCACCCCGCGGGCGGCCGCCAGCTCGGCCAGGGCAGCCAGCCGCTCGGCCAGGTCCGCTGGCCGGTAGGGCTGTAGGGCCGCCAGCCGCAAGGGATGGGAAACCGCGTCGAAGAGCCTGCAGCCGGCGGCGCCCTCCAGAAGCCGCCAGTAGCCCGCCCAGTGCGAGGGCCAGTCCCCGTCGGGGACGAGGGCGATGTCCCGGCCGTCCACGTCGTGGACCGAACCCAGCACGTAGTCCCACGGCCAGGGCTTGAGAAACTCCGCCAGGCGGAGCTCCAGGCCGCTCCGGTAGTCCACCTCGATGCCCAGCCGCACGGCGAGGTCGTCGCCGCCGGCCAGCCTGACCCGCGCCACGTAATCGCCCACTTCCATGAGGGGACCCTCCAGCGCCGGGCCCGGCACCAGTTCGCGCCCCCCGCGGAACTGGAAGACGTGCTCGGCCACGCCCAGCACCTTCAAGCCGGCGCGCCTGGCCGCCCGGACCATGGGTGCCAGGCCGTGCCCGGCCACGTGGACGTGGAGATCAACCTGAACCACGGGTCATAACCTCCCGGTGGAGCATCTCGGTCTCAGGCCTGGTCGCCGCGGGGGGCACAAGAGGGAAACAGATGTTGCCCCGCGTAATCCTGGCTCAGTTCGGCGCCATGGACGCAGGCCCGGCGGGCCGGGTGCCGACGGGCGCCGGCCGGGAGGTGCGCGATGTTCGACCCGGGTTTCAACCTCTGGCTCCAGCAGTTCTCGGCCCCCTGGCTTGACGCCCTGATGCGCTTCTTCACCAGCCTGGGCTCGGACTACTTCTACATGGCGCTATTGCCCTTCCTCTACTGGTGCGTCGACCGGCGGCGCGGCCACGAACTGGCCTATCTCTTCCTGGTCTCCATGTGGCTGAACGGCTTCCTGAAGGACGTCTTCAACCTGCCCCGGCCCTCGGCGGCCGAGGGGGTGCGCCAGGTCGTGCGGGAGTACTCCAACGGCTTCCCCTCGGGGCACGCCCAGGGCTCGATGACCGTGTTCGGTTACCTGTACGCGACCTTCCCCCGGCGCTGGCTCGGCTGGCTGGCCGGCTTCTTGATCGTCATGATCACCCTGTCCCGGCCCTACCTCGGCGTTCATTACCTGGGCGACATCCTGGGCGGCCTGGCCCTCGGCCTGGCGCTGGTACTTTTCTTCCGCTGGGCGTTTGCCCGCGGCTGGGGCGACCGCTGGTCACGCCCGCTGAAGTTCGCGCTCGCCATCGCCGTCCCGCTCCTGCTCCTCCCGCTCTACGCCGCCAGCGTCGCCTACCAGACCCTTGGCTTCCTCATGGGTTTTCTGGCCAGCGGGATGGTGGCCTTTGACGCCGTCCCCTTCCAGCCGCGGGTCGGGTGGGCCTTCCAGGGGCTCAAGCTTCTCGTCGGTTACCTCGGCTTCGCCGTCCTCTACGCGCTCCACGCCGTGCTCATCCCCAACGGGCTGCTGGAGGTGTTCGGCTACGCCGTCATCGGCGTCTGGGTGACCACCGGGGCGCCGTACCTGTTCAACCGGTTCGGCTGGGCCGGCCGGGCGGCGCAGGAGCCTGAACCACGGCCCGCCCTGGTCCGCCGGACCACCGCCTGGACCGCCGCCACGGTACTCCTGATCGCGATCGGTACGGTCGCGGCCGTGGCCCCGGGCTCGCCGGCCGCCGTGCCGGCTCTCGCCGCCCGGTCGGCCGGCGGCCCACCCTGGGTCATGGCCCACCAGGGCGGTGACGGGTTGCGGCCCGGCAACACCCTGCTTGCTTTCGGCCACGGGCTCCAGGTGGGCGCCGACTGGCTCGAGATGGACGTGCACCTGACCGCCGACGGCCACGTGGTCGTGATCCACGACCACACCATCGACCGGACCACCGACCGGACGGGTAACGTGCACGACATGACCCTGGCCGAGATCCAGGCGGCGGACGCCGGGTACTACTGGACCCCCGACGGCGGGCGCAGCTACCCGTACCGCGGCCGGGGACTCACCGTTCCCACTCTGGACGAGGTCTTCAGCGCGTTTCGGGACACCCGGTACGTGATCGAGATGAAAGACCACAATCCGGCCCTGGCCGACGCCCTGCTGGCGCTCCTCCGCCGGCACGGCGTGGAGGACCGGGTGATCGTGGCCTCGTTCCACGACGGGGTGCTCAAGTACTTCCGGTCCATCGCCCCGGGAGTGGCCACCGGCCTGGCGCAGGGGGAGGCGTACCGGTTTCTGATCCTGCAGCGCCTCGGCCTGCTGGCGTTCTACCGCCCGCCGGGCGTGGCGCTCCAGGTGCCCGAGTTCCACTTCGGACTGCGCGTGGTATCGCGACCTTTCGTCAGGGCCGCCCACGAACGCGGGCTCGAGGTCCACGTCTGGACGGTGAACGACGCCGCCGCCATGGAACGGGTCCTGTCTTACGGCGCCGACGGCATCATCACCGACTACCCCGACGTGGCCCGGCGGGTGGTCGACTCTTTCGGCGGCCACTGAGGCGGCTGTTCCCCGGCGCCGGGCGGGAGGCGTTCCCCGGGCCGCAGGAGGTGTGCCCGTGCCGCGACTTTACGACATCAGTCAGGAACTCTCCGCCGCCACCCCGGTCTGGCCGGGCGACCACCCGGTCCGGGTTGAATGGCGCTGGACCATCGGGGCCGGCTCCCCGGTGAACGTGGCCACGCTGCACCTGACTGCCCACGCCGGCAGCCACGCCGACGCCGCCCGCCACTTCGAGCCGGACGGCGCCACCGTGGGCTCGCTGTCACTGGAGCCTTTCCTGGGTCCGGCCCGGCTGGTCGAGGTGCTCGACCGCCCGTCCATCGGCCCTGACGAGGTCAGGTTGGCCCTGGCCGCCCCCGGGGCGACGCCGAGCCGCGTGCTCTTCAAGACCCGCCGGCACGCCGGGGAGGGGTTCGACCCGAACTTCGCCTGGCTCGAGCCCGGCGCCGCCGAGGTCCTGGCGGCGGCCGGGGTGCGGCTGGTAGGCCTCGACTCCCCCAGTGTCGACCCGGCCGACAGCAAGGCGCTGCCCGCCCACAAGATCCTGGGCCGGGGTGGCGTGGCGATCCTGGAAAACCTTGCCCTGGCCGAGGTGCCACCGGGGGAGTACGAGCTGATCGCGCTGCCGCTGCGCCTCAAGGACGCCGACGCCTCGCCGGTGCGGGCCGTGTTGCGCCCTCTAGCCTGAGCGGGCGCGGCCCCGTCGCTGATCCCGGCGGGGGCCGCCGCGCCCGCCGGCCCACCGCCGGCGCTAGACCTTGTAACCGCTCCAGCGCAGGATCTCTTTGTACTCCTCGCTGATCTTCTCCGGCGTCCAGAAAGGGGTGAAGGTCAGCTTCAGCTCGACCGCCTCGACCTCGGGGACGGTGAGCGCGGCCGCCTTCACCTGGTCCAGCAGCAACCGGCCGTGGGGGCAGCCGGGCGAGGTCAGGGTCATGGTGATCCGCAGCTTCCCGTCCTCCAGCTCAAGGCCGTAGATGAGACCCAGGTCCACCACGTTGATGCCGAGTTCCGGATCCTCTACCTCACGCAGGGCGTCTCTGAGTGCCGCCTCCAGTTCCTCGGTCACGACGCATCCCTCCCCGGCCGGCCGGCCTTTAGCGATGAGTGAAGGGCGCCGGGGTCAAGGGCGGCGCGGCCCTGATCGATGACGGCGGCGGTGACGCCGAGCACCGGGCGGTTGGGGTCGGAACCCCCATCAGCCGTGGTAGCTGGCGGTCCCAGCGGTCGTCGGGCCAGTCGGTCTCGCCGGACACATCCATCACCTCTCGCCGACCAACATCTTACTCGCGCGGGCGACCGGACGCACGAGCGGCAGAGCCGGTCGGCTTCAGCTCCGGTAGCCAGTGAAGTGCCGGAGGATATCCAGCACGCCGCGGGCCACCGGCTCCGGCGACAGGTACTGTACCTCCCGGGTCACCTCCGGCAGGGCCTTGGCCGGCGCGGCGCTGTGGCCGGCGGCGCGGAGCAGTTCCAGGTCGTTGCCGCCGTCGCCGATGGCCAGCACCGCCGCCATGGGCATGCCCCAGCGCTCGGCTAACACGGCCACGGCCCGCGCCTTGGTGACCCCCGCCGGGGTGATGTCCACCGCGGACGTGGAGTAGGTGATCTCAAGCCGCCCCGGTCCCGGGCCCAGCCGCGCGTCGAGAAACGCCTGGACCTCTCGGCAGAGGGCGGCCGGGTCACCGCCGCCGGCGGGCGGCACCAGGGTGACGCAGGCGGCCTTCCCGTGGGCCAGGCGGGCGCCACGGGCCCGGGCGAACTCCTCGGCCAGCAGCCGGCCCGCGGCCTGCAGGCTCCCCCGCTGCTCGGGAGTGACCAGCCACTCGACGGTCCCCGGCTCCGGCTCGTAGATGAGGGCCCCGTTTTCGCAGACGGCCGGGGTGGTGAGGCCGATGGCGTACTGCAGTGCCTCCACGAACTGAGGCGGCCGTCCCGAGCAAAGGACCATCGGCGGGAAGTCCTCGGGCCGCTCGCGGCTCCGGGCGGCGTAGCGGCCGACGGCGGCCAGAGCCACCAGATCCCACGCCTTGCGCACGGGGATCAGGCAGCCCTCGATGTCACAAACCACCAGTCGGACCGGCTCGGCCATGAAGCACCCCCGTTCGGCCGGGCGCGGCCCGGCCCAGGGCCATTCTAGTTGCCGGCCGGGGAGCAGTCAATGAAAGGCCGGTTGCCCGCGGGGAGGATACCCGGCCCGGCCGACCAAGACATCCCTGAACCGGAAGGGGGCTGGGGTATGGCATGGCAGCCCGCGTCGAGGTGCTGGGCGTGCCGGGGCTACCGGAGGTGAAGGCCGGCGACGACCTGGCAGACCTCATCGCCGCCGCCATCCGCCGGGCCGGACTGAGCCTTGAACCGGCGGACGTGGTGGTGGTGACCCACAAGGTGGTGTCCAAGGCTGAGGGGCGGCTGGTGCGGCTCGATCGCGTCACCCCTTCGAACACGGCGCGGCAGCTGGCGGAGGAGCTGGGCCGGCGGCCTGAGGACGTGGAGGTGATCCTGCGGGAGACAGCCAGGCTGGTGCGGGCGGCCCCGTGGGCCCTGATCGCCCAGACCCGTCACGGCTTTGTCTGTGCCAACGCGGGGGTGGACCACTCCAACACCGCCCCCGGGGTGGTGAGCCTGCTGCCCGAGGATCCCGACGCCTCGGCCCGGGGGCTGCAGGCCGCTCTGGAAGCGGCGTTTGGCGTACCCCTGGCGGTCGTCGTCTCGGACACCTTTGGCCGGCCGTGGCGACTCGGGCAGACCAACGTGGCGGTGGGAGTGGCGGGGATGGCCCCCCTCAACGACTACCGGGGTCAGGCCGATCCCGCGGGCCGGACCCTGGTCGCGACCCAGGTGGCGGTGGCGGACGAGGTGGCCGCAGCGGCCGAACTGGTCATGGGCAAGCTCGACCGGGTGCCGGTGGCCATCGTGCGCGGGGTCCGGTACGCCCGGGCCGCGGGGAGCGCCCGCGACCTGGTCCGGCCGGCGGAACGGGACCTGTTCCGGTGAGACGCCGGTCAGCGCGCCCTAATGCCGGTGGCCCGGTTCGGCGTGGCCGGGTTCGGGGGTCCGCCGCTCCTCGGTTTCCTGCAGCCGGCGGGTGGAAGCGTAGCCGGTCTCGTCGGACTCCACCCGCACCGGTACCGAGCGGTCCTTCTCCTGCTCTTGCTTGGGCATGGTGATGGTGAGCACGCCGGCCCGGTAGGCGGCCCGTACCTTGTCAGGCTGGATCCGCTTGGGCAGGGCGACGAACCGCATCACGTGGCCGTACCGCCGCTCGCGGCGGAAATACCCCTCCTCGGGGATCTCCTTGTCCGCGTGGACCTGGGCCTGGAACTTGATGGAGTCCTCGGTGGCGTTCACCTGGATGTCTCCGGGGTCCACCCCGGGCAGTTCGGCCCGGATTACCAGGTTTTCGGCAGTCTCCCACATGTCGGCCGGCGGCTCGATCAGCCCCATCCTGCCGATCCGCGGATTGAACCAGCGGTCGAGCTCCGACCACAAGCGGGGCATGGGCAGGGGCCAGCCACGGGCGTCGTCAAACCCCAGCTCACGAAAGGGCATCGTCTTACCCCCCTGGCCTGGTGCTGGCAACCCGGGTGCTGAACCGCGGATACCGACGGCACCCCGGCCGCCGGTCCTAGTGTCCCCAGATGCAGCCGGGAGCTATGTGCAAGGCCAGACCCTCCTTCGCCATACCTTGACTTTCGGCCGGGCGGGGGATAGCATGGGAACTGAGAATGGTTCTCAGTACCGGGGGGGAGGCCGCCGGTGGCCAAGGAGCTAGTGGACCTGGACCTTGACCAGTACAGATACGGGTTTCGCGACCCCGAACAATACGTCTTCAAGTCCCGCAAGGGACTGGACCACCAGATCGTGGCCGAGATCTCCCACATGAAGGGCGAGCCGGACTGGATGCGCAAGTTCCGGCTTCATTCCCTCAACGTGTTCCAGAAGAAGCCCGTGCCCGCCTGGGGCGGCGACCTCTCGACCATCAACTTCGACGACATCTACTACTACATCAAGCCCGCCGAGAAGCAGGGCCGGACCTGGGACGAGGTCCCCGAGTACATCAAGCAGACCTTCGACCGGCTGGGCATCCCCGAGGCGGAGCGCAAGTTCCTGGCCGGGGTGTCGGCCCAGTACGAGTCGGAGGTGGTCTACCACTCCATCCGCGAAGACCTGGAGAAGCAGGGCGTCATCTTCTGCGACACCGACACGGCCCTGCGGGATCACCCTGAACTGGTCCAGGAGTACGTCGGCACCGTGGTGCCGCCCGAGGACAACAAGTTCGCCGCGCTGAACTCGGCCGTCTGGTCGGGGGGCAGCTTCATCTACGTGCCGGAAGGGGTTCGGGTCGAGATCCCGCTGCAGGCCTATTTCCGGATCAACGCCGAGAACATGGGCCAGTTCGAGCGGACCCTCATCATCGTCGAGCCGGGCGCCTACGTCCACTACGTGGAGGGCTGCACCGCCCCCATCTACAGCACCGACTCGCTGCACGCGGCGGTGGTGGAGATCATCGTCAAGCGGGGTGCCCGGTGCCGGTACACCACGGTCCAGAACTGGTCCCACAACGTCTACAACCTGGTCACCAAGCGGGCCGTGGCCTACGACGACGCTGTCGTGGAGTGGGTCGACTGCAACATCGGTTCGCGGCTGACCATGAAGTACCCGGCCGTGTTCATGATGGGGCCGGGGGCCAGGGGCGAGGTCATGTCCATCGCCTACGCTGGAAGAGACCAGCACCAGGACGCCGGCGCCAAGATGGTCCACGCCGCGCCGAACACCACGTCCATCATCACCTCCAAGTCCATCTCCAAGGACGGCGGGCGCGCCACCTACCGCGGGCTGGTGAAGGTGTACGACGGGGCGACCGGCTGCAAGTCCAACGTCAAGTGCGACGCGCTGCTCATGGACGAGCACTCGCGCACCGACACCTACCCCTATATCGAGATCGACGAGCAGGACTGCGCCATCGAGCACGAGGCCACCGTGGCCAGGGTGGGTGAGGAGCAACTCTTCTACCTGATGAGCCGGGGGCTGTCGGAGCAGGAAGCCACCAACCTGATCGTGCAGGGCTTCATCGAGCCGGTGACGAAGGAACTGCCCATGGAGTACGCGGTCGAGATGAACCGCCTGATCCAGCTGGAACTGGAGGGTTCCGTCGGCTAGCGCCACGGGCCAGAACGGCCTCCGCCAGGCCGGCCAGGCAATCGCCGATCCCGCGGCCCGGGCACCCGCCCGGGCCGCTCTGTGGGAGGACCCCCATGGAGTTCGTCAGGGTCGCCCGGGCGGACGAGTTGCCCCGGGGAGCCATCCGCCGGGTAGTGGTGGGGCGCACCCCCATCGCCCTGTTCAACCTGGAAGACCGGATCTTCGCCATTCATGACACCTGCACCCATGCCCGGGCCTCCCTCGCCGAAGGCATGGTCGCCGGCGACCTGGTGGCGTGTCCCCTGCACGGGGCGCGATTCAACATCAAGACCGGAGCGGTGGTCAGCCTGCCGGCCGTCAAGCCCGTCCGTACCTTTCCGGTGCGCCAGGAGGGGGACGATGTCCTGGTCGGGGTGGAAGAGTCGGACCTCCGGCCGCCCGACGAGGACGAATGAGGGCCCGGCCGCCGGGCGGGCCGAGCCGCAACCGGAGACGGGAGGAGCCCGGTGACCTGGGTGCAGAGCCTGGCGCTCCTGGCCGCCGTCGTCGCGGCGGGGGCACTCGTCGCCGCACTGCTCTACCGGTCCGGCCTGGTGGAAGGTCTGGTGCGGTACAGCCGGGTGGAGGACAGGCTCGGCCGCGTGCTGGCCATCCTGATCGTGGTGGGGCTGGGCCTTCAGTTGCTGGTGATTCTGGCGGCCATAACCCTGCTGCCCGCGATCCTGGGCCACCGGTGACGGCGAGGACGGGAAACCGGTGATTGACCCGCGCGTTCGGCGGCCGGCCGAGATCATCGCGGCCTGCTCGACCCGGGTGCGGCCGGGGGAGGTGGTGGTGATCCGCGGCTCCCACCCGGCCCGGCCGCTGGTGGAGGCGGCGTACCGGCAGGTCGCCGTGCGCTCACCGGTATTTCCGGGGAAAAGATCCGCCGCCAGGCCCGGACCCACGAACGAGAAGATCGGCGGTACCGTCCACCTGGCCCTGGGCCGCGCCTGCCCGGAGTGGGGGGCATGGTGCAGGCGGGCGGCCCTTTCGCGCCGGACGCCTGAGCCACCGGTCAGCCCCCTGCCGGGAGGAAGCCTCCGTCCGCCAGGATCTGGCGGATCCTGGCCCGGGCGTCGTTCCCCACCGGCAAGAGCGGCGGCCGGGGGGCGCCTCCGTAGTAGCCCACCAGGTCCAGGGCGGCCTTGAGCCCCGCCACCCCGTAGCCGGCGGTGACCGCCCGGTTGAGGTCCAGGATGCGGCGCTGCAGCGCCCGGGCCTCCTCCAGTTCCCCCGCCTGGAAATGGCGGTAGATGGCGACGCACACGTCGGGGACCACGTTCGCCACGGCCAGGGTGCCACCCGCGCCACCCATCACCAGCAGCGGCAAGAGGAAACTGCCCGACCCGGCGAACACCGAAAACCCCTCGGGCGCGCCGGCGATCACCTCGCTGATCTGCACGATGTTGCCGCCGCTGTCCTTGATGCCGACGATGTTGGGGTGTTCAGCCAGGCGGAGGATGAGCCCGGTCGACAGGTTGATCCCCGTGTTGCGAGGCATGTTATAGAGCATCACCGGGATCGGCGAAGCGTCGGCCACGTCCCGGTAAAACCGCTCCAGCACCGCCTCGGTCATGCTTTCCTTGTAGTAGCTCGGGTTCACCACCAGGGCCCCGTCGGCCCCCAGCCGGGCCGCCGCCCGGGTCAGGTTGATCGTGGCCCGGGTGGACTCGCAGCCGGTACCGACGATCACCCGCCGGTCGCGGGGCGTCCGCTCCCGGACGAAGGCTATCAGGTCGCGCTTTTCCTTCTCGTCCAGCAGGACGAACTCGCCGTTGGAGCCGAGCACCACCAGCCCGGCCAGGCCCGTCGAGTTCCACCGGTCCAGGTTGGCCGCAAGGCGGTCAAAGGCGATCTCGTCGCCCTGGAACGGGGTGGGGATGGGAGGGAAGATTCCGGTGAACACTTGACGACCTCTTTTCTGCCGATGATTCACGGATCTGCTTGGCGGTCCCCGGTTCACGTTGGCCGGCGGTCACCGGGGAGCCACAGCCGCCGGGTCTGCTGCTCTCCGGCCCTGGGTTCAGGCCGCGGCTGGCCACCGGGCACCACGCGTCGGCCACCCTCCAGGTACTGCTGGCGCAGGCGGTCCAGGTGCCGCCCGAACTGGCGGCGGGCTCGCCGGAGGTCTTCGAGGAACAGGCGGACGTCCATCCCGCGCTCCAGCCGCTCGTGCACCTTGCGCTCCAGGGCGTCCAGTTCCGACCGCAGGTCCCGGGCCCGCCGGTCCAGGACCGCCAGGGGCGTCTGAAGCCCGCACGCCGGACACTGGTGGTAGATGACCTCCAGGTCTGGCTCCGCCCTGGCCGAACGCGGTTCGGGCCAGAAGAGCTGCCGGCACCGGGGGCACGCCACCATTTCCGCCTTCTGGCCGGCGCCCCGGCGGTCCTGTGGCTCCTCGGTCATCGCCCTCCTCCTCCCGCCCGGCGGGCGGTCATGGCCGCCGGGTGACCTCTCTAGCCTGCCAGCCCGCAGTAAGCCGCGGCCGTACGGGCGAAGACGGCGGCGCAGGCCACCACTTCCTCCACCCGAACATACTCCTCCGCCGCGTGGGCGCCCCCGCCGCCCGGTCCGAACACGGCCACCGCCGCGCCCGCCCGGGCCAGCAGGGCGGAGTCCAGCCAGGCCGAGGTACCGACCGTCCCGGGAACCCGGCCCAGGACAGCCGCGGCTGATTCGGCCAGGCAGCGGACGACGGCCGACTCGGGGTCCGCCTCCAGGCCGGGCCGGAAGAGGGTGAGCCGGCTGGAGGCCGAGAAGCCGGGAACCCGCCGGGCGAGCCGGTCGCAGATGGCCTTCGCTTCCGCTTCCACCTGCCCGGCGGTCTCGTCCGGTAGCGTGCGCCGCTCGTACTGGAGGATGCACCGGTCCGGGTAAGTGCTCAGGCCCAAGCCGCCCCGGATGGTGGAAGCGTGGACCGACGCCGGGCCCAGGAGGGGGTGCACCCGCCGGGCCAGGCTGGCCTCGAGTTCCTCCAGCGCCACCAGGAAGTGGCCCATCCTGGTGATGGCGTCCACTCCCAGGTCCGGCCGGCTGCCGTGGGCCGCCCGGCCGAAGGTTTCCACCTCCAGCCAGCCAAAGCCCTTGTGGGCCAGGCAGAGTTCGAGTCCCGTCGGCTCGGCCACGATGGCCGCGCCGGCGCTGACCTCGGCCAGCAGGCGTTGGGTCCCCAGGCTGGCGTGCTCCTCGTCGGCCACGAAGGCCAGGATGAGGTCGCCCTTGAGCCGGCAGCCGGCGTCCACCAGGGCCTTGGCCGCGCCCCACATGGCTGCCAGTCCGCCCTTCATGTCGAACGATCCCCGGCCGTACAGCCGTCCTTCCACCACCCTCGGGTCGAAGGGCGGGATGGTCATCCCCTCGACACCCACGGTATCGGTGTGGCCGTTCAGCATGAGCGACGGGCCGTCCCCGCTACCCCGGAGGACGGCGACCACGTTGGGCCGGCCCGGTGCCACCTCCGCCAGGCGGACCTCGAGGCCGATGGCGCGGCAGTAGTCGGCCAGGACCCGGGCGATGGCCGCCTCGCCAAAAGCCCCGTCCACCAGAGCAGGGTTGACCGAGTCGGTAGCCACCAGTTCCCGGCAACACTCGATGACGGCCGGCGCGTCCACCACCAACCGCACCCGCATTCCTCCCGGGCTGGCGCCGGAGCCAGCAGCACTGCTGGTCCTCTTAGCCGTGGCACCCGGGCACCCCTGCCGGTAGCGGAAGGACGCCCGCGCCCGGCCGGCCAATTCATCCGCCAGCGGCCGTGAAACCACGGATCCCCCGAGGGCCCGCCACGGGAGGGATTGCCGGATGGCCATGACCCACCAGGAACTGGAGGAGTTTCTGAAGGCGCCCCGCCTGGCGCGCCTGGCCGTGGTCAAGAAGGACGGGGGGCCCCACGTGAGCCCCGTCTGGTACCTCTGGGAGGACGGCCACTTCTGGTTCACCACCACGGCGGGAAGGGTCAAGGGCCGGGCCATCAGGCGGGACGGCCGGGTGGCTTTCACCATCGACGAGGACACGCCGCCCTACCGGGGCGTCATCGTGGAGGGCCGCGCCGTCTTCGTGCCGGAACGGGCGGAGGAAGTGACCCGCCGGCTGGCCGTTCGCTACCTGGGTCAGGAGGCCGGGGAGGCTTACGCCCGCGAACTGCTGCAATCGCCCGGCCGGACGGCCTTCCGGGTCCGGCCGGCCAAGCTGATCACCTGGGACTACCGGGACTGAGTGATGCTGGACCTCCCCCCCGGGGCTGGGGCTGGACCGCCATTCTACCCGGCTTTGGCCCGCTAGAAGCCTTGTCGTGGCTCCGCAGGCCATACAGCTTCCAGGTAGCCGAACCCGAACCGGGTCAGCCGGTCCTTGCCGGTCGCGGCGACGCCGGTGATCTCACCGCGCCGGGCTAGTTCCATCAGGCGCAGGAGCCCCTTTCGCTTGTCGGAGAGTCCCGGTGCCACGTCGCTGATCCCGATGACCCGGTCAAAACACTGCTGGCCCATCACGGCCCGGATGTGCGCCGTCTGGCGTTCCAGGTCTCCTCTGGCCTTCCGCCAGTCAACGCGCGGACACGTGACAGGAGGCACTGTCAACTGATTTCCCTTCGCCCGGCCGCCTTACGCCGGCCACCGCCGGGCTTGCGGAAGACCGCTGGTCGGAGTCCCCTCCCCGGCCGCGGGCCCGCCGCCCTTGCGAAGGGGATCAGCCCCCGGATGGCAAAGAATACAGCCCTCCGAGGGACCGTAGCCAGGCCGGAGGAGGGAACTCTAATATGGCACGGGCCAGCTTGTTTCTGGTCGTTCAGATCCGGGCCGGCGCCATCCGCTGGCCGCTGGTGCTGGCCGTGCCGCTGGGATTCGTCCGGGACGTGCTCGCCGGGTTCGGGCTCGTCTGGTGGTTCTGCCGCCGCCTGGGCCTGGAGGCTCGACTTCACGAGGTCTGGCGCCGGCGGTGGCCGGCCGCCGGGTTCCTGGAACCAGGCGGACCACTCCCCATGAACCACGACGTCCTCTTGAAGCTGGCCCGGGCCGTGGAGGCCCTCCGCCGGGAGGGGCCCTTCACCCTGGCGGAGGTGGAGGACGGAGCCACTCGGGTGCGGATCGGACTGTGGTAAGACCCTTCAAGCCTGCCGGAACGGAGGTGGCCCCCGGTGAAGGTGCGCCGAGACCTGGACGCGATGGGCGACGCCATGGTCCTGGGACTTGTCGCCAGGGAACTGAAGGACGCCGATCTGGCGTCGCCGGCGACCGGCCACCCGGGCCGCCGGCCCGACGGTGAGGCCGCCGACCTGTCGTCCGTGGTCACGCTGGTCCGCGCCGCCGACGCCTGGGCCCGGCAGGGTCCCGAAACCGACCTGCCCTGGAAGGTCAGCGGCCGGCGGCTCCACGAGTGGGTGACCCGTTCGGTTCCCCGGGACGACCTGGCCCGCCGGGACCTCGGCCGGCTGGCCGCGGCCCTGGAGCGTGCCGCCGGGGGCGAGGGGTCCGACGACGACCTGGCCCTGGTCCGGTCCTTCACCCGCCGGTTGCTGCACCGGGCCCGCTTCGCCCACCGCGACGAACTGGACCTGCCGCCGCTCTGACCCTGCATCGGTTTGGCCCCGCGTTCGCCCGGCCCCGCACTGTCGTCCGC
The DNA here is from genome assembly GCA_020725105.1 of Symbiobacterium thermophilum. Taxonomy (GTDB): domain Bacteria; phylum Bacillota; class Sulfobacillia; order DYFQ01; family DYFQ01; genus DYFQ01. The sequence goes on from DYFQ01000013.1 coordinate 64,161, forward strand.
TCCTGCGTTCGCGCCTGGCCCTGCACTCCCGCGGCCCACGGCCGCCGCGGCATCCTGCCGGCGCGCGGGCTGGCCCGCGCGTCCGCCGGAGGAGTCCCGGCCGGTGGTGCAAAAATCCAGGACAGGCGCGCTGCGCCAGCCCCGGAGCCGGGAGGCGGGTAGATGCAGAACCCGACGCCGATGATGCGCCAGTACCGGGCCGTCAAGGCCGCCCACCCGGACAAGATCGTCCTGTTCCGGCTGGGTGACTTCTACGAGATGTTCTTCGAGGACGCCGAAGTGGCCGCCCGCGAACTGGAACTCACCCTGACCTCCCGGGAGGCGGGCAAAGGCCGCCGGGTGCCCATGGCCGGGATACCCTGTCACGCCGCCGACGGCTACATCGCCCGGCTGCTGGCCAGGGGCCACAAGGTGGCCGTTTGCGACCAGGTGGAGGATCCCAGGCAGGCCAGAGGGCTCGTGCGGCGGGAGGTCACCCGGGTGATAACCCCGGGGACGGTGCTGGACGGCCGCATGCTGGCTCCCGACGAGAACAACTACCTGGTGGCGGTGGCCGTCCGGGGCGGCGGGCCGGAGCCGGCCCGCGAGCCGCGCCGCTTCGGGCTGGCGGCGGTGGACTTCTCCACGGGCGAGTTCGCCCTCACCGAAGTCGCCGGCGACGGAGCCCTGCGGGAGGAACTGGCCCGCCTCCGGCCGGCCGAATGCCTGGTGGCCGCCGGTCCGGCGGAGTCCGGCGGCAGCCTGGACGGTTGGCTCCGGGAGGAACTGGGTATCAGCCCCACCACCGTTCCCGGCCGGGCCTTCGACCTGGCGGCGGCCAGGGAGCGGCTGGAGGAGCACTTCGGGGTCAGGTCGCTCGACGGCTTCGGCGCCGCCGAGGTGCCGCTGGCCGTGAGCGCGGCGGG
>DYFQ01000063.1 GCA_020725105.1 Symbiobacterium thermophilum
CGGCCCAGCCCGAGCACCACCAGGCCGGCGGCGAACACCCCGAGGCCGGCACCCATCCTGACCGCAACCCGCTCGCCCAGAAGCAGGGCGCCCAGGAGACCGCCCCACAGGGCCACCGACTGGGTCCCCGGACCGGTGACGGTCAGCCCGCCCAGGCGCAGGGACAGGACCCACGACGGGTTGCCCAGGAGGTAATTGCTGGCGGCCGACGCGGCCAGCACCGCCAGCACCGGCCAGCCGGACACCACCCCCGCCGCCCGGCCGCCGGGAAGCGGCGGCACGGACGCGCGCTGCCCTCGCCGCGCCGTCCGGGCCCGCCGCGCCAGAAGCACGAGCCAGCTCAGCCCCCAGGTGGGCAGCATCATCACGACGGCCGCCAGCAGTGGGTCCACCTCCACCGACGCCCGCCGCGCGAAGAGACCCTGGGTCACGTAGCTGGCAGCGGCGGCTACCGCCCACCATTCCCCCGCCCCGAACGCCCGCCGCCGGCTTCCGGGCAGGCCGGGCCTGCCGGCACCGGGCCCGGTTGCCATCACTGCGTCGCGCGGACCGCCCGGCCGGGGCGGGTCCCCAGGGGCTCGCCGTCCCGGACGGCCCGGCCCGCCACTTCCGTCAGAGACCAGCCCGCCGCGAAGCCCCACTCTCAGCTTGCATCGCCTCCGGCCTGACGCGCCTGGTCGAGTCCCCGGCCCGCCCCCGCCCGATGGAATGTAGTTTTCTGGTTGCGCGTCCGGCCGGGTGCTATAATGAAAAGCGTGGCGAATATTTCGCCCCCGGAAATGCTTCTTTCCTTCAGGTGACCGCCCGCGCCACGCGGCGTGCTGGCGGTCGCCATGGGCCTTCGGGGGCATAGGGGACCTGGCCGTTGAAGCTGGGCAACCGGGAACTGGCGCTCCTCTTCGCCACCATGTTCGTGGTCATGGTCGGCTTCGGGATCGTCATCCCTACCTTGCCCTTCTACGCCCGCGAACTCGGCGCCACCTCCTTCCAGATGGGTCTGCTGGTGACCGTGTGGGCCGGCGCCCAGTTGGTCTCGGCGCCGTTCTGGGGCAACCTGTCTGACCGGGTCGGCCGCAAGCCCATCCTCATGCTGGGCCTGCTCGGCTTCTCCCTGGCCTTTTTTCTCCTGACCCTGGCCAGGTCGATGACCACCCTGATCCTGGTCCGGGTCATCGGCGGCATCCTGTCGGCCTCGACCGTGCCCACCGCCCAGGCTTTCATTGCCGACGTGACCACCCCGGAAAACCGGGGTCCGGCGATGGCGCTGATCGGGGCCTCCTTCGGCGTCGGCTTCGTCTTCGGGCCCGCCGTCGGCGGCCTGCTGGCGCCCTTCGGGGTGACGGTTCCCTTCTACGCCGCCGCTGCGGCCGGGCTCGTCACGCTCCCCATCGCGTACCTGGTGCTCCCGGAATCCCACCCCCGGCTCCGCCGGCCCGCCGGCGCCGGTCAACGCCCGCCGGGCGCCGCCAGACTCGAGCCGTCGCCCGCGCCACCAGCGCCGGGGCACGGCGCCCCGGCCGTCCCTGTGACCAGCCCCCGACCGGCGCCGGCCGGCCAGGCCGGTCCCGGGCTGACCTGTCCCCCCGGCGGCCTGGCATCCATCGTCTTCGCCGTTCGCACCCCGTACGCCATCTTCTTCTGGCTCGCGTTCGCCGCCACTTTCTCCGGCTCCAGCATGTTCAGCATGCTGTCCTACTTCCTCATGGACCGCTTCCAGGGCACCGCCACCGACGCGGGCACCGCCTTCGTCGTTCAGGGGCTGACCTTCGTAACCGTTCAGGGCCTGCTGGTCGGGCGGCTCATCCGCAGGCTGGGCGAGGACGCCACCGCCCAGATCGGCCTGACCGTCGGGGCGCTCGGGTTTCTCGGGATCGCCGCGGCACCGAACTTTGGCTGGTTGCTGGCGATGGTGGCGGTGGCCGGGGTGGGCATGGCCCTCATGCGCCCCTCCATCACATCGCTGGTCTCCAAGCGGACCACCCTGCCCCAGGGAATCACCATGGGCGTTCAGGCCTCGTTCGACAGCCTGGGCCGGGTGGTGGGGCCCATGTGGGCGGGTTTCACCTTCGGCCTGGCCATCGTCGCACCGTACCTCTCCGCGGCCGCCGTTTTCCTGCTTGCCCTGGTTGCTTACCGGACGCTGGTGCCGCAGACGCTACCGGTACCCCCAGTCACGGAACTGCGGTCCGTGGACCAGGCAAGCGACTGAGGACCCGGACCTCCGACCATATTCACAAGGACTTCAAACGTTCGGTCACCGGGAAAGCAAGGGGGGAAGCACGGTGAGCCGGCGCGCAAGCAGATGGTCCCGGTAATGATCAATTAGTGATCATTGTCGTTGCCTCGCTGATTGCCGCGGCCCGCAAACCCGGGCCGTCGAGAGCTGGCCGGGGAGATTCAGCGCCGGCAACCGAGTTCCCCAGGGTGACGGTGGAAGGATCCCAAAGTGGGGCACGCCCGAAAGTTTCAGCCCTATGCCGAAGACTTCTACCGCGGTTACATCGAGGAGAGAGGTGACCTCGGACGGCGCCGTCCTGATGGCGCACAACGAAGACGTTCCTGGCGTCGCGGACCATCCCCTGATGGCCGGGCCCCGGGAGCAGAGCCGGAACATCCCGGAGACGGCCGCCGGGAGATTGGAGAACCTGATGACCACGGATGCCGCGGTAACGGCGATGCTACGTGTGATTGACGACCAGCGGGCCAGGATCGTGGAACTCAGCAGGGCAATATGGGACTTAAAGGAGACAGGCGGACAGGAGTTTGGCTCAGCGGCCCTGTTGACCGATGGCCTGGAGAAGGCCGGGTTCGCGGTCACCAGGGGCCTGAAGGGGATCGAGCCTTTCGACAACTCGGTCTGCGACATACCCACCGGCTTTGTGGCCACGTACGAGGGACGGCCGGGTGGCCCCGCCATCGGCTTGATGCTGGAGTACGATGCCCTGCCCATGGGTCACGCCTGCGGTCATAACCTGATCGCGGCCTCCGGCTACGCCGCTGCCCTGGCGCTGAAGCCCGCGCTCGAGACCACACCGGGAAAGCTTGTGGTCTTGGGCACCCCCTCGGAGGAGTGGGGGGCCTCCCCCGGCAAGACGCAGATGTTGAAAGGCGGCCACTTCGCGGGCATCGACGCCGCCCTGATCACCCACCCCGGGACCCACTGGGACACGAGCTCGGAGGTGCTGGCCGTTGCCTGGCCCAGGGGCGAGGTCATCACCTTCAGGGGCGTCGCTGCCCATGCCTCCGGCTCCCCCGAAAAGGGAAAGAGCGCGCTCGACGCGGCGCTTCTCTTCAGCATGGCCGTGGAGATGATGCGCAAGTACATGCTGGACGGCAGCAGGGTCCACTACTGCATCACGGACGGGGGCCAGCGGCCCAACGTGATCCCCGACGCCGTCACCATGGACATCTACGTGCGGGCCCGGGACGCCGCGTATCTTCACGAGCTGATGGAGCGGGTGGATCGGGCAGCCCAGGGAGCGGCCATGGCCACCGGGACCACCGTCGAGTACGCGTGGGACGTGCCCTGGCTGGCTCCCGTGCCGGTCCCCACCCTGTACCGGCTGGTGAGAGAGGTCGCCATCGGCCTGGGCGTACGGGAGGCCGATTTCAGGCAAAAGAAGGCGCTGGGCTCGTCGGACTTCGGCAACGTGGGATATGAGATTCCCACGGTCAACCTGACCTTCCCCATCGCGCCGGAAGGCACGCCGGGACACAGCGAGGCTTTCATGCGGGCCGCCTGCAGCGACGAGGGCCACGAAGCAATGCTGCTGGCGGCCAAGGTGGTGGCTGCGGCGGCCTACCGGCTGTTCACCGACACCTCGGCGCTTGCCGACATCAAAGCGGAATTCGCCAGGAACAGGCGATGAGCTAGGGCAGGGCCCGGTCCAGCCGGGCCAGGGCGGCCTCGAGCACCTCGACCCCCGCCGCCACGTGTTCGGGCCGGGTGTACTCCCCCGGCGCGTGGCTGATGCCGCCGACGCTGGGGACGAAGAGCATCCCCGCCGGCGCGGCCGCGGCCATGGGCGCGGCGTCGTGTCCGGCCCAGCTGGGCATGATCTTGCAGGGGAGCCCCAGTTCCCGGGCGGCTTCCCTGACGGCCGCCTGGACACCGGGGTCCAGCGCCTGGGGGGCAATCTCCTGCCAGCCGGAAACCGTGGCCTCCAGGCGGTGGTGCCCGGCGGCGCCGCGCGCGGCAGCCTCCACCGCCCGCCGGACCTCATCCATCTCCCTTGAGGTGGGGGCCCGGACCTCGACCCGCACGGTGCAGGCGCCGGGAACGACGTTGGTGGCGCCCGGTTCCACGCCGATGAGGCCGTTGGTCACCACGGCCCGCCCGCTCCGGTCCAGTCCCAGCCGGCGGCAGGCCAGCGCGAACTCGGCCCCGCCCCAGAGCGCGTCCCGGCGGGCGTCCATGGGAGTGGTACCGGCGTGGTTGGCGGCTCCTTCGAAGCGCACGTCGGCGTGGGCGATGCCCACGACGGCCTCCACCGCCGCCACGGTAACGCCTTCCCGGTCCAGGACCGGGCCCTGCTCCACGTGAAGCTCCAGGTAGCCACGGACCCTGGGCCCACGCCCGGACGCTAAGCCGACCTCCCGCCGCAGGACCTCGAGGAAGGTGTCAATCCGCTCGCCCAGGGGCCGGCCGTCCGGGTCGCGGAGCGAGCGGACCGCGGCAAGCTCGAGCTGGCCGGCGGCAAACCGGGAACCGACGCAGCCAGTGGTCGACACGGTCCCCTCCTCCTCCACGAAGGCCACGACGCCCGTGGGCCTGGTCAGGGCACCCCGCTGGACCAGCGCGGCCAGGGCGTCGATGGCCGCCACGACGCCCAGGGCGCCGTCGAAGCGCCCTCCGTTGGGCACCGTGTCCAGGTGAGAGCCTGCCAGCAGCACCGGCCCGGACGCGTCGGCCCCCCGGGGCCGCCAGACGCCATACAGGTTGCCGACGGCGTCGGCCGACACCTCGAGCCCGGCGTCGCGCATCCAGCGGGCGGCCAGGAGCACGGCCCTGGCGTGGGCCGGGGAGAACCCCGGCCGGCTCACGCCGCCCCGGGGGTCAGGGCCGGCTTCGGCCAGGGCCCGCAGCCGGCGGAGGATCCGGCCGGCTCTGCCGCTCATCGTCCTCATCCTCCCGGAGACACACCTTCCAGAGAGGCTGCTTCGCCGGCGCGAGGACGGCGGCCTGCAGGTAGCCGTGTCCGCCGGCCCGGACTGCGGTAGGATTATCGTGGGAGCATAAGCTGGCGGCCGCGTCGCCGAGGGGCCAGCCGGTGGGCGAAAGGCCTAAGGGAACTAGATCAGGGCCGGGCAGCCCGGCTCGGGAGGACTCATCGACATGGACTGGACCCGCTTCGGCCGCCAGGCGGTCCTGGCGGTGACCGGCAATCGCCTCGTCTCCGACACCGTCACGCGTTACGGAGCGCGGTTGGGCGTCTACCGCTTCGTGGCCGGTGAAACCCTCGACCAGGCCATCGAAGCCACCCGCCGGCTCAACCAGAACGGCTTTCTGGTTACCCTCGACCACCTGGGAGAAAGCGTCACCGAACCCGAGGCGGCCGTGGCGGCCGCCGGGGCCTATCTCGAGATCCTGGACCGGATCCAGGCCGAGGGCGTCAGTTCCAACGTCTCGCTGAAACTGACCCAGATGGGGCTGGACATCGACCCTGACCTGTGCCGGCGAAACCTCCGCCGGATCCTGGAGCGGGCCCGCGAGTACGGGAACTTCGTCAGGATCGACATGGAGGACTCGGGCCACTGCCAGGCAACCCTTGACCTGTTCCGCGAGTTCTACCACGAGTTCAAGAACGTGGGCGTGGTCATCCAGGCCTACCTGTACCGCAGCGAGGCCGACGTGCGATCCCTGGGGGCGCTTGGCGCCAACCTGAGGCTGTGCAAGGGCGCCTACCTGGAGCCCCCGTCGGTGGCCTTCCCCCGCAAGCGGGACGTGGACGCCAACTTCAGGCGCCTGATCGAGATTCACCTGAAGAACAGGTGCTACACCGCGGTGGCCACCCACGATCCGGCCATCATTGACCACACGACCGAGTTCGTCAGGCGCGAGGCGATCCCGGAGGACCTGTACGAGTTTCAGATGCTCTACGGTATCGGCACGTCGCTTCAGCGCCGGCTGGTGGACGACGGCTACAAGGTCCGCATCTACGTGCCGTTCGGCCGGGACTGGTACCGCTACTTCACCCGCCGGCTGGCCGAGCGCCCGGCCAACATCCTGTTCCTGGTCAGGCACGTCTTCCGGGGCTAGCCGGATCCGGCCCGGGGCCCGTCCTCAGGCTGGTTTCGGGTGATGACCACGCCTTCCTGGCGCTCGCCGTCCAGGTAGACGGCGAGCGGCCCCTCGTACACCCGTACCGCCGGGTGGCCGGCCTCCCGGTGGGGGGCGCGCTCGAACCATGCCCGGTTGAAGACGTTATCGGGCAGGTGGTCAAAGACCGGCAGGTACAGGATGCGGTCCACGTCCAGGTCGGCAAAGAAGTGGGTGCCGTAGGAAAGCTCCGGCGTGTAGTGACCGTGGCCCACCCCCAGTTCCACGATGCACCCGGCGTTGGCCAGTTCGTGGTAGCGAACCGGTACGCCCAGCTGGGGGTTGGTCGAACCCCAGCGGCCGGGCCCCACCAGCACGTACCGCCGGCCGGCCAGTTCCTGGTTCACCCGGCCCACCGCCCGCGCCACCGCGTACTTGTCCGGGGCGCCCTCGTAGGCCCACGGGTCGACGTACACCAGGACCGACGCGTCTTCCAGCTGGCCGTTGGTGAGCATCCGGTCCCCCCGCAACAGAACCTGGTCTGGCTCCAGGTCTTCGGGGACCCGGACCGTGCTGTATTCCTCCCAGCTGGAGAGAGGTCGGGCCTGGACCACCGCGAACTCGTCCTCGGCGGTCTCGAAGGTGAACTCCACGTCCACCGCCGTCGCCATGGCCGCCTCCAGGGCCTCGAACAGGCTGCGCAACTGCCGGACCAGGGTGGGACAGGCCCGGTCCAGAGCGGGAAAGCTGAAGACGTACCGCTGCTCGGGGCGCAGGTCGGTCGTCCGGCCGGCGGCGCTCCGCAACTCGCCGGTGCGGGCGTCGAAGATCTGGGCGAAGGCGTTGAACAGGGGATGCAGCGCCACCAGGTCCCGCCGCTCGTTGATGTTGAAGGCGATGACCTCTCCGCTATCCAGGTCCAGGGCGTCCACCGTCTCCTGGGAGTACTTGGCCACTGCCCGGGGGTTGTACCCTTCCGGCCGGAGCCTGGGGTTGGAGAAGGAGATGGTCCTCGCGTAGCCGCGGCCCGTGCACCTGGTCCCGAGACCGAAGACCACCCGGGCCATGCCGTGCTCGGGCCGGATCCGCTCGGACCAGCACCGGAAGTTCCTGGAGAACCCTACCCCGGCCAGTTCCGGGTAGAAAAGGTGGTCGCGGCGGCGGCCCACCAGTTGCTGGACGATGACGGCCATGGACTCCCGGGGCAGGCCGTGCCGCCTGCGGTAAGCCACCGCCGTCGGATTGTAGGTGCTGGCGTAGATCAGGCGTAGCGCCCGGCCTAGCTGCTCGACTCTGTCCTGCACGTCCCCCTGGTTGGGGATGAAGGTGGTCAGGTACTTGCCGGCCAGGGAGAAGACGGGATCGTCTTCCAGCCGGGAGGACGACCTGATCGCCAGCGGGTACGGCATGGTCTGGACCAGCCGGCCAAGCTCGGCTTCAAGGCCGGGTGGGAGCGACGCGCGCGAGAAGCGCTCCACCACCACCTCGTGGTCCTCAGCCTCCCAGTCGGTGCCTGAAAACCCGTTGTGCTCCAGAAACGCCTCGAACAACCCGGTGGCGATGAACGCGCTCTCGGGAAACCGGATCTGGCGGGCGCCTCGGAACGGCTCCCGCCGGCACACTTCCCGCGCGAACAGAAAGCCCCGGGCTTTCCCGCCGATGGTCCCCTCGCCGACGATGGTCGGTTTCGGGTCGAGGTTCCGGGGATCGAACCGCTGCATGGGTGGCACGGGTCCGCCGCCAGCCAACACGCCTTCCTCCTCGCCCGCGAGGCACCGGTCCTCCCAGGCACGGGCAGCTGGCGGGCCGGGCCCCCGCAGACCAGGCTTTGACCTGCCGGTCTAGCTTTCCTCCGGACCCGGG
>DYFQ01000064.1 GCA_020725105.1 Symbiobacterium thermophilum
GAAAGTCAGTTCCCCGCCAGAGTTTTCCGGCCACCTCCACCGCCCTGGCGCGCCCGTGGCCCGAGGCTTCGACCACGCGGAAGAGGGGCTGCCCGGCGGCCGCCGCCCGGCGCAGGGTGTCCGGGGCCAGCCCGAGCTTGCTTTCGACCTCGGTCAGGGAGAGTCCGACGACCGCCCTGTACCGCGGCGCTTCCTCCTCACCGGGCGAGGGCACCGGCCGGAGGTAGGGCACGGGGTCGCCCCAGACGTCCTCCGCCGCCGCCGTGTGGCCGCCAGACGTGGAATGGTAGACGGGGTCGATGGGCACGCCACCGTAGACCAGGATGATGCCGCGCGTTGCCTCGGTTGCCTGCTCGATGCGCTGCCACAAGGTGTCGAAGTCCTCGCCCCAGCGGTCAGCCAGGGCCGCCCGCGAGGTCCAGGCCTGATGCGAGGCGGCCGAGGTACACAGGTCGGCATCCACCCGGCCGGGGCAGCCGGTCCCACCGTAGCGCCGGACGCGCCGGACGGCGTAGGTGCGGGCGATGACCGCCTGGGCCTTGAGCGCCTCCAGTTCGAAGGCCGCGGGCATCTCGGCCGCCACGACCCCTTTGACGTATTCCTCCAGGTCCATGACGACCACCCGGTCCTCGTCGGTCAGGTAGACGCGGACCGGCCGCTCCACGCGGGCCGGGGAGGCCTGTCCCTCGGAAGGGGGCCGGTAGGCCGCGCCGCAACCCTTGACGACCAGCGCGGGCAGCAGCACGAGAAGGCCGAACAGCACGAGGACGAAGCCGGCAAGAACGCGTCCCACCCGGTCCTCCCGGCACACGACGCTGAGGGAACCAGTCCCGGCAGTCCTACTTTACGGCGGCGGGAAGGGTTACATGCCGCCCCAGCCATTCGGGCACCGGTTCGGGCGGCCTGGCTCTGGCCAGTTCCTCCGCGCGTAGCGGTTCGCGGGAGATGAGCGCGCCAAGCCGGGAGAGCTTGCCCTCCAGATCCACGTAGCCCCGGTCGACGTGCTCGACGCCCCAGACCTCCGTTCGTCCCCGGGCGGCGAGGCCGGCCAGTACCAGCGCCGCACCGGCCCGGAGGTCGGTGGCGTGCACCTCGGCCCCGGAGAGGTCCGCCGGACCCTGGATCACCGCCGACCGCCCCTCCAGGTGGATCCGGGCGCCCATGCGGCGCAGTTCGGCCACGTGCAGGAACCGGTTTTCAAAGACGGTCTCCGTGAGCAGGCTGGTGCCCCGCGCCACGCTCAACAGCGCCATGAACTGGGGCTGGAGGTCGGTGGGAAAACCGGGGTAGGGCTGGGTTTTCAGGTCGGTGGCCCGCAGTTCACCCCGGCGGGCCCGCACCTGAACGCCGGTCGAATACTCTGTGATCTCGGCCCCCATCTCCTTCAACTTGGCGCTGATCGCCTTTATGTGCTCCGGGACAACGTTGTCGACAAACACCTCGCCGCCGGTCATGGCCGCCGCCACCATGTAGGTGCCGGCCTCGATCCGGTCGGGGATGGTGGCGTGACGGGCGCCCTGGAGTGAACGGACGCCCTCGATCCTGATGACCTTGGTCCCCGCCCCCTGGATGCGGGCGCCCATGGACCGCAGGCAGGCGGCCAGGTCCACCACCTCGGGCTCCTCGGCGGCGTCTTCCACCACGGTCGTCCCCTCGGCCAGGCACGCGGTCATGAGCACCTGCTCGGTGGCGCCCACCGACGGATAATCCAGGTAGATCCGGGCCCCCCGCAACCGCCGCGCCTGGACCTCGATGCAACCCTCGCCCAGCCTGATCTCGGCGCCCAGCGCCTTGAAGGCCTTGAGGTGCAGGTCGATGGGGCGGACCCCGATGGCGCAGCCGCCCGGTAACGCGATGCGGACCCGGCCGAACCTGGCCAGCAGCGGCCCGGTGACCAGAAAGGAAGCGCGCATCTTCCGCACCAGGGCGGCCGGGGCCTCGAAGCTGTTCAGCCCGTGGGGCCGTACCACCAGCCGCCGCCCGCCACCCTCCAGCCGCACGTCGGCCCCCAGGGCGGTCAGCACCCGGCTCATGGTGACCACGTCCTGAAGCTGGGGGACTTCCAGCAGCGTGGTCGGCGTGTCCGCGAGCAGCGCCGCGGCCAGCATGGGCAATACGGCGTTCTTGGAGCCGTCAACCCGTACCCGGCCGGCCAGGGGCCGGGCACCGTAGATCACAAATTTCTCCAAGTCCGGGGCCTCCTGCGGCAGTTGGCTAGCCATGCCGGCCGGACGCGACCGACGGCGACGGCTGCGGTTTAACTGGCCTGACGGACATAGTATGGGCGGCGACCGCCGGTCTCAATGCGTCCGGGAAACAATCCAAGCTGGCGTTTTGCTAATTCTGGTATCGGCAGCCGCCGCGAGCTTCAGCGTTCGGCTGCCGGGAATGAGGAGGCGGTGCCAGCCCGCCGGCTGCGGCCGGCGGTGTCGTGGCCGGGCCGGAAGTCTGAGGGACGTCTCGAACGCAGGCCGAAGGCGTAGCGCAGCGCCTGCACGATGCGGCCCGCGGCCCGGCCGTCGCCGAAGGGGTTCTTCGCCCGGGCCATCCGCTCGTAGGCCGCCGGGTCGTCCAGCAGCTCCTCGCAAGCGGCGATGATTCGCCCGCCGTCCGTGCCGACCAGGCGGACGGTGCCCGCCTCGATGGCTTCGGGGCGTTCCGTCGCCGCCCGGCAGAGCAGGACCGGCGTTCCCAGGGCGGGTGCCTCCTCCTGGTGGCCCCCGGAGTCGGTTACCATGAACCGGGCGCGGGCCATCAGGTTGGCCCACTCGGGGTAGGGCAGCGGCCCGAACAGGTGCACCCGGGGTTCGCCGGCCAGCCAGCGTCGGGCCACGTCGCCGGCCTCGGGGTTGCGGTGGGCCGACACCAGGAGTTCCACGTCGCGGCGGCGGCGCGCGAGGTCCCGCAGGGCGCTGAAGATGCCGTCCATCGGCCGGCCCCAGTTCTCCCGGCGGTGGCATTCCACCAGGATCACACGGCGGCCGGCGGCCGAAGCGGCCTCCACGGCCCCGGCCACCCCGGGATCGGAAAACCTGTATCCCGGCCGCACCGTGGCCAGCAGCGCGTCGATGACGGTATTGCCCGTCACGTGAATCCCGGCCGCCGGCACGCCCTCGCGCAGGAGGTTTTGCCTGGCCACGGGGGTGGGGGCGAAGTGGAGTTCTGACACGACGTCCGCCAGGCGCCGGTACATCTCCTCGGGGAAGGGTTCGTAGCGGCGGTAAGTCCGCAGACCGGCCTCCACGTGCCCCACGGGGATCTTCTGGTAGAACGCGGCCAGGCTGCCCGCGAAAGCTGCGGCCGCGTCGCCGTGCACCAGCACCATGGCCGGCCGTTCCCGGGCAAGGACGGTTTCCAGCCCCTCCAGGCTCTTCACCGTCACCCGGGTCAGTGACTGGCGGGGTTCCATGATGTCCAGGTCGTGGTGGGGGACGATGGAAAAGTGATCGAGAACCTGGTCCAGCATCTCCCGGTGTTGCGCCGTGACGCAGACGACCGGTTCGAAGGCGGGGTCGCGCCCGAGGGCGTGGACCACCGGAGCGAGCTTGATGGCCTCGGGACGGGTGCCGAAGACCACCAGGACCTTGCGGGCGGGTCCCATCTCAGTGCCGCAGGTGCCGCGAGGGACGGATGGCGAGCAGCCCAACCTTGCGCGCTCCCAGAAACACCATGGCGAACAACAGCAGCACCACCGTGGCCGCCGGGGCCAACCCCACCTTCACCAGGGCGAAGGCAGAAACCCCGAAAAAGGCCGACACCAGCCAGATGAGGAGCACCGCCTGGCGGTGGGTGAGCCCCGCCGCCAGCAGCCGGTGGTGGAGGTGGTCCCGGTCGGCCTCGTAGATGGGCCGGCCGTTGGCCGTCCGCCGGACGATGGCGAAGGCGGTGTCCAGGATGGGCACGCCCAGGGCCAGGAGCGGCACGCCCAGCCCGACCGTGGCCGCCGACTTCAGGGTGCCCTCCACCGCCGCGACCGCCAGCACGTACCCCACGAAAAGGGAGCCGGTGTCGCCCATGAAGATCTTGGCCGGGTTGAAGTTGTAGGGGAGAAAGCCGGCCGCGCCGCCGGCCAGTCCCGCCGCCAGGAACACTCCCAGCGGGGCGGCCTGACCGGTGGTGATGCCGATGAAGACCAGGGTCACGGCGGCGATGGCGATGATCCCCGCCGCCAGGCCGTCAAGCCCGTCGACCAGGTTCACCACGTTGACCACGGCCAGGATCCACAGCACGGTCAGGGGTATGCCCCAGACCCCGGTGAAGATCATCCCGCCCCAGGGATTGGTCACCCACTCGATCCGCACCCCGAAGCCCAGCGCGACGGCGGCCGCCACCGCCTGACCGGCCAGTTTGACGCCGGCCCGCAATGGCCGGCCCGCCCGCTTGCCGGTATCGTCCCAAAGGCCGACGCCCAGGATCAGCGTGCCGCCGATCAGGAGGCCCAGGGTTTCAGGCTCCCCCAGGCCCGCCACGGCGAGGATGGCTACCCAGAAGGCCAGGTAAATGGCAAGGCCACCGAGAAACGGGGTCGGCCGGGTGTGGACGCTTCTTGGTTCGGGAGGGTGCAGGGCGCCGACGCGGACAGCAAGCCGGCGGGCAAGGGGTGTCAGGGTATACGCTGCGACGCAGGCGATGCCAAAAGTCACCACATATGGGACCAGCGTCGGGGCCAACTCGGGATCGTCCTCCCCCTGCGGCCGTGCCCGTCACCGGGCCCGCCGACCCCCGGTGCTGGTCCGGCCCCGGACCCGGGGCCTGTCCCACACCTGTCCAAGCAGCAGCCGCAACACGTCGTTTTCCCAGCCAACGGTCATGATTCCTGCCGCGTTTCACCCCCGGGCGGCAGGACGCACGAGACAAATTCTACCGGGGCCTGACGGTCCGGTCAAAGGGACGGCCGGACCGGTTCAGCCGGGAATCGGAAAGCTCCGGCAGAGTTCTTGCACCTGGCCGGCGATCCCTGCCCTCACGCCGGGGTCGCCGGGCCCGGCCGCGTCGGCCAGGGTCCGGTCGATCAACCCGGCAATGAGGTCCATCTCGGCCTCGCCCATGCCCCTGGTGGTCACTGCCGGCGTGCCGATGCGGATGCCCGAGGTCACCCACGGCTTCTCGGGGTCGAAGGGGATCATGTTCTTGTTGACGATGATCCCCACCCGGTCCAGCGCCGTCTCGGCCTGCCGGCCGGTGAGACCCCGGTTGCCCAGGTCTACCAGCATCAGGTGGTTGTCGGTGCCGCCGCTCACCAGGCGGAAGCCACGCCGGGCGAGACCTTCGGCCAGCCGGGCGGCGTTCCGCAGGATCTGCCGCTGGTAGGCCCGGAACTCCGGGGTCATGGCCTCCTTCAGGCAGACGGCCTTGGCGGCGATGACGTGCATGAGCGGGCCACCCTGGAGGCCCGGGAAGACCGCCTTGTCGATGGCGGCCGCGTGCTCGGACCGGCAGAGGATGATGGCCCCCCGCGGCCCGCGCAGCGTCTTGTGGGTGGTGGTCGTCACCACGTCGGCGTGGGGTACGGGGCTGGGGTGCACGCCGGCGGCCACCAGCCCGGCAAAGTGGGCCATGTCCACCAGCAGCAGCGCTCCCACCTCGTCGGCGATCTCGCGGAACGCCCCGAAATCAAGGTGGCGCGGGTAGGCGGAGTGGCCGGCGATGATGATGCGGGGCCGGTGTTCCCGGGCCAGCCGCCGTACCTCAGCGTAGTCCACCCGCTCGGTCTCGCGGTTCACGCCGTAGTGCACGAACCGGAACCAGGCGCCTGACAGGTTTACCGGGCTACCGTGGGTCAGGTGGCCGCCGTGGTCCAGCCGCATCCCGAGGAGCGTGTCGCCGGGCCTGGCGAAGGCGAAGTAGACGGCCAGGTTGGCCGGGGCGCCGGCGTGGGGTTGGACGTTGGCGTGATCGGCACCGAACAGCTCGACGGCCCGCCGCCTGGCCAGGTCTTCCACGACGTCGACGAACTGGCAGCCGCCGTAGTACCGGCGGCCGGGGTAACCTTCGGCGTACTTGTTGGTGAGCACCGTGGCCTCGGCTTCCAGCACCGCCCGGCTCACGTGGTTCTCCGAGGCGATCAGTCCCAGCACCGACGACTGGCGGCGCGCCTCGTCCCGGATGGCGGCGTGGACCTCAGGATCGACCTCTTCCAGCGGCGGCCCCGGCCTCACGGCCACGTCCAGGTCGGCCTCGGGCAGGGTAGCCCGGTGGCGCATGAGCTTCTCCTCCCCCGGTCTGGACCGGTCAACCGGAGCGCCGGTCGCCGGCCCCCTCAAGCGTCGCGTGCTCCGACGCGTAGTCCCGTTCGATGGCGGCGATCTTGTCCACCCGGCGGCGGTGGCGCCCTCCGGTGAACTCGGCCTCCAGCCAGGTCTCGACGATGGCCAGGGCCAGGCCGGGGCCGACCACCCGCTCCCCGAGGCACAACACGTTGGCGTCGTTGTGCTCCCGGCTCATCCGGGCCGAGTACGGGTCGGCACAGAGGGCCGCCCGGATGCCGGGCACCTTGTTGGCGGCGATCGACGTCCCGATACCGGTGCCGCAGATGACGATACCCCGCGAGCACTCGCCCCGCCGGACGGCCTCGGCAACCGCGCGGGCGAAGTCGGGGTAGTCCGCGGCGTCCGTCCCGGTGGTTCCCAGGTCCCGGCAAGGCACCCCCCGTTGCCTCAAAAAGTCGAGAATGATTCCCTTCAACCGGAAGCCGGCGTGGTCGGACCCGACGGCGATCATGACCCGGAAGCCTCCTGTTCTGGGTCTCTGGTCCCGGCATCCTCTCCTGGCTGGCCCGCCGCGTCCTGAGCCTCGGCCAGTTCGGTGACGAGGGCGGCCACCACCGGCCCCAGGGCGGCCTCGATCGCCTGGGCCGTCTCCTGGTACGTCTCGAAGCTCCCGCCGAAGGGGTCGGCGATGTCCGGGTCGGCCGGCTGGTCCGGGTCGGCTGCCTGGTCTTCGGAGCACGGGCCGGACCCGTCTCCGGGCACGGCCCGGGGTTCGAGCCGGCCGTGGGTCCGGCGGCCGGCCGCCCCGCGGCAGTACTCGTTGAGGACGAAGACCCGGCCGGCGGCTTCAGGGGCCAGCTTCAGCAGGGCTTCCCGGTGGCTCCGGGTCATCGTGAGCACCAGGTCGGCCTGGCGGACCATGTCCGCCGTCACCTGCCTGGCCTTGTGGGTGGAGAGGTCCAGGCCCCGCTCGGCCATGACCATGACCGCCTGGACGGTGGGCGAGGCGCCGGGCACGGCGGAGACGCCGCCGGAGGTAACCTCCAGGCCGGAGGGCAGCCGGCCCAGCCTGGCCTCGAGCATGCTCCGGAGCAGCGTTTCCGCCATCGGGCTGCGGCACGTGTTGCCGGAGCACACGAACAGGATCCGTTTGGCCACTCTCCGTATCACCTGCCGCCCGCGACCTTGCTCCAAGTATACCGTGGCCAGCTTCTGGCCGCACCCACCGGTCGCGCCTCACGGCCCGGCCCGGACCACCCGCTCGGCCGCCTTGCGCAGGCGGTTGAGAATGGCCAGCCCCAGCCCGGTGCCGGGCACGCCCTGGGCCACGATCCAGTCCACGCCGCTACTGTCAAGCCGCCGCAGGGCGTCGAAGAGCCGCGTGGCGACGGCGGCCAGGTCGCCGCGACTCCCGGGGGTCTCCACCACCACTTCCGGCCCGAGGGCGCGGAAGGCGGCCGCGTCCTCCGCCACGGCCAGCACGCCGACCCGGGCGCCACCGGCCGCCAGTTCCCTCACCAGCCGGACCGCCTCGGCCGCCGCGGCCTCGGGCGGCCCCTCCACCAGCACCAGCCCCGCCCGGGGCGCGTAGTGCCGGTACTTCATGCCGGGTGCCCGGGCGGTGGCCACGACCCCCTCGGCCCACACGGCGGGGTCCACCTCAACCCCGCCCACCGCGGCCCGCAGGCGCTCCAGGGTGACGCCCCCCGGCCGCAGCAGCACGGGCGGTTCGCGGCTCAGGTCGATGACGGTGGACTCCACTCCGACCCTGGCGGGCCCACCGTCCACCACCAGGTCCACCC
>DYFQ01000014.1 GCA_020725105.1 Symbiobacterium thermophilum
GTGGGCGAGTTGCTGTCGGTGCTTGCCAGGCGCTATGACGGCCTGGGAGACCGGATCCTGAACGGGGACGGGTCCATTCCCGGCCACCTGAACGTTTACGTCAACCGGCAGGAGATCAGGTCGCTGCAGGGGGCCGAAACCCCGCTGCGCGACGGCGACGACGTGGCCCTCATCCCGGCCATGGCCGGCGGCAGCGGCCAGACCCTCCAGGCCCCGCTCCTCACCGAGGAGCAACTCGAGCGTTATAGCCGCCACATCCGCCTGCCGGAAGTGGGGCTGGAGGGCCAGCGAAAGCTGCTGGACTCCCGGGTTCTGGTGGTCGGCGCCGGCGGGCTGGGCAGTCCCGCCTCCATCTATCTTGCCGCGGCCGGCGTCGGGACCATCGGCGTCGTCGACGCCGACGTGGTGGACCGGTCCAACCTGCAGCGGCAGATCCTCCACTTCGACCGGGACCTGGGCCGTCCCAAGACCCGGTCCGCCCGGCGGCACCTGGAGGACCTGAACCCCGACGTGCAGGTGATCGAGCACCGGACCCTCATCACCTCCGACAACGCGCTGGAGATCATCAAGGACTACGATCTGGTGGTCAACGGCTGCGACAACTTCCCCACCCGCTACCTGCTGAACGACGCCTGCGTGCTCCTGAAGAAGCCCCTGGTGGACGCGGCGATCCTCCGGTTTGAAGGGCAGGCGACCGTCTTCCTGCCGGGCAGGGGCTGCTACCGCTGCCTCTTCCCGCAGCCGCCCCCGCCGGGGACGGTGCCCAGTTGCGCCCAGGCCGGGATCATCGGCGCCCTGGCCGGCCACATGGGCACGCTCCAGGCCATCGAGGCCATCAAGGTGCTGCTGGGCATCGGGGAGCCGCTGGCGTCCAGACTTCTGCTCTACGACGCGCTGACCGCCGAGTATCAGGTGCTGAACTGGGCGCGGAACCGCGACTGCCCGGTATGCGGCGACCGGCCCACCATCACCGAACTCATCGACTACGAGGAGTTCTGCGGCCTGCCCGGGCGCCGGCACGCCCAGGCCGAAGCGGCTACCCCGGCCGTCGCCGACAAGCCCTGGGTCCGGTGGGACCTGCCGCCGGCCGAGGTGAAGGAGCGGCTGGACCGGGGCGAGATCGCCGTCGTCGACGTGCGGGAGGCCTGGGAACTCGCGGCCCTGGGAAAGATCCCCGGTTCCAGGTCCATTCCCATGAACAGCGTGCCCGAGCGCCTGGCCGAACTCGACCCCGGCCGGGACACGGTGTTCGTCTGCAACGTGGGCGAGCGGTCGGGCAGCGTGGTGGAGAAGCTCCGCCGGGCCGGCTTCGACCGGGCTTACAATCTCAAGGGTGGCATCTTCGCCTGGCTGAATCACCGGCTGCCGGTGGAGTTCGAGCCGGACCAGGCCCAAGAGGGGAACGGGAAAGGCTGATGGCGGAAAAGCTGGCCCAGGCCGGGATTACCACTGACGCCCAGGCCCTGATCGGCCGCACCCCCCTGGTGCGCCTCAACCGGGTGGCCGGCCACGACGGGCCGGCGGTCCTGGGGAAGCTGGAAGGCTTCAACCCCGGGGGCAGCGTGAAGGACCGGATCGCCCTGGCCATGGTGGAGGACGCCGAGGCCCGAGGTCTCATCAGGCCCGGCGACACCCTGGTCGAGGCCACCAGCGGCAACACCGGGCTGGGGCTGGCGGTGGTGGCGGCGGCCAGGGGCTATCGCCTGGTGCTGACCATGCCCGAGGACATGTCGGCCGAGCGCCGGGCGCTCTTCTCGTGGTGCGGGGTGGAACTGGTGCTGACGCCGGCCATCGAGGGGATGACCGGCGCCGTCTTCGCCGCCGAGGAGCTGGTCCGCACCCGTGGCTATTTCTGGACCCGCCAGTTCGAGAACCCCGCCAACCCGGACGTCCACTACCGCACCACCGGCCCCGAGATCTGGCGGGCCACGGGAGGCCGCCTGGACATGCTGGTGGCGGGCGTGGGCACCGGTGGCACCCTCACCGGCGCCGGCCGCTACCTGAAGGAGCGCCTGCCCGACCTGATGGTGGTGGCCGTAGAGCCGGCCCGGTCGGCGGTTCTGTCGGGCGGCCGGCCGGGCCCCCATGCCATCCAGGGGCTGGGGGCGGGGTTCGTCCCGGGCGTGCTGGACCGTTCCCTCATCGACCGGGTCATCGCCGTCCAGGACCACGAGGCCTTTGCCATGTCCCGGCGGCTGGCGCGGGAGGAAGGTCTGCTGGTGGGACCGTCGTCGGGGGCCGCCGTCCACGCCGCGCTCAAGGCCAGCCGCGACCTGGACCCGGACGCGGTGGTGGTCGCCGTGCTGCCCGACATCGGCGACCGGTACGCCAGCCTGATCACCCAGCACCAGGGCTAGGCGGGGGGATCGAGTTGGAAGACCGCCCGACACGCTGGATGGGCCTGGAAATTCCCCTGGAAATGTGGCGGGCCATGGTGGAGCACGGGCGGCGGTGGGCTCCGCTGGAGGCCTGCGGCATCGTGGCAGGCAAAAACGGCTCGCCCACCCGGTTCTACCCGGCCAGAAACGCCGAGCAGAGCCAGGTCCGGTACGCCATCGACCCCCGGGACCTGCTGGACATCACGATGGACCTGGAGCGGGAAGGCCTGAGCCTGCTGGCCATCTTCCACACCCACCCGGCCACCGAGGCGTATCCCTCGCTAACCGACGTGCAGCTGGCCTTTTATCCGGACGCCGTGTACCTCATCCTGTCGCTGGCCGACCCCGGCCGGCCCGTGCTGCGAGGGTTCAGGATCGTCAACGGGCGCATCACCGAGGTGCCCGTCACCGTCGGCGACCAGCGAACAGCTTGATCTCTTCGCCCCTGATGAGCCGCCCGATGTTGGCCCGGTGCCGGACCAGCACCAGGCCGGCCCCGGCCGCCGCGAGGGCCACGTAGGCGGGGGGCCCGCCCAGCGTCCACATGAGCAGCGGCGCGGCCACCGCGGCGCCCATCGAGCCGACCGAGGAGTACCCGGTGGCCAGCACCAGGAGCACCCAGAGCACCAGGACGATGGCGGCCGCCGCCGGGGCCAGGCCCGCCACGACCCCGAGCCCCGTGGCCACGCCCTTGCCGCCCCGGAAGCGGAGGAACACCGACCAGTTGTGGCCGGCGATGGCCGCCAGGCCCGCCGCCACCACGCCGGCCGGCGAGAGGCCGGACCACCCGGCCACCAGCACCGCCAGGGCGCCCTTGGCCGCGTCCAGGGTCAGAACGGTGCCGCCCACCCAGGGCCCGGCCACCCGGAACACGTTGGCGGCGCCGATGTTGCCGCTGCCAAAGTTCCGGACGTCGACCCCGCGGGCCAGGCGCACGGCGATGAGCCCCACCGGGACGGAGCCCAGCAGGTACCCGAAGACCAGCACCAGTACCAGCAAGCGGCGGAGTCCTCCTCTGTCGTACGGGTTCCCGGCGGATCCGGGTTCACACGGAAAGTATGCGGCTCCATTCGGCACACCGCTGCCGTTTCCTGTCGACCCGGCGAGCCGGTCTGGTCTCAGGCGTCGATGAACTCCGCCGCGTAGGCCACCGGCGAAAGGGGCCGGCCGGTGGCCACTTCCACAAGTTCGGTCCACGGGTAGCGGGCGCCGTGGCTGAACACCCGGTCCACCAGGAACTCACCCACCTGGGGCCGGTCCACCAGGTCCGGGACCCCGGTGGTTTCCCGCAGGGCGGCCCGCAACTGGGCGGCCTGGAGTTCGCCCAGCAGGTAGCTCTGGTAGTAGACCGGGTAGTTGGCCACGTGGATCTTGGCCGCCCAGTCGGGGGCGCGGCGCCCGTCGGGCCGGGGCACGCCCTGCAGTTCGGTGACCAGTTCCCACCACCGGTGGTCCAGGTCACCCTCGGGGTCCTGGTACAGCGACTGCTCGAACCGGACCACTACCATGCACCAGCGGGCGAAGATCAGCTGGTTCAGGCTCTCCCGTTCCCGGAGGGGTCCGGCCAGGGCGTGAGCCTCCGCCTCGGGCACCCCGGCGATCACCGTGAGCCAGCGGGCGTTGCCCGCCTGGGCCCCGAACAGCACGGCGACGGCCTCGGTGGTGGAGGCATGGGCCGGCGTGCGCAGGGGGTAGGGGAGGTTCCGGTCCAGGTAACGGTCGTACACCCCGTGCCCGAGTTCGTGGAGCAGAGTGGCCATCCAGCGGTGGGTCGGCCGCAGGTTGCACAGGATGCGGACGTCGCCCTCCCGGTCGATGTCGGTGCAGAAAGCGTGCTGGTTCTTGCCCTCCCGCTCGTACAGGTCCGAGCGGGCCAGGATGTCGTCGACCTCCAGGCCGACCCCCTGGTAGTAACGGCGGGCCAGTTCCAGGAGCTCGCGGTTTTCGAAGACGGGGTCCAGGTCCTCCCGGCCGGCGGCCGGCGCGGACTGGAAGAACGGGTCCGCGTAGTGCCACGGCATGATGGCGTCAGGCTCGACGCCAAAGCGCCGGGCCAGGCGGGCGTCGAGCCGGGCCTTGCCCCTGGCATAGGCCTCCCGTGTCCGGCGGCGCAGCGCGTCGAACAGTTCCAGCAGCCAGGCCTCGTCCAGTTCCTGAAGGGTCAGGCCAAGCTGGAAGTGGTCCCGGAAACCCTTCTCCCGGGCGATGCGGTTACGGAGCCGGGCCAGGGTGCGGACCTTGGGGGCAACCATGGTGCCGATCTGCTTGGACGCCTCCCAGGCCCGGCGGCGAACGTCTGAGTCGGTTTCCTGCTCCAGAATCCGGTTGAGGTCGTTGTCGGAGACCTGCCGGCCCCCGAACTCGGCGCGGAAGTTGTTGAAGTCGCCGGTGATCTCGGTGGTCCTGGCCACCAGTTCGTGGATGTCGGCGGGCGACATGGAGGCTCCCAGCAGGGAGAGATACAGCCGCCTGGCCAGCCGCCGCAAGACCGGGTCGCTGATGTCGGCCCGCTGGTGAAAGTCGCGAACCGTGGCGAAGCTGGCGGGGTCGGCCATGAAGGTCAGGTGGGCCTGGGCCCGCTCGGCCAGCCTGGCTCGGGCCTCGGCCGTCCCGGTGGTGGCCAACTCCCAGCCGGCCCTGGCGACCGCCGTCTGCAGTTCTTGCTGCCGTGGAATGAAGCCCTCCAGAAAGCTCTCGAACGCTCGGTCCGCGGGGTTATGGGTCAAGGCGGCGCCTCCCAGCGGCGGGCCCCGGCGGGCCAGGCCCGTCCGTACCGGGTGATCAGGTCCTCGATCAGCTGCTTGGTTTCCCGGATCCGGTCCTCCCGCAACGGGGCCAGTTGCGGGGCTTCCTCGAGCTTGAGGTCGATGTTGGCCAGGATGTTGGCTTCCACTTCCCGGAGGAAGGAGACGATGTCCTCCGGCGGGTAGGTCCCGTACCGCCCGTCCTTCACCCGCCGGAGAAACTCCTCCAGGCTGAGGAATTCCTCCTGCGTGACGTCCCAGTAGAGTTCCGACAGCCTCTTCAACGGCAAACCCCCGCCCGCGGGTCGGTCTGCCGATATTATAAGGCTTCAGAACATCCTGGCGAGGGCTTCTTTGCCCGGCATCCCCGGCCGGATTCCCAGGGCCTCCGCCTCCAGGGTCACCCGCTCGAGCGGCCGCTCCAGGAGGTCGCCGAAACTCCGGACGCCCAGCGCCCGGCCGGCGATGACGCGGCGGTCGCCCAGCTTCTCGTCGAGCAGCGCCACGTCCAGCGCGCCGCAGGCGATGTAGCCCCGGGGCGTGGCGATGGCGATGAAGCGGGTCTTGGGGAGTTCCACCTTGACGCCGACGGCGGTGTGCCCGCCGACGGCGATGGGCATCACTTCGACCACGATCGCGCGTCCCCCCGTCGTGCCCCGGTGGAGGGGCCGTTTCGCGAGCATCCTATTCCCTGGCCGGAATGGGAGTGCGGCGGCGGGAACCGGTCCGCGGCCGGGCGTGCCCCCGCCATCTGGACCCGGATGTGTGTCCGGCGGCGCGTTTCTCCCGATAATTGAAGGGAGGGGTGACAGGGTGCCTGCCCGCCCTGCTGCAAGCCGTTCCGCGTCGCCCGCCGTCCCGGCGGTCATGGCCGCCGGGGATCTCGGGCAACTGTTTTCAGCGCTCACGACCCGTGGCTACCAGGTCATCGGACCCACCGTCCGTGACGGCGCCGTCGTTTACGACGCGGTGGACGGGCCGGATGCCCTTGCGGCCGGCTGGGGGGACGAGCAGGCTCCCGGCAGCTACAGGCTGGTCCGCCGCCGGGACGGGGCCATCTTTGGCCACCGGTCCGGGCCCACCGGCTGGAAGCGGTTCTTCTGGCCGCCGGAACTCCGGTTGTGGCAGGCCAGGCGCATGGAGGACGGCTTCCGGGTGGAGGCCGAGCCGGCCGCCGACCCGCCGCGCCGTGCCCTCCTGGGCGTGCGGCCATGCCAGCTTCATGGCCTGCTCCGGCTCGATCGGGTGGTGGCTGGGGGGCCTTATCCCGATCCCCGCTACCGGGCCGCCCGGGAACGGGCCTTCATCGTGGCCGTCAACTGCACCGAAGCCGGCGGCACCTGTTTCTGCGCGTCCATGGGGACGGGCCCGGCCGCCACCGCCGGTTACGACCTGGCCCTCACCGAACTGGTGACCGATGGGGCCCACAGGTTTCTGGTGGAGGCGGGGAGCGAGGCGGGCCGGGCCGTCCTGTCAGGCGTGCCCCACCGGCAGGCTGAGAAAGACGAGGTGGCGGCCGCCCGGGTGCTGCTGCAAAAGGCGGCGGAGGCGATGGGCCGGCGGCTGGACGCCGGCGGCGTGAAGGAACTCTTGTACGAGAAGTTCGAGGCCGACCACTGGGACCGGGTGGCCGAGCGCTGCCTGGCCTGTGCCAACTGCACCAGCGTCTGCCCCACCTGTTTCTGCACGACGGTCACCGACGCCACCGACCTTGCCGGAGGGCGTGCCGAGCGCCGGCGGCGGTGGGACTCCTGCTTCTCCGTGGACTTCAGCTACATTCACGGCGGCCCGGTCCGGGCTTCAGTCAAGAGCAGGTACCGGCAGTGGCTCACCCACAAGCTGGCCACCTGGCACGACCAGTTCGGCACGTCAGGCTGCGTGGGCTGCGGCCAGTGCATCACGTGGTGCCCGGTGGGCATCGACCTCACCGCCGAGGTGCGGGCCCTCCGGGCGGGCGGAGAGAGGGGGAACGGGGTATGACAAAGGTGCCGCCGGAGGTTCTGGGGGAGCACCCGTTCCTGCAGAACCTGTCGCCGGAGCACCTGCGCACCCTGGCCGCCTGGAGCCGCGAGCTCGAGTTCGGCCGGGGCGAGCTGCTGTTCCGCGAGGGCGGCCCGGCGACCGGCCTGTACCTGGTCCGGTCGGGCCGGGTTTCGGTGGAGCTTCACACCCCCGACCGGGGACCGGCGCCGGTGCAGACGGTCGGGCCCGGGGAGGCGGTTGGCTGGTCGTGGTTGATCCCACCCCACCGGCTCCGGTTTGACGGGCGGGCGCTGGAGCCCACCCGGGTGATCCTGATTGACGGTGAGCCGCTGCGGGCGGCCTGCGAGTCCGACCCGGAACTCGGCTTTCACCTCCTGCGGCGGCTGGTGGGCATGCTGGCCGGCCGGCTCGAAGCGGCCCGCCTGCAGATCCTGGACATGTTTCGGCGCCGCTAGGGGAGAGGAGAGAAACATGGCGGTACCCCAGCCAGTGCTCGAGCCCATGGTGCCGGTCACCGCGAAGGTCCTGGGGGTCCGCCGGGAGACGCCGGACACCTGGACGCTAAGCCTGGAGCCGGACCGGCCAGGCCTGCCGGCCTTCCGGCCGGGCCAGTTCAACATGGTCTACGCCTTCGGCATCGGGGAGGTCCCCATCTCCATCAGCGGCGACCCGGCCCGCCCCGAACGCCTGGTGCACACGGTGCGGGCGGTGGGGGCCGTCACGCGGGCCCTTGCCGGCAGCCGGCCCGGGCAGGTGGTGGGCCTGCGGGGCCCCTTCGGGACGGCCTGGCCGGTGGAAGAGGCCCGGGGCCGGGACCTGGTGGTGGCGGCCGGCGGCATCGGCCTGGCGCCGCTGCGGCCCGTTTTGTACCACGTGCTTTCCAACCGGGCCGACTACGACCGGGTGGTGCTCCTCTACGGGGCCCGGTCCCGGGCCGAACTGCTCTACCGCCGTGACCTCGAGCGGTGGCGGGGCCGGTTCGACCTGGACGTCCTGGTCACCGTGGACCGGCCCGACGCCCGCTGGCGGGGCAACGTGGGCGTGGTCACCGCGCTTTTCCAGCAGGCCGCCTTCCGCCCCGAGGCCACCGTCGCCCTGGTCTGCGGGCCCGAGGTGATGATCAGGTTCACGCTGTTGGAACTGGAGAAGCGGGGCGTGCCGGACCACCGGACCTACGTCTCCCTGGAGCGGAACATGAAGTGCGGGGTGGGGACCTGCGGGCACTGCCAGTTGGGCCCGGTATTCGTATGTCACGACGGGCCGGTGTTCAGGACCGACCGGATCCGGGACTGGTTGGGGAAGCGAGAGCCATGAAACGCTCAAAGCCCAGGCTGGCGGTGTTCAAGTTCGCCTCCTGCGACGGCTGCCAGCTGACCCTCCTTGACTGTGAAGACGAATTGCTGGCCGTGGCCGGTCAGGTGGACATCGCCTACTTTCCTGAGGCGTCACGGGCGATGGCGCCGGGACCGTACGACCTCGCCCTGGTGGAGGGGAGCATCACCACGCCCCACGACGCCGAACGGATCCTGCAGGTCCGGCGCAGGGCCCGGGTGCTGGTGACCATCGGCGCCTGCGCCACCGCCGGCGGGATCCAGGCCCTGCGGAACTTCGCCGACGTGGCCGAGTACGCCAGGGCCGTATACCCCAGGCCCGAGTATCTCGAGACCCTGGCGTGGTCGACCCCGGTCTCCAGCCACGTACCGGTCGACCTGGAACTGCGGGGCTGCCCCATCGACAAGGGGCAGCTTCTCGAAGTGATCAGCGCGTACCTGGCCGGGCGGCGGCCCAACCTCAGGCGGACCAGCGTCTGCACCGAGTGCAAGGCCAGGGGTACCACGTGCCTGCTGGTGGCCGGGGGCGTGCCGTGCCTCGGCCCGGTGACCCAGGCCGGCTGCGGGGCGCTGTGCCCATCCTACGACCGGGGCTGCTACGGCTGCTTCGGTCCGGCCGAGAGCCCGAACCCGCCGGCCCTGGCCGGCCGCCTGGCCGAACTCGGCCGGGGGCCGGATGAGGTGGAACGGCTCTTCCGAACCTTCAACGCCTGGGCCGAGGCCTTCCGAGGGGGAGGGAGACCGGCTTGACGCGCGCCCGCCGGATCAAGGTGGACATGCTGGCCCGGGTGGAGGGTGAGGGCGGCCTCACCGTCAGGCTGAAGGACGGCCGGGTGCGGGAGTTGCGCCTGGACATCTTCGAGCCGCCCCGCTTCTTCGAGGGGTTCCTGCGCGGCCGGCACTTCCGCGAGGTACCCGACATCACCGCGCGCATCTGCGGCATCTGCCCCGTGGCCTACCAGATGAGCTCCTGTCACGCCCTGGAGGCGGCGGCGGGGGTACGGGTCACCGGTCCGCTTCGGGACCTGAGGCGGCTGCTCTATTGCGGCGAGTGGATCGAGAGCCACGCCCTGCACGTGTTTCTTTTGCACGCGCCGGACTTTCTGGGCTACGACGACGCCATCGGCATGGCCGCCGATCACGGCGCCGTGGTCCAAAAGGGGCTGAGACTCAAGAAACTGGGCAACGCCATCGTGGCGAAGCTGGGCGGCCGGGAGATCCACCCCATCAACGTCTGCGTCGGCGGCTTTTACCGGGTTCCGAGGCGCCAGGAACTGGTGGCCTTCGTGCCGGAGCTTGAGTGGGCCCGCGAGGCGGCCTACAGGACCGTCCGGTGGGCGGCGGGGCTCGACTTCCCCGACTTCTCCCGGGACACCGAGTTCGTGGCGCTGCGCCACCCCGACGAGTACCCGATGAACGAGGGCCGGCTGGTTTCCAGCCGCGGGCTCGACATCGACGTGGCGGAGTTCGAGGCCCACGTGGTGGAGGAGCAGGTGCCCTACTCCAACGCGCTGCACGCCGCCATCAGAGGGCGGGGCGCCTACGCCTGCGGGCCCCTGGCCCGGTACAACCTGAACTTCGACCGGCTCTCGCCGGGTGCCCGGGCGGCGGCCGCCGAGGCGGGGCTGCCGGTACCGTGCACCAACCCGTTCATGAGCATCGTGGTGCGCGGCGTGGAACTGCTCTGCGCGGTGGAGGAGGCGCTGCGCCTGATCGCCGCCTACACCGAGCCCGACGCGCCGCGGGTGGAGGTGCCGGTCCCGGAGGGCACCGGCCACGGCTGCACCGAGGCGCCCCGGGGCATCCTCTACCACCGTTACCGGGTGGGTCCCGACGGGCTGGTGCGGGAAGCCCGCATCGTGCCGCCCACCGCCCAGAACCAGCGCAGCATCGAGGAAGACCTGCTGGAGCTTGTTCCCCGGGTGGCCGACCTGCCGCTCGAGGAGGCTACCCTCCGCTGCGAGCAGGCCATCCGCAACTACGACCCCTGCATCTCCTGCGCCACCCACTTCCTCCGGCTCCGGCTGGAGCGGGAATGAGCGGCCGGCCGGTCCGCGTGGTGGGGATCGGCCAGCCGTTTGCCGGTGACGACGCGCTGGGCCCGGCGGTGGTCCGGTGGGTCGAACAGCGGCTGCGTGACACCCGCTCGGGCGGTCCCGGTAGCGAGCCGGGCGCGCTCGGCGCGGGTCTCCGGGTAGAACTGGTCCCGGCCGCCGACCCCACCGCCCTGCCCGACCTGCTCGAGGGCGCCGAGCGCCTGATCATCGTCGACGCCGTGCTGGGGCCGGCGACTCCCGGTACCGTGGTCTGCCTGGCGCCGGAAGACCTGGCCGAGGGCGATCTGAGACCCGTCTCCTCCCACGGCTTCGGCGTGGCCGAGGCGCTCCGGCTGGCGCGGGCCATCGGGTCCGGCGACGCGCCCGTCCACCTGGTGGGCGTGGTGGCGGGGAACGTGGAGCGCTACACCTCGGGTCTGAGCCCGGCGGTGGCGGCCGCGGTGCCGGCCGCCGGCCGGGCCGTCCTGGGGCTGCTGGGTCGGGGCGGGGAGCAGCGGCCGTGAGGCGGCGGTGGGCCCTCAAGGTCACCGGGGTGGTCCAGGGGGTCGGCTTCCGGCCCTTCGTCGCCCTCACCGCGGGCGAACTTGGCCTGGCGGGGTGGGTCCGCAACTCCCCCGACGGGGTCGTCATCGAGGTGGAAGGTGATCAGGCGGCCCTGGAAGCCTTCCGGGACGCCCTGCGGCATCGCGCCCCGCCCCTGGCCGTGCTCGACGGGGTCGACGTGCGCGAACTTGCTTTACGGGGAGAGGCCGGTTTTTCGATTCTCGAGAGCGCCGGGGGCGAGGCGCCCCGTCCGGTGGTCCCCGCCGACGCGGCCACCTGTGCCGCCTGCCTGGAGGAGATCCTGGACCCGGCCGAGCGGCGGCACGGCTACCCCTTCACCAACTGCACCCACTGCGGCCCGCGGTATTCCATCATCGAGGCGGTACCCTACGACCGCCCCAACACGAGCATGAAGGGGTTTCCCATGTGCCCGGCCTGCGCCCGGGAGTACGGCGACCCCCGTGACCGCCGGTTTCACGCCCAGCCCATCGCCTGCCCGGCCTGCGGTCCCAGGGTGTGGCTGGTGCCGGCGCCAGGCGGGGTGGGGGGCGCCGGCGGTGGCACGGCGGGGGGCGGCGGCGCGGCGGGTGCCCCCGCGGCCGGCGACCGGGCCACCGGCGACCCGGCGCCGGACGCCCTGCCGGTGCTGAGGGAGGTGGCGGCGCGGGTCCACGCCGGCCAGGTGGTGGCCATCAAGGGGCTGGGCGGGTTCCAGTTGCTGGCCGACGCGGCAAACCAGGCGGCCGTGGAGCGGCTGCGCCGGCGCAAGGGCCGGGAGGCCAAGCCCCTGGCGCTGATGTTCTGTACGCTCGAGCAGGTGAAGGCTGCCTGCCTGGTGGATCCGGCCGAGGAGGAGTTGCTGACCTCGCCCCAGGCGCCCATCGTGCTCCTCCGGCGGCGCCTGCCGCCGGCTCCGGGAGCGCCGGCGGTGGCCGAGGCGGTGGCGCCGGGCAACCCCCGCCTGGGCGTCATGCTGCCCTACACCCCCTTGCACCACCTGCTCATGCGGGCCGTCGGGCGGCCGGTGGTCTGCACCAGCGGCAACCTGAGCCAGGAACCCATCGCCACCGACAACGCCGAGGGTCTGGCCAGGCTGGGGGACATTGCGGACGCGTTTCTGCTCCACGACCGGCCCATCGTCCGCCACGTGGACGACTCGGTGGCCCGGGTGGTGGACGGCCAGGTGCAGCTCTTGCGCCGCGCCAGGGGTTACGCGCCGCTCGCGGTGACCGTCGGGCGCGGGCTGCCCCCGCTGCTGGCGGTGGGCGGGTACCTGAAGAACACGGTGGCGCTCTCGGTGGGCGGCCAGGTGATCCTGAGCCAGCACGTGGGCGACCTGGAAACCTCCGCGGCCCGAGAGGCCCACCGGCGGGTCATCGCCGACCTCCGGCGGTTCTACGGGCTCGAACCCGTGGCGGTCGCCTGCGACCTCCACCCCGACTACCCGTCGACCTGGGCGGCCGAGGAACTGGCCGCCGCGGCCGGGGTGCCCGTGGTCCGGGTGCAGCACCACCACGCCCACGTGGCGGCGGCCATGGCCGAGCACGGCCTGGAGGGGCCGGTGCTGGGGGTGGCGTGGGACGGCTCCGGCTACGGTCCCGACGGCACCGTGTGGGGCGGCGAGTTCCTGCGGTGCGCCTACGATTCCTTCGAGCGGGTGGCCCGGCTGCGCCCCTTCCGGCTCCCCGGCGGCGAGCGGGCGGTGGAAGAGCCCCGCCGCAGCGCCCTGGGGGCGCTGGCGGCCCTTGAGTGGCCGGCGCGGTTGCCGGCGGCCCTGGCGGCGGCGTTTGGCCCCGCCGAGTTGAGGGTGCTCAGCTCCATGCTGGAGCGGGGGACCAACTCGCCCCTGACCTCCA
The DNA here is from genome assembly GCA_020725105.1 of Symbiobacterium thermophilum. GTDB lineage: Bacteria > Bacillota > Sulfobacillia > DYFQ01 > DYFQ01 > DYFQ01. The sequence goes on from DYFQ01000014.1 coordinate 12,893, forward strand.
GCGCCGGTCGGCTGTTCGACGCCGTGGCGGCCCTGGCCGGGCTGCGCCAGCGGAACGCCTTCGAAGGACAGGCCGCCATGGAACTGGAATTCGCCGTCGACCCCGCGGTGCTGGAGGCGGGCGAGGCCTACCCCTTCCCCCTGCGGGACCAGGCAGAGGGGGGGCTGGCCGGGAAGGTGCTCGAGGCGGACTGGGAGCCCGCCCTGCGGCGGCTCCTGGCCGACCTGGAGGCGGGCGCGGGAGCCGGCGCGGTGAGCGCCCGGTTCCACAACGGCCTGGCTGAACTGGTCGTCTCCGTCGCCCGGCGGGCGGCGCTGAAGCGGGTGGTCCTGACCGGGGGCTGCTTCCAGAACGCCGTGCTCACCGCCGCGACCTGCCGGCGGTTGCGGCAGGCGGGCTTCGAGCCCCACGTTCACCGCCGGGTGCCGGCCAACGACGGCGGCATCGCCCTGGGGCAGGTCATGGTCGCGGCCGCCCGGCTGGAGGAGGGGGGGTCGCCAGGTGTGCCTGGGCATTCCCGGTGAGGTGCTGAGCGTCGGCAACGACGCCATGCGCACCGGCAAGGTCCGGTTCGGCGGCATCACCAAGGAGGTCTGCCTGGCCTACGTGCCCGAGGCCGGGGTGGGCGACTACGTCGTCGTGCACGCCGGTTTTGCCATCAGCCGGCTGGACCCGGACGAGGCCCGGCGGGTTCTGGGCTACCTGGAGGAGATCGAATCCCTGGCGCAACCGGAGCCGGAACCCGGCGGGGAGGCGGGGCCGTGAAGTTCCTTGACGAGTTCCGCGACGCCCGGGCGGCCGCCCGTTACGCGAGGGCCATCCGAAGGATGGTCACCCGGCCGTGGACCGTCATGGAGGTCTGCGGCGGGCAGACCCACGCCATCCTGCGGTTTGGCATCGACCAGGTGCTCCCGCCCCAGGTGACCTTGCTCCACGGTCCCGGGTGCCCGGTGTGCGTGACGCCGGTGGAGCTGATCGACGGGGCCATCGCCCTGGCGGCCAGGCCAGAGGTGGTCCTGTGCTCGTTCGGGGACATGCTGCGGGTGCCGGGCTCCCGGACCGACCTGCTGGCGGCCCGGGCAGCGGGCGGCGACATCCGGGTGGTCTACTCGCCCCTGGACGCCGTCCGGCTGGCCCAGGCCAACCCCGACCGGCAGGTGGTCTTCTTCGCCGTCGGCTTCGAAACCACGGCCCCGGCCACCGCCATGGCCGTGGAACACGCCCGGGAACTGGGGCTCGGGAATTTCACCATGCTGGTGGCCCACGTGCTGGTCCCCCCGGCCCTGGTGGCCATCCTGTCGGCCCCCGGCCGGACGGTCGACGGCTTTCTCGCCGCCGGCCACGTGTGCACGGTGATGGGGTACACGCAGTACGAGGAGCTGGCCCGCCGCTACCGGGTGCCCATCGTGGTGACCGGCTTCGAGCCCCTGGACATCCTGCAGGGGCTGGCGATGTGCCTGCGGCAGCTGGAGGCCGGCCGGTCGGAAGTGGAGAACCAGTACGCCCGGTCGGTCAGGCGCGAGGGCAACCTGCCGGCCCAGGCGCTGGTGGAGCGGGTGTTCGAGCCGGTGGCCCGGGCGTGGCGGGGGATCGGGGAGATCCCCGGGAGTGGGCTGCGGCTGCGCCCGGCCTACGCCGCCTTCGACGCCGAGCGCCGTTTTGGCCTGGACGCCGGCGTGGTCTCCGCCGAAGTCGCAGGGGAGTGCATCAGCGGGCTCGTGTTGCAAGGGGTCAAGAAACCGCCCGACTGCCCGGCCTTTGGCGCCCGGTGCACGCCGGAGCGGCCGTTGGGCGCCACCATGGTGTCTTCGGAAGGGGCGTGCGCGGCTTACTACCGGTACCGGCGGCCGGGCTCGCGAGGGCCGGCCGGGAACGCACGGGCGGGCGACGATGATGGCCGGCAGGATGACGCGCGCCCTGATTGAGCAGGTGAAGCCGATGAGCCGAGAGTTCTCCCTCGAGTGTCCCGTCCCCATCGACCGCTACCCCAGGGTGCTGCTGGCCCACGGCGGCGGCGGCCGGCTGATGCACCAGTTGCTCGAGGAGATGATCCTGCCGGCCTTCGCCGCCCCGGGGGCGGAGGAGGGCCACGACGGCGCCGTGCTGGAACTCGCGGGCGGCCGGGTGGCGTTCACCACCGACTCCTTCGTGGTGCGCCCGCTGTTCTTCCCGGGCGGCGACATCGGCCGGCTGGCCATAAACGGCACCGTCAACGACCTGGCCGTGTGCGGCGCCCGGCCTCTCTTCCTGAGCGCCGGGCTGATCCTGGAAGAGGGCCTGGCCATGGAGACCCTGTGGCGGGTGGTGCGGTCCATGGCCGCCGCCGCCCGGGAAGCCGGGGTGGACCTGGTCACCGGCGACACCAAGGTGGTGGAGCGGGGGAAGGGCGACGGCGTGTTCGTCAACACCGCCGGGCTGGGCCTGGTGCCGGACGGGGTCAGGATCGGCCCGGCCAGGGTCCGGCCGGGCGACGCCGTGCTCTTGAGCGGTGACCTGGGCCGTCATGCCGTGGCCATTCTTTCTGTCCGCGAGGGGCTGGAGTTCGAGTCCGAGATCACCAGCGACACGGCGCCGCTGCACGGCCTGGTCCAGGCGATGCTGGAGACCGGCGCCGACGTCCACTGCCTGCGCGACCTGACCCGGGGTGGCCTGGCCAGCGCGCTGAACGAGATCGCGCGCTCGGCGGGGGCCGGCATCGAACTCGAGGAGGCGGCGATACCCGTGGGCGATGAGGTCCGGGGCGCCTGCGAACTGCTGGGCCTTGACCCGCTGCATGCCGCCAACGAGGGCCGCCTGGCCGCCTTCGTGCCGTGGGAGGCGCGGGAGAAGGTGCTGGCCGCCATGCGGGCCCACCCCATGGGCCGCGGGGCCGCGCTGGTGGGCCGGGTCGTGGAGGAGGGGCCGCGGGAGGTCCGCGTCCGCAGCCCTATCGGCGGGGTGCGGGTGCTGGACGTTCTCAGCGGCGAGCAGCTACCGCGGATCTGCTAGCCAGCCGGTCCACGGCCCGGCGGAGCCGGCGCACGCCCTCGGCGATCTCGCCCGGCGCGGCGCGGCAGAAGGAGAGCCGCACGTGGGGCGCGCCCGGTTCGAACCGGTAGACCGCGCCCGGCACCACGGCCACCCCCTGGCGCACCGCCGCCCGGAACACCGCCAGGCTGGAGGCCCGCACCTCCAGCCGGCACCAGACGTGGTACCCCCCGGCGGGGCCCACCCAGGTAGCCATGCCTCCCAGCCAGCGCCCCAGGGCCTCCAGCATCGCCGCCCGCCGCCGGGCCAGCGGCTGGCGGAGCCAGGCCAGGTGCTCGTCGTAGCCGCCCGAGGCGAGCCAGCGCGCCGCCACCCACTCTGACAGGATGCCCCCGCCCAGGTCGAACTGGAGCCGGGTCCGGGCCAGCACGTCCGCCACCGGGGCGGGCGCCACGATCCAGCCCACCCGGAGCGCCGGCGCGGCCGTCTTGGACAGGGTGCCCAGGGTCAGCACGCTGCCGGCGGTGTCGAAGGCCTTGAGGCTCCGTGGCGCCGGGCCGTCCAGTACCAGGTCGGTGAAGGGGTCGTCCTCCACCACCAGCAGCCGCCGGCGGGCGGCCAGGGAGACCAGGCGCTGCCGGCCGGGTTCCGGCAGCGTGGTGCCGGTGGGGCTGTGGCAGGTGGGAATGGTGAACAGGGCGCGCACCCCGGGCTGGAGGGACGCCGCCAGGTGGTCCAGGTCAATGCCCTCCGGGCCCACCGGCACCGGCACGGTGCGGATGCCCGACCCGTCGAAGAGGCGCAGGGTGCCGAGGTACGACGGCCGTTCCACGGCCACGGCGTCGCCCGGCGAGAGCAAGGTCTGGGTGATCAGGTGGAACCCCTGCTGGGAGCCGTTCACCAGGACGATGGACTCCGGCCCGGCGGTGATTCCCCGGCCCCGCAGGCGCCGGGCCAGTGCCTCCCGGAGCTCCGGGTAGCCGTGGGGTTCCGGGTAACCCATGGGCACCCGGGCCAGGGACGCCCCTCGCAGCAGCCGGTCCAGGGCGTCGCGGGGCCACAGGTCCGGCCCGGGTTCGCCGTGGGCCAGGGGGATGAGATGGGGAGCGGCCAGGGCGTCCTGGATCTCCGCCAGCAGCGGAAGTTCCCAGCGGTCGGCGGCGCTGCCCAGCCGCCGGGCCCAGTCCGGCCCCGGCCCGGGTGCCCGGCCGGCGGAGACGACGGTCCCCCGGCCGGGCCGGCAGTCCACCAGCCCCTCGGCCTCCAGTTCGTCGTAGGCGGCCACCACCGTGCTGCGGTTGACCCCGACGGCGCGGGCGAGCTCGCGTTCGGCAGGGAGCCGGGTGCCGGCGGGGAGGTCGCCGCTCTCGATCCGCTCCCGCAACCCGGTGGCGATCTGGTGGTAGAGCGGCACCCTCCCGTGCCGCCGGAGGGATAGCCGCAGGGCGTCGGGAGCCAGGGCCGGTGGCACGCCGGCGCACCTCCTCGTGACGTGGCCAGATTCCCTCGCCGTTGGTTACCCATCCAAATTGGATGGGTCAACCCCGAATTCCTTGGCTGTTTTCATCCTCCGCGCACTGGCTTAAGCTCGGGAGTGTAGAAGGGCGGACACCGGGCGGCGACCCCGGAGGGCCACAGCAGCCCGGCGGGCGCCGCGCGGGGCAGGGAGGATGAACCATGGGGCTGCGGTCGGGCAGGGGATCGCTTGGCGGCCGGCTCGGTTGGCTGGCGCTGGTGGCAGCGGTCACGCTGGTGGCCGGCGGGTGCGGGCCTGGGAGGCCGTCGAAGCCGCAAGAAATCGTGCTCGGCCTGATGCCCTCGGTGGACGCCGGGACGCTGCAGGAGAAGGCGGGGCCCCTGGCGGAGCTCCTCGCCCGCGAACTGGGCGTGCCGGTGCGGACCTTCGTGGCGGCCAACTATGCCGGCCTCGTGGAAGCCATGGGCTCGGCCAAGGTGGACGTCACCTTCATCCCGCCCCTGGCCTACGTGCTGGCCAACGAGGAGAACGGGACCCAGGTGGTGCTCAAGGCCGTCCGGAACGGCACGGCCACCTACCGCTCCCAGATCCTGGTCGCCGCCGGCAGCCCCTACCGGAGCCTGGGCGAGCTGCGGGGCAAGCGCTTTGCCTTCACCGACCCGGCCTCCACCTCGGGCTACATGTTCGCCCACCTGATGCTGCGGGAGGCAGGCGTCGACCCCCAGCGGGACCTGCGGGCGGTGTTCGCCGGCGGGCACGACAAGGCCATCATCGCGCTTTACCAGGGCGAGGTTGACGCGGCGGCCACCTTCGAAGACGCCCGGGTCTACGTGGAAAAGACCTATCCCGACGTGTTCCGGAAGACCCGGGTGCTGGCGTACTCGGAGCCCATTCCCAACGACACGGTGGCCGTCCGGCCGGGCCTGGACCCCGAGTGGCGCGACCGCATCGTCCAGGCCTTTCTGGCCCTCACGTCACGTCCCGACGGCCAGCAGGCCCTGAAGGACCTCTACCGCATCGAGGGCTTCGAGCGGGCTACCGACGCCGACTACGAGGTGGTCCGGCGGGCCGTGAAGGCGCTGCAACTGGATCTGTCGGTGATCAGGTAGGCGGACGCAACCGGCTGACCTGTCAGGTCTTGGGGTCCAGCACGTCCCGGAGGGCATCCCCGAGGATATTGAAGGCCAGCACTGTCAGGAAGATGGCCGTGCCGGGGAAGATGACCACATGCGGCGCGGCCCGCATGTGATTGCGCCCGGAACTGATCATGGCTCCCCACTCGGGCGTCGGCGGGGGCACACCGACCCCGAGAAAGCTCAACGCGGCGGCCGTGAGGATGGCGCTACCGATCAGGAGCGTCGCATACACGAGAATCGGTCCGAAGCTGTTGAGCAGCACGTGCCGGAACACAATGCGCAGGTCGCTGGCCCCTGCTGCCCGGGCGGCTTCCACGAACTCCCGCTGTTTCACGCTCAGGGCCGAGCCGCGCGTCAGCCGTGAGAACGTGGGCACTGACCATATGGCAACGGCAATGATCACCGGGAACAGGCCAGCGCCCAGGATAGCGGCAATGAGCATGGCCAGAAGAATGCCTGGAAACGACAGCATGATGTCGATGAGCCGCATCACGACGGCGTCAAAGGTGCCACCGTAGTAGCCGGCAAAGAGGCCAATGGTCACGCCGACGGCTGCGCCCAGCCCGACGGCCAGAACACCCACCACGATAGAAATCCGTGCGCCGAACACTATGCGGCTGAAGATGTCCCGCCCTGCCTCATCGGTCCCAAGGAGGTGCTCGGTACCGGGCGGTTCGAGGAAGCGCTGGAAGTTCATCCGGGTTGGATCGTGGGTGGCGATCTCTGGCGCGAAAACTGCCACCGATATAAGACCCAACACGATGATGGCGGCCAGGGCGCTCAGCCTGTTCTTCTTGAACTGGGTAGCCAGGCGTTTCAGCACTCGGTGTTCCATCGCTTTCACCTCAGGCCGCAAGGCGATGCCGAAGTCAAGCCAAAAGCGTGGCCTCGACGGCGGCACTTACCGGTATGAGATTCTGGGATCCAGATACGCGTACAGCAGGTCGACCAGCAGGTTGACCAGGACGAAGGTCAGCGCGATGAACAGGACGCCACCCTGTACCGCAGGGAAGTCCTTGCCGGTTATGCCGAAGATCATATAGCGTCCTATTCCCGGCCAGGCAAACACCGTCTCCGCGATAACAGCGCCCGACAGGAGCCCGCCAAACTGAAGCCCCAAGACCGTGACCACGGGGATGAGCGCGTTTTTGAGCGCGTGACGGTAGACGACCACGCGTCCGCCGAGTCCCTTGGCCCTCGCGGTCCGGATGTAATCCTCCTTGAGCACATCAAGCATGGCCGACCTCATGAGCCGGGCTATGATCCCGGCCGCCGCCGCACCAAGAGCCGCGGCGGAATACCGGAAGGCTGGCCCCGCCACCACGCTGACGTGCCCGTGGACGAGTACAACCCGCAAGAGGCCGCGCGCATCCTGGACGAAGCCGGCTGGAAGCTGGGCGCCGACGGTATCCGGTACCGCGACGGCAAGCCGCTCAAGGTGGAGATCCTGTCAACGCAACTGGAGCGGGCGCTGAGCTACGGCCTGATGAACCAGATCATCCAGGAGAGCCTGGCCAGGATTGGCTTTGCCACCGAGATGCGGACCCTCGAGTGGGGCGCCTACCTGAACGAGTTCCGCGCCGGGAACTGGCACGTGACCTTCCACACGCACAACTTCAGCAGCCCCCGGACCATGTTCGGCGCAGTACTTGACCCGGACGGCTACTGGAACGTCAACCAGCACGGCAAGGCCACCGACCCCGTGCTCGCGCAGGTGGCCGACCGCATCCGCGAGATCTACACCCTCCAGGCCACCACCCTCGACGACGAGGAGCGGTTCGCCCAGTGGCGCGAGGTCCAGATGCTGGTGCAGGAACACCAGCTTCTATCGTGGTTGGTGCACTGGGAGGCGCTGTACGCCATCCAGCCGTGGGTCAAGAACGCGGTGATAACATCGTCAACGACCGACGTGTTGTACAGGCTCCACGAGGTGTGGCTGGACCGCGAGTAGTCCACCCCACCGGTGACGCCAGGCCCCTCCGCAGAGCCGCGGGGGGCCTGGCGTGATACCGGTGCCGAGGGACTGAGGGGAAAGCGAGGTCGATGTCCCGATGCGCTTCTCGCCCGCGGAAGGAAAGCGGCGGCACGAAGGGATTCGCAGGCATCTCGAGGCCGGCGACTACGCGGCGTACGTGGTCTTCACTTCGGAGAACTTCATCTACGCGACCAACTTCCTGCTGGACGTGGCGCCCTGGGAGCGGCCCGTGGCGGCCGTGTTCCCCAGGGACGGCGAGCCGTCGCTGATTCTCAACGAGCTGTCGACCAACCACTTTCACCTGGCGGTGGAGCGGGGCACGTGCTGGGTGACGGAGGCCGACATCTACGTGGAGCACCCGCGCCAGGTGAACCGCACCTACACGCGCCCGGAGTGGGACCGGCTGTTTGCGGACGTCATGCGGCGACACGGGCTCGACCGGGGGCGGGTGGCGGTGGACAGTCTTGGTCCGATCTCGCCTACCGTCCGCCACCTGCTGCCCGAGGTGAGTTTTCATTCCCAGCCGGAGGTGATCCGCGATCTCAGGCTGGTGAAGTCGGAAGAAGAGCTGAACCTGCTGCGCCGGTGCGGTGAACTCACCGACTGGGCCCAGGCCCAGTACCCGGGGCTGGTCAAGCCCGGTGAGTACATGATGGACGTGGACACCGAGTTGACCCGCCGCTTTGCGCGATACGTCATCGAGCGCCACCCCGAAGAAAGCGTCAGGGTCAGGGTTTTCAGCAGCGCGGGCCCCACGGACACCGCCTGCCCGCACATGTCGGGCGCCGGGTCAGGCCGGCGTCTTGTGAGAGGCGACGGCATTCTCAACATCATCGTTTGCCGGATAAACGGCTACTGGGTGGAGAACGAGCGGACATTGTTCGTCGGCGAGCCCAGTGAAGAACAGAAGCGCTGCTTTGATCTGATGTCCCGGGCCCAGGCGGCCGCCACGGCGGCCATGGTAGAAGGGCGGCCGATGGCCGACATCGATTCTGCCGGCCAACGGGTCTATGAAGCCGCTGGCCTCGGAGACTACGTGTTTCACCGGACCGGCCACGGCATCGGCATCGGCGGTCACGAGTACCCGGACGACATGGCCTTCAACTACCGCCCGCTGGTAGCCGGCATGGTGTTTTCTTCAGAACCGGCGCTCTTCATCCCGGGTGTTGGCGGGTTTCGGCACTCGGACACGGTCATCGTGGGGAAAGAAAGGCCGGAACCGGTGACGAATTACTCCCGGAGACTCGAAGACTTGATCGTACCGGTCTGACCCGAACAACGCCCCCGGCAGCCGCCTGAGGACAGCCGGAGGCCGGAGGAGGTCAGCTGATGGCGCTTCCCAGGATCGGGGTTCAGGGGTCGCTGGCCGAGCGCGCCTATGAGGTTCTGAAAGAGGCCATCGTCAACAAGCAGCTACCGCCGCACCAGCTTCTCAACGAGGAGCGACTGGCGGAGGAATTGGGCATAAGCCGGACTCCACTCCGCGCCGCGCTGCAGAAGTTACAGTTCGAGCACCTGATCAAGGCAGTACCGGGCCGCGGCTACACGGTCGCCAGTCTCAGCCGGTCCGACATGGAGCACGTGTTCTTCATGAGAAAGATTCTGGAGCCCGTGGCGGCCAGGCTTGCCGCGAAACACCGGACCGACCACCACGTAAAGCAGCTCATCGAGAACGTTGCCCTGCAGCGGCAGGCGGTGCCCGGGGGCCAGTATCTCACGTATCTGCGTCTCGACGGAGAATTCCATCTTGGCATCGCGGCGATCCCCGAGAACCCTTACTTGAAGACTGCTATCGCGACGGTACAGCTGCATGGCCATCGGTTTCTGGTGCTGGCTGAAGCCGTACGAGACCGGGCCATATCTTCCCTGGACGAACACGAGGCCATCGCGCTGGCCATCGAGGTGGGGGACGGCGACAGGGCGGAGCGGCTCATGAGGGGACACGTGGAGAAAACCGAGACCATGCTGGCCGAAGTCTTACCCGGCTAGTCACATGTGCGGCTACGGCTGCTACGGCCCTTTGTTGCAAAGCTGCCCCTACGCACGACACGTCCGGGGTGATCAGAGTGGCTTTTGACACGGTTTTTCGCCGCGGCATTCTTGTGGCCGTCGATAGCCCCTGGATCTCCGGGCTGGTACGGAAGTACGGGATGCGGCTGGGCGCGGCCCGCTTCGTGGCCGGGGAAAGCCTGGACGAGTGTGTCCGGGTGCTGAGGGGCCTGAACGAGAAGGGGCTTCACACCAACACCACCCTCCTGGGGGAGGGGATCAAGGACGAGGCCGGGGCCAGGCGGGTGACCGAGGAATACCTCAAGATCCTGGATCGCATCAACCGCGAAAAACTCAAGACAAACGTGGCCCTGAAGCTCACCCATCTGGGGCTTGACCTCGGCGAGGACGTGGCCTACCGGAACGTGGCGCGGGTCGTGTCCCACGCGGCGGGTCTGGGCAACTTCATCCGGATCGACATGGAGGAGTCGCCCAGGGTCGACGCCACGTTACGGATTTACCGGCGGCTGAGAGGCGAAGGCCACGACAACGTGGGGGCCGTACTCCAGGCGTATCTGCGTCGCAGCGAGGCGGACCTGCGGGACCTGCTGCCCCTCAAGCCTAACCTGCGGCTCTGCAAGGGAGCGTACCTGGAGCCCCCGGAGGTCGCCTTTCCGAGGAAGGCCGACGTGGACCGCAACTTCAGGCGGCTCATCGAGGTGGCCGTGACCGGCGGCGCCTACACCGCGGTGGCGACCCACGACGAGCGGATCATCAACTGGACCATCGAGTTCACCGAGGGCAGGGGGACCGCCCGGGACCGCTTCGAGTTTCAGATGCTCTACGGCGTCCGGCCCCAGCTCCAGCTGGACCTGGTCGGGAAGGGCTACAAGGTGCTGGTGGCGACGCCGTTCGGGCCCGACTGGTACCGGTACCTGATGCGGCGGCTGGCGGAACGGCCCGCCAACGTGCTGTTCCTCTTGCGCAACCTGTTGCGGCGCTAGCGCCGGCGCCGGCCCGGCGCCGGGCCGGCGGCCAGGACCGGAACCGGGGATCGGCATCGCCGAGGGCCCGGACACCTGGGCACCCCGGATCCACGCCACAGGACGGAGGTCAGGAACATGAGCGGCTTTCACGACGATATCCTGATGCTGCCCGGGCCCACCCAGATCCCGGGCCGGGTGCTCCAGGCCCTGGCCCGGCCGCCGGTGAACCACCGGAGCCAGGCCTTTTACGACCTCTGGCCGAGCCTGCGGGACAGGGCCCGCCGCGTGTTCCAGACCACCGGCGATGTCTTCGTGCTCTCCGGGTCCGGGGTGGGAGGCCTGGAGGCGGCCCTGGTCAACGTGCTTTCCCCCGGCGACCGCGTCCTGGCGCTGGTCAACGGCCTTTTCAGCCAGCTCTTCGCCGAACTGGCGGAGATCTTCGGGGCAAGGGTCCGGCGGCTGGAGTTCGGCTGGGGCGAGCCAGTGCCCCCGGCGGCGGTCGCGGACGCCCTGGAGGCTGACGCTGATTTCCGCGCGGTGCTGCTCTGCCACAACGAGACCTCGACCGGGGTGACCAGCGACGCCGAGGCCATTGGCCGGCTGGTGGCGGAGACTCCTGCCGTCCTGCTGGTGGACGCGGTCAGTTCCCTGGGTGGCATTGACCTGAGGGCCGACCAGTGGGGCCTCGACGTGGTGGTGACGGCCAGCCAGAAAGCGCTCATGACCCCGGCCGGACTGGCCCTGGTGTCGATGGGGCCAAAGGCGTGGGCCGCGGAACGGGAGGCGGCCACCCCCCGCTACTTCTGGAGCTTCCGCCGGATGAGGGACCGCATGGGGCGGCAGCCGCCGGGCATCGCCTACACCCCTGCCGTCAACCTCTGGTATGGCCTGCACGAAGCCCTGGCGATGATCCTCGACGAAGGGCTGGAGGCGAGGTTCGAGCGCCACCGGGCCCTGGGCCGGGCGGTGCGCCGGGCGGCCGAGGCCCTGGGGTGCCGGGTGATGGCCGCCGAAAGCCACGCGTCGGCCACGGTGACGGCGCTGTATCCGCCGTCAGGCATCGACCCGAGCGAGATCGTCCGGCGGCTGGACCGCGGCTTTGGAATCCAGGTGGGGGGCGGGCTCGGGCCGCTGGCGGGCAAGATCTTCCGGGTCGGGCACATGGGCGTCCTGGGCGCCAGGGAGGTCCTGGGCCTGGTGAGCGCCCTGGAGATGGTGCTCCACAGCCTGGGCGCCCGCTTCGAGCCCGGGGTGGCGACGGCGTTGGCCCAGCGGGAACTGGTCCCGGTGGGAGCCGCTATGGTAGACCAAAGCGCACCGGTCATGGAGGAGGGCGGCGTGTAGCGCGTGCCCTTTCCCGTCCCTATCTCTGACGCGACTGGATATGCCACGCGGTGTGCAGCGCGCTGGCCAGCTGCACCCCGACCAGCTTCCTGACGGGGATGACGGTGTAGTCCATCTCCCGCTCCAGTTCCGCCGCCCGGGCCCTGAGCCCGGCCTCGACTTCGTCCGCCAGGCTCCGGAGGACCCGTGCCGCCTCTGGCGAGCCTGCCTGCTCCGACCCGAGTTGGTGGAGGGCCATCCGGCGCACCATCCCCAGAATCAGCAGGTTGTAGAAGCGCCGCAGCACCCGGCTGTCGAAGAGTTCGGCCACCGTGGCCGGCCGGTCCAGGTCCGGGTGGCTCTCGGCCCACCGCCGGTGTGCCTCCAGGGCCCGGCGGCCCTGGGCGGTGAAGCTGGCCACGGCGGCCCGAAAGGGGTTCTCTCCGGTCAGGTGGGGCGCGGCGGCGTCCAGGTAGCCCTGCCACTCGGCCAGGTCTTTCTCGTGGGCCGCCAGCGCGGTCAGTACGGCGTCGCGCCGCCTGGTCTCCGCCGGGCGGGCGTCCTCGATGCGGGGGTCGTAGTAGTAGGGCATCTCGCAGACCAGGACGAAGGCGTCGGGCCGCCGGGCCTTCACGTAGTCCAGGCTGGAGGTGCCCGCCCGGATGATCTCCGTGGGGTCACCTCCCGCGTATTGCTCCAGGAAGTCGTAGGTGTCGCGGGTAGACGGCATCCGGTAGACGGCCTCGGCGAGCCTGGTGGCGTAGGGAACCTCGGGTTCGCCCAGCATGAGGGGTAGCCCCTGCTGACGGGCCAGCCGGTGGAAGATCGGGTACAGCGGCTCGCAGGGGTCCGACACGTAGAAATAGACGCCGCCGAACCCGGCGTTGTGCAGCGAGTACACGAAGTCCGGCCTCACCTCGTCAAGCAGGGCCATCAGAGCTTTGGTCTCGGGAAGCGGCGTGTGCCACCGGAGCTTCTTGTACTCGATGGGGAAGGTCCACTCCACCTGCTCCCGGGAGCCGGGCCGGTAGAAGTGGAGGGCATAGTTCAGCGGAGCGAAGGGGCCCTTGAACCAGCCCTGGTTCAGCCTGGCGCCGTCGGGATCCACCGCCTTCACCAGGTACCAGCTGTAGTCCAGTGCTTGCCTGAGATCGCCGTCCTGGCACAGGCGGCGGGAGAAATACTGGAGCATCTGGGCGCCGATGGGCTCGTTGGGGTGAGGGAAAGCAAAGAGCACCGCCGAGCGGCGGCCCCGGCCGATCTTCAGGCACTCGATGGGTTCGCCGGCCCGCGACCCGCCGATCACCCGGCGTTCCACCAGGTCCGGGAAGTCCGCCGCCAGGGCCGCGGAGTCCTCCATCAACTCGTCGACGGTGAAGAAGGCCCGGTAGTCCGGAATGCCCGCCAGGGCCCGGGTGACGATTTCATCGATCACGCGACGGCCCTCCCGGAGCCCTAACCCACCACCTGTTCGAACACGCGCAGGAAATTCAGGCCGAGGATCTTCTGGACCTCCTCGTCGGAAAAGCCCCGCTCCACCAGTCGCCGGGTGATGTTGGGCCAGTCCTCCCACGACTGGTAGTCCGGCAGTTTCGCGTTCCAGTCCACCCGGTGTTCGGGCCGGAAGCCGATGGCCCCCATCTCCTGGTTCAGCTTGTCGGCGACCTCCGGGGGCAACACGGCGCCCCAGTCGGTGCCGACGCCGACGTGGTCGATGCCGCATACCTCCACCGCGTGCGCCACGTGGTCGGCGAAGGTGGCCAGCGACACCTCGGGCCCGCCGGCGATGAAGAAGGGCACCACCAGGATACCCACGTAGCCGCCGGTGTCGGCCACCGCCTTCAACAGGTCGTCGGTCTTCCCCCGGTCGTGGCCGGAGAGCGCCTTGCAGAAGGTGTGGGTGAAGGCCACCGGTTGCCGCGAGGTCCGGATGGCGTCCCAGGCGGTCTGAGTCCCGCAGTGGGACAGGTCGATCAAGACGCCCATGTCGTTGAGCCGTCGGACCAGTTCCAGGCCGAAGTGGCTCAGCCCGGCGTCCGTCCGCTCGGTGCAGCCGTCGCCCACGAAGTTCCGCATGTTGTAGGTGAGCTGGACGATGCGGATCCCCAGGCGGTAGAAGAGCTCAAGCCTTTTCAGGGCCAGTCCGAAGTGGGTGGTGTTCTGGAAGTTGAGGATGATGCCGCGCTTGTTTTCGCGGTGGGCCCGCCTGATGTCTTCGGCGCGGGTCACCTTGACCAGGTCCTCGGGGAACGCGTCCAGGACCCTGGTGGTGGCGGCGATACCTTCCAGGCCCGACTCGAAGCTGAAGGGCGGGGACCCGAAGCCGCCCTGGGTGGCGGAGACGCAGGTAACCCCGGCCCGGTCCCAGGCGGAAAGGTAGTCGCGGCGCGCCTGCGGGTCGGAGGCCAGTTGATCTACGAGAATCTCCTCCGTGGCCAGCAGGGCGTCCATGGCGCTCTTGCCGGCGCCGAGCAATCTCAAGGCCTCTTGACGCATCTTCTCGGTGAAGAGCGGCGGGCCCCCTGACAGGGTGTCCACCACGATGCTCTCCCGGTGCAGCCGGGCGGCTCTCTCCTCGAGCCGAGGTTCCAGCGCTACGGTCACGTCAGACACCTCCCTTGGGTGAATCGCCGCTTTGCCGGCTAACCTGGCGCACCCCGCCCGCGAGGCTCACTGTCCCTGCCGGCGCCAGCGGGCGCGGGGCGCACCACCGGCGCCAGCAGCCGCGACGGGTAGGCGGCGGTGTGGAAGACGCCGTTGCGGGCGACCCTGACCTGGTCGTCGTGGCCCGTGCGGGCGTTGGTGTTGGGGTTCCTGGCGCTGGCGGGGTAGTTGGCCGAGGCCACCGTGACCCGGATCCGGTGGCCCCGCCTGAACACGTTCGAGGTGGCCATCAACTCGATCCGGTACTCGTATACCCGGCCGGGCTCGATGGGCTCCGGCCTCGCTTCCAGCCCGCCACGGTAAGCGGCCCGCAGGCAACCGGAGGTCAGCTGGTCCGACCGGCCGTCGGGGAGCACGTCGCACAGGCTCACGTGCCAGTCCGTGTCCGGGCAGTCCGACGCGGCGTGGAGCACCACGAAGGGGTGGCCGGTCAGCTCCAGGTCCTCTTCCAGAGGCTCGCTGGTGTACACCAGCACGTCGTCGCGGCGCAGCCGCCACCGGTTGTCCAGGGGATAGTCGCCGAAGGGCAGCCCGCCCAGGTCCGGCACGCTGGGCGTCGGATCGTCGGGGTTGTAGGTGTAGGTGTCGGCCGGCTCGTCGCCGGCCGGCGGTTCCGGGCTCAGCCGGCCGTCGCCCGCCAGGGTGTTGGCCCGGCCGCCGGAGCGGAAGTAAAGGGGCACCACGGCGGTACCGGCCGGCGGCCAGGTGTCCTCGTCGCGCCAGGCGTTTGTGCCCATGGTGAAGATGCGCACCCGGCGGTCCCGGTCCGCCCCGTTGTCAACACCCTTCAGCCAGCGATCAAAGAAGCGAAGGTGGATGGCCTTCATGTCCACGACCGCTTCAGGCCCGAAGTCCCTGCCGCCCAGCTGCTGTCGGGGTGTCCGGGTGCCCGCGTGGTCCCACGGGCCGATGATGAGCCACTGGCGGTCCGCCGCCGGCGACTCCCGCACCATGCCGTGCCAGTAATGGAGTTCCCCCCACTGGTCGCCGTCGAACCAGCCGGTGATGTGGAGCACCGGCAGATCGATGCGGCTGAAGTGCCCGATCAGCGAGAGCCGCCGCCAGTACTCGTCGAAGGTGTCGTGCTCGAGCCACTTGCGCCACACGGTGTTGGTCCGACCCAATGCCAGGTCCAGGTCGCGCAGAGGCCGGTGGGTGAAGATGCGGGGCCAGTCGGGCACCTCCCGCTGAGCGTAGACGGGCTGCTGGAGGGTGCGCCCGCCCACCAGGTTCAGCCACCAGATCCAGTAGGGCGCGAAGACTCCGAACCGATAGGGCGCTTCTTCCATCCAACGGCCTGCTGCCGCGGTGCTCACCAGGGCCGTCAGGTACGGTGGCCGCTCTTTGGCCGCCGCCCACTGGACGAAGCCGCCGTAAGAGCCGCCCATCATGCCGACCTTGCCGTTGCACCAGGGCTGCTGCCCGATCCAGACGATGGTGTCGTGGCCGTCGGGACCCTCGTTGACAAAGGGCTCCCAGGCGCCGTCCGAGTCGCAGCGGCCCCGCACGTCCTGGCTGACGAAGGCGTACCCGTGCCGGGCGAAAAAGGTCGCCAGCTGGACCCAGAGTTCCATGGTGTTGTCGTAGGGTGTCCGCTGGAGGATGGCGGGCCACGGGCCGTCGCCGGTCGGGGGCAGGTAGATGTCGGCCGAGAGGGTCACCCCGTCCCGCATGGGTACCCGTTGGTCCAGCAAGAGCCGCGGCGCCGTTCGCTCGGGAAGTTGGAACACCGGCCTGCCTCCTCAGGCCTGGGGGTTCCCCCCAGGCGGTTATCCTCGGCCCTTTTCCTCCTCCCGCCGCAGGATCCGGAAGCCGGCGCTCACCGCGTACACCCGGCCCTCCGTGTCCCGCAGGAAGCGGAAGGAGCCCGGCTCGTCCTGGTCGTGCTTCAGGACGGCCTGGAACAGGTCGGGCCCCGCCGGCCAGGCCTTGAGGGGCTTGCCGCCCATGGTCATCACGGGCTTTCCGTCTTCCAGGCCGAAGGTGAGCCGGGACAGGGCGGCCACTTCCTGGCTGCTGTACGCCCCCACGTACTCCTCGAGCACGCTGAGGGGGTAGGTGTACTCCCGCCGCGGCTGCCTGGGGGTGGTCACCGGCAGCCCCAGCGCGCCGTTGATGGCGGCCAGCAGCAGCTGCCCGGAAGGCACGCCGGCCAGGTTGGCCAGGGCGGCGCCGGTGACGCCCCGCTCGGGCACGAAGCTCACGTACGCCGACACGCCCTTGATGCCACCGCCGTGCTCCACCAGGGAATAGCCGTGATAGCTCGGCTGCACCACCAGGCCGTAGCCGTAATAGGCGCCCGGCTGGCACTCCACGTAGGGGGTGAGCATCCTGGCCACGCTCGCGGGCGAGAGGATGCGCTCCTTGCCCACCCGGCCCCCGTTCCGGTAGACCTCGAGGTAGCGCAACAGGTCCGCCACGGTGGACTTCAGAAAGCCGGCCGCCGCCATGGCTCTGGACTCCCACCACACCGGTGCCCTGACGATCTCCTCGTTGCCCGCCTCTTCCCTGGGCGCGTACAGGACGGCGACGTCCGGCAACTCCTCGAGCACGTCAAGGTCGAAGGTGCTGCTGGTCATGCCCAGCGGGCCGAGGATGCGCTCCCGGAGGAACTCTTCGTACGGCCGGCCGCCGGCCCGCTCGATGATGGCGCCCAGCAGGGCGTAGGCGTCGTTGGAGTAGCTGAAGTAAAGCCCGGGCGGCCCGAGCAGCCGCACGTCGGCGGACGCGATGAAGTCCAGCAACTGCTGGTAGGTGTTGACGGGCGGGAACTTGTCGAGGTCCGTGCCCCTGGTGAAGGCCCCGGCGCTGGGGTCTCGTTTCAGGCTCTCGACCATGGCGTACATCAGGGTCGGCAGCGGCGGCAGGCCGCTGGTGTGGGTCAGGAAGTGGTGAATGGTGATGCGGTCGGTTCCCCGCGGGTCGGCCACCTTGAACTCAGGAAGGTGCTTTCTGACGGGATCATGTACCGACAGCTTCCCGTCCTCCTCCAGTTGCAGGACGGCCATGGCGGTGAAGGACTTGGTCACCGAGCCGATGCCAAAGACCGTGTTCTCCGTAACCTCGTGCCCAGCTTCCCGGTCCCGGTGGCCGTAACCCTTCCCGAGCAGCCGCCGGCCCCGGCGGGAAACGCCCACCGCCACGCCGGGGATCCGGTGCCGCTCCACGATGGCGCGGGCATGCTCGTCAACGGCCGCCCGCCACTGCCTGCCAGCCAAAGCGCATTCCTCCCGTCATTCGGTCACGTTGCCTTGCGCGAGGCGTTCACCCGCACCTGGGCCGGGTCATCCGCCCCGGCCTTCCGGTCTGAGGTACCTGTCGAACCAGGCCAGGGCTCGGGTCATGAAGTCCAGCCGCTGGGCCGGCTTGCCGTTGATGATGAACAGGTGGCTGGCCCCGGGGTAGCGGACAAACTCCGTTTCCACTCCCAGTTGCTTCAGGGCGATGAAGAACTGCTCCGATTGCTCGACCGCGCAGCGGTCGTCCTGCTCACCGTGGTAGATGAGGGTGGGGGTCTTCACCCGGTGGGCGTGGGTCAGGGGCGAACGCTCAAGCAGGCGCTCCACCTTCTCCCACGGGCTGGCGCCCTGCTCCTGGCGGCCGAAGATGTAACCGACGTCGCTGGTGCCGTAGAAGCTCACCAGGTTCGACAGGCCCCCGCCCGACACCGCCGCCCGGAAGCGGTCCGTCTGGCCCACCACCCAGTTGGTCATGAAGCCTCCGTAACTGTAACCCGTCACGCCCAAGCGCTCGGGGTCGGCTTCACCGCGGGCGATCAGGTGGTCCACGCCGGCCATCAGGTCGCCGAAGTCGGCGCCGCCCCAGTCCTCCACGCAGGCGCTGCAGAAGACCTGGCCGTAAGACTGGCTGCCCCGGGGATTCAGGTAGAGGACCAGGTAACCGGCGGCCGCCAGGGCGTGGGAAAAGCCTTCGAAGGTGTAGCCGTAGGCGCCGTGGGGCCCGCCGTGGATGCAGAGGACCAGCGGGCGCTTCTCGCCGGTCGGGTGGTCGGGCGGCCTGAGCAGCCAGCCCTCGATCTCCAGCCCGTCGTGGCTCGGGAAGCGCACCGTCTCCGGCGCCGTGAGGCCGAAGATCTCGGCCACGTCGGGATTGGGGTCGACCAGGGTCAGCTCCGCTTCCTGTCCTTTGTCACAAGCGGCGATGGCGGCGGGGGTCAGCGGGTCGGAGTACAGGTACACCAGCCGGCCCGAAGCCGAACGAGAGAACTGGAAAGCGCAGCGTCCCCCGCCGGGGGACTCCCGCCGCACCGGCCCGCCGTCCCGAGAGACGCTGTACACGTGGCAGGCGCCCCGGTCGGAAGCCAGGAAATAGACGCGGTCGCCCTGGGCCGACCAGGCCGGCCAGGGCAGCGGCAGGTCCACCATGGCGTCGCTGAACATGGCCGGCATGGCCGGCCGGTCCAGTTCGGCGGTGAGTTCCACCGGCTGGCCACCGCCGGCCTGCACCACCCAGAGCTTGGTGGACGGGTCTGACCACCGCTCTCCCTGGTGGCCAAGGTAGGCCAGGCTGCCACCGTCGGGCGACCAGGCGGGGAACAGGATCGGCCCCCCCCAGGCCAGGATCCGGCTCATCTCTCCGGTGACCACGTCCACCCGCCACAGGTCCTGGCCGAAGCCGTGGTCGGCGTCGGGGTTCTGATTGGCGGGGAAGGCCAGGTAACGCCCGTCGGGCGACCACGCCGGCAACCCACAGTCAAAGGCGCCGAAGGTGAGCTGGCGGGCCGGGCCGCCGTCCACCGGGACCAACCACAGGTGGGGCCGGCCGGGCGGGTAGATGCCCTGCCCGTCCCACTTGTAGCGCAGCCGGGTGACCACCACCACGTCCTTGGCGGGTTCGGACAGCCGCTCGCCAGGCTGCTCCGGCGCCCGGGCCAGGACGGCGATGTGCCTGCCGTCGGGCGACCAGAACGGGGGCGACAGGATGCCCTTCGGCGCCCCGGCCAGCGGGCCGGCCTCGCCGAAGTCGGTCGGGGCCAGCCACAGGGCGGGCTCGCCGTCCCGATCGGTGAGAAAGGCAATCCAGCGGCCGTCGGGCGACCAGCGGGGCGCCCAGTCCCGGCCCTTGCCGGCGGTGCGCCGGACCGGTCGCCCGCCGCCGGCGGGAACGGTCCACACGGCCGAGCGGTACCGGTTGTCGGCCTGGTCGGGCTGGACCAGCACGTAGGCCACCTGGCCGGCGTCGGGCGACAGCTGGGGGTCGGCCACGGCTTTGAGGTTCAGCAGGTCAGCGGGACTGAAGCGCGCCTTCGAGCGCTTTTGCACGGCGGGTGCCCTCCCGGAGAGGAAATTCGTGGTGTCTGGGGAACGGAACACCGGACCACCCCGTCAATCGGGGTTGAACATTCGAGATGATTTGAGCGGTTCCTGCAACTCCGGGGGCCAGGTTCAGGAGGGGTGGTAATGGCAAGAGGCGACAGGTCAGCGTCAGCGTTGCCGGACAGGGAGGCGGCCACATCCGCGCCGCTCGCCCAGTGGGAAGCTTTCGAGCCGGTAGACGTCTACGAACTCACGGACCTCGACCAGTTGAGAGCGGCCGCCACCCCGCTGCGAATCAGGATTTTGGGGTGGCTGCAGGAGCGGCCCCGGACGGTGCAGGAAGTCGGGCGCTTGCTGGGAGACCGCTCGACGCGACTCTACTATCACGTGGCCGAACTGGAGCGGGTTGGCCTGGTGAAGCTGGTGGGCACCGTTGCCAGGGCCGGGACGGTCGAGAAGTATTACCGGGCGGTTGCCCGCTACTTCCGGCTTCCCCCGGCCCTCCTTCAGGCGGCGGGCGACACTCAGGGCGGCAAGGCCTGGGTCGAGTTCGTCTCCGGCTGCCTCTCGGCCACCTCCCGGGACCTGCGCCGCAGCTACCGGCGGGGGATGGTCCAGCGCTACCCCGACACGGTAGACGTCCGGCACCTGGTGGCCAACCTGCCTCCCGAGGCGGCCAGGACGGTGGCCACCGCCCTGCGCAGCCTGGGGGAGCTGTTCACGCTGCTCCACCGGGACGCCGAGCCGCTGCGCTACGGTCTTTTGCTGGCCCTTTACCCGGAGGCGGAACTCGACGGCAGGGCCACGACGGCCAGGGAAGGCGAGCCGAAAGTTGGCAGCGAGGAATCTGGCTCGGAAGCTCAAGAAGCTGAAGGATTTCCCGCAACTCCGGCGAATCCAACGGTTCAAATTTTATCGAAGCCTTCGGCGGCCGGGCAGCTGCCCGGATAGAGGGCGCACGTCGCAGACGTGACGGTACCCCGCGTGCCCTGCCGGGGCCGGTATTTGGAGGAGGGATGCATCAGCCATGTTGCGTCTCAGGACCGGACTGCGGGGCCGGGTGGTGCAATTCGGGCTGCTGCTGGTGGTTCTGGCGCTGGTGGCCGGTTGCGCCCGGCCCGCGCCACAGGAGCAGGCAGCCCCGACGCCGGAACCCGCTGGCCCGAAGCCCGGCGGCCGGGTCGTCATCGGTTACACCGAGGAACCCAACACCCTCGACCCGCACAAGACCGGCGCCGCCGCCGCCTGGTTCATCATGGACAAGCTCGGCGGGCCGTACATCTGGGAGGATCCCGAGACCGGGAAGTACGTCCCGGGCGTCTTCGAGCGCTGGGAGGCCTCGGCCGACGGCCGCACCTGGACGCTGAAGCTCCGGCCCGGCGTCAAGTTCCACTCCGGCCGGGCCCTGACCGCCGCCGACGTGAAGGCCACCTGGGACCGGGCCCTCGACCCGGCCACCAAGACGGTGGCCGCCGCCGGCATGCTGGGGCCCATCGAGAACATCGAGGTCGTGGACGAACTCACGCTGAAGGTGACGCACAAGAAGCCGTTCGGACCGTTCCTGTACGCCATAGCCCAACTGGGCGGCTATACCCACACCATTGATCCGGACGCCCTGGCCAGGCACGGCGACAACTACGGGCGGAACCCGTCCAGCGTCGGGCCGTGGAAGTTCAAGGAGTGGGTGACGGGGAGCTCGATCACCCTGGTCAAGAACCCCGACTTCAACTGGACGGCGCCCTTCTTCAAGAACCAGGGCCCGCCGTACCCCGACGAACTGGTAGTCAAGTACATCCCCGAGGACGCCACGCGGATGGCCGCCCTGGAGGCCGGCGAGATCGACATCGTCACCGTGGCGCCCACGGAGATCGACCGGTTCAAGGACGACCCCAGGTTCGAGATCCACTCTTACCTGGCCCAGGGGGTCAACCTCTCCATCTGGTTCAACACCACCAAGGTTCCGCTGGACGACGTGAGAGTGCGGCGGGCCATCAACCACGCCGTCAACCGCAAGGCCATCATCGACGCGGCCATCGAGGGCCACGGCGTTGAGGCCCATGGTCCCCTCCCGCCCACCATCTGGGGCTACTGGGAGGGCGTCAAGGACATCGCCTACAAGCTGGACGTGACCCGGGCCAACGCGCTGCTGGACGAGGCGGGCTGGAAGATGGGGGCCGGCGGCGTCCGGGAGAAGGACGGCAAGCCGCTCAAGCTCACCCTGTTCATCATGCCGCTGGACGCCTGGCAGCGGGCGGCCCAGGTGATCCAGGCCCAGTTGAAGCCCATCGGCATCGACGTGGAGATCCAGAGCTACGAGTGGGGCACCCTGATGCAGTATCTCAGCGAAGGGCGCCACGACATGAACCTGATGGGCTACGGCTACGGCGACCCTGACATCATGTACCTCGTCTTCCACTCGAGCCAGATCGGGTCGGGCCTCAACTGGGTCCACTACGGCAACCCCGAGCTGGACGAACTGCTGGAAGCGCAGCGGCACACCCCCGAGGCCGACAAGCGGGCCAAGGTGGTTGCCGACGCCCAGAAGTTCATCGTGGAGCAGGCCCTGTGGGCGCCCATCTATACCCAGCAAGTCTACGTGGCCGTCAACAAGCGGGTCAAGGACTTCCGGGTGTCGCCGCGGGGCTACTGGCTGCTGCACGACATGTGGGTCGACCAGCAGTAGTATCGGCAAGTCGCAAAGGCGCGGGGAGGGCGGCCCCGGCCCCCGCTGGCGGGCGGGGTCGCCCCCCTTTGGCGGTACTGGCGGAAGGACCGGGGGTTAGAAAGTGTCCCAGTACATCGCGGGCCGGTTGCTGGCGGCCATTCCGGTACTGTTGGGGATCTCCGTCTTCGTGTTCTTCATGGCCCACCTGGCCCCGGGGGACCCGGTCACCATCATGCTCGGCCTGCAGGCCGACGCCGAGCAGATGGAGCGGCTCCGGGAAGAACTGGGCCTGAACGACCCCCTGCCCGTCCAGTACTTCCGGTTTCTGTCGGGGGCAGTCAGGGGAGACCTGGGCCGGTCGCTCAAGTCCAACCGCCTCGTCACCCAGGAGATAACCGACCGGTTTCCCAGGACCATCCAGCTGGCCGCGGCCGGGATGGGCCTGGCCATCACCATCGGCGTCATCGCCGGGGTCGTGGCAGCCGCCTTTCACCGGCGGCTCACGGACACCGCCACCATGATCCTGGCCATCCTGGGGGTGAGCGTTCCCAGCTTCTGGCTGGGACTGATGCTCATCTACCTTTTCTCCGTGCGCCTGCGGTGGCTGCCGGTGGCCGGGGCCGACACCTGGCGCCACCTGGTGTTACCCGCCTTTTCCCTGGGCGTGCTGGCGGCGGCCATCCTGGCGCGGATGACCCGGTCGGGGGTGCTTGAGGTACTGCGCCAGGATTACGTGCGGACGGCCAGGGCCAAGGGCCTGTCCGAGCGGGTGGTGCTCTACCGCCACGCCCTCAAGAACGCGCTGATCCCGGTGGTCACCATCGTCGGGCTGCAGTTCGGGGGCTTGCTGGGCGGCACGGTGATCATCGAGACCCTCTTTGCCTGGCCCGGGCTGGGCACGCTGGCGATCACCTCGATCCTTGCCCGTGACTTCCCGATGGTTCAGGGCATCGTCCTCTACCTGGCCCTTGGCTACGTGCTGGTGAACCTGGCGGTGGACCTCACCTACGGCTACCTGGATCCGAGAATTCGGTACCGGCGATGAAGCATCGCACCAGGGCTGAAAACATGGTGCCCACGGGCGGCGGCGACGGGACTGGCGGCAGCGCCGGTGAAGGGACGGGACCGATGTCGGGCGTTGGAAACCTCGTGGGTACGGCACCCGCAACCGGAGCGGAATCCCGGGCACGGCCCTGGTACACGGCCGCGGCCCGACGCTTTGCCCGCAACCCGACGGGGCTGCTGGCTCTCGGCTGTCTGCTGGCCTTTATCGCCAGCGCCGTTCTGGCCCCGTTACTGGCGCCCCACGACCCGCTGGACATCAGCGGCGAGCGCCTTCAGCCCCCGTCCCGTGAGCACCTGCTGGGCACCGACGAGCTCGGCCGCGACATCCTGAGTCGGATCCTCTACGGGGGGCGCGTGTCGCTCCAGGTGGGCATCATCGCCGTGGTGATCGCGCTGAGCGTGGGCGGCGTGCTCGGCCTGGTTGCCGCCTACTGGGAGGGCCGGCTGGACGGCGTGATCATGCGCGTCATGGACATGATGCTGGCCTTCCCCGGCATCCTGCTGGCCCTGGTCATCATCGCGGTGCTGGGGCCGAGCCTGTTCAACGTGATGATCGCCATCGGCATCGCCTCGATTCCCGCCTATACGCGGCTGGTCCGGGGTTCGACGCTTTCGGCCAAACAGAACGAGTACGTGGAGGCGGCCCGCGCGCTCGGGGCCGGCGCCTGGCGGATCATCTTCCGGCACCTCGTGCCCAACGTGGCCGCCCCGGTGATCGTCCTCTCGACCCTGGGCGTGGCCGGCGCCATCCTGGCCACGGCGGGGCTGAGCTTCATCGGCCTCGGCGCCCCGCCGCCGACGCCGGAGTGGGGTGCCATGCTGGCCACCGCCCGCAACTACATCCGGCGGGCGTGGTGGCTGGCCACCTTCCCGGGTCTGGCCATCACCATCACCGTGCTGGTCATCAACATCCTGGGCGACGCCCTCAGAGACGCCCTGGACCCGCGGCTCAAGAGCTAGGCCGGGGTCACCCGCCGCCGGCGTGGCGCTGCGGAACGCCGCGCCAGCCGCTACCGCCCGGCCCGGCGGTGCAGCGCCGCGAGGTCAGGGACGCGGATCCGGCACCGCCCGGTCTCCACCAGCCCGGCGCGGCGCAGGCGGGAAAGGCTCCGGGAGACCACCTCGCGGGAGGTACCCAGCAGCGCGGCCAGGTCGGCGTGGGTGATCTCGACGACGGCCGCGCCGTTCCGGGGCCCGTCGGGTCTGACCACGTGTGCCTCCATGCCACGGTCGACCTGGCGGGAAAGCTCCGACAGCACCCAGGCCACCCGCTGGTCGGCGCCGTCCAGTGACAGGAGGGTCAGCTGCCCCGAAAGCCGCCGGCAGCAGTCGCACAGTTCCCTGACGATGGCCCGTCCCAGTGAGGTGGCGGCGGTGACGCTCTCCCAGGCGAGGTCGGCGGGGATGGCCAGGACCTCCGCCGGGCGCAGCGCCCGGGCCGAGGCGGGAGCCGGCCGGCGGTCCACCGTGGCGAGCGGGCAAACCAGGTCGCCAGGCCCGGCCACCCGCTCCCAGACCTCCCGGCCGGCCACCGAGGGGCGGTAGCAGCAGGCCGCCCCGCTCAGCAAGAGGTAGAGGGCATCCGGCTGCTCACCCGCCTGAAACAGATGCGCCCCTCCGGCCAGGTGGAGCACGCGGGCCCGGCGAGCCAGCGTTACCCGTTCCGCGGGCAAAAGCCACGGCAAGACACCGTCGGCCAGTTCCGCCCACGCCACGTCCGTCGCCTCCTCCTGGCGGGTCTGAGCCCGTCGGGATCCGGGCTGGTCAACGGTTGGCCGAGCCTTGTCTGGCGGGTGTGTCTCCTGGAAGTTTCCTGTGCCTGTTGCCTGCGGGACTGCCCCGGATGCGTTGGCGGCTGCTGTTGGACCTTGTAGCAGGACGTTCGGTGTGTAGCTCGGGTTACAGACCCCTCGTACCGGTGATCAGATACTAGCTCCAAATACCGGGTTCCTGCCCGAGTGCACCAGATCGTAGGAACTGGGGGGCTGGGCATGAGAGCACGCGTCAGCCGCCGGCGCTTCCTCGGGCTGGCGGGCGCCGGCACGGCCCTGGCCTGGCTGGTCAGGCTGGGCTACGACGTGGGGCCGGCCCGGGCGCAGGTCCGGGACCTCAAGACCGCCGCCACGACCCCCGTTCACTCCATCTGCTACTTCTGCGCGGTGGGGTGCGGGGTCACAGTGTCGGTGAGAGACGGCGAGCTTGTCTGCGCCGAGGGGGATCCAGACCACCCCATCAGCCGGGGCCGGCTGTGCGCCAAGGGGATGGCGCTCCACGAGATGCAGCGGAACCCCGACCGGCTCACCCGGGTGCTCTACCGGGCACCGGGGGCGGCCGGGTGGGAGGAGAGGTCCTGGGACTGGGCGCTCGACCGCATCGTGGAGCGGGTGAAACAGACCCGGGATGCCACCCTCGAGTACAAGAACGCCGCCGGGACCACCGTCTCCCGCACCGAGGCCATCGCCAGCCTGGGCGGCGCCATCCTGAACAACGAGGAGTGCTACGCCATCGTCAAGCTCATGCGGGCCCTGGGGGTGCTCTACATCGAGCACCAGGCCCGGATATGACACTCCTCGACCGTCGCCGGTCTGGCGAACACGTACGGTCGGGGAGCGATGACCAACCACTGGGTTGACCTGAAGCACGCCGACGTCGTCATGGTCCTGGGGGCCAACCCGGCCGAGAACCACCCGGTGGGCTTTCTGTGGGCGCTGGAGGCCCGCAGGCGCCGGGGCGCCACCATCATCAGCGTGGACCCGCGCTTCACCCGGACCTCGGCCGTGGCCGACCTGTACGCGCCGCTCCGGCCGGGAACCGACATCGCCTTCATCGGCGGCCTGATCCACCTGGCCCTGGAGACGGGGCGCTTCCACCGGGACTACGTGGTCAACTACACCGACGCCTCTTACCTGGTGGACGAGGGGTTCGAGTTCCGGGGCGGCCTGTTCACGGGCTACCGCCCCCAGACCCGGAGCTACGACAAAGCCACCTGGAAGTACCAGGTGGACGAAGAGGGAAAGCTCCTGCGGGACCCGACGCTAGGCCACCCGCGCACCGTGTTCCAGTTGATGAGGGCCCACTACCGCCGCTACGACCCGGACACCGTCTCGAGCGTCACCGGCATGCCCAAGGAGACCTTCCTCCGGGTCGCCGACGCCTTTCTCGCCGCGGCGGCGCCCGACAAGACGGGCACCATCATGTACGCCATGGGCACCACCCAGCACACGGTGGGCTCGCAGAACGTCCGGGCCTACGCCATGCTGCAGTTGCTTCTGGGCAACGTCGGGCGGCCGGGCGGCGGCGTGAATGCCCTGCGCGGCCTGTCGAACGTGCAGGGCTCCACCGACCTGGGGATGCTCTTCCACACCCTGCCTGGTTACCTGCCAACGCCGTCGGAGGCCACCCACCCCGACCTGGCCGCGTACGACGCCACCACGCCCGGCGGCTACTGGGTCAACCGGCCCAGGTTCCTGGTGAGCCTGTTGAAGGCCTTCTGGGGCCAGCACGCCACGCCGGAGAACGACTTCGCCTACGACCACCTGCCCAAGCTCCGGGCGGGCAAGGACTACTCCCACATCGCCCTGTTCGAGGACATGTACGACGGCAAGCTCCGGGGGCTGTTCTGCTTCGGCCAGAACCCGGCCTGCTCGGGCCCGAACGCCGGCAAGGAGGCCAAGGCGCTGGAGCGGCTGGACTGGCTGGTCTCGGTGGACGTCTTCGAGAACGAGACGGCCGGCTTCTGGAAGCGGCCGGGGGTGGACCCGGCCGCCATCAAGACCGAGGTGTTCCTGCTCCCGGCGGCCCACGTCTTCGAGAAGTCCGGCTCGGTGACCAACTCCGGCCGGCTCATCCAGTGGCGGTGGAAGGCTGTGGAGCCGCCCGGCGACGCGCGGCCCGACCTGTGGATCGTCCACAACCTGGCCCTCCGGTTGAGGGCGGCCTATGCCCGGAGCCAGCGGGCGGAGGACGCCCCCATCCGGCACCTGACCTGGGACTTCGGCCCGGCCGAGAACCCTGACCCGGAGAAGGTGGCGGCCGAGATCAACGGTTACCGCGTCGGCACCCGGGAGCAGCTTGACTCGTTCGGCGCGCTTCAGGCCGACGGCTCGACCGCCGCCGGCTGCTGGATCTACACCGGCTACCACGGCAGCAAGGGCAACCGGGCCGCCGCGCGGGAACTGGACGATCCCGGCGAGATGGGCAACTATCCCGGCTGGGGCTTCGCCTGGCCCCTCAACCGGCGGGTGCTCTACAACCGGGCCAGCGCCGACCCGGACGGCCGGCCCTGGGCCCCCGACAAGGCGGTCATCTGGTGGGACGCCGGCCAGGGGCGCTGGGTGGGCCACGACGTCCCGGACTTCGTCCCCACCCGCGCCCCCACCGACCCGGGCGGCCGCAGCCCCTTCATCATGCTGGCCGAGGGCGTGGGCAGGAACTTTGCCGCCGGGATGGCCGAGGGGCCCTTCCCCGAGCACTATGAGCCCTACGAGAGTCCGGTATCCAACGCCCTCAACCCGGTGCCGCTGAACCCCGCCGTCAAGATCTGGACGGGGGAGGGGAACGAGCGCGGCGACGCGTCGGAGTTCCCCGTCGTGGCGTCCACCTGGCGGCTCACCGAGCACCAGCACTCCGGCGCCGTAACGCGGCGGCAGACCCGCCTGGCCGAACTGGTTCCCGAACCGTTCGTGGAACTGAGCCCGTCGCTGGCCGAGGCCAGGGGGATCAGGTCCGGGGACTGGGTCGTGGTGCGCTCGGCCCGGGGCCAGGCCCGGGCCCGGGCCCTGGTGACGCCCAGGATCCAGCCGCTGGCGGTGAACGGCCGGGTGGTGGAGCAGGTAGGCCTGCCCTGGCACTGGGGCTTTCTCGGCCTGGTGACCGGGGACATCGCCAACGTGCTCACGCCACACATCGGGGACGCCAACACCATGATCCCCGAGTACAAGGCCTTCCTCTGCGACGTCCGGCGGGCGGAGGGGGTGTAGGCCGTGGCCGAGGTTTCCAAGCTGGTGGACGTCACCAGGTGCGTGGGCTGCCGCGGCTGCATGGTGGCCTGCAAGGAGTGGTACGAGCTTCCCGGCGAGTGGCAGCAGGCCCGGTTCGAGGGGGGCTACGAGTCCGCCCGGGGGACGCTGGGCTACCACCGCTGGGTGAACGTCCAGTTCTACGAGCTGCCCGACCGCGGCCAGGAACCGCCTGGGTGGTTCTTCAGGAAGCACCAGTGCATGCACTGCGGCGAGCCAGCCTGCGTCGCGGCATGCCCGGTGGACGCGCTCTACCCCACGCCGGAGGGTGTCATCAACCTGGACCAGGACGCCTGCATCGGCTGCCGGTACTGCGAGAGCGCCTGCCCGTTCGGCATCCCCCAGTACGAGCCGGAGCGGCGGAAAGTCTCCAAGTGCATCATGTGCTACGACCGGATCCTCGAGGGCCTGGAGCCCATCTGCGTCAAGACCTGCCCCGGGGGCGCGCTGATGTTCGGCGATCGGGGCCGGATCATGGCCGAGGCCGAGGCGAGGCTCGCTACGGTGGCCGCCCGGTTCCCCGAGGCCAGGATTTACAGTCCCGCCGGAGTGGGCGGAACCCGCAGCGTGTACCTGTTGCCCGGCCCGCCGGAGCTGTTCGGGCTCCCCGTCGGCCCGCAGGTGCCGGCATCGGTCACCTTCTGGCAGACGGTGGCCAAACCCCTGGGTACCGCGGCGGTGGGCGCCGCGCTGGCCACGACGGCAGTGGCCGCCGTGATCCAGCGGCGGATGAACGGCGGGGATAAGGGTGCTGGAGGCGGCAGGGGTGACCCTTCAGGTCAGAGGGACCGTGCCGCGGGGGAGGGGGAGTAGGCCGTGGACCGCATCCGCAAGTTCTCGGCGGCCGAACGGTGGGTCCACTGGGGCATCGCCGTCACCTTCTTCGTGCTGCTGCTCACGGGGTTGCCCCTCTTTTCCCACCGCTGGTTCGGGTGGCTGGGCCCGCTGTTCGGCGGGCCGTACGGCGCGCGGGTGATCCACCACTGGGCCGGGGGCACGTTTCTGGCGCTGCTGGTCCTGGCCGTGATCGGGGGCTTCCGCGCCTGGGTGGCCCAGGTCTTCCGGTGGGACGCCGACGACCGGGCCTGGCGGCGGCACGTCCTACGGCACTTCCTCGGCCTGGCCGACTACCGGCGAATGCCGCCTCAGGGGAAGTACAACGCCGGCCAGAAGGCCTGGTCGGTGTCGCTCCTGGCCGGAGGGTTCGTGCTGGGAGCCAGCGGGCTGGTGATGCTGTTCCCGCACCTGTTCCCGACCGGCCTGGTCCGGTGGATGTACCCGCTGCACGGCCTGGTGGCCATGGGGCTGGCGGCGTTGCTGGTCGGTCACGTCTTCCTGGCCGCGTTCCACCGGGAGACCCGGCGCAGCCTCGAGAGCATGACCACGGGCTGGGTCGACGCCGACTACGTTGCCGCCCACCACAGCAAGTGGTTGGAGGAACTCGGGTCGCGGGGCCAGCGGCGGACGGGGCAACCGGGCGCCGCGGAGGCCGGGCCCGGCGGGCAGAGTTCACGTGGCTGAGCAAACCTGGCCCCCGGTGGCGCCGCCGCCGGGGGCCCTTGCACTCTACCGGGGCATAGCCGCCGAACCGGCCCCCAACGGCTGGAGGCTGGCCGCGCCGCTGCCCGACCAGGTGGCGGTGGCTGATCGCCTGCGGGCCGGCCGGCCCCTGGTCCAGCTGGTCCCGCCGGTCGTCCGGCCGGCGTCTTTCCTGGCCGTGGTGCGCCGGCTGGCACGGCTGGCGGCTGCGCACCTGCCGGGCGGAGACGGTGGTAAGGCTCTGGGCGGGACCCTGGCCCTCTTCCAGGCGGCCAGACCCGACTCCCTCGCCCTCGGGCGGCTGGTGGTCAAGGGCGGCTGGGAGGCCGAGCCCACCGCCGCGTTCTTGCTGGAACAGGCCTCCCGCGCCTACCTTCGCGCCTACGCCGCGGAAGCCGAGGCGAGGTTCCCGCTACTGCGCCAGCTGCGAGAGGGCGCTGGGGTCTGGTCCTTGCCCGTCTGCCCCATCTGCGGGGCCGGACCGGGACTGGGACGCCTGGAGGAGGGGAGCAGGGGCGGGGCCGGCCGGCGGCTGCTGCTTTGCCAGCGCTGCGGCGCCGGATGGGGCTTTGCCAGGTTTGCCTGCCCCTTCTGCCGCGACGCCGGGCCGGTGGGAGTCGTCACGGTCGGGGGCGACGCGATTGCAGAGCTCCACACCTGCAAGGCCTGCCGGGGGTACCTCAAGGTGCTGCGTCCCGGGGCGCCGGGCAACCCGGTCACCTGGGACGTGGAGACCCTGTACCTCGACCTGGTGGCGGAGGGAATGGGTTTCAGGCCGGGTGGTTCCCCGGCCGGCCCTGGTCGCCAGCCCTCAGAAACTCCAGCACCGCCCGGTTGAAGGCCTCCGCCTGGTCGACGACGACGGCGTGGCCGCCCCCGTCGATGACCACGTGGCGGGCGCCGGGGATACCTCGGGCCAGCTCGGCCTGGACGGCCGGAGGGACGGTGGTGTCCCGGGCGCCCGTCACCACGAGGGTGGGGGCCCTGATCTCCGCCAGCCGGTCCCGGGCGTCGAAGCCGACCAGGGCCCGCATGGCCGCGGCGTAGGCGACGGGGTCGCTCTCCACGATCCGGCGCACCAGCAGGTCACGGTGGGCGGCGTGTTCCGGCCGGGGGAACATGCGCCGGGCCACCAGGCGCGCCTGGGCGGGCAGCCCGAAGAGGGCCAGGACGAGGCGGCGGAGGAGTAGTAGGGCAGGTTCTTCAGGCTCAGGCGCAGCCTGGCGAAGGTGTTCACCAGCACCAGCCGGCGCACCAGGTCCGGGTGATCCAGGGCCAGTTGCAGGGCGACGGCGCCGCCCATGGAGATGCCGACCAGGTGGGCCGGCGCGGCGCTCACGCCCCGCAGCAGCCGGGCCATGTCCTCGGCCAGGACCGATATCGTCATTCCCCCACCAGGGTAGGAGGACCGGCCAAACCCGCGGATGTCGGGGGCGACCACCCGGTAGCCGGCGGTCGCCAGCGGGCGCACCTGCCCCGCCCAGTCCTGGCCGCAGGAGCCCAGCCCGTGCAGGAGCAGCACCGCCGGCGAGCCCCTGCGGTTGTGGTCGAGGTAGTGGATCTCGCAGTCGGGCGCCACGGTCAGGGTGGGCACCGTTCCATCACCCCCCGCGGACCGGCAGTCAGAACCGTAGACGCCCGTTCTTCGGCGGCCGGCGCCGCTCCTGCGGCCGCGCGGTCCGGAGCGCCGCGGGGATCGGGCGCCGGCGGCCGTGGCCTCGGCCCTGGCCACGTCCTCGTCTTCCCGGGTCGCCGTAGAAAGGAACGGAGAGAAAGACGAGGGGGCAAGACCGTGAGGGAGGCCAACGAGAGATCGGCCGCGGTGGTTCTCACCCCGGCCGAGTCCAAGCGGCTCATCGCCCGCGCGGTGGTGAAGCTGCCGGCGGTCCGACGGGCGCTGGAGAAGGGCCGGATCATCGTGGCCCTGTCGACCACCAACGCTTTCGTTGCGGAAGAACTGCTGGGCCGCCCGGTACCGAAGGACCGGTACGTGTCGGGGTACGTGGGCCGGGGCCGGCTGGACGCCTACGCGGGCGCGGACCGCCTGCGGCCGCTGGTGCTGGTGGACGGGAGGCCGGTGGACCGCGACCACGACGAGGTGTTGCGGGAGTTCACGGCCGGCGACGTGTTCGTCAAGTCCGCCAACGCGGTGGACCCGGCGGGCTACGCCGGAGTGCTCTTGGGCAGCCATGTCGGCGGAACCATCGGCGCCGCCCTGGGCGTCCTGGCGGCGCGCGGTTCGCACCTGGTGGTTCCGGTGGGCCTGGAGAAGCTGGTTCCGTCGGTGGTCGAGGCGGCCAGGAAGTGCGGTACCCACCGGCTGGCGTGGAGTTACGGTGACGGCAGCCGGGTGGGCTTCATGGCCCTGGTGTCGGGCACCGTGGTCACCGAGATCCAGGCCTTCGAGATCCTGTGCGGCGTCCGGGCCACCCACGTGGCCTCGGGCGGCATCGGCGGCTCGGAGGGCAGCGTGGTCCTGGTGCTCGAAGGTTCCGAGGCCGCGGTGGACGACGCCTTCCGGCTGCTGGACAAGATCAAGGGTGAGGCGCCGGTGCCACTCCCGGGCTCGGGTAGCGGTTAGCGAAGGCGGCGTCTGTGGCCGGGGAGGTGTCTCACGTCGGGAGCAGGTGCCTGTTCTGCGACATCGTCAGCGGCGTCGCGGCAAGCTACCGGGTCTTCGAAGACGACGTGTCGGTGGCCTTTCTGGACCACCGGCCCCTCTTCCCCGGGCACTGCCTGCTGGTACCCAGGGAGCACCACGAGACCCTGAACGACCTGCCCGCCCGACTGGTCGGCCCGCTGTTCGGGAACGCGCAACTGCTGGCCCGGGCGGTCGAACGGGCCATGGGGGCCGACGGGACCTTGGTCGCCATGAACAACCGGGTCAGCCAGAGCGTGCCCCATCTGCACGTCCACGTGGTGCCCCGCCGGCGAAAGGACGGCCTGCGCGGTTTCTTCTGGCCCCGACAGCGTTACCCCGACGAGCAGGCCGCGCTGGACGTCCAGCGGCTGATCCGCGCGGCCGTGGCCGACCTCCGAGGGCCGCCGGCCCCCGGCTCATCCGGGTGAGCGCGCCGCTGCCGCATCCCGCGACACTCCTTCGGTCCGGCCGTACAGCCGCCGCGCCTGCTCGTGCGTGAGGTAGCCGGCCCGGAGGTCCTCCCGGATCCGCTCAGGACTCCGGCCTGAGGGGTCACCCCACCCGCCTCCGGACCCGGTGATCAGGCGTACCAGGTCGCCGCGGCGGAGGGGGTGGCGGCTGAGCTTGCCGGCCCTGACCGCCGGCTCCGGCGCCCCGGCCGGGTAGACCTCCACCCGGTTGGGCGTGCCGGGGCGGCCGCCCGCCACCCCCCAGGGCGGGAACCTGAACCGGCCAAAGTGGGCTGACACGAAGCCCTCGCTGTTCAAAAGCTCGTACTCCCGCACCAGCCCCAGCCCGCCCCGGAAGGTCCCGGCCCCGCCGCCCTCGGGGTGCAGCGCGAACCGGCGGACCCGCACCGGGTGGCGGGTCTCGGCCACCTCCACCGGCACGGTGTAGGTCTCGCCGTCGCCGGAGCAGATGAGGGCCGACTCGCCGTCGGTGTCGGCTCCGGCGCCCCAGCCCCCGGCCATGGGTTCGAGCATGTAGAACGGCTCTCCCGTCCGGTCGTCCACCCCGCCGATGCCGGCGGCGCAGACCGACAGGTAGTGGCCGGCCGTCAGCCGGTGGGGCGCCCGCCCGGCCAGGGCCTGCCAGATGAGGTCCTCCACGAAGCTCATGCTCTCCCAGTAGGTGGAGACCGGCGCCGGCCGCCGGGCGTTGAACACCGTTCCTTCGGGGGCGATGACCCTGACCGGCCGGAAGAAGCCCTCGTTGGCCGGGAAGTGAGGGTCGGCGAGCGCGATGAAGATGTTCCGGACCGTGCAGACGGTGGAGGGCCAGGTGCAGTTGATGGTCCCCCGCACCTGCGGGCTGGAGCCGGTGAAGTCGGCCACGAAGGCTTCGGGGGTCACCGTCACCCGGACCCGCACCGGCACCGGGTCGTCGGTGATGCCGTCGTCGTCCAGGAAGTCGCGGGCCTCCCAGGTCCCGGCGGCCCGTTCGGCCAGTTCGGCGAGGCACTGGCGGGCCCGGACCTCGCCCCGGCGCAAAAGGTCTTCCCCCGCCGCCAGGACGGTGTCGGTGCCGTAACGGCGGCAGAGCTCCAGGATCCGGGCGGCCCCGGCCCGCGCCGCTGAGGGACTGCTCGGGGGTGCGCACGTTGGCGGCGATCAGGTCCAGGAGGTCGCGGTCGGGCTCGCCGGCCCGCCAGGCCTTGACCCCGGGCAGCTGCAGCCCCTCCTGGTAGACCTCGGTGGCGTCGATGGACCAGCTGCCAAGGTCCTTGCCGCCGATGTCGGTCCAGTGGGCCCGGTTGACGGTGAAGGCCACCAGGATTTCCCCGGAAAAGACCGGGGCCACCACGGCCACGTCCGAGAGGTGGGTGCCTCCGCCGGTGTAGGGGTCGTTGGTCAGGATCACGTCGCCGGGCGCCAGGTCCAGCGAGCCGTCGGGCCGGCGGAACCGGTCCAGCACGCTCCGGACGGTGAAGGTCATGGAGGCGAGAAAGCCGGTGATGCCGCTGGACTGGACGGTGAGGTCGCCCCGGGGGTCGGTAATCCCGCAGGCGTAGTCCAGCACCTCGTAGATGATGGGGCTCATGGACGTCCGCCCGAGGGTGACGAACATCTCGTCGGCCGCGGCGAAGAGGCCGCTCTTGATGACCTCCAGGGTGAACGGGTCGTGGCTCACGGCCGCACCTCCTCGACGCCGGCTCCGGCTGCCGGCGGGCCGCCCGACGCCACGCCGGGCGCGGCGGTCAGGACCAGGTTGCCCCAGCCGTCCACCATCAACCGCCAGCCCGGCGGCACCAGGGTGACCGCGGCCGGCTCCTCCACCAGCGCCGGGCCCTCGATGACCGTCCCCGGCGCCAGCCTGTCGCGCTCGTAGACGGGGCACGGCAACTCGCCCGCCGCCTCGAAGTCCACCCGGCGCTCGCCCTTCAGGGCCGGCCCGCCCGGGTCGGGGGCGCCGCGAAGCTTCGCCGGGCTGAGCCGGTCGGAGGCGCCGACGCCCACGGCGTGAAGGTTCACCACCTCGACCCGGCCCTCGGGGAGGGTGAAGGCGTACCGCCGGCCATGGGCCTCGTGGAAGGCCGCCTCCAGCCGGGCCAGGTCGTCGCGGGCGCGCAGAGGGGCGGGCACCGTCACCCGGACGGTATGCTCCTGGCCCGCGTAGCGCAGGTCCGCCTCGCGCCAGCCGCTGATCCGCTCCGGCGCGACGCCCTGGTCCGCCAGAAGCTCGAACGCCTCCCGCTCCAGGGCCGCGAAGGCGGCTTCGAGGTCGTCCGGGTCAAGCGTCGCGGTGGGGGTCACCCGGGTGAGCACCCGGTCCACCCGCAGGTCGGTGGCCAGCATGCCCCAGGCGGAGAAGTGGGCCGGGGCCCGGGGGACGATGACCTGCTTCAGCCTGAGCTGTTCTGCCAGGCTGGCGGCGTGAAGCGGGCCCGCCCCGCCGAAGGCCACCAGGGAGAACTGCCGCGGGTCGTGGCCGCGGCGGACCGAAACCAGGCCCAGCGCGTTGGCCATGTGGGCCTCGCCGATCCGGAGGACGCCCCTGGCCGCCTCGCGCACGCCCGCGCCGAGCGCCTCCGCCAGGGGGGCCAAGGCGGCCCGGGCGAGTTCGGGGTGAAGGGACATCCGGCCACCCAGGAAGTAGCCGGGGTCCAGCCGGCCGCAGAGCAGGTGGGCGTCGGTGAGGGTGGGCTCGCGGCCGCCCCGGCCGTAGCAGGCAGGTCCGGGGTCGGCGCCGGCGCTGCGGGGTCCCACCCGCAGCGCCCCGGTGGGGTCCCGCCAGGCGATGCTCCCGCCGCCGGCCCCCAGTTCCACGATGTCCACCACGGGCACCTTGACGGGGTAACCAGGCGACCAGGGGGTGCGTTCCACGGCGTGGTCGGTGGTCACGGGAAGCCGGCCCTCGTGGATGAGGCAGCACTTGACGGTGGTACCGCCGATGTCCAGGGTGACCAGGTTTGGTTCGCCCATGGCGCGCCCCAGCGCCGCGGTGCCGATGACGCCACCCACCGGCCCCGACTCCAGAAGGGCGATGGGTGTCCGCCGGCCCTGGGCGAAGGTGGCGATGCCGCCGCTTGACTGCATCAGGTAGCGCCGGGAACGGGTGGCGCCGGCCGCGTCCAGCCCCGCTTCCAGCGCCCCCAGGTAGCGGCCGGCCACCGGGGCCACGTAGGCGTTGAGCACGGCGGTGCTCGACCGCTCGTACTCCCGCCACTCGCGGGTCACGGTGTGCGACAGGGTGACCGCCACCCCGGGCAGCAGGTCGGCCAGGATCTCGCCGCAGCGGAGCTCGTGGGCGGGATTGGCGTAGCCGTGAAGAAAGCAGACGGCCACCGCCCGGACGCCCTCCCGGGCCAGGGTCTCGGCCGCCCGGCGGACGTCCGCCTCGTCGAGGGGCTGCACCACGGCGCCGGACGGGTCCAGCCGTTCCCGCACCTCCAGCCGGAGGTGGC
The DNA here is from genome assembly GCA_020725105.1 of Symbiobacterium thermophilum. GTDB lineage: Bacteria > Bacillota > Sulfobacillia > DYFQ01 > DYFQ01 > DYFQ01. The sequence continues at coordinate 49,518 of DYFQ01000014.1, forward strand.
GGGGGACGAAGGGGGCCGGCTTCCGGTAGCGGTAGTTGTAGAGGTCGGGGCGGTTGGCCCGGCCGATCTCCAGCACGTCCCGGAAGCCGGCGGTGGTGATGAGGCCCGTCGGCGCGCCGGTGCGTTCCGTGATGGCGTTGATGACCACCGTGGTCCCGTGGACGAAGCTCCGGATCGCCGTAGGATCGAGCCCGGAACGCTCCAGGGCGTCGACCACGCCGCGCTCGAAGTCCGGGGGCGTGCTGGGGGCCTTGGCCAGGGTGACGCCGCCCGCCGGGTCCACGGCCACGAGGTCGGTGAAGGTGCCGCCGATGTCCACCGCCACGCGCATGCTATCGCCGCTCCGTTCTACTGCCGCCTGGTTCTCGGGTCGAGCACGTCTCTCAGCCCGTCGCCGAACAGGTTGAAGGCCAGCACCGTGACGAACACGGCCAGGCCGGGGAAGGTGGCGTACCACCAGTACTGCATGAAGTACTTGCGCCCCGTGGCCACCATGAGGCCCCACTCGGGGGCCGGCGGCTGGGCGCCCAGGCCGATGAAGGAAAGGGCCGCCGCCGTCAGGATGGCGTAGCCCACGTCCATGCTGGCCTGGACGATGACGGGGGAGAGGCTGTTCGGAAGCAGGTGCCGGAAGACGATCCGGCCGTGGCCGGCGCCCAGCGACCGGGCCGCCTCCACGAAGGCCGTCTCCCGCAGCGAGAGGACCTGGGCCCGCACCAGCCGGGTGTACCAGGGCCACCAGGTGATGGCGATGGCGACGAGCGCGTTGGCGAGCCCGGGGCCCAGCAGGCTGGCCACGGCCAGGGCCAGGAGCAGCGGCGGGAAACCCAGGAACACGTCGGTCAGCCGCATGACCACCTCGTCGGCCACCCCGCCCGCATACCCCGCGATGGCCCCCAGGGGCACGCCGATGGCCATGGCCAGCAGGATGACGAGGGTACCCATGTGCAGGGAGATGCGGGTGCCGTAGATGATCCGGCTCAGGAGGTCGCGCCCCAGGTCGTCGGTGCCCAGCCAGTTGCCGGGCCCCGGCGGCCGGAACTGGTTGCCCATGTCGGGCCGGCCCAGGGCCTGGGCCGGGTTGGGGGCGAGCCACGGGGCGGCCAGCGCCACCAGGGCCAGGGCCAGGACGACGGCGGCCCCGGCCAGGGTGAGCCGATTCTTGAGCAGCAGCTTCAGGGCACCCCTGCCCTCGCTCATCCCGGCGGCTCCTCCTCGGTCGCCCGCGACGCTTTCATCCCAGCCTCACCCGGGGGTCGATGACCGCCTGCAACAGGTCCACCGCCAGGTTGATGAGCACGTAGGCCGTGGCCACCAGAAACGTGACGCCCATGATGGCCGGGTAGTCCACGGCGATGATGGCCGCCACCATGTACGAGCCGAGCCCCGGCCAGTTGAAGATGACCTCCACCAGAAACGTCCCGGCCATCAGGTAGCCAAACGACAGCCCCACCACCGTCAGGGTGGGGATGACGGCGTTCTTCAGCGCGTGCCGGTACAGTACCCGCCGCTCCGGCAGGCCCATGGCCCGGGCGGTCCGGATGAAGTCCTGGGCCAGCACCTCCAGCACCGCGGCCCGGGTCATCCGGGTGACCAGGGCCAGGCTGGCGTAAGCGAGAGTGGCGGCGGGCAGGATCAGGTGGACCGCGCTGGAGGTGAGCGCCGGCCAGTTGCCCGCCAGGGCGGCGTCAAGCAGGTTGAAGCCGGTCACCGGTTCCAGGGGGTGCAGCAGCCGGACCTCGGTGGCCATCCTGCCCCCCACCGGCAGCCACCGGAGGGTCCGGAAAAACACGAGCTGCAGCAGGAGCCCGAGCCAGAACAGGGGCATCGAGACCCCGGAGATGGCGAACAGGCGCGAGAGATGGTCGGGCCACCGGTCCCGCCGGGTGGCCGACATCACCCCGAAGGGGATGCCCGCCACCACCGACAGCCCGAGCGCCACGGTGACCAGTTCCAGGCTGGAGGGGAAGAACACCTTGACGTCGTCCAGCACCGGGCGCCGGGTTCGGAGCGAGACGCCCCAGTCCCCCTGAACGAACTTCCCGACGTAGCGCGCGTACTGGACGTGAAGAGGCTGGTCCAGGCCAAGCTCGGCCCGGGCCCTGGCCACCTGGTCGGGGCGGGCCCGCGGCCCCACCCACAGCGCCGCCGGGTCCGACGGGACGATCCGGGCCAGGGTGAAGGTGATCACCGAGACCCCGAGGAGCACCAGCACGCCCAGGAGCAGCCGGCGGACGAGGTAGGCGCGCACGGGCCGCGCCGCCCCCCTACGGGCGGGGGGCGGGGCCCCCCGGCCCCCCGCGCCCGGCCACCGCCACGGCCACCCGCATCAGTTACCCCGCCGCAGCTGGTAGAAGAAGACGGTGTTGGGGTAGGCCGGGTTGTCGACGTAGCCCTTCAGCGTTCTCGTGTGCGCCGTCACCGACGACTGGTCGTAGACGAAGGCCGCCGCCGCGTCCTCCACCAGGATGGCCTGGGCCCGGCGGAAAAGTTCCGCCGCCCGCTCCCGGTCGCGGCCGGTCAGGGCGTTGGCCTCGTCGATCAAGGCGTCGAACTCGGGGTTCTTGTAGTAGCCCAGGTTGAAGAAGGGGTCCTCCTCCGAGTGGAACATGCTGAACAGCCAGTCGTGGGGGGTGATGTACGTCGGCCACCAGTAGAAGAGGAAGACGTCGAAGGCGGTGTCGGGGTTGCGCTGGCGGTCCCACCGCACGCCCCACGGCTGGGCGATGATCTCCAGCTCCACGCCTATCTGGGCCAGAGCCGCCTTCCACAGCTCGGCCACCTTCCGCTCGTGCTCGTCGCCCGTCTCGTAGCTGATGGTCAGCTTGAACCCGCCGCCGGGGTAGCCGGCCCGGGCCAGCAGGTCGCTGGCCTTCCGCAGGTCAAAGGTGGCCATGGGCAACTGGTCGTCGTGGCCCCAGATGCCCCGGGGCACCGGACCCTGGGACTGCTCGGCCAGGCCCCGCCGGACCTCCCGGATGATGGTCTCGTAGTCCAGGGCGTGGGACAGGGCCTGCCGGACCAGCCTGTCGTCGAGCGGCTTCCGGGCCGTGTTGTAAAGGGCCAGGAGGTTCTGGAAGCCGGGGTCGACCCTGACCACCAGGTTGGGATTGGCCTTCAGGGCGTCCATCTCTTCCACGGGCACCGCCCGGGTGACGTCGATCTCGCCGGCCTCCAGCATCTGCCGCTGGGTCGACCACTCGGGGACGATCTTGATGACGGCCAGGTCGAACTGGCCGGGCTGCCAGCCGCCCCAGTAGTCGTCAAACCGCTCCATCACCACTTCCTCGCCGGGCGTCCAGCGGGCGAGCCTGTACGGGCCGGTGCCGCAGGCGTTGCCCCTGGCGAACCACTCGGCGGCGTCGGGCCGCTTCAGGCTCTCCGGGCAGGGGATGTAGGTGCCGTAGCCGGCCGAGACCACCAGGTCCATCGGCGCCGGGTACGCCAGCCGGAAGACCACGGTGTGGTCGTCGGGGGTCTCCACGGCCTCCACGGCCCCCCAGATGAAGGCGGCGCCCTGGTTCAGTTCCATCGTGCGGTCCACGTAGAGCTTGACCGCTTCCGACGTGAAGGGCTCGCCGTTGTGGAACTTGACCCCCTTGCGCAGGTAGAAGGTCCAGGACATGCCGTCCGGGGCGACCTCCCAGCGCTCGGCCAGGGCCGGCGTGAAGGTCTCCCGGGAGCCCGGCGGGTTGAACCAGACCAGCGGCTCGTAGATGTTGAGCATGGCGAAGCTGGTCTGGTCGAAGGTGATGGACGGATCCCACTCCGTCATGTCACTCAGGATGGCATAGGTCGCGATCAGCTTCCTGGCCGGCTCGGTTCCGGTCTCCGGCGCCGCCTGCTGGGGCGGCCGCCGGCAGGCCACCAGGGACAGGGCCAGCAGGACCGCGAGCCCCACGGCCGTCCAGCGCAGCGACGGGCGGCGAAACAGGGACCCCGACCGCACGGTCATTCATCTCCCTCCAGGCATGCGGGCTGGCACAAGGTCGCGAGGCTTGCAGGCCGGCCACACGACCTCCATCGGAAGTTGAGGGTGCCGTTCGCCGGGCGGCGCGCGGAATCCTGCCCCGACTCAGGCTCCCAAGCTGCCGAAAAGCCGGCCGGCCCCGCAGGAGTTCCCGAGGGTCCCGCTGAACCAGGCAGTCGTCATGCGCGCCAGAGGTACACCCCTGCAACCGGACCTGGTCATCACCGGCGGCCAGGTGGTCGCCGAAGGCCCGGCCTTCCCCGCCGACGTGGCGGTGACCGGCGGGCGGATCGCCGCCCTGCTGGAGCCGGGCGCCGTGTTCGGGGCCGGGCCGGCGAGGGCGGGGGAGGCCGGCCGGCCGGCCGGCGCGGGCCGCCGGCCGGAGGTCGTCGACGCCACCGGCTGCCTGGTGCTTCCCGGCGCCGTCGATGTCCATGTCCACTTCAACGACCCCGGGGCCACGGCGGGGGAGGACTTTCACACCGGCTCGCTGGCGGCGGCGGCCGGCGGCGTCACGACGGTGCTGGAGATGCCCCTCACCGACCCGCTGACGGCCACCCCCGAGGCCTTTTTGCAGAAGCGGGACCTGGCAGCGAGAAAGAGCGTGGTGGACTTCGCCCTCTGGGCCGCGGCGGTCCCCGACAACCTCCACCTGCTTCCCGATCTCTGGGCGGCGGGGGCCGCCGGGTTCAAGGCCTTCATGGCCGCCTCGCCGGAGATCCCGCGCCTGGACGACGGCCAGCTCCTGGCCGCCGCCCGGGCGGTGGGCGGGCTCGCGCCCGGTCCCGGGGGCGCCCGCGCCGTGCTGGGCGTCCACTGCGAGAACGACGCCCTCATCGAGGCCGAGACCCGGCGCCTGGCGGCCGCCGGCCGGAGAGACCCCCTGGCCCACGCCGAGGCGAGGCCGCCCCTGGCCGAGGGGACGGCGGTCTTCACCGCGCTGGCCATCGCCGAGGCGACAGGCTGCTGGGTCCACGTGGTTCACTGCTCGTTGTCGGAAGCGATACGGGCGGTGGCCGCCGCCCGCCGGCGGGGCGCGCCGGTGACCGTGGAGACCTGCCCTCAGTACCTGACCCTCACCGACCGGGACCTGGCCGAGCGGGGACCGTGGGCCAGGTGCAACCCGCCGCTCCGGCCGGCGGCCGAGGTGGAGGCCATGTGGCGGGCGCTGCTCGACGGGCTGGTGGACCTGGTGGCCTCGGACCACGCGCCCTACACCTTCGCGGAAAAGGAAGCCGGCGCCGCCTCCGTCTGGGACGCGCCGGCGGGGGTGACCGGCGTCCAGACCATGCTGCCCCTGCTGCTCAGCGAGGGGCCGGCCCGGGGGCTGGAGCCCGCCGCCTGCGCCCGGCTTTTGGCCACGGCGCCGGCCCGCCGGTTCGGGCTGTACCCGCGAAAAGGGGCGATCAGGCCCGGCGCCGACGCCGACCTGGTCCTCTGGGACCCGTCGGCCGAGTGGGTTATCCAGCCCGAGCTCCTGTGGTACAAGCAACCCTGGACGCCCCACGCCGGCCGCGCCGTGCGGGGCCGCGTGGTGCGGACCATCGTCCGCGGCCGCACGGTGTACCTGTGGGAGCCGGACGGGCCCCCTGCCGGCCGGATCCTGGCCGAGCCCGGCTGGGGCCGCTTCCTGCCCGGCCCGGGGGCGGCGCCGTGAGCGGCGCCGCGCGACGGCCGGCCGGAGGGCTGGCCGACCTGGTGGAGGTGGCACCCGGGCTGCACGCCGCCGCCAGCCGTTCCCCCTTGCCGGAGTGGGCCGCCGGGGGCTGGACCGTCACCCCCGCCGACGCCGAGGCCATCGCCATCGGCGCCGGGATCCTGGGCACCGGCGGCGGCGGCAATCCCTACCTCGGGAAGCTCCAGCTCGTTCGGTACCTGGAGGCGGGCCTCGAGCCCGTGGTGGCCGACGTCTCCGCCGTCCCCGACGACGCCTGGGGCTGCGCCATCGGCGGCATGGGCGCGCCCACGGTGGGCCTGGAGAAGCTGCCCCGCGGCACCGAACTGGCCGACGCCGTGGTGGCGCTGGGAGCCCACGCCGGCCGGAAAATGGACTTCGTGGTCATCGGGGAGATCGGCGGCTCCAACGCCATGGGCCCCCTTTCGGTGGGGGCGCAGCTGGGCCTGCCGGTGCTGGACTGCGACGCCATGGGCCGCGCCTTCCCCGAACTCCAGATGGACACCTTCATGATCGGGGGCGTCAGCCCGAGCCCCTTCAGCCTGGCCGACGCCCACCGAAACGTGGTGGTCTTCCACCGGGTGGAAAGCCCCCTCTGGGCCGAGCGGCTGGCCCGGGTGCTCACCGTCCAGATGGGCGGCTCGGCGGCCCTGGCCATGCCGCTTGTCTCGGGGGCCGACGTCCGGCGCCACGCCATTCCCGGCACCCTGTCGCTGGCCCGACGGCTGGGGCAGGCGGTGCTCGACGCCCGCCGGGCGCACCGCGACCCGGCCGGCGCCGTCCTCGACGTGGTCGCCGGGCGGCGGCTGGCCGACGCCAAGGTGGTGGACGTGGAGCGGCGAACGGTGGGCGGCTTCGCCCGGGGCCGGATGGTTCTGGAGCGCCTGGGCTCGGGCGGCGGGCACGCGGCGCGGCTGGAGATCGCCTTCCAGAATGAGTACCTCGTCGCCTGGGAAGACGGGGAACCTCTGGTGACGGTGCCGGACCTCATCTGCCTGGTCGACCTGGACCGCGGCGATCCCGTCTCCACCGAGGTGCTCCGCTACGGGCTCCGCGTGGCGGTGCTGGCCCTGCCGGCGCCCCTGGAACTGAAGACGCCGGCCGCCCTGGCGGTGGTGGGACCGGAGGCCTTCGGGTACCAGGTTCCCTTCCGGCCGCTGCCGGGTGAACTTCTCGGCAGCCGCGCCGCGGAACCGGCCGGCAAGTTGTCAGGCAAACTCCCCGACAGCTGAGGACGAGGACGGGCGGTAATGGCGGAACGGCAGGCCCTTGTCAGGCTCGGCATCGACGTGGGCGGCACCAACACCGACGCCGTGCTGATGAACGGCAACCGGGTGGTGGCCAAGGTGAAGACCCCCACCACGCCCGACGTCACCTCCGGCATCACCACCGCGCTCCGCGGCGCCCTCCACGCGGCCGCAGTGCCGGCGAGCGCCCTCGGCGGGGTCATGATCGGCACCACCCACTTCACCAACGCCGTGGTGGAGCGACGGCACCTGCAGCCCACCGCCTGCGTGCGGCTGGGCCTGCCGGCCACCGGCGTCCTGCCGCCCATGATCGACTGGCCGCCCGACCTCAGGGAAACCATCGGCAACCACTACTACCTGGTCCACGGGGGTCACGAGTTCGACGGCCGCCGCATCGCCGAGCTTGACCCCGGCGAGGTCCGCCGGGCCGGCCGGGATATGAGGAAGAAGGGGATTCGCAGCGTCGCCGTGTCGGCCGTCTTCTCCCCGGTCACGGCCGAGGCCGAACTCCGGGCGGCCGAGACCCTGCGGGAGGAGCTTCCCGATGCCGAGGTGACCCTGTCGCACCAGATCGGGCGGCTGGGGCTCCTGGAGCGGGAAAACGCCGCCATCCTCAACGCCTGCCTCCAAGACCTGGCCCGACGGACCATCGGCGCCTTCCGGCAGGCCCTCGCCGGCCTGGGCATCACCGCGCCGCTTTACCTCACCCAGAACGACGGCACCCTCATGAGCGCCGAATTCGCCGAGCGGTACCCGGTGCTCACCTTCGCGTCGGGCCCCACCAACTCCATGCGGGGCGCCGCGTTCCTGTCGGGCCTGCGGGACGCCGTGGTGGTGGACGTCGGCGGCACCACCACCGATGTGGGGGCGCTGGCCCGGGGCTTTCCCCGGGAGGCGTCGTGGGCGGTGGCGGTGGGCGGGGTGCGGACCAACTTCCGGATGCCCGACGTCTTCTCCGTCGGCCTGGGCGGCGGGAGCCACGTACTGGACGAGCCCCTGCGGGTCGGCCCGCGGAGCGTGGGGTACGAGCTTACCACCCGGGCCCTGGTCTTCGGGGGCGACGTGCTGACGGCCACCGACGTCGCCGTGGCCGCCGGGGTGGCCGACGTCGGGGACCCCCGGCGGGTGAGCCACCTCTCCCGCGACCTGGTCGCCCGGGCCCTCGACCGCATCCAGGCGATGGTCGAGGAAGCCGTCGACCGGATGAAGCTGTCTCCCGACCCCGTCCCGGTGGTGCTGGTGGGCGGGGGGAGTCTCCTGGTGGCCCGCCCCATCCGGGGCGCCTCGGAAGTGGTCAGGCCCGACCACTTCGAGGCGGCCAACGCCGTGGGCGCCGCCATCGCGCAGATCTCGGGCGAGGTGGACCGGATCTTCAGCCTGGACCAGGTTTCCCGGGACGAAGCCCTGACCGCCGCCAGGCGCGAGGCTGTCGAGCAGGCCGTCCAGGCCGGCGCCCGGCCTGACACGGTGGAGATCGTGGAGCTGGAGGAAGTGCCCCTGGCCTACCTGCCTTCCAACGCCACCCGGGTCAGGGTGAAGGCCGTCGGGGACCTGGCCGGCGCGGGCAAGCCCTCAGGAGGGCCGTACCTGCACCAGCGTTTTCCCGCTGGTCCGGCGAGAGGAATTCGGTGCGGCGGCACGAATCCGTACAGCACTTTCGGCCCGGGGAGGATGTTTCGAGCGTCCGGCCCCATGCACCCGCCCCCGAGGTCTGAAGGATGAACCAGCCGCCACGCGGGGCCGGGCCGGGGCTTTGTGGCCGGCCCAACGCCGGGACAGCGACCGCACGAGACAGGGGACGGGAGAGAGGAAATATGTCAGGCAAGACGAGGCTCGCAAGAGCGATTGCCGCGGCGGTGGCCGTGCTGATGGTGGCCGCGGCGGGGTGCGCCAGGCCGCCGGCCGGGGCCGGGCAGCAGCCCGAGGAGAAGCTGCCCGAACTGATCGTGGCCATCCCCAGCGAGATCGAAGGCACCGACATCCAGCAGGTAAGCTGGGCCTACTACGTGATCCACGGGCTCATCGGCACGCCGCCCCTGAGCCTGGGCCTCAAGAACAATGAGGTCCTGCCCTGGGGGGCCAAGCAGGTGGAGGTATCCGAGGACGGAAAGGAAATCCGGCTCACCTACGACCCCGGGCGGACCTTCCACAACGGCGTGCCGGTGACGGCCGAGGCCATCAAGCGCTCCATCGACCGCTACATCGAGGTCAGCCCGTACTCCTTCGACTACGACCCGGTCGAGGAGATCGTGGTCGAGGGCGACACCCTCGTCCTGAAGCTGGTGGAGGCGGCGCCCGGCCTCATGGTGGTGCTGGGCAGCGTCTACGCGGCGCCGGTGGAGGCAGGGGCGGCCCAGGAGCTGGGCAAGGAGGCCTTCCACCGCAAGGCCGTCGGCGACGGCCCCTTCATCGTGGAGGAGTGGGTCGACGGCTCCCACATCACGATGGTGCGGAACGACAAGTACCAGGACTACCTGCCTTTTGTGAAGAACAACGGGCCCTTCAAGCTCAGCAAGGTGACGGTGCGGTTCATCCCGGAGGGCTTCACCCGGGTGAGCGAGTTGCGGGCCGGCCGGGTGCACATGATCACCGACGTGCCCGACGAGCTGCTCCAGACGCTGCGGGACGACCCCAAGATCGTTGTTCACGGCTACCTGGTGCCCAACGTGCGGCACCTGCAGATGCACACCGAGCGGTTCCCCTTTGACGACAAGCGGGTCCGGCTGGCGGTGGCCTATGCCATCGACCGGGACGAGATCGCCAGGGCGCTCAACGACACCATCCAGCCCGTCTACGGCGTGGTGGGCGAGGCCATGATCTCCCACGACCCGGCCGCCGAGGCCGAACTCAAGCAGCGCTTCGCCCACAACCCGCAGCGGGCCGGCGAGCTGCTGGCCGAGGCCGGCTGGACCAAGGGCCCCGACGGCATTCTGCAGAAGGACGGCCGGAAGCTCAGCTTCACCCTGGTTCTCAGCAGCGACTCCGGCGCCGACAAGAAGGCCGGCCCCGTGATCCAGGCGCAGCTGGCCAAGCTGGGAATGGACGTGCAGCTGCGGGAGTACGAGGGCCGCTACGTCCGCCAGCTGACCGAGACCAAGGAATACGAGGCGGTCCTCCGCAACTGGTCGTGGCTGGACCCCGGCGGCGTCTGGCCGGCCAGCCTGCGCTCGGACGGCCGGTTCACCCAGTGGTCCCATCCTGACCTTGACGCCCTCATCGACGCGGCCATCACCGTGCCCGACGAGGACGAGCGGGCGCGGCGGTGGGGCGCCGTGTCCCGGCGGGTCTGGGAAGACGTGCCGATCGTACCGCTGTGGAGCGACCGGGCCTTCATCGCCACCCGGGACACGGTGACCGGGCTCGTGATGAGCGTGGACGGCATCACCTTCCTGCACGACGTCACCGTCAAGCAGGACTAGGCGGCCCGGCGGCGTGAGCGCGGCGTGAGGCGGCGGATGCGCCAGGACGCGCTGGACAGAGAGGTCGATGCGGCTGTACGGAAGTACGTCGGGAACGAGGCGCCGGGCGTGGCCTTGCTCCTGGCCAAGGACGGCCGGGTGGCGCTGAAGAACGGTTACGGACTTGCCGACCTCAAGAAGCGGGTGCCCGTCACGCCGGGCACCCGCTTTCTCATCGCCTCGGTGAGCAAGGCCTTCACCGGCGCCGCCGTGATGCTCCTGCGGGAACGGGGCCGGCTGGACTACGACGACCCGGTGGGCCGGTTCTACCCCGACTTCCCGGCCTGGAAGGACCGGGTCACCGTCAGGCACCTCCTCACCCACACGGGCGGGGTCCCGGAGTACCTCGACGACGCCTTCTGGCAGGAGCCAGGGAGCGGGAAGGCGGACCAGGCGGCGGTCCTCGAGCGGATCAAGACCTACGAGGAACTGGACTTCCCGCCGGGCACCCACTTCCGCTACTCCAACTCGGGTTACGTCATGCTGGGCGGTATCGTGGAGCGGGTCTCCGGCCAGAGTTTCCCCCGCTTTCTGCGGCGGAACGTCCTCGGGCCGCTCGGGATGTCGAGGAGCCTGGCCGGCGCCGGGGCCCGGCGCACGGCCGGGCAGGCGGTGGGCTACCGGCCCCGTGGCGGCAGCCCGGGGAACGCGACCGGCTTCGAGCGCGCCCCCTACAACCGGGCCGTAGTGGGCTGGGCCGACGGCAACGTCGTCTCCACCGTGGAGGACCTGTTCCTGTGGGACCAGGCGCTGTACACCGAGCGCCTGTTGCCCCGGGCGGCCCTGACCGAGGCGTTCACCCCGGTCCGGCCGGAGGATCCGAGCATTTCCCGCTACGGCTTCGGGTGGTTCATGAGCCGGCTCCGGGGCGTGGCGGAGGTCTGGCACTCGGGCGGCACCCTCGGCTACTCGGCCCACCTGGCCCGCTTCCCGGAGCAGCGGGCCAGCATCATCCTGCTCTCGAACCTCCAGGGCCGGGACCTGGCCGAACTCGCCGGCGCCCTGGCCGGGGCGCTGCTGGGGGAAAGCCTGACGGTTCCAGAGCCGCTTTCGCCGGACGCCGTACCCGCCGCGTGGCTTGTCGAGAAGGCGGGGAAGTACGTGGACCCGCTGCCACGCGGGAGGGCCAAGGAGCCGGCGGCCGCGGATGAGCAGCCGGCCGGGCTGGTGCTGGAAGCCCAGGTGCCCGCGGGACGGCTGGTGGTGGGGGAGAGGTCTCACCCCTTGCGCCCCGGGGCTGCCCTCCTGCCCCTGGGGCGGGACCGGTTCCGGCTGGAGACCCGGGGCGAAGTGGTGGTGGACTTCCTGCGGGAGGGCGTTGACGGGCCGCCGGGAACCACGGCCATCACCGGGCTCAGGATCGACGCCAACGGCAGCGTTTCCAACCTGGTTCGGCGCGGCCGAGATGGAACGGCTCAGGACGGACAGCCCGGCCGCACCGGCGGGGACGGGTGACGGGCCGTGTTCCACTACGCCGTGCGGCGGCTGGCCCTCGGGTTGCTGGCGGTGTTCTGCGTGACGGTGCTTCTCTTCGCCATCATGCAGGCCATGCCCGGCGACCCCGTCCGGATGGTGGCCGACCCCCGGATGCCGGCCCACCGCATCGAGGAACTGAAGGTCCGATGGGGGCTGGACCGGCCCGTCTACGTCCAGTACTTCGTCTGGCTCTCCAACATCGCCACCGGGGACATGGGTACCTCCATCGCCACCCGCCGGCCGGTGACCGAGCTCATCGCCGGCCGGCTGCCCTACACCCTCGCCCTGGCCGGCACCGCGCTGCTGGTGCAGTACGTGGTGGGGGTGGCGGTGGGGCTCGTCGTGGCCGTGCGCCGGGGTTCCTGGGCCGACCGGTTGCTGGTGGTGGGCACCATCGTGCTGCGGTCCATTCCCGCCTACTGGCTGGCCATCATCCTGATCATCGTCTTTGCTCTCAAGTGGCGGATGTTTCCCATCTCGGGCTACGACGGGCCGCGGTCGCTGGTGCTGCCGGTGCTCAGCCTGGCCCTGCCCACCATCGCCGACACCATGCGCCTCACCCGGACCGAGGTGCTGGAGGTCATGCGGCAGCAGTTCGTGGTCGCCGCCCGTTCCAAGGGGCTCCCCGAGACCTGGCTCCTGGTGCGCCACGTGCTGAGAAACGCCCTGATCCCCGTGACGGTGCTGTTCTTCCTGTCTTTGCCGTGGCTCATCGGCGGGGCGGTGGTGGTGGAGAGCGTGTTCTCGTGGCCGGGAATGGGGCGCCTCTTGTGGCGGTCCATCATCAGCCAGGACCTGCCGGTGGTGCAGGGTGTGGTGTTCATCATTGCCGTCCTCACCGTGGTCTCCAACACGGTGGGCGACATCATGTGCGCCTGGCTCGACCCTCGGATCCGGGAAGAGTACCGGGGCCTCAGGTAGGAGGCGGGGCCGGTGAGCCCGTGGCGGCGCGCCCTGAAAAATCGCATGCTGGTGGTGGGCCTGGCCATGTTCACCACGGTGCTGCTGGTGGCCGCCTTTGCCGACAGCATCGCCATCCGGTCCTACAAGGAAATTGACCTCCCCAAGGCCCTTACCCCGCCCGGCCCCGAGCACCCCTTCGGCACCGACCGCTACGGCCGGGACGTGTTCAGCCGGGTGGTGTACGGGGCGGGGATCGCGCTCCGGGTGGGCCTGGTGGTGGTGACCATCCAGGGGGCCATCGGGATCGTGCTGGGGCTGATGGCGGGCTACTTCGGAGGGGTGCTGGACCGGGGCATTTCCTTTCTCACCGACGTGACCTGGGCCATGCCGCCGCTGGTGCTGGCCATGGCCATCGTCATGGCCCTGGGGCCGAGCCTGGACCACGTGATCATTGCCATCGCCGTGGTGAGCTGGGCCGAACTGGCCCGGGTGGTCCGGGCCAAGACCCAGGCGGTGAAGTCCCTGCCCTACGTGGAGGCGGCCCGGGCGCTGGGACGTACCGACGCCGGTATCATCGCCCGCCACATCCTGCCCAACGTGCTGTCCCCCGTCATCGTGCTGATGACCCTGGCGCTGCCCTCGGCCATCCTGTCCACCACGGCCCTGAGCTTTCTCGGTCTGGGCTCCCAGCCTCCGGCCCCCGACTGGGGGGTCATGCTGAACGAAGGCATTCTCCACGTGGAACTGGCGCCGTGGATCTCCATCTTCCCCGGCCTGGCCATCGTCTGGACGGTGCTGGGGTTCAACCTGATGGGCGTGGGACTGCGGGACCTCTTGGACCCGCAGCTCAGGGCGTAGGTCGGTACGCGGATGAGCTAGCAGCCCGTGTGGGTTTTGGTCACCGTCAGCCGGGCTTGGACCGATCGACGC
>DYFQ01000015.1:0-6220 GCA_020725105.1 Symbiobacterium thermophilum
GGCCCCGCCGCGCAGCCGGTGGCCAGCAGGCCGGCCAGAGCGATGACTACCAGCCGGCGCGCCAGGTTCCGGTCAGCGGTTGCCTTGAGCAAGGCGATCCCTCCCTTGCGGCGGCCTCGTCGCGGTCAGTGCGGCTCTCTTTCGCCGTCGCGTTCGGCGGCCCTCAGCCGGGCGATGGCCCGTTCCATGGCCGCCCGGGCCCGCTCCGCGTCGACGTCGGGGCCCGGCCGCCGGAGCCGGTTTCTGGCCCGCTCCAGGGCCTGTCTGGCCCGCTCGGGGTCCACCTCGCCCGCGAGCTCGGCGGCGTCGGCCAGGACGGTGGCGGTGTCGCCGGCGAACTCGAAGAAGCCGCCGGCGATGGCCAGCCGCCGGAACGTGCCGCCGGAGCGGTACTTCACCACCCCGGGGCGTAGCGCCACCACCATGGGGGCGTGGCGGGGGAGCACGCCGATGCTGCCCCGCAGGCCGGGCAGGACGACGGAGTCCACCGGCTGGTCGAGCACCTCCCGCTCCGGTGTCACCACCACCAGCCGGAACGTGCCCTCGCCCGCCTCCACGGCCAGCTGAGGACCGGTTGCCGCCTGTTCTCGCTTCAGCGCCTCGCGCTCGGTGATTCCCACGCCAGTTCGCCTCCGTCGGTCACGCGGCGGCCAGAGCCTCCGCCTTCTCGACGGCCTGCTCGATGGTGCCCACGAGGTAGAAGGCGGACTCCGGCAGGTCGTCGTGCTTGCCCTCGAGGATTTCCCTGAAGCCCTTGACCGTGTCCTTGATGGTCACGTACTGGCCGGGGGTGTTGGTGAACACCTCGGCCACGAACATGGGCTGGGTCAAGAAGCGCTGCAGCTTCCTGGCCCGGGCCACGATGAGCTTGTCCTCGTCGGACAGTTCCTCCATGCCCAGGATGGCGATGATGTCCTGGAGCTCCCGGTACCGCTGCAGCACCCGCTGGACGCCCCGGGCCACGTCGTAGTGTTCCCGGCCCACGACGGCCGGGTCGAGAATCCGCGAGAACGAGTCCAGCGGGTCGATGGCCGGGTAAAGCCCCTGCTCGAAGATGGACCGCGACAGCACCACGAAGGCGTCCAGGTGGGCAAAGGCCGTGGCCGGCGCCGGGTCGGTCGGGTCGTCGGCCGGCACGTAGATGGCCTGCACCGACGTGATGGACCCCTTCCGGGTGGAGGTGATCCGCTCCTGGAGGTTGCCCATCTCCGTCTGCAGCGTCGGCTGGTAACCGACGGCCGACGGCATCCGGCCCAGAAGCGCCGACACTTCCGAGCCCGCCTGGGTGAAGCGGAAGATGTTGTCGATGAAGAGCAGGAGGTCCTGGCCTTCCTCGTCCCGGAAGTACTCGGCCATGGACAGCGCCGCCAGGCCCACCCGCAGCCGGGCGCCGGGCGGCTCGTTCATCTGGCCGAAGACCAGCGCCGCGCGCTCCAGCACGCCGGACTCCTTGAACTCCTCCCACAGCTGGTTGCCCTCGCGGGTCCGCTCGCCCACGCCGGCGAACACCGACACGCCGCCGTGCTCGTAGGCGACGTTTCTGATGAGTTCCATCAGGATGATGGTCTTGCCCAGGCCGGCCCCGCCGAAGAGGCCGATCTTGCCGCCCCGGGCAAACGGGGTCAACAGGTCGATGACCTTGATCCCCGTCTCCAGCACCTGGGTGGACGGCTCCTGGTCCACGAAGGCCGGGGCCGGCCGGTGGATGGGCCACCTGGTCTCGTAGTTCACCGGTCCGGCCTCGTCCATGGGCTCGCCCAGCACGTTGAAGATGCGGCCCAGGGTCCCGCGGCCGACGGGCACCGTGATGGGCCGGCCGGTGTCGGTGACCTTCATGCCCCGCATCAGCCCGTCGGTGGAGCCCATGGCCACGCAGCGGACCACGTTGTTGCCCAGGTGCACCGCGGCCTCCAGGGTGAGGTCGATGGCGGGCGCGTCCCGGTGGCGCGCCTTCCAGTCCTCGTCCTGGTCCTCGGTGCGGACGGTGATGGCGTTGTAGATCTCGGGCAACCGGCCGTCGGGAAACTCCACGTCGACCACGGCCGACATGACCTGTAGAATCCGTCCCGCGTTCACTGGCTCTCCACCCGCTCTCCGAAAGCTCGTTACTGTTTCAGGGCCTCGGCGCCGCCCACGATGTCCATGAGTTCCTTGGTGATGGACGCCTGCCGGGCTCGGTTGAAGTCCAGAGTCAGTTCTTCGATGAGTTCGCCCGCGTTGTCGCTGGCGGAACGCATGGCCGTCATCCGCGCCCCGTGCTCCGAGGCCTTGGCCTCCAGCAGCACCTGGAACACGAGAAGCTCCACGTAGCGGGGCACCAGCCGGGCCAGCACCGCCTCGGGGCCCGGCTCGTAGATCACCTCAGACTCGGGCTGGACGCCGGCGGCCTCGTCGGCCGGCCCGGGCGCCGGCTCGGCCTCGGGCGAGACCGGCAGGAGCCGGATCTCCCGCGGGTACTGGACGAGCGCCGAGACGAACTCGGTGTACACCACCCGCACCTCGTCGAGGCTCCCGTCGAGGTAAAGGTCCATCAGCCGGCGCGCCACGCGGCGGGCCGCCGCCAGGCTGGCTTCCTCGCCCAGGCCCACGTAGGACTCGAGAATGGGATAGCCCCGCTTGCCGAAGTGATCCCGGGCCTTCCGGCCCACGGCCACCAGGCTGAGTCCGGGGCCGCCGTCGGCCTCCAGCTCGCGCCACCGCTGGGTCACCCGGCGGATGATGTTCGCGTTGTAGCTGCCGGCCAGACCCCGGTCGCCGGTGACGGCCACCAGCCCCACCCGCTTCACTTCCCGCGCGGCCATGAGCGGGTGGGGCGCCCGGCCGTCGGCGCCCGGCGCCCGGGAGCCGCTGTTGCCGGGCTCGCGCTGCGCCTCGGCGCCCCGGGCCACCGGCTCGGCCGGGGCCTGGGGCGCGGCGGCCGCCGTGGCCAGGCGGGAAAGGACCGCCCGGAGCCGGCGGGCGTAGGGCCGGGCGGCCAGCACCCGGTCCTGCGCCCGGCGCACCTTGGCCGCGGCCACCAGTTCCATGGCCTTGGTGATCTGCTGGGTGCTCTTGACGGCGCGGATGCGCCGCTTGATCTCCTTGACCCCCGCGCCTGCCATCGGCCTCGCCCGCCTAGTCCTGGCCGCCGGCCGCCGCGGCGCCGGCGGCGGCCACGGCCGCCACCTTGGCCCGGTCCTCGGGTTGCCAGGTCCGCCTGAACTCCTCGAAGAGTTCCTTCAGCCTGGCCATGAGTTCGTCGGACAGCTCCTTGTTGTCCCGGATCTCCCGGAGTACCTCGGGGTGGCCGGCCCTGAGCCACTCCAGCAGGTCGGCCTCGAAGGCCGCCACCTGCTCGGGCTCGACGTGGTCGAGGTAGCCGCTGGTGCCGGCGTAGATGCTGACCGCCTGCTCCTCCATGGGCATGGTCCGGTACTGGGGCTGCTTCAGCAGCTCCATCATGCGCTGGCCCCGGGCCAGCCGGGCCTGGGTCACCTTGTCCAGGTCGGAGCCGAACTGGGCGAAGGCCGCCAGTTCGCGGTACTGGGCCAGGTCAAGCCGGAGCGTCCTGGCCACCTGGCGCATGGCCCTCGGCTGGGCCGCGCCACCCACCCGCGACACCGAGATGCCCACGTTGATGGCGGGCCGGAAGCCGGCGAAGAACAGGTCCGTCTCGAGGAAGATCTGGCCGTCGGTGATGGAGATGACGTTGGTCGGGATGTAGGTGTGAATGTCACCGGCCTGGGTCTCGATGATGGGCAGGGACGTGAGCGACCCGCCGCCCAGTTCGTCCGAGAGCTTGGCCGACCGCTCCAGCAGCCGCGAGTGCAGGTAGAACACGTCGCCCGGGTAGGCCTCGCGGCCGGGGGGCCGCCGCAGGAGCAGCGACAGTTCCCGGTAGGCGATGGCGTGCTTGGACAGGTCGTCGTAGACGATGAGGGCGTGCCGGCCGTTGTACATGAAGTACTCGCCCATGGCCGTGCCGGCGTAGGGGGCGATGTAGAGCATGGGGGCCGGCTCCGACGCCGTCGCCGTCACCACGATGGTGTGCTCCAGCGCCCCGGTCTCCTCGAGCTTCTTCACCACCTGGGCCACGGTGGACTGCTTCTGGCCGATGGCCACGTAGATGCAGGTGACGTCCGAATGCTTCTGGTTGATGATGGTGTCGACGGCGATGGCCGTCTTGCCCGTCTGCCGGTCGCCGATGATCAGCTCGCGCTGGCCCCGGCCGATGGGGATCATGGCGTCGATGGCCTTCAGCCCGGTGTAAAGGGGCTCGTGGACCTGGCGCCGCTTGACCACGCCGGGGGCGATCAGCTCGATGGGCCGCGTCTGGGTGGTCTCGATGGGGCCCTTGCCGTCCACCGGCTGGCCGATGGCGTTGACCACCCGGCCGACCAGGGCGTCGCCCACCGGCACCTGGATGATGCGGCCCGTCCGCCTGACCTCGTCGCCTTCCTTGATGGCCCGGTAGTCCCCCAGGATGACGGCGCCGACGGTGTCTTCCTCCAGGTTCAGGGCGATGCCCATCACGCCGCCGGGGAACTCCAGAAGCTCGGACGACATGGCCGAGTCCAGGCCGTAGACCCGGGCGATGCCGTCACCCACCTGGATGACCCGACCCACCTCGGCCACGTCGACCTCGGCCTGGTACCTGGCGATCTGATCCTTGAGAATGGCCGTGATCTCTTCCGGCCTGATGCTCATCCCGCGCTCACCTCGTATCCGTCAAACCGGCCTGAGCGAGCCCCGGCTCGCCCAGCCGCTCCTTCAGCCGCTCCAGCCGGCGCCTCACGCTGGCATCGTATACCCGCCCGCCGACCCGGAGGACCAGGCCGCCGATGAGTTGCGGGTCCACCTCGGGCTGGAGCCTTACCCGCCGGTCGAGCCGGCGTTCCAGGCTCTGCCTGAGGCCGGCCAGGACCGCCGGGGGAAGTTCCACGGCGCTCGTAACCCGGACGTTCGCCACCCGCTGGGCGGCTTCGGCCAGCCGCACGTACTCCCGGGCGATGGCCTCCAGGAGACGCTCCCGCCGCTTCTCGACGAGCAGCCGGACCAGGTTGACCACCGCCGGGCTGAACCGGCCACCCAGCACCCGGTCGACCAGGGCCAGCTTGGCGTCGGCCGGCACCAGCCGGTGCTCCAGAAACAGGCGCAGCCCGGACGGCGCCGCACGGCCGTCGGCCCCCGCCCGCGAAGCCTCGGCCGCCAGCAGGGCGACCAGGGCCACCAGGTCGCGGCGGACGGTCTCAACCTCGTCCGCCTGCTGGGCCACCTCCAGAAGCGCCCGGGCGTAGCGGCGGGCAATCCCCTCGGCCAGCATGCCGCTCACCTTTCAAGCCGCTCGACGGCCTCTTCGGCCAGGCGCCGGTGATCGTCGAGGGTCATCGTCTTGCCCACCACCCGGGCCGCCGCCAGCACGGCGAGTTCGGCCACCTGGGTCCTGAGTTCGGCCAGGGCCTTCTGCTTCTCGCGCTCCATGGCTTCGCGGGCCCGCTCCAGCAGCCGGTCGGCCTCCTGGCGGGCCTCGGCCAGGATGCGTTCCCCCGTCTCCTCGGCCGCCCGGCTGGCACGCTGGAGGACCTCCCGCGCCTCGCTCTCGGCCCGGCTGACCCGGGCCTGGTAGTCCCGGGCGATCCGCTCGGCCTCGTCCCGGGCCTGCTCGGCCCGGGCCAGGTTCTGCTGGATCTCCTCCCGCCGGCTCTCGATCAAGCCGACCATGGGCTTCCAGAACAGCTTCCACAGCAGGAAGGCGAAGATGAGAAAGTTGAACAGGGCCCAGAACAGAAGCCTGGGCTCGACCGCGATCCCGCCTTCGGCTGCCGCGAGGTAGATGACCATGGGTCGACCGTCTCCTCTCCCGGAGGGCGCGGCGCGGCCACCACGTGGCACTTTTCCCCGGTCCCGGCTCTCCGGAAGTTGTCCGAATACTGCGACTAATCCCTCTCAGTATACCACGTCCGGTACAGCCGCCCCTAGCCGGCGACCGCGCCGGACAGCAGGAACACGGCCACCAGCACGAACAGGGTCAGCGCCTCCATGAAGGCCAGTCCCAGCATCATCGAGGTCTGTACCCGGCCGCCCGCCTCCGGCTGGCGCCAGATGGCGTCCATGGCCGTCATGGCCGTCTTGCCCTGGGCCGCCGCGGAGCCAAAGGCCGCCGCCGCCATGGCGAGCACCGCCACGGCCGCGAACAGCCCCGCCCGCTCGGCCGTGCCGGACAGCAGGAACACGCTGACCA
>DYFQ01000015.1:6320-62719 GCA_020725105.1 Symbiobacterium thermophilum
GCACGAACAGGGTCAGCGCCTCCATGAAGGCCAGCCCCAGCATCATCGAGGTCTGCAGCCGGCCGCCGGCCTCGGGCTGGCGCCACACGGCGTCCAGCGCGGTGACGGCCGTCCGGCCCTGGGCCCGGGCAGACCCGAAGGCGGCCACGCCCATGGCCAGCACCGCCATGGCCGCGAACAGCCCCGCCCGCTCGGCGACGCCGGACAGCAGGAACACGCTGACCAGCACGAACAGGGTCAGCGCCTCCATGAAGGCCAGCCCCAGCATCATCGAGGTCTGTACCCGGCCGCCGGCCTCGGGCTGCCGCCACACGGCGTCCATGGCCGAGACGGCGGTGTTACCCTGGGCCCAGGCCGAACTGACGGCGGCAAAGGCCATGGCCAGCACGGCAACGGCGGCGAACAGGCCGGCCCGCGGGGCCACGCCCGCCAGCAGGAACACGCTGACCAGCACGAACAGGGTCAGCGCCTCCATGAAGGCCAGTCCCAGCATCATCGAGGTCTGCACCCGGCCTGCCGCCTCCGGCTGGCGCCAGATGGCGTCCATGGCCCGTGTGGCGGCCTTGCCCTGGGCGTGGGCCGACCCGATGGCGGCGGCCGCCATGGCCACGATGGCCGCGGCGCCGAACAGCGCCACATCCGGAATCCCGAACACCCCTTTACCTCCCCCTTTTCCGCCCGCGACCCGCGAGAAACCTGGCCCGGCGCTCTGTCTAATGGTGGTCCTCGGCGGTGGCGTTGGTGATGTAGACCGCCGAAAGCAGCGTGAAGATGAACGCCTGGATGAAGCCGAAGATCAGTTCAAGGAAGAGCACGCCCACGGGAAGCACGGCGGGCACCGAAAGCAGGAGCACGAAGAGAACCGTCTCGCCGCCGAAGATGTTGGCGAAGAGACGCAGCGACAGCGAGAACGGCTTCACCAGTTCCTCGATGATCCCCAGCGGGATCATGAGGGGGGCCAGGAACCACGGCTCGACGAAGTGGCGGAAGTAAGCCAGCCCCTTGGCCCGCACGCCCTCGACCTGCACGGTGAGGAACACGATGGCCGCCAGGCCCGCCGTCACGCTCCACTTGGCCGTGGGGGGCACGAAGACCTGGCCGGCCCCGGGGAGCAGGCCCGAGTAGTTGGACACCAGGATGAACAGGAAGAAAGTGCCGAGCAGC
Source organism: Symbiobacterium thermophilum (assembly GCA_020725105.1). GTDB lineage: Bacteria > Bacillota > Sulfobacillia > DYFQ01 > DYFQ01 > DYFQ01. Next base: position 7,485 of record DYFQ01000015.1, read on the forward strand.
GGCACGTAGCGCACGGCCTTCTTCCGGCTGCCCATGATCCCGGCGAAGAAGTCGATGAGGGCCTCGACCACCACCTCCAGCGCCGCCTGCAACCGGGTGGTCGGGACCCGCTCCAGCCGCCGGGTGGCCACCACCGCCAGCGCCAGAAAGCCGGCCATGATGGCCCACATGGTGTAAAGCGGCAGCCGGTCGGCCGGCAGGCCAACGAGGGCGGCGGCACCGCCGGGGGCGGTACCCTCGCCCGTCGCGGCCGCCAGCCAGTACCAGATCATCACGGGCTTCCTCCCCTCAACGACAAGAACAACAGCGTCCAGCGGGCCACCAGGTAACCGGCCACCAGGGCCACGTAGGCTCTGGCGTCGCCGGACACCACCGCCACCAGCAGCGCGGCCGCCATCAGCCGGACCAGCCCGAGGAGGGCATGGCGCAAAAAAGCCGCCCGGGCGGCGGCCTCAGTCTGGCCCTGCGCCTGCCACCCGGCAGCCAGAAGCGACCGGACACTGATCGCCGCCACGAACCCACCCAGGAGAAACGCGACGGCTATGGCCGGGACGCCGGTGAGGACGGGCCCGCTCAAGGCCGCCCCGGGCGGCCGCCGGCGGGGCCGTCCGGCCCGGAATCATCACGGGTGGGAGGTTTCTCCGCTTTCAGCACCTCGCGAAACAGGATCCGGAAGCCCGCAACCACGCCCAGAACCAGTCCCACCAGGGCAAACCAGGGCTCCGTGCCCAACCGCCCGTCGAGCCACCGGCCGCCGAAGTATCCGATCGCCATGGCCAGCGCCAGGCTGATGCCAAAGTTAAAGGCCAGCCCCAGGTAGCGCCAGCCCGAGTCGTCGCCGGAACCCTGCCGGCCCAAAAAGACCACCTCATATTCTAGCACAACCGTGCAATGCCTTGGCCATTGTCATTGCACAGGGTAATGTTCCCGGCCGGGGTGGTCTGTGCCAGCTAGTGGCCGGCGGCTTCGCGGGCACCGCGGCCGTTGCCCTCCCTGACCAGCCGCGCGCCCAGGCCGCGCAGCTTGTCGACGGCCCGCTCGTAGCCGCGGTCGATGTGCTCGATGCCGGAGATCTCGGTGGTGCCCTCGGCGGCCAGGCCGGCCACCATCAGCGCCGCCCGGGCCCGCAGGTCCGACGCCCGGACGGCGGCGCCGGTGAGCCGCTCGACCCCCTCGACGATGGCCGTCCGGCCCTCGACCCGGATGAGGGTCCCCATCCGCTTCAGTTCCTCCACGTGCCTGAAGCGGCCCTCCCACACGGTCTCCGTGACGATGCTGGTCCCCTCGGCCAGGCTCAAAAGCACGGTGAAGGGCTGCTGGGCGTCGGTGGGAAAGCCCGGGTAGGGAAGGGTCTTCACGTGCACCGCCCGCGGCCGCCGGTCGGCCCGCACGCGCACGTAGTCCCCGTTTTCCTCCACCGTGACGCCGGCCTCCTGGAGCTTGGCGGTGACCGGGTCGAGGTGCTTGGGGATGACGTTTTCCACCACCACGTCACCGCGGGTGGCCGCGGCGGCGATCATGTAGGTGGCGGCCTCGATCTCGTCGGGGATGATGGCGTGGGTGGCCCCGGAAAGCCGGCTCACGCCCCGGATCTTGATCACGTCAGTGCCGGCGCCCTGGACCCTGGCGCCGGCCGCGTTCAGGAAGTTGGCCAGGTCCACCACGTGGGGCTCCCTGGCCGCGTTCTCGATGATGGTGACGCCGGCGGCCAGGGTCGCGGCCAGCATCAGCTGGATGGTGGCCCCGACCGAGATGACGTCGAGGTAGATGGTGGTCCCTTCCAGGCGGGTCGCGCGGGCCCGGATGGCGCCGTGTTCGATGCGCACCTGGGCTCCCAGAGCCGAGAGCCCCTTCAGGTGCTGGTCGATGGGGCGCAGCCCGATGTCGCACCCGCCCGGCAGCGGCACCTCCGCCTCGCCAAAGCGGGCCAGCAGCACGCCCAGGAGGTAATACGACGCCCGCAGCCGCTTGCCCAGGTCGTGGTCGGCCACCGTCCGGCGGACGCCGCGAGGGTCGATGGTCAGGGTGAGCCCGCCGTTTCGCTCGGGGCGGGGCTGCAGCCGGGCGCCGAGGGCCTCCAGAAGCTGGGAGTACACGCCGACGTCGTCGATGGCTGGCAGGTTCTCCAGGCTACTGGGGCCATCACACAGGAGGGCGGCGGGAATGACGGCAACGGCGGAGTTCTTCCGCCCGCCGGCCCGCACCGCCCCCTCAAGGCGGTGCCCGCCGTGGACGATGAGCTTGGCCAACGGGTTCTCCTCCCGTAGAGCGGCAGGGCGCCAGCCGGTGGGTCGAGACCGGCCTCTGGTGTCGCGACCGCCTGGAACGCGCTGGGACATCGTCTAGTTCTGCACCGTCCATGGGTTTCCTGCCATCACGGACTGCCTCCACCGCCGCTCCAGTTCCCGAAAGCTCACTCCCGCGGACGCGGCCACCGCCCGGTCGAGGGGTTCGCCCCGGCCCAGCCGGAAGAGCACCTCGCCGACCGCCTCGGGGCCGCCCGCCGCCGCCAGGAGTTCCACGAACTGCCAGGCCTGGTAGTAGGCGAGGTCCTGGTCCGGCAACCGGCCGAAGGCCCAGTGAAGGGCCAGCACCGAATAGGCCCTGCCGGCCGCTGGCCGGGCCGGCGGTCCGAGCCCGCCGGCCAGCCGCGCCTCGACCCACTGGGCCACCCCTTCCGAGAACCAGCGGGGCAGGTTGCCCCGGCTCACCACGTCGGCCACCCAGTGGGCCAGTTCGTGGGCGGCGGGACCCACGCAGCAGGCCGCCAGGGCCGGGTCCGGCCCGCCGCCCGTCCAGAAGGCCGCCGAGACCAGCCGGATCACGCCGCGATGATACGTGCCGGCCGCGTCGAAGCCGGCCCCTTGCCCGACCCCGCGGGCCAGGTCGCCGGGGGACGGGTGAAGCACCACCACGGCGCCCGCGGGGCCGGGCGCGCCCAGCATGGCCCGCACCTCGGGGAGCAGACGCTCCAGCATGGCGCCGGCCGTGGCGGCCGAAGCCGCCTCCCCGTCGGGATACCAGACCCTGACCCCGGCGCCTGCCCGGAGGTGCCAGCCTGCTGCTTCCAGCCGGGCCTCGACCCGCGCCCGGCCCGCGTCGCGCCACCGCTCGGAAAGCCAGGCCCGGGTGCCGTGGAGTGGCATGGCCCCGTGCTGGCCGGGCGGCCGGGGAAACAGGACGAGCCAGAGCAGGGCCACCAGCCAGACAAGGGCCGGGACCGGCCAGCGGCCCGGGCGGGTACCGGTCGAGCCCACGCCATCCTTCCTTCCGGCGCGCGGCCGCGCGCCGGAAGCCATGCTATCACACGCAACGGGCGGGGGCACTAGAAATAAGTGCCGGTCCAGGTGTCGCCCGCCTGCGGTTACTGGGACGGGAAGTAGCGGAGGGGATCGACCGGGCGGCCGTCGACCCACACCTCGAAGTGAAGGTGGGGGCCGGTGCTCCGGCCGGTGGAGCCAACCCTGGCGATGATCTGGCCCTGCTGGACCACGTCGCCAACCTGGACCAGGTTGGCCGAGTTGTGGGCGTAAACGGTAACCAGGCGTCCCTCACCGTGGTCGATGAAGACCACCCGGCCGTACTCGCCGTACCACTCGGACCTGATCACCACGCCGGCGTCCGCGGCGCGGACGGGCGTGCCGACGGGGGCCGCGATGTCGATGCCCTCGTGCAGGCGGCGGCCGCGCCAGCCGAACCCCGAGGTGATCTGCCCCGGCTCGGCCAGCGGCCAGACGAACCGGCCGGTGCCCATGGGCGGCACCAGCCTGGTCCCGCGGACCACCACCTGGCGAACCGGCTCCCGCAACACGCGCTGGCTCAGAAGGGAGCGGTCGGTCTCGGCCCCGTTCAGCCGGCTGATCCGGTAGACCAGTTCCTGCTGGCCGTAGCTGCCCCGCTCGCGGACCACCTGTTCCCAGGGCCAGCGAGCGGGATCCTCCTCGACGACCACGGGGAAGGGGATGGACTGAAGAACGGTCCGCTCCTCCACCGAGACCACGTTGAGGTACGGCCGGGGCACGATCAGGTTGAGCCGCTGTCCGATCTGCAACAGGTCGCCGCGCAACTGGGGGTTGGCCCGCCGCAGGTCGTCGACGCCAAGGCCGTGCTGCCGGGCGATGCTCCAGAGGGACTCGTTCCGCCGGACGACGTGGACCAGTACCTGGTCGGTGCCGCGGCCGAGGATCCGCCGGGCGGCCTCGGGATCCCGGATGGCGTCCGGCTCGGCCTCCACCGTCCGGTAGTCGACGGCTTCCGCGAAGCGCACCTCCAGCAGCCTGACCCCGCCCGACGTTTCAAGGGAGGCCACGTAGGCCTCGAGCAACCCGCTCACGGCCGCCCGGGCTTCCGCCTCGCTGCCCAGAAGCACCACGGGCTGCCCGTCCACCAGCACCGCCACGGCCAGGGTGGCCGGGCGAAGGTGGGCCGCCAGCCTTGCCTTCAACCGGTCGGCGGTGATCAGGGCGGCTCCCTCGGGCCGGGGCACGGCCGCAACGGTCACCTCGCCCGCCAGCACCACCAGCCGGCCTTCGGCCACGCTCACCTCCCAGGTGAGCGCCTCGGTGGCCTCGACCACCACCTCCGGGTCCGCCGTGTAGCCCAGCAACGAGCCGCCGGCGCTGACGGCATAGGCGGTGCGCGGCGTGGCGAGGCCTCGGGGTGCCGGTCGCAAAAGCCCCGCGCCGACCAGGACCAGGCCGGCCAGAAGAAGCGCCGCCAGGCGGCGACCCTGGCCCGCGGCGGGGAGCCAGCGGCCGCCGGTCGAAAGAAGCGCCCGCAGGCGTCCGGAGGCGTGCTGGGGCGGGGGAGGCTGCCAGCTTCGGTGTTCCGTCACCGGCGCCCTCCCTCCGTCCGCCACCCTTCGTCACTGCCAAAAGCGGGTGGTCTTGTCACTCGGTTCTGGCCGGTTGTTGGGAGTTCCTGCATCGGTTGGTCGGTTGTTGGGCTTCGCGGGCAAGGAAACCTTTGCCAGTCAAAGTCTGGCCCTTGGAGTCCCGCTTCATACGGCCGGCCCGGGCGGTGGCCGGCCGGCCGGTCACAAAGCCCTCGGCCTCGCCATAGGCTTGTATGAAACCCGGTGGGACAGGCCCGCGGGGCGGGCAGGCCCTGGTGGCGGGCGGATAAGTCTCCAGAAGCTGGGGAAATTTACGTCCCGCTGAGGAGGGTCGGCCCGACCCGGCGTGGTAAACCTAAGCTTTGTGTTTCCCGGGACTCGCGGGTGAGAGGAGTTGGAGCCGGCCTTGATCGTTCCCGGACCATTGCCCGTGCCGCCGGCGGGCGCCGTCCGCCGGCGCGGGGCGCGCCGGGCCCCCGGCCGCTTCGGCACCTGGTGGCTCGTCCTGCTCCTGGCCTTTTCCGTGGGCGCCGCCATCGGCCGGGGCCTGTCCGGCCTCACGCCCCACCAGTCGCCGGCAGTCCTGCGGGCCGACACCGTGCCCGCCACGGCCGGCCCGTGGCTCTCCGTCGAGGCCCGGCTGGAACCACCGCCCGCCGGGGCTGGCGGGCCTGACGAGGACTGGCTCCGGGCGGCGCTTTCGCGAAGCCCCGTCGACCTGGACGCCCTGGCCGAAACGGCAGGCGGCCGGGACGGCATTGTCGTCCACGTGGTACAGCCGGGGGAGACCCTCTGGGACATCGCCCTTCACCACGACCTGGACGTGGAGACGCTGGTGGCCGCCAACGGCATCACCCGGCCGGACCGGATCGCCGTGGGCCAGTCCCTGAAGATCCTGCCGGTCCGCGGCGTGCTTTACCGGGTTCGGGCCGGCGACACCGTGGACCAGCTGGCCAGGCGGTTCGGCGTCGAGGTGGCGGCCATCGAGCGGGTGAACCGGCTGGCCGACCCCGACCGGCTCCGGGTCGGCCAGGAACTGGTCATTCCAGGCGTGCGGCCGGCCCGCGCCACCGCGGTGGCGGCCGGCGTCTCGGCGGGGGGGGACCTTGTCTGGCCGGTGCAGGGCCGGCTGACCTCCGGGTTCGGCCTCCGCTGGGGCCGCATGCACTCCGGTATCGACCTGGCCGCGCCTCACGGCCGGCCGGTGGTGGCGGCCGCGGCCGGGCAGGTCCGGTACGCCGGGTGGCGGGGCGGCTACGGCATCACCGTCATCATCGACCACGGCGGCTGGTCCACCTGGTACGCCCACCTGTCCCAGGCGGCGGTCAAACGGGGCGAATGGGCCGCGGCCGGCCAGGTGATCGGCCGCGTGGGCAGCACCGGCTACTCCACCGGGCCGCACCTGCACTTCGAGGTCCACCGAAACGGCCGGCCCATCGATCCCCTGACCGTGTTGCGCTGACTTGAGGTCGATCCGTGAAACGCGGGAGGTTGCTGAGCTGGTGGCCGGATTCGAACCGGCGACATCTGTCTTACGAGGACAGCGCTCTACCTCTGAGCTACACCAGCCGGACGGCGCGCCGGCCCAGAACGCCGCCGGGGCAGCGCCGAGTCAAAAAAACGCCGTGAAAAAGATGGAGCGGATGACGGGAATCGAACCCGCACCGCCAGCTTGGGAAGCTGGAGCTCTGCCATTGAGCTACATCCGCCCGAACGCCGGATCGCTTTCGCGGGCCTGCAATCCAGTTGCGCTCCCATTATAGCCGACGGCCGCGGCCATTGCAAACCGCCCGTCGTCGGCCGCCGGTCCCGCGGTGACCCCATCAGGCCCGGCGCGCCGAGATTCGCTGGGAGGGGTTGGACCGGGCGATGGTCTGGGCCCGCTCGCGGCCGATGGACACGATCGCCACTTCGAGGCCGGTCAGCGCCTCGATTCGCTCCAGGTACCGCCGGGCCGCCGGGGGCAGCGAGGCCAGGTCGCCCAGGCCGGTGATGTCCTCGTCCCAGCCGTCGAGGTCCTCGTAGACCGGCTCGCAGCCGGCGAGCACCTTCAGGCTGTGGGGGAAGTGCCGCAGGGTGCGGCCGTCGTACCGGTATTCCACGGCCACGCGGACCCGGTCGAGGCCGCCCAGGGTATCCAGGCGGGTGATGGCCAGCGCCGCCAGGCCCGACACCCGGGCGGCGTAGCGCAGGATCACCGTGTCGAGCCAGCCGACCCGGCGGGGCCGCCCGGTGGCGGTCCCGTACTCGTGGCCGCGTTCCCGGATCCAATGGCCCACGTCGCCGGTCAGCTCGGTAGGAAACGGTCCCTCGCCCACCCGGGTGGTGTAGGCCTTGGCCACGCCGATGACGGTGTCGATGCGCGTCGGCCCCACGCCCGCGCCCAGGCACGCCCCGGCGGCCACCGGGTGCGAGGAGGTGACGAAAGGGTAGGTGCCGTGGTCGATGTCCAGCAGGGTCCCCTGGGCGCCTTCGAACAGCACGTGCCGGCCGGCGTCCAGGGCCTCGTTGACCACCACCGAGGTGTCGGTGACGCGGTCTTTGAACCGCTCGGCCAGGGCCAGGTACCGCTGGAAGATGGCTTCCTTCTCGAAACCCTCGACGCCGTAGACCCGCTCGAGAAGGGTGTTCTTTTCCCGCAGGTTCTGCTCGAGCTTGGCCGAGAAGGTGGGCGGGTCCAGGAGGTCGGCGACGCGGATGCCGATCCTGGCCAGCTTGTCCATGTAGGCCGGCCCGACGCCCCGGCGGGTGGTGCCGATGCGCCCCTCGCCCCGGCGCTCCTCCTCCAGCCCGTCGAGCACCCGGTGATACGGCATGATCACGTGGGCGCTGTCGGAGATGGCCAGGCTACCGGTGTCGACGCCCCGGGCGGCCAGGTAGTCCAGTTCGGCCACGAGGACCTCGGGGTCGACGACCACGCCGTTGCCGATGACGCACGCCTTGCCAGGGTACAGGATGCCCGAGGGCACCAGGTGAAGCTTGTACTGCTGATCGTTGACCCAGACCGTGTGGCCCGCGTTGGGGCCGCCCTGGTAGCGGACGACCATTTCGGCGTCCCCCGCGAGGAAGTCGGTGATCTTGCCCTTGCCCTCGTCGCCCCACTGGGCCCCGACCACCACCACCGCGCTCAACCGGCACCCTCCCCGCGGCCATCGTTCGCCACTTCAGTCGAGCCGCCCCTTTCGGGGCAGTGCTATGGTACCAGAGGGCCGGCCCAGCGTCAATTGAGCCGAACGTTTGCGGAACGACGCGCCCTGTCGTTCGGGGCCCGGCGCGCCGGAAGAGCGCCGGGAGCACGGCTGCTGGCCGCTGCGGCGGAACGCGGGCACGAGGTAGCCGCAATCATCGCGGCGGCGCGGCCCATCAGACGGGCCTGACCGGGGGCGCCTGGGCCACGAAGAAGATGCGGCTGGCGTCGTCGCGGACCGGTTCGAGGGTGTAGGCGGTGTAGGTGGCCGCGAGCCGCAGGCCCGCCGCGGCCAGGGCATCGGCCACCTCCGACACCTCGTAGGCCCGTTCGAGGTGAACTTCCTTGAACCGCTCGAACAGGCCGGGGCCGGGGTCCTGGCGGGCCAGGAGAAAGCCGGTGAGGGTCGCCTCCCAGATTCGCTCGGCCGGCAGCCAGCGGTTCTGCCAGACCAGCGCGAAGTCGGCCGCCTCGATGAAGACGGTGTCTTCGGGGATGTTCTCCAGCTTGTGGGTGGAGTTCAGGTCGAAGATGAACCAGCCGCCGGGCCGCAGGGCGTCTCTCGTGGCCGTGAGCGCCTGGGTGAAGTCCTCCAGGGTCAGGAGGTAGTTCAGGCTGTCGTACAGGCAGACGGCCACGTCCACCGGCTCGGGAAGCCGCAGGTGCCTCAGGTCCTGGCGGAGGTAAGGGATTCTCACCCCACGCTCGCGGGCCTTCTGCCGGGCGATCTGCAGCATAGGCTCGGACCTGTCGACCCCCACCACCCGGCAGCCCCGGCGGGCCAGCTCCAGGGCCACGTTGCCCGTCCCGCAGGCCAGGTCGGCAAAGTACCCGGCCCGGATGCCGTGGCCGGCGAGGAGTTGCTCCAGATAGTCGACCCAGGCGGCGTAGTTGACCCCGGCCATGACCCGGTCGTAGATGGCGGCGAACCGGCTGTAGGGTTCCAGGGACCGGGGATACTGGGTGGGCACCGTGGGTCACTTCCTTTCCGGCGCGGGCCGGGCCCCGTCTTCCACCCGGCTACAGCAATTTGCCTCGCGGGCCCCAAGTCCTTGGGGCTTTGGGCCCGATTTCCGTGGCCGGCGCGTTGACAGGCGGCTGAAGGGGTCTGTAATATATGGGATGGTTAGCACTCGCGCGCTGTGAGTGCTAATCTCTTGCCCCGGCTCCACGGCCGGCATGCCCGGCCGTCGAGGAACCGGACGCCCCGATACCGGGGGGCGAAGCCCATTTCACGCTCGGGAAAGGAGGGGTCGTCGTGGCCGTAGGGCAGCTCACGCTGAAGCCCCTGGCCGACCGGGTGGTGGTCCGCCCGCTGACCCAGGAGGAAGTCTCCAAGGGAGGCATCGTGCTGCCGGACACCGCCAAGGAGAAGCCTCAGGAGGGCGAAGTCGTCGCCGTCGGTCCGGGCCGCGTCCTTGAGAACGGCGAGCGCCTGGCGCCGGAAGTGAAGGTCGGCGACCGGGTGATCTACGCCAAGTACGGCGGCACCGAGATCAAGCTCGACGGCGAGGAGTACCTGATCCTGCGTGAGGCCGACATCCTGGCCGTGAAGCCGGCCTAGCGGCCGCAGGCTTCCTGACACCGTAGCGCAAGGGAGGTAGCGTGTGTGGCCAAGCAGCTGACCTTTGACATGGAGGCCCGGAAGGCGCTGGAGCGCGGCGTCAACCTGGTGGCCGACACGGTCAAGGTGACCCTTGGCCCCAAGGGCCGCAACGTGGTGCTTGGAAAGAAGTTCGGTTCCCCCGTGGTCACCAAGGACGGGGTGACCGTGGCCAAGGAGATCGAGCTCGAAGATCCCCTGGAGAACCTGGGGGCGCAACTCTGCAAGGAGGTAGCCTCCAAGACCGCCGACGTGGCCGGTGACGGCACCACCACCGCCACGGTGCTGGCCCAGGCCATGGTGCTCGAGGGCCTGAAGAACGTGGCCGCCGGCGCCAACCCGCAGTTTCTGCGGCGGGGCATCGAGAAGGCCGTGGCCCGGGCGGTGGAGGAACTAAAGAAGCTCGCCATCCCGGTCAAGGGTAGCGAGGATATCGCCCACGTGGGCAGCATCGCCGCCAACGACGCCGAACTCGGCCGGCTGGTGGCCGAGGCCATGGACAAGGTGGGCCGGGACGGCGTCATCACCATCGAGGAGGCCAAGGGCGTCGAGACCACCGTCGAGGTGGTCGAGGGCCTGGAGTTCGACCGCGGCTACATCTCCCCCTACTTCGTGACCAACCCCGAGGCCATGGAGGCCGTCCTCGAGGATCCCTACATCCTGATCTACGAGAAGAAGATCAGCGCCATCGCCGACCTGCTGCCGCTGCTGGAGAAGGTGCTCCGGACGGGCAGGCCGCTGCTGGTCATCGCCGAGGACGTGGAGGGCGAGGCCCTGGCCACGCTGGTCGTCAACAAGCTCCGCGGCTCGCTGCAGGCGGCGGCCGTGAAGGCGCCCGGTTACGGCGACCGGCGCAAGGCCATGCTGGAGGACATCGCCATCGTCACCGGCGGTACGTTCCTCAGCGAGGACCTGGGCGTGAAGCTGGAGAACGTCGACCTTGACATGCTGGGCCGGGCCAAGAAGGTGCGCATCGACAAGGACAGCACCACCATCGTGGAAGGCGCCGGCAGCAAGGACAAGATCGACGGGCGGATCGCCCAGATCAAGCGGCAGATCGAGGAGACCGAGTCCGACTACGACCGGGAGAAGCTCCAGGAGCGCCTAGCCAAGCTGGCCGGCGGCGTGGCCGTGATCCACGTGGGCGCCGCCACCGAGACGGAGATGAAGGAGAAGAAGCTCCGGGTGGAGGACGCCCTCAACGCGACCCGGGCCGCCGTCGAGGAAGGCATCGTCCCGGGCGGCGGCGTCACCTACGTCCGGCTCATCCCCGCCCTCGAGACCCTCATGAAGGAACTGGAGGGCGACGGGCGGATCGGCGCCGCCATCGTCAAGCGGGCCCTGGAGGAGCCGGTGCGGCAGATCGCCGAGAACGCCGGCTGGGAAGGCTCCGTCGTGGCCGAGCGGGTCAAGCAGGAAAAGGCCAACGTCGGCTTCGACGCGGTGACCGAGCAGTTCGTGGACCTGATGGAGGCCGGCATCGCCGACCCGGCCAAGGTCTGCCGGACCGCCCTGGAGAACGCGGCCAGCATCGCCTCGATGATCCTGACCACCGAGGCCACGGTCACCGAGATCCCCAAGAAGGAGAAGGCCGCCGCGCCCGGCATGCCGCCCGACATGGACTACTAGGTCGATCGGGCGTCGCGCCGGGAAAGACGGCCCCCCGCGCCGCGGGGGGCCGTTTCTCTCTTTGGGTTCGCCGGCCGGGCCGGGGCCGGCCGCGTGCCGCCCTCAGGCCGTCTTGTGCCGCCGCTCCACGCTCTGGAACTTGCCGAACTCCCGCAGGAACACCAGGTCCACCGAGCCCGTGGGCCCGTTGCGCTGCTTGGCCACGATGATCTCGGCCAGGTTCTTGTGCTCGGAGTCGGGGTTGAAGTGGATGAACATGACGACGTCGGAGTCCTGCTCCAGGCTCCCCGACTCCCGCAGGTCCGAAAGCTGCGGCCTTCGCCCTTCCCGCTGCTCCACCGCCCGCGACAGCTGCGAGCAGGCCAGAACCGGCAGCTTCAGCTCGCGGGCCAGGGCCTTCAGGGCCCGGGAGATCTCGGCCACCTCCTGCTGGCGGTTCTCGACCCGGCCCCGGAACTGGACCAGTTGCAGGTAGTCGACGATGAGAAAGCCGATCCCGTGCTCGGCCCGCATCCGGCGGGCCCGGGCCCGTAGTTCCATGATGGAGATGGCCGGGGTGTCGTCGATGAAGATGGGCGCCTCCGAGAGCCGGCCCAGGGCGTGGGACAGCCGTGGCCAGTCCTGCTCGGCCAGATAGCCGGTGCGCAGCCGCTGGCCGTCGACGCCGGCCTCGGAGCAGAGCAGCCGCTGGGCCAGGGCTTCCCGCCCCATCTCCAGGCTGAAGATGCCCACCGGGATCTTGTGGTTCACCGCCGCGTTACGGGCCATGCCCAGGCTGAGGGTGGTCTTGCCCTGCGAGGGCCGGGCCGCCAGGATGACCAGGTCCGACGGCTGGAGCCCGGAAGTGAGTTCGTCCAGGTCCTTGAAGCCGGTGGGCACGCCGGTGACGCCGCCCTTGTGGGCGTACAGGTACTCGATCCGCTCGAAGGTATCCATGAGGATGTCCTTGATGTGGGCGTAGCCCGCCAGGCTACGGCGCTGGCTGATCTCGAAGATGACCTGCTCGGCCTCGTCAACGAGCGCCGCCACCTCGTCCTGGGCCTCGTAGGCTCGGGTGACCACCCGGGTGGCGGCGCTGATCAGGTTGCGCAGCAGCGCCTTCTCCTCGACGATGCGGGCGTAGTGCTCCACGTTGGCGGCGGTGGGGACGATGTTGGCCAGGGTGGTCAGGTACGAGGCGCCCCCGACCTCTTCAAGCTGGCCCCGGCGGCGGAGCTCCTCGGTGACGGTGACCAGGTCCACCGCCTCGGAGCGGTCGGACAGGGCGATGATGGCCTCGAAGACGCGGCGGTGGGCGTCGCGGTAGAAGTCCTCGGGGCGGAGGATCTCGGCCGCCCTGACGATGGCCTCACCCTCGATGAGCATGGCGCCCAGCACCGACTGTTCCGCCTCGAGATTCTGCGGGGGAACCCGCTCGGGCAGGCTGTCCACCGCGCGCCCCTCCCTGGCTACCCTTCGGCGGGAACGACGTCGACGGTGACCTCCACGGTGACCTCGGGGTGAAGCCGGACCGCCACCCGGTGGGGGCCCAGTGACTTCAGGCTTTCCTCCAGGTCGATCTTGCGCCGGTCAATGGCGTGGCCGGTGGCCGCCTCGAGGGCCTCGGCGATGTCCATCTTGGTCACCGAGCCGAACAGCCGGCCCCCCTCACCGGCCCGGGCGGCGATCCGAACCGTGCGTCCCTCCAGCGCGGCGGCGACGCGGCGCGCCTCGCCCAGTTCCCGGTCGGCGCGCTGGCCGGCGGCCCTGAGCCGGTTTTCGAGCTGCCTCAGGTTCTGGGGGGTGGCCGGGATGGCCAGGCCCCGCGGCAGGAGGTAGTTCCGGCCGTAGCCCGGTTTGACCTCCACCACCTTGCCGCGCTGTCCCAGATCCTTCACGTCTTCCAGCAAGATGACTTTCATCGCGCTCCTCGCCTCCCCCTGGCCGGACGCGGCGCCGGGTCCGGCGCCCCGGACTCCTTCTCGGGCACCTTCTCGGGCGCCGGCCCGGCCGTGGCGTCCAGCCGCCGCAGGTCAAAGAACAGATCCACCAGCCCGGTCAGGACCAGCAGTTGCATGAGCAGCGGAACGAACGCCGCGTACCCCAGGAGGAAGATGCGCAGCGCCCTGGCCACCCGCCAGCGCTCGAGGTAGAAATAGCCCACCGCCATCCCCTGGACCAGAAAGGCCCAGTTGGCGATGACCAGCCCGTTGGAGCCCACCGCCTCCGGACCGGGCCAGGGCAGCCACCGGGGGGCCAGCAACAGGCCGATGGAAACCACGTAGACCAGCGCCAGCGCCCTCGGGAGCCGCCAGGCCCTGAAGGCCGGAAAGGGCTCGGTGGGGTGCCCCAGCCGGGCCAGGACCAGCCGCGCGACCCAGTAGTTGAGGGCCGCCGAGAGGACGGCCGCCCCGACCAGGAGCGAGGGGAAGAGCGTTGACAGGATCACCGAGACCTGCTCGCGCATGGCGACGATCATTTCCAGCTGCGCCTGGCCGATCCCGAAGCGCTCGTAAAGCGCGATGGCCTGGGTGAAACTCTCTTCGAGCAGCCGCCCGAAAAGGGCGAGCGGGTTCTGCCGGAACAGGAGGATAACGAGCCCCAGGGTGACCAGGGTGGACACCAGCGAGGCCGCCGCCCCCACCAGGAGCGTCATGGTGGGCGACAGCCGGCGGCTGAAGGCCTCGCCGAAGGCGATCCCCAGCAGGCCAAAGGTGGCGACGATGCCGACCGCCTGCAGGAGCCCCACCGCCATGGCCACGATGGCCCCGGTGACCGCCAGGGTCAGCAGGGCCAGCCTGAGCCCGCGCCGCAGGTGGATGACGATGATGGGCACCGGCCAGGTGAAGGTGACAAACGGCCCCAGCAGCGGCAGGTACACGCCGGCCAGGGCCAGGATGACGGCGACGGAGGCCAGCAGCGCCCCCTCCACCAGGGCTCGGGTACCGACGGTGGGTGTGCTCAAGTCCATCTTCCTCGCTGGGCCGGCCGCCACTCGCTCGCGCCGCGCCGTTCTAGTCGACGGTGAAGGGCATCAGGGCCATGATCCGGGCCCGCTTGATGGCGGTGGTCAGCTGCCGCTGGTGCCGGGCGCAGTTGCCGGTGATCCGCCGCGGCAGGATCTTGCCCCGCTCGCTCAGGTAGCGGCGGAGCCGCCCCACGTCCTTGTAGTCCACCGCCTCGATCTTATCCACGCAGAAGTTGCAGACCCGCTTCTTGGGCCTGCGCCGGTCTCGGCGTGCCAAAACGATCCCTCCTGATGACGATAACGAAAGGCCCGGCCGGCCGCTCGGGCCGGCGGGCCCGGCGGGCTCGGGGCCACCCGCCTAGAAGGGCAGGTCTTCCTCGTCCTCGGCCACTTCCTCGCCCAGCCCGCCCGGTTCGCCCGGGCCGCTCTGCCGGGGGGAGTCCAGAAACCGCACGTGGTCGGCGACGACCTCCGCCACCCGGCGGCGCTGGCCGTCCTGAGTCTCGAAACTCCGGATCTGAAGCCGGCCGTCGACGGCCACCAGCCGGCCCTTCTGGAGGTGGTTGGCCACCACCTCGGCCTGCTTGCGCCAGACGACGACGTCCACGAAATCCGTTTCCCGCTCACCCTGCTGGTTGGTGAAGGGCCGGTCCACCGCCAGCCTCAGGCTGGCGACGGGTACCCCCGCCGGGGTGTAGCGGAGCTCCGGGTCACGTGTCAGCCGGCCGATCAAGACGATCCGGTTGAGCATCCCGGCCGCCCCCTTCCAAGGCCCGCCCATCGGGCGGGCGGCCGCTCGTCACTCGCCCTCGCGGATGATCATGTGCCGGAGGACTTCATCGGACAGCTTCAAAACCCTGTCCAGTTCGTTGCCGACGGCGGGTTCGCCTTTGAAGTTGAGGACGACGTAGACGCCCTCGCGGTGGCCGTTTACCTCGTAGGCCAGGCGGCGCTTGCCCCAGCCTTCGACGTTGTCCACCGTACCGCCCTGGGCCTGGATGAGCTGGCCAAAGCGTTCCACCAGGGCTTCGGTCTGCCCCTCTTCCAGGTCGGGGCGGAGGATGAGCATGGCTTCGTAGCCGCGGATGGCGGCGCACCTCCCTTCGGACTCCGGGCCCGCGGGATCCGGCTCGGCCGGTCCCGCCCCGAGGCCCCGGTCGAACCGGGGCAGGAAGGCTCGGGGATGTGGTTGTGGGTTCGCGTCCGGCGGAGCCGGCCGGACGCGCCAGGCAATTTTACCACACGGCGAAGGCCGCCGCAATTCACGGGCGGACATGAGCCGGTCCGGCCGGCCCTGCCCGAACTCCCCTGACCGGGTCGGTCCGGAAGCGGAACCAGAGCACGTCGCCGTCCTTGACCGGGTAATCGCGGCCTTCCACCCGGAGCCAGCCCCGCTCCCGGGCGGCCGCCACCGAGCCGGCCCGGTCAAGGTCGGAAAAGGCCACCACCTCGGCGCGGATGAAGCCGGCCTCCATGTCGGAGTGGACCTTGCCGGCGGCCCGCGCCGCCGGCAGCCCGGCCGGCACCGGCCAGGCCCGGGCCTCGTTCTCGTTGGCCGTGAAGAAGCTCACCAGCCGCAGGTGCTCGAAGGCGACGCCGACCAGCCGGCGGACGCCGTCTTCGGCCACGCCGACCGCCTCCCGGAAGGCGGCCCGGTCGTCAGCGCCCAGGTCGCGGAGTTCAGCTTCCAGCCGCGCGGCCAGGGGCACGGCGGGCGCGCCCTCGGCCGCGGCGGCGGCGCGCACCGCTTCCCAGGCCGGGGCGGGCCTGCCCGCCGCCAGGCGGGCGGCCTCGGCCTCGCCCAGGTTCACCACGTAGATGACGGGTTTGGCGGTCAGGAGAAACATGCCCGGGAGGAGGTCCTGCACCGCGGGGTCGGCCGCCGCCAGCGCGCGGGCCGGGACGCCGCCCGAGAGTGCTTCCGCCAGCCGGTCGAGCGCCGCCACCTGGGCCTGGGCCTCGGCCCCGCCGGCCCTGGCCCGCGGTAGCACTTTCTCCCGGCGGGCGCGCACGGTCTCCAGGTCGGCCTGGCGGAGTTCCTCGTTGACGGTGGCCATGTCCCGGACCGGGTCCAGCTCGCCCTGGACGTGGGCCACCCGCGGGTCCTCAAAGGCCCGCACCACGTGGAGGACGGCGTCCACCTCGCGGATGTGGGCCAGAAAGCGGTTGCCGAGTCCCTCGCCCCGGCTGGCCCCCCGCACCAGGCCGGCGATGTCCACCACCAGGAGCGCGGCAGGGGTGAGGCGGGCGGAACCGATGATCTCGGCCAGCCGGGGCAGGCGCTCGTCGGGTAGCGCCAGCACGCCGGTGTTGGGCTCGATGGTGGTGAAGGGATGGGCCGCCACGGCGGCGGCAGCGCAGGTGACGGCGTTGAACAGGGTGGACTTCCCGGCGTTGGGCAGCCCTACCAGCCCGCAACGGACCGCCATGGCGCTAGCGCTCCCGGGGGGGCGGGCCGGGCGGCCGGGACGGGCCCGGAGCGCCGGGGGCCGGGCTCACGACCCGGCGCACCTGGCGCTCGAACTTCTTCCGGGGGATCATCACCCGCCGCCCGCAGCCCAGGCACTTGATGCCGAAGTCGATCCCCGTCCGCCAGATCTCCCACTGCGCGGCGCCACAGGGGTGGGGCTTCTTCATCTCCACCACCTCGCCGACGACGAAGCGGTGCTCACCCGGTCGCATCGCCACCGTCTCCCTTGGGCGGAGCCCCCCGGGCGGCGGGCGTCTCCAGGACCTCGACGACCCGGCCGATCTTGGTGGCCGCGGGGGGGACCATGACCCGGCGGGGGTACGGGATCTCGATGCCGGCCGAGTCGAAGGCCTTCTTGATCCGCCGCCTGAGTTCCCGGGCCTGCTGCCACTGGCTGCCGGGCTCGGTCTGCCCCCACACGAGCAGGGTAACGCCCGACTCGGCCAGGTTCTGGACGCCCAGGGGCCTGGGACCCTCCGTCCAGGCGGGCTCCTCGCGGGCCAGCTCCTCGCAGGCCGCCTGCAAGACCTCGAGGGCCCGGTCAACGTCTTCCTCGTAGGCGATGGCCACTTCCTCCAGTACCCGCTGGGAGCCGCGGCTCTTGTTGGTCACCTGGTCGATGGTCCCGTTGGGCAGGTAGTGGAGGTCGCCCGAAAACGCCCGGATCCTGGTTGCCCGCAGCCCGATCTCCTCCACGATCCCCTCCACGCCGCCCAGGACCACGTGGTCGCCCACCTGAAACTGGTCTTCGTAAAGGATGAAAAAGCCGGAGATCACGTCGCGCACCAGGTTCTGGGCGCCGAAGCCCACCGCCAGACCCAGGATCCCCGCGGCGCCCAGCACCGGTGCCACGGCCTCCCGCAAGAACACGGTGAGGATGGTCAGGACGGTGGCGATGCCCACCACGTACCGGAGGACGCTCCGGGCCAGGGCGGCCAGGGTCCTGGCCCGCTTCTCGTCCAGCCGGAGAAAGGGCGAGTCGGGGCGCAGGCTGAACAGGCGGTCCACCACGGTGACGCCCAGCCGCAGCACCAGCCAGGCCCCCAGCAGGATGCCCAGCAGCTTCAGGCCGCCCACCAGGACCGTCAGCAGCACGCCTTCCAGTCGCACCCAGCTCGTGTCCACGCCTGGGGTCCCTCCCCCCGCCGGCCGGCCGGTCACCGCAACGAGCCGCTGGACGAGATCGGACCGGTGGCCGGACCATGCCTATCTTACCAGAATCGGGTGCGCCGCCGCCGTCACCGGGGAACCAGCCCCTCGGGAGCCAGCAGCCACGGGCTCAGGAGGGTGAACAGGCCGAGGAACCCCTGCGCCAGGCGGGAACCTTCCACCGCCACCCGCAGCCAGCCCAGGGCCGGCCAGGCCATGAGCACCGACAGGAGCACCAGCGCCACGACGAGTCCCAGCGCGCCTTCCAGGAGCCCCAGGGCGAGCCCGCCGAGGCGGTCGGCGGCGGCGCCGATGCCGCTGGCCTCCAGAAGCCCCGCCAGCACCCGGCCGAGCAGGCCCGCCGCCAGCCTGACCAGCAGGTAAACGAAGAAGAAGCCCAGACAGGTGGCAAAGGCCACCGCCAGCACGTAGGCCACCATCTCCGCCACGGTGCTGGCGCCGGCCGCCCGGGCCGCGCCAAGCAGTGGCCGCGCCAGGCCCACCAGCCCGTCGGCCAGACCCGCGGGAAGTCCCAGGGCCCTGATGGCGGCGACCACCTGATCGAGCCGGCCGGCGTCGGGCGCGGCGGTCAGCGCAGGCGTGGCCAGGGGTAGCCGAGCCTGGAAGAAGCCGGTCACCCGGGCGACCAGGTCCAGGCGGGCGTCGAGCCAGGCGGCGGCCGGGCGGGCGTACCAGACGCCGAGGACGAGCCCGCCCAGGGCGCCGGCCGCCCGGACCAGCATCCCGACAAGTCCCCGCCGGAGCCCGACGAAGGCGCTCCAGCCAAGCAGCAGCACGATCAGCCAGTCCAGCCAGTTCAAGGCGATCTCCCCGAGCCACTCTGGTCGTTGATCCACCGCCCGACCAGGTAGGCCGCCACCGCCGGCACGGCGGGGTCCACCCGGCCGCCCACGAAGACCTCGGCCAGGGCGACGGCCCCCGCGGCCAGCAGCCCCAGGCCAGCGTACCACGCCGCGCCGCGCATGAGGTCCTCCAGGAACAGGATCTGGTCCCGCGGCCACAGGAGGAGGCCGAGCCCGTCTCCCACCAGCCTGGTGGTGACGAAGACCGCCACCGACCGGCCCACCAGGCCGATTCCCGGGACGTGGCGGATCAGGGCCGCCGACAGAGCCACGGCGGCCGCGGCCACCACCACCATCAGGAGCACCAGGTTCAGCCGGTCTCTCGCGGCCAGGGCCAACCCTCCATCAACGGCCGGGAAGTTCCAGAGCCCGCGCGGCCCCCGTGGTCGCCACCAGCAGCAGCAGGTCGCCGGCGGGCGCCGCTGCCGCGGCCGCCCACTCGCCGCCGGCCGGCGCCGGCTCGGCCCAGAGGAGCCCCGCGTCGGGCCCGAGCCCGAGCGCCAGGCGGGCGGTGACCGCCACCACCTGTTCCGGGAGGTCGGGGTCCGCCGGGCCGGAGGCCAGCGTGAGAAACCTGGCGGCGCCGCTCAGCCGACGCTGCCACCGGACCTCGCCGTCGGGGCGGTAGGCCAGCAGCACGGTGGTGCGTGGGAGCCACGGGTGCTCACCCAGCACGATCACGCCGCCGTCCCGGGTTACCGCCACGTCACGAACCCGGCCCGGCGCCGGCCGCTCCCATTGCAGGTGCCCCCGGGCGGAGACCGAGTACACCGCCCGGGAACTGATGGCCGCCACCGCCCCGCCGGCCCCCACCGCCACCCTGAACAGCACCTCTCCCTCGCGCCGGGGACTCCACTGCCAGCCGGCCCCCCCGGGGTCCCAGACCGCGACCGCGCCGCCGCCCGCCGGCCCGGGCAGGTAGAGCGCGGCTGCCAGGCGAGGACCGGGGCCGCCCGCCGCCAGGTGAAGCACGGCACCGTCGGCCAGGCGGTGGGCGGCGGTCTGCCGGCCGGCGGGGTCCACCACGAGCACCTGGACGGGTAGCGCGCCGGGGGGGTCGGTCTCGAGGGGCGGGGCCGCCACCGCCACCGCCGCGCCGGTGACCAGGGGCAGGAACGCCTGGACGGCGCCGGGGAGCGGCCGCTCCCATACCGCCCCGCCGCCGGGACCCAGGGCCCGCAGCCCGTCGTCCCCGGCCACCAGCCCCAGCCAGCCAGCCTCGGTGGCCGGGGCGGCCACGAGCCCCACCGCCGCCCCACCGGGCACGGCCAGCTCGCCCACCACCTGTCCGCTCCGGGTGCGCACCTCCAGCACGGGGCCGCCGGCAGCGCCGGCCCACAGGCCGGCGAAGTGGCCACCGGGCGAGACCAGCGGCCGGCCTTCGGTGCCTGCCTGCACCCCCCACAGTTCCCGCGGCCCCTCGGCCGCCGGCGGCTCGCCGGGCGACGCTTCCCGGGCCGGCGAGCCCCACCGCGCCGGCGGAAGGCCCGCGGGCCGGCCGAGGATCGCCAGACCGAAAAGCAGCAACAGAAGGATGGCGCCGCCCCACGCGTGACGGATCCCGACCACACCCCCAGCTTCACGAACACCATTCGGGCCGGGGTGGGGATGTCCTGTCGGGGCGGGCGACAGGGGCGGGCCCCGGCTGGCAGGGGCCCGGCTGCGCGCTTACCGCCGGCCCCCTCTCACGAGGTCGATGGTGACGTAGGCCAGGGGAAGGAGGCCAAAGAGGCCCATCAGCGGGTAGACCCAGCCGACCAGGGCCGCGAACCCGGCCCGGGCCATGGGATACGCCACCGCCACGGCGGCCAGCCCGGCGTGCCGGTCGGGCCAGCCCAGCCCGGCCTTCAGCCTGGTGCCCACGGCGAAGGCGTTGGCGACGCCGGTGGTGAGGATGGCGACCCACAGGGCGGCCACGGTGAGCGTTCTCAGGGCCGGACTGTCGCCGGCCACGGCCAGCAGCGGAATCTCCCGCTGCCACACGGCGGGTCCCCCGGCCAGGCAGGCCAGGGTTATGCCGGCGGCCAGGGCGCCGAGCCCGCCGGCGCCCACGGCCGCCGCCCTGGCGGCCTGGCCCGGGTCGAGCCCGTTGCCCAGCGGCACCAGCACCCCGGCCGCCAGGACGGCATTGTAGGTCACGTACAGCAGCGCCGCCAGGACCCAGGCCCCCGGGGCTCCGGTGTTGGGCAGGGCGGCCAGGGCCTGCCAGGTGGCGGGCCGCGCCGCCGCCCGTAGCCCAAGGGCCACCCCCACCAGAGTCAGGGCGGGCACGGTCAGGGAGTTGACCACCAGGACTCCCCGGCTGCCGGCCGCCACGGCCACCGCGATGGCGGCGGCGGTGGCCAGGCGACCGGCGGCGGTCGGCAGCCCCCAGTACTCGTGCATCAGCGCGCCGCCGGCGGCGACCATCACCCCTGTGGTGGCGGTCCAGAAGGCGACCAGGCTCAGGTCCAGCCAGGATCCGACCCGCCGGCCGGCCGCCGCGAGAAGTAGCGCGGCATAGGTGGGCGCGCCCCGCCTCCGAGCCGCGCCGAAGAGGACCAGGGCCACCACGAAAAAGCCGGCCGTGGCCAGGCCCATGCCCCAGAGCGCCTGGGGCCCGAAGCGGCCGAAAAAGACCAGGAGCTCCCGGCCGGAGAAAAACCCCGCCCCGACCACGGCCCCGACGTAGACCAGTCCCACCGGCCAGGCGGCGGGCGTGCCGGACCCGGCCCGGCGGACGGGCCGGGGCCGTCGAGGCTGGACAGGGGGGTGAGACATCGCCATGGCGCCTCCGGTGCTGGGCGGACCCGACAGGACCATCCTATGCCCGTCAGGCGGCGAATATTGCCTGAAATCAAGCCATATACTGCCTACTGACCTGTCGCCCGGTCGGAGGTGTCGCCCGTTGCCCGAGACCGAGTTCGCCCCCGAGGCGGTCCGTCGAGCCACGGAGTTCAGGATCGCCGCCGACGAGGCCGGCGCGGCCGTCCGCCTGGCGGCGCGGCTGCGGGAGCTGGTGGGCCCGGACCCGGCCGAGGCGCGCCGGCCGACGGTGGTCTTCTGCATCGGAACGGACCGGTCCACCGGCGACTGCCTGGGACCGCTGGTCGGCAGCCTGCTGGAGGAACGGCGCCCGCCCGGTCTGTTCATCCACGGCACGCTGGCCGAACCGGTTCACGCCGCCAACCTCACCGAGGTGCTGGGGCTCGTCCGGTCCCGGTACCCGAGACCCCGGGTCCTGGCGGTGGACGCGTGCCTCGGGGCGCTGGACAGCGTGGGCAAGATCACCCTGGGGCCGGGCGCCATCCGCCCGGGGGCCGGCGTGAACAAGCACCTGCCTCCGGTGGGGGATCTTCACATCACCGGCGTGGTGAACGTGGGGGGGTTCATGGAGTACTTCGTGCTGCAGAACACCCGGTTGCACCTGGTTGTGAGGCTGGCCCGGGTGATCGCCGACGGCCTGACCCTCCATGCCGAGCAGCTGTACGCGCTGGCCGGCCTATCGGCCTCGGGGGAGGCGGCACCGGCCGGGGGCTGCCGGGCGGGGCGTTAGCGCTCCAGCCCGCGCGTCTCGACGGCCCGCACCACGTCGTCGAAGGAGAGGCCGTGGGCGTTGATGACGGGGGCCTGGGTCGTGACGTCCTGAATCCCCATCACGTTATCGTCGGCGCCCGACACGACCACCGCGTCCACCTCCAGGAGGTTGCCCGGGCTCGGGTCAACCACCCGGTAGCCCCGCCGCCGGAGGTAGGCGGCCAGGCCGGTCAGGCTCGGTTCCACGGCGACGGTCTTGGACACCCGGGACCCCCCCTGGCCGCCGGGCCTGGGGCCCTGCGGCGGGCTGGGGTTAGTGTGCGCCCGGCCCCGGGCCGCCATTCCCGGCCGCCCCCGCCCGGCGGGCGCCGGCCAGCAGGTGGACGACCTCTTCGTCGGTGGTCTGGTCGAAGACCTCGTAGAACTGGCCGACGGCGAAGAAGGGCTCCGGCGCCGCCAGGCACACCAGGTGGTCGACCTCGCGCTCCAGGCGCACCAGGGTCTCGGGCGGCGCCACCGGGACCGCCAGCACCAGCCGGGAGGGGCCCCGGGCTCTCACCGCCCGCAGGGCGGCGGTGATGGTGAACCCGGTGGCCACGCCGTCGTCGACGACGATGACGGGCCGGCCCGCGGGGTCCGGGGCCGGGTGGCCGGCGCGGTAGCGTTCCGTCCGGCGGCGGATCTCCTCCCGCTGGCGGGCGATCTCCCGCTCCACGTAGTCACGCTCCACGCCCAGCCGGGCGATGGCCGACCGGTCGAGCAGCGGCTCGCCGGTCTCGGTGACCGCGCCGATGGCCAGCTCCTCGTTGAAGGGGGCGCCCAGCTTCCGTGGGATGATCACGTCGAGGGGCGCGGCGAGGGCTCGGGCGACCTCGTACCCGACGACCACGCCGCCCCGGGGCACGGCCAGCACCAGGGGGTGGCTACCGGCGTAGGAGGCGAGCCTGGCGGCCAGTCGCCGCCCGGCGTCGGTGCGGTTGGCGAAGCGCATGGGGCGCACCCCCTCAGGCCAATTGCCCTGCGGGTTCTGGCTCCACCAGCACCCGCAGGGCGCCAGGCAGCACGCGGAAGACGGCCGGGCTCTCGCTGACCACCTCCCCGTCGGCGTGGATGGCCAGCGGCCGGTCGGCCGCCAGTACCCGCACCTCGCGGGCCCGGACGACCCGGACCTTGGGGTGGCGCACGTGGGTGCCGGAGAACACGCGGGGCAGCACCCCCAGCGTTTCAAGCTTCCCCAGGTCGCCGCCGATGCAGACGTCAAGCAGGCCGTCGTCGATCTCGGCGGCGGGACACATCATCATGCCGCCGCCGTAGAACCTGCCGTTGCCCACGGCCATCAGCAGGAGCGGCTCGGCGAACGGCTGGCCGTCCAGTTCGTAGCGGACGGCCACCGGGTGGTACGCGGCAAGGATCTTGAAGACGCCCAGGAGATACGTGAGGGGTCCCGGCAGCCGCTTGGGGGCCCGGTTGACTTCGCGGGCCACCTCGGCGTCGAAGCCGATCCCGGCGATGTTGCAGTACGTCCGGCCGTTCACGTCCGCCAGGTCGACGGCGCGCTCCCGGCCCCGCGCCACCAGCCGGACCGCCGCGCCGGGCTCGCGGGGAATGCCCACCGTCCTGGCGAAGTCGTTACCGGTGCCGGCCGGGACGACGGCCAGCGCTGGCCCGGCCGGGAGCGCCACCGCCGCCAGCCCGTTCACCACCTCGTGAACGGTGCCGTCTCCACCGACGGCCACCACCAGCCGGGCGCCGTTTCCGGCGGCCTCCTCGGCCAGGTCCCGGGCGTGGCCCGGGTGCTCGGTAACCAGTTCCCGGTGGGCCAGACCCGCCGCCCGGCAGGCGTCGGCCACGGCGCGGCGCCAGGCCAGCGCTCGCCCGCGGCCCGCGACTGGGTTGAAGATGCAGACGGCCTCCAACGTGCTCATCCTCGGCGCTCGACGTGGGTGTGGCCGCCCCGGTGGGCTGGCCGGCCGGCCCGCGGTCAGTCGGCCTCCGCCCGCCGCGGAGCGCCCGGAGGGGCCGGGGGCCGTTCGGGGGCCCGCATCTCGCTGGCACCCCGGAATACGGCGCCGTCGGCGATGACCAGGCCGGCCACCTTCACGTCGCCAAAGAGCCGGCCGGTGGGGACGATCTCCAGCTTGCCCTCGGCCTCGACGTTGCCGCGGACCTCCCCGGCCACCGTCACGTGGCGGGCCTTGATGTTGGCGACGACGGTCCCGGTCTCGCCCACGATCAGGTCGCCGCGGTGCAGGATCTCGCCCTCGACCCGGCCGTCGATGCGGACGACACCGGCCGAACTGATGGTCCCCTTGAACTCGGTGCCCTTGCCGATGATGGTGTCGACCTTGTCAAAGCTCGGGCCCTGCCGCTTGAACATGCGTCCCTCCCGCTACCCCCGGGGTCGGTAGGGCCCTCGGGGTGACTAGCGCTGCGACCCTGCCGCCGCGACCAGGTCGGCCGGCTCTCGCAGATAAGCCCAGGGATTGACCGGTTTGCCGTTGATCCACACCTCGTAGTGAACGTGGGGTCCCGTACTCTGCCCGGTGGAGCCGACGTAGCCGATGATCTGGCCCCGCCGGACCAGGGTTCCCACGGTGACGGCGTTCTTGGAGTTGTGGCCGTAGAAGGTGGAGTAACCGAAGCCGTGGTCGATGATGACCGTCAGCCCGTAGGCGCTGCGCCACCCGGCGAAGACCACGCGCCCGTCGCCCGTGGCCACGATGGGGGTGCCGTAGCGGGCGGCGATGTCGAGGCCCTCGTGGAACTGGCGAGTGCCGCTGTAGGGCGAGGCGCGGTAGCCGTAAAAGGAGGTGATCACCCCCCGGACGGGCCAGCCGGCGGGCTTGGCCGCCAGGTAGGCCAGTTGCCGGGCGACCTCGGCGCGCAGCGTCTCGAGGCTCTGCAGCCGGAGTTCCATCTCGGCCCGCACCTGCTCCAGACCCAGCTTGGCCAGGTGGGCCTCGCGGAGGGCCTCGCGGCTCACCGTACCGGTCTGGTCGGCCCCCTGGCCGCTCAGGCTGACGACCCGGCGGGGGGTGGCGGCCGCGACGGTGGCGGCGGTACCGGCGAGTTCTTCCGGCAGCAGCGGGAGGCTCCCCGACGGGGAGCGGGCCGGCTGGCTGTCCAGCCTGAGCATCTCCCGGAGTTGCTGGTCCAGCTCCTGCAGCCGGCGCATGTTGTCCTGGAGGGTCTCGGTCTGGGCGGTGAGGAACTCGATCTGGTGCTTCTGCTCGCGGTTGATGGTCCGGAGTTCGTGCAGCTCTACCAGCTGGGCCTTCATCTGCTGGTAGGCGTTGGTGAAGACCAGGAGGGAGATGACCAGGGCGACCACCAGGAAGCCTAGCAGCTGCACGGAAGCCAGGTGGAGCCGGACGGTGAGGACGGTCCGCTCGGAGTGAGGGACGACGATGATGGTGAAGTGTTTCTTGGAACGCCAGAACATCGCCCTCACCCCCCGCGTTGCCGGTACCGGGCACCCTCGCCCTCCTGGCCCCGCTGCCGGGACCGGAAGGGGGCTGGAGCTCTCTTAATCTTCATCGGCCGGGCAGCATCGGGACGTTACCCGGCCCGGGCGGTGGCAGCGCCGGCCGCTTGGGCCCCTGGCGCGCGGGAAACGAAAAGAGAAGGTGACACCGGACTCGACGCGGCCCGCACGCCGCGTCAGGAAGGCTTCGCTGGGAAGGCTGGGATTTCCTGCTGGCTCCCGGCGGCTTCCCCGGCCTGACCGGAAGCCCCGGCGCCGGCCTGCAGGAGCCCGCCGCCAGGCTCGGGAGCCAGCAGGTCCACCACGCGGTTCAGTTCGTCCAGGCCGTAGCACTCCACCTCGAGAACGTACTTCTTCCGGGCGCTCCTGACCCGCACCAGGGTGCCGAGGGCCTGCCGCAGGCGGGCACTGACCGCTTCCAGCGCCGGATCGGCCGACCGGGCGGCCGGCCTGCCCCGCGCCGGGCCCGCTGCCGGGGCCGGGCGGAGCTGACGGGCCAGTTCTTCCACCTGGCGCACGGTCAGGCCCTCGGCCTCGATCCTCCGGGCCAGCTTCAGGCGGACCCCTCTCGGCTCGATGCCGGCCAGGGCCCTGGCGTGCCCCGCCGAGAGGGCCCCCTGGCGGACCCGGACCTGGATCTCTGGCTCCAGGTTCAGCAGGCGCAAGGTGTTGGTCACGTGGACCCGGCTCTTGCCCACCTTCTGAGCGATGGTCTCGTGGGTCAGGCCGAACTCCGCGATCAGGCGCTGGTAGGCGGTGGCCTCTTCAATGGGGTTCAGGTCTTCCCGCTGCAGGTTCTCCACCAGCGCCAGCTCGATCATTTCTCCGTTGGTGAACGGGCGGACCAGAGCGGGGATCCGGTCGAGGCCGGCCCGCCGGGCGGCGCGCCACCTGCGCTCACCGATCACCAGTTCGTACCCCTCGCCGGCGGGCCGGACCAGTACCGGCTGCACCAGACCGTGCTCCTGGAGCGACCGGGCCAGTTCGTCCAGGCCGGCCTCGTCGAAGTCCTGCCGGGGCTGGTACGGGTTGGGGCGGATGTCCGCCACCCGCAGCCGGACCACGTCCCGCTGGTCCGGAGAGGCCTCCGGGATCAGCGCCGCCAGACCTTTGCCCAGGCCCGGCTTACGCATGGGCAGCGACCTCCTTGGCAAGCTCGCAGTAGACCTCGGCGCCCCTGGAACGTGGGTCGTAGGTGACGATGGGCTGTCCGTGGCTTGGCGCCTCGCTCAACCGCACGTTGCGGGGGATGATGGTCCGGTAGACCTTGTCCCGGAAGTACTTCTTGACCTCGTCCACCACCTGGATGGACAGGTTGGTCCGGGCGTCGAACATGGTGAGGATGACCCCTTCCAGGGTCAGGCCGGGGTTGAGATTTTGCTGGACCAGGCGGACGGTGTTCACCAGCTGGCTCAGGCCCTCCAGGGCGTAGTACTCGCACTGGATGGGGACCAGCACCGAGTCGGCCGCCGTCAGCGCGTTCAGGGTGAGCAGCCCCAGCGACGGTGGGCAGTCGATGAGGATGAAGTCGTAGCCCTGGCGGGCCCGTTCCAGGGCCCGCTTGAGCCGGGTCTCCCGGGCCATGGCCGGCACCAGCTCGATCTCGGCCCCGGCCAGGTCGATGTTGGATGGAGCCACCGAGAGGTTGCGGACGGCCGTGGGTACGACCACCGAGGCCAGGGGCTGCTCCCGGGCGAGGACGTCGTAGAGGGAGGCCCTGAGCCTGTCTTTCTGGATCCCCAGCCCGCTGGTGCTGTGGCCCTGGGGATCGGCGTCGATGACCAGCACCCGCTTGCCCATGAGGGCGAGGCAGGCGCCCAGGTTGACCGCGGTGGTGGTTTTCCCGACGCCGCCCTTCTGGTTGGCGATGGCGATGACCTTGGCCATGCTGTCTCCTCGCGGCGGCCGCCAGTTTCACGTGAAACGGCCGCCTCCCCGGCCTAGTCCGGCCCGGTCCGCCCCCCGGCCCGGGCGGCGACCTCCGGCGCGCCCCTTCCGGGCTCGCCCCCCGAGGCCGGCCGGCCCTTCGGTAGCCGGACCACCACCTCGATGTACTCGCCGGCGTCCCGCTCCGCCAGGGCTGCCGGCAGGCCGGCCTTCTTCAGCGTATCCACCGCCTGGCGGAAGGTGTTGAGCACGATCCGCACGTCCTTCACCACGCGCAGCACCTTCCGCCGCGGCCGCCCCCGCCGGGCGATCTCCCCCGCCTGGCCACGCAGCCTCGCCTCGACGAGGCGCTCCGTCGCCTCCACGCTCAGCCCCTCGCTGGCCACCCGCCGCAGAATCTCCAGCTGAACCTGGCCATCCTCCAGCGGCAGGACGGCGCGGGCGTGCCGCTCCGAGAGGCCGGCTTCCGCCACCAGCTGCCTCACCTCGCGGGCCAGCCGCAGGAGGCGAAGCTTGTTGGCGATGGCCGCCTGGGAACGTCCCAGCCGCCGGGCCAGCTCCGACTGGCTCAGGCCGAACTCGTCCAGCAGCCGCTGGTACCCGGTGGCCTCCTCCCAGAAGTCGAGGTCTTCCCGCTGCAGGTTCTCGATGAGCGCAGCCAGCGCCGTCTCCTGATCGGAGAGCTCGCGAACCAGGGCGGGGATGGTGGGCCGGCCCAGCAGCTTGAACGCCCGCAGCCGCCGCTCCCCGGTGACCAGTTCGTAGCCGGGCCCGATGGGCCGCACCACGATGGGCTGGATCAGCCCGTGCTCCTCGATGGACTCGGCCAGGGCGCGCAGCCCGGCCTCGTCGACCGTCTGCCGGGGCTGGTAGGGGTTGAACAGGACGGTCTCCACGGCCAGTTCCTGGACGGACGCCTCCCCGGGCGCTGGCTCCCGCCTTCGCTTCAGCCCCCGGAGCCACCCGCGCTCCGCGGTGCCGTCCATGGCCTCACGCCCCCGTCCTCAGGATTCACGGCCTCCCTAGTCCTTCGCCGGCCGGCGGCGGCTTCCTCTCCTGCCGCCCGCCCCGCACCCCCCACCGCCCGGGCACGGCGCGGCCGGCGTCTCAGAGCGGCCGGCGCCTGGCCCGCCCCGGCCGCCTGGGATACGCGGCCGGCGTGGGAGCCACCTTGTCCACCACCACCAGCGCCCGGCTGCCCATGGCCCGGGGCAGGCTCAGCCGGCGCACCTCGGCCACCCGGCCTCCCAGCCGCTCCAGCGCGCCGGCGGCCCTCGCCACCTCGTGCTCGGCGCCCGGCCCCTTCCACGCCACCAGGTTCCCGCCGGGCCGCACCAGCGGCAGGCAATACTCGGCCAGCACGGGCAACTCGGCCAGGGCACGGGCCACCGCCACGTCGTAGGCCTCCCGGTGGGCCGGCTGCCGGCCCGCGTCCTCGGCCCGGGCATGAACCACCGTTACCTGTTCCAGACCAAGTTGCCGCACGGCCTCCCGCAAGAAAGCCACCCGGCGGCCGTCAGCCTCCAGAAGCGACAGCCAGAGGTCGGGCCGGGCGACCTTCAGCGGCAGGCCGGGGAAACCGGCCCCGGCGCCCACGTCGATCACCCGCGCCCCCGCCGCGAACCGGCCCGTGACCAGGCCGGCCAGGCTGTCCACGAAGTGCTTGACGGCCACCTCCGCCTCGCCGGTGATGGCCGTCAGGTTCACCAGCCGGTTTGCCGTCCGCACCAGCCCGCTGAACCGCTCCAGGAGGGCCACCTGGTCCCCGTCCAGCCTGATCCCCAGGCTTCGCGCCCCTTCCAGGAGCAGGCTCTCCCACTCCGCCACCGATCAGGCCTCCCGGAACCGGCCGGTACGAACTGGTGTACGCCTAGCGGATGGGGGAGTCGTGCCGCCGCCGCTCGGCCACCGCCGCGCCGTTCCCCGGCCGCGGGGTGATGATCACCCGTCTCAGCGGCTCCTCCCCCTCGGAGTGGGTGCTCACCTCCGGGTGGTCTTGCAGCGCCAGGTGAATCACCCGCCGCTCGGCGGCGGCCATGGGCCCGAGGCTCACGGCGCGGCCCAGCCGCCGGGCGCGCAGTGCCATCCGGACGGCCAGGTCTTCCAGGGCGTCGCGGCGGCGCCTGCGGTAGCCCTCGACATCGACGATCACGGGCCGCCGGTCCTCGTGGCGGCGGGCCACCACCAGGTTCACCAGGTACTGCAGGGCGTCAAGGGTCCGGCCCCGCCGGCCGATCAGCCGGCCGAGGTCGCGGCCGCGGATCTCAACCCAGATCCCGTCCGCCACTTCACGGCCCTCCACCTGGGCATCCAGGCCCATCGTCCGGGTGACGTCGCGGACAAAGGCCACCGCCGCCTCCACCTTCCGGCGCCGCGGCCGCACCCGCACGTGGGCCTCCCGGACCCCCCAGCGGCCCAGCAGCCCCTTCTGTCCCTCGGCCAGCACCTCGATCTCCACCGCGTCCTCGGGCAGGGCCAGCTCCTCGAGGGCGGCCGCCACCGCCTCGTCCACCGTGCGGCCCCGCTTCTCAAGCCAGCTCACGTGGCCGCTTCTCCCTTGGCCGGCGTGCTACCCCGGGTGAGGATGGTCTGCACGATGAACAGGATGTTGGACATGACCCAGTACAGCGACAGCCCGGCGGCGAACTGCAGGCTGAACCAGCCGATCATGACGGGAAACACGTAGAGCATGGTCCGCTGGGTCGGGTCGGCGGCGCCGCCGGGACTTGACGCCCTGGACTGCCAGTAGGTGGTCACCGCCGCCAGTAGCGGCAGGATGTACAAGGGATCGGGGCGGGCCAGGTCGGGGATCCACAGGAAGCCGGCCACGCCCACGTACTCGAAATCATTCAGTACCCGGAAAAAGGCCCACAAGAACGGCAGCTGGATCAGCAGCGGCAGGCACCCGGACAGCGGATTGACGCCGTGCTTTTTCCAGAGCTCCATGGTCTCCTTGTTGAGCCGCTGGGGATCCTTTTTGTACTTGGCCTGCAGCTTTTTCAGTTCTGGCTGCAGCGCCTGCATCTTCTGGAGCGAACGGGTCTGCCCCCAGGTGAAGGGCAGCATCACAGCGCGGATCAGTACGGTCAGCACGATGATGGCCACGCCGTAGTTTCCCGTGAGCCCGAAGAAGAAGTCCATTCCCTGCCGCATCAGCTCCGCTAACCAGGCCACTCCCGCCGCCTCCTTGGCTCAGCTGGGGCTGCCGGTCGTCGGCAGCGCGCCGCCGCGTTCTCCGGGCCCCAGGGACTCGGGCACGGGGTCGTAACCGCCGGGATGCAGGGGGTGACACCGCAACAGGCGGCGTACGGCCAGCCCCCCTCCGCGCACGACCCCGTGGCGCTCGACGGCCTCCCGGGCGTACGCCGAGCACGAGGGGTAAAAGCGGCAGGTGGGGCGCCACAGGGGCGAAAGCCATCCGCGGTAGGCGTCGATCACCCGGACCAGCAGCCCCTTCACGGGCTCTCCTCCTCCCGGCGCCCCCGAGACCCTTCGCGCCCGGCTACGACGCCCGCCCGGCGCACGAGCGCCCGGACGGCCGCCTTGAGGCCATCAAAGCCGGCCTCCCGCGCCTGGCTCCGGGCCACCAGCACCAGGTCGATCCCGTCCGCCAGCCCGGTCCCTTCCTGCCGCAACACTTCGCGGAGGGCTTCCCGGAGCCGCCGGCGCACCCGGTTGCGGATGACCGCCGACCCCAGGCGACGGCCGACCGCCAGGCCCACCCGGGCCGGCCCGGTGGGCGCGTCCCGCGCCAGCACGTGCAGGACCAGCAGCGGGTGGCCGTGGATCCGCCCGTGCCGGTAGACTCGCTGAAACTCGGCACCCCTTTTCAGCCGAGCCGCTCCCCGGACCACCCTTCGCCTCCAACCCCGGGGGCCCCTGGCGCCCCTGCGCCGCCGGCGGCCGGCCAGGCTGACAACAAAAGCCACCGGACCCGCGTGGCCCGGCGGCTGCTCCAGCCGATCCGATGGCGATCGGGGTGGGTGGGCCCCCCCAGCCTAGGCGACTGTGAGCCGCTTCCGCCCCTTCAGCCGCCGCCGCCTCAGGACGGCCCGGCCGCCGGGGGTGCGCGCCCGCGCCCGGAAGCCGTGGCTCCGGAGGCGCTTGCGACGTTTGGGCTGGTAAGTACGTTTCACTCCGGTCACCCCCGGCGACATCTGAGCCATTATAACTTCGCCCAAAAAAGAGTGTCAAGAAAACCGGCTCCCGGCAGGAACCCGGCCCCCGACGGCCAATAGTCGCCAACGGGGCACGCCGGCCGCCGATGCGACCGCACCACTGCTGCCGGAGGACCCGCCCTGGCAAATCCTGGTGTTATCAACATCTGGGGATAGCCTGTGGACAAGATGGGGATGGCTCCCCACTTGGCTCAACCGGCAGGGAGCGGCAAGCTCCCTGCCGGTTGGCGTCCCGGCGGGTGCAGCGTGTGGATATTCCTGTGGATACTGTGCATTTCCCCCGCTTGAGGCGGCGGCCACCGTTACCGGGCTCGCCCCAGTGGGAGCAAAAGCCCTGCGTCGACCAGAAGAGCGTCGCGACTGCCGGGGGGACCGTTATCCACATGGCCCGCGGCGACCGTGGGAGGTAGCTGTGGACAACCTGTGGACATCTCAGCGGGGAGGGCCATGGCATGGACCCGTCGCTGGCCGACATGTGGGATCGGGCCCTGGAAATCCTCGAGCAGCAACTGCCCGAGTCGGACCTGGCCAAGCCGAGCTTCGTGACCTGGCTCAAGAACACCCGCCCCCTGGCCTTTCACGGCGACACCATCGTGGTCGGCGTGCCCAACGACTTCGCCCGGGAGTGGCTGGAGACGCGTTACGCCGGCCTGCTCCGGCGTAGCCTCCACAGCCTGGTGCAGCGTAACCTGAACCTCCGGTTCGTGATCCCGCGGCACGAAGAGTCGCCTCCCGCCGCGCTTGAAACCGCCGCCGCCCTCGCCGACCCGGTGCCCTACAACGGCGAGGTGGCCACGGCCGTCCTGAACCCGAGATACACCTTTGAAAGCTTCGTCGTGGGGAACTCCAACCGCTTTGCCCACGCCGCCGCGCAGGCGGTCGCCGAGGCGCCGGCCCGCGCCTACAACCCGCTGTTCGTCTACGGCGGGGTCGGCCTGGGCAAGACCCACCTGATGCAGGCCATCGGGCACGTGGTCACCCGCAGGCACCAGGGCCTGCGGGTGGCGTACCTGACCTCCGAGGCCTTCGTCAACGAATTCATCAACTCCATCCGCGACGACAAGATCGTGGCGTTCCAGAACAAGTACCGCTCCGTCGACGTGCTGCTCGTCGACGACATCCAGTTCCTGGCGGGCAAGGAGCGCACTCAGGAGGAATTCTTCCACACCTTCAACGCCCTCTACGAGGCGAGCCGGCAGATCGTCATCTCGTCGGACCGCCCGCCCAAGGAGATCCCGACCCTCGAGGACCGCCTGCGCTCGCGCTTTGAGTGGGGCCTCATCACCGACATCCAGGCCCCCGACCTGGAGACGCGCGAGGCTATCCTGCGCAAGAAGGCGCAGCTGGAAGGCGCGTCGGTTCCCAACGACGTCGTCCAGTACATCGCGTCGCGGATCGAGTCCAACATCCGCGAACTGGAGGGTGCCCTGATCCGCGTGATGGCGTACGCGTCGATGGTCAAGGCGCAGCTCACCGTCGAACTGGCGTCCAGCGTGCTGAAGGACATCCTCCCGCCGCCCAGGACCCGTCCGGTCACGCCGGCCGGCATTCAGGCCGCCGTCGCCAACCACTTCGACCTGACCGTCGCCGAGCTGGTCGCCAAGAAGCGCTCCCGCGGCGTGGTGCTGCCGCGCCAGATCGCCATGTTCCTCTGCCGCGAACTGACCGACGCCTCCCTGCCGCGCATCGGCGAGGCCTTCGGCGGGCGGGACCACACGACGGTCCTTCACGCCCACGAGAAGATCTCGCGGGAGCTGAAAAGCAATCCCGAACTGCGACAGGTCGTGTCTGACCTCGTCGAGAAAATTCGAAACGGGTAGCCTGTGGGCAAGCAGGGGATAACCGTGGGGACACCTTGCGGACAGGCTGTGGGCACCGGCACCCGTCACCGGTTTCCCCCGTCGCCGGCCCAGCCCGTCCCCACGGGGCCACGGCCTTTTCCACAGGCCCCGACCGCGTCGTGGCTGCGGCTTGTGGCGGCCGTCCACATGGCCACAGCGATGATGATGACTACGAGGTTTTCTCTAACAAAGAACATAGTCATCGCTTCCGGCGTCGGTCCGTGTCGAAACTTTCAACCTGCAGTGGGGAGGATCCAACGTGCGAGTCACCTGCACTCAAGAGAACCTGGCGGCGGGTATTTCCGTGGTTCAGCGAGGGGTGTCGGCTCGAACGACCCTCCCCATTCTCACCGGGATCCTGCTGGAGGCCTCCGGGGCGGGACTGCGCCTTTCCGCCACCGATCACGAGATCGGCATCCAGGCCACTGTTCCGGGGGACGTGGCTCGGCCCGGCGCGGCGGTCCTCCCGGCGAGGACCTTTGGCGACATGGTGCGGAAGCTGCCGCCGGGCGAGGTCGAGCTCGAGGTGGACACGGCCAGTCACGCGGCTCAGCTGGCCTGGGGGCGCTCGCAGTTCGTCATCCACGGCTACCCGCCAGACGAGTACCCGCTCCTGCCCGAGACTCCCCGAGAGGGCACTCTCAGCCTGGACCAGGGGCTGCTGAGAGACCTGGTCCGTCGGACGCAGTTCGCGGTCTCCCACGACGAGACGCGGCCCGTGCTCACCGGGGCGCTCCTGACCCTGGAGGGCGACGAGGCCAGGCTCGTGGCGACCGACGGCTTCCGGATGGCGCTGGCCCGGACGCGTCTCGATGGCGGCGCCGGCGCCGGCGTCAGCGCCATCATCCCGGGGCGGGCCCTTTCGGAACTGGGGCGCCTGCTGGACCCCGGCGCCGGGCCGGCCAGGGTACACGTGGGACCAAACCAGGCCTTCTTCGAGCTGGGAGCCGTCCGCTGCCTCACCCGCCTGATCGACGGGGCGTTTCCCAACTACCGGCAGGTCATTCCCCAGGAGTACCGCACCCAGGTCCGGGTGAGCACCGGGGCCTTTCTGGATGCCTGTGAGCGCGCCGCCCTCATCAGCCGGGACGGCCCGCCCGTGGTCCGCCTGGACCTGGCACCCGGCCGGATGGTGGTCACGTCGGCCGCCCCTGAAGTCGGCAAGGGCTACGAGGAACTGCCGGCGGAGATCGCGGGCGAGCCGCTGGAGATCGCCTTCAACGCCCGCTTCCTCAGCGACGGGCTGCGGGCGCTGGAGGCCGAGACGGCCGAGTTCGCCTGCACCGGGCCGCTCACCCCGGCCCGGATCCAGGCTGCCGAGGGGGACGGTTACTTCTACATCGTCCTGCCGCTGCGCACCCTGTAAGCGGCGGAGGGTCCTCGGGTGCGGCTGGAGCGGCTCCGCCTGCAGGCGTTCCGCAACTACGGCGCCGTGGACCTGAGCTGGGGTCCGGCCTTCAACGTGCTCCTGGGACCCAACGGGGCCGGCAAGACGAACCTCCTGGAGGGCATCGCCCTCCTGGCCACGGGGCGCTCGCCCCGCGCCGTCCGCGACCCCGAGCTGGTCCAGTGGGGCGAGTCCGGGTACCTGGTCTGGGGCCGCGTGGCGCGGCGGGCGGGGCCTACGGTCCTTGAGCTTCGGTACCGGCTGGCACCGGCGGAGAAACGCCTGCGCGTCGACGGCGCCGAGGTCGCCTCCACCGTCGCGGGCGGGGGCCTTCAGGCGGTGTTCTTCTCGCCGGAGGACCTGGGCCTGGTGCGGGGAGCCCCCGTCCAGCGCCGGCGCTTTGCCGACGGCCTGCTGGCCCAGCTGTCGGCGACCTATCGCCACCTCCTGCTGGCTTTTGGCCGCGCCCTGGCCCAGCGTAACCAGGTGCTGAGGGAGCTGGCCGGCCGCCGCCTGGACGCCGAGCTGGTGGAGGTACTGACCGCCTGGGACGCCTCCCTGGCCGACGCCGCGGCAGGCATCATCCGCCGGCGGGCGGCGCTCACCGCCACCCTCGAGGCGCGGGCGGCCGGGCACTACGCCGGGCTGGCCGGGGGCGGCGAGCGGCTGGGGCTCAGCTACTGCCCGGCCGGCCTCTGGGGAAGCGGGGCGATGCAGCAGGCGAGGGCGGCGCCGACCCGGGCCGCCCTGGCGGAGCTGGCGGCCGGCGCGGGACCCGATGCCGCCGCCGAGCCGCCGGTCCTGCGCGAGCGCCTGCTGAGCGTGCTGGAAGTCGCCCGGCGGGACGACATCAAGCAGGGTGCGACGGCGGCCGGGCCCCACCGCGACGAGTGGCGGGTCTGGCTCGACGGGTCCGACATCCGGAGCTTTGGCTCCCGGGGCCAGCAGCGCTGCGCCGCCCTGGCCCTGCGCCTGGCCGAACGGGAGCTTCTGGCCGAGGCCAGCGGTGAAGCGCCCCTGCTCCTCCTGGACGACGTGCTGTCCGAGCTTGACGAGGAGCGGCGGCGGCGGCTGCTGTCGCTGGCCGGGCGTGACAGCCAGGTCTTTCTGGCCGCCACGGCCCTGCACGGCCAGGCCCTGCCGCCGGGCAGCACCGTCTTCGCCGTGGAGCAGGGGCGCGTCCGGCCAGCCGGCACGGAGGTCCGGTGATGGACCGCCGGCGCCGGGCCAGGGCCGGCCGGGGCGGCGGTCCCGAGCGGATCGGGCCCGTCCTTGACCGGGCCCTGGCCGCGCTGGGCCTCGAGACGCGGGCCAGGGCCCAGCTGGCCGTGGTCCTGTGGCCGGAGGTGGCCGGTGCCCGTGCCGCCGGACACGCCCAGGCGGTCGCCGCGCGGGGCGGCACCCTGTTTGTGGTGGCCGACAGTCCCGTCTGGGCGCAGGAGTTGACTTTTCTCAAACCGAAGCTGCTGGAGGCTTATGCGCGGCGCCTCGGGCCGGGCGTCGTGACCGACCTGCGCTTCCGGACGGGCTCGTCCCGGGCGCCGCCGGCGGGTCCCGGTGCCGATGAGGCAGCCGGGACGCCCGGCCGGCGGGCCCTCGACGAGGTCGCGGTTCCCGGGCGTGCCCGCCGGGTACTGAGCGGCGCCACCGGCCAGGTGCGCGACCCGGGGCTGCGCCGGCGGATCCGGCGCGTCCTCGAGACCGCCTACCGGCTGGCCGCATGGCGGGCCCGGCAGGGGTGGCCACCTTGCCCCGAGTGCGGGCTCCCGATGCCCCCGGAGGGACCGGCCTGCCCCGCCTGCCGGTGGCGGCGGGCGCCCTGAAGCGCCGCCCGCAGGGGATGCTCGAGAGGGAGGAGCACCGGTGTTCATCCACCTTGGCTCGGATCGGGTCATCGGCGCCCGCGACCTGGTGGCCATCCTGGACGCCCGGATCACCCGACACTCCCGCGACGTCCGGGAGCTCGTGCAGCTCGCCCGGGGCGAGGGCCGACTGGTCCACATCACCGACGGGCCGCCCAAGGCGCTGGTCATCGGCTCCGACCAGGTCGTCCTGTCGCCGATTGCCCCCGCCACCCTGGGCAAGCGGGCGCGCCCGCTGCACGGACTGGACGCCATCACCCGGCGCTAGGGACGCGCCTTGAGGGCTCAGCGCCAGCTATGGTATAATTTCGCCGGCGAACGGCCGCGCGCCGTTCTTTTCGTGTTCGGAGCCCGGGCGCGGGCCGGCGAGAGTACACACGGGGGGAGTTTTCGCCCATGTCCCCGGCCAGGGAAGGGCCGCCACAGCCCTTGACCACGGAGCGAGCCGATCCCGGCCCTCCGGACCCCCGCGCGCCCTACGACGAGAGCCAGATCCAGGTGCTGGAGGGACTGGAGGCCGTCCGGCGCCGGCCGGCCATGTACGTCGGGTCGACCGGGCCCCGCGGCCTGCACCACCTGGTCTTCGAGGTCGTCGACAACGCGGTCGACGAGGCGCTGGCCGGCGCCTGCACCCGCATCGGCGTGACCGTCCACCCCGACGGCTCGGTCACCGTCACCGACGACGGCCGCGGCATCCCGGTGGGGATCCACCCCACCGCCGGGCGGCCCACCGTGGAAGTGGTCATGACCATGCTCCACGCCGGCGGCAAGTTCGGCGGGGGCGGCTACAAGGTTTCCGGCGGGCTGCACGGCGTGGGGGTCTCGGTCGTGAACGCCCTTGCCGAGTGGCTTGAGGTCGAGGTCCACCGGGACGGGGCCGCCTGGCGGCAGCGCTACGAGCGGGGCCGGCCGGTGACGCCCCTGGAGCGGGTGGCCGGGGCGCGGCCGGGGGCGACGGGCACCCGCGTGAGCTTCAAGCCCGACGCGGCCATCTTCGAGACGACCGACATCAGCTTTGACGTGATCGCCCAGCGCCTGCGGGAACTGGCGTTCCTCAACCGCTCGCTGCACATCGTGCTGAAGGACGAGCGTACCGGCCAGCAACTGTCCTTCAGGTACGACGGTGGCATCGTCTCCTTCGTGGAGCACCTGAACCGCTCAAAGGACGTCCTGCACCCCAGGCCCATCCACTTCTCGGCGGAGCGGGACGGGGCGGAGATCGAGTGCGCCCTGCAGTACAACACCGGCTACAACGAGAACATCTTCTCCTTTGCCAATACCATCCACACCACCGAGGGCGGGACCCACGAGACCGGCCTGAAGACCGCGCTGACCCGGGTGATCAACGACTACGCCAGAAAGACCGGGGCGCTGAAGGACAGCGAGCCCAACCTGGGCGGCGAGGACGTGCGGGAAGGCCTCACGGCGGTTCTCTCGGTCAAGCTCACCAACCCCCAGTTCGAGGGGCAGACCAAGACCAAGCTCGGCAACTCCGAGGTCCGGGGGGTCACCGAATCGGTGGTGGCCGACAAGCTCGGCCAGTTCTTCGAGGAAAACCCGCCGGTGGCCCGCAAGATCGCCGAGAAGGCGGTGGCGGCCGCCCGGGCCCGGGAAGCGGCCCGGAAGGCGCGGGAACTGGTGCGCCGGAAGACGGCCCTGGAAGTGACGGCCCTGCCGGGCAAGCTCACCGACTGCGCGGTGCGCGACCCGGCCGTGGCCGAACTGTTCATCGTCGAGGGCGACTCGGCGGGCGGCTCGGCCAAGCAGGGCCGCGACCGGCGGATCCAGGCCATTCTCCCCATCCGGGGCAAGATCATCAACGTGGAGAAGGCCCGCCTCGACAAGGTGCTGGCCAACGAGGAGGTCCGGGCCCTCATCACCGCCATCGGCACCGGCATCGGCGACGACTTCGACCTGGCCCGGGCCCGCTACCACAAGCTCATCGTCATGGCCGACGCCGACGTGGACGGCAGCCACATCCGTACGCTGCTACTGACCTTCTTCTACCGCTACATGCCGCAACTCATCGACGCCGGCTACGTCTACATCGCCCAGCCGCCCCTTTTCCGCGTGCGCCGGGGAAAAGAGGACCGCTACTTCTACACCGACGCCGACCTCGACCGCTACCTTGAGCAGAACGGCCGCTCGGGCGTGAGCATCCAGCGGTTCAAGGGGCTCGGCGAGATGAACGCCGAGCAGTTGTGGGAGACCACGATGAACCCCGCCAGCCGGACCCTGCTGCAGGTGAACATCGCCGACGCCATGGAGGCGGAGTGGATCTTCTCCACCCTGATGGGCGAGAAGGTGGAGCCCCGGCGGGAGTTCATCGAGGCCCACGCCAAGGACGTTCGCAACCTGGACACCATCGGGTAGCCGGCGGGCCGGCGGCCCGCCGCCCGGCCCCTGATCCCGGAGGAGGGTGCCCTTGACGACCGAGCACACCCACGGCACCATCGTCACCGTGCCGCTGGAAGAAGAGATGAAGCGCTCGTACATCGACTACGCCATGTCGGTCATCGTGGCGCGGGCCTTGCCCGACGTCCGCGACGGGCTGAAGCCGGTGCACCGGCGGATCCTGCACGCCATGCGGGAGCAGGGGATGCTCCCCGACCGCCCGTACAAGAAGGCCGCCCGCATCGTTGGCGACGTCATCGCCAAGTACCACCCCCACGGCGACGCCGCGGTGTACGACGCCGTGGTCCGGATGGCCCAGGACTTCACCCTGCGCTACCCCTTGATCGACGGCCACGGCAACTTCGGGAGCCTGGACGGCGACCCCCCGGCGGCCATGAGGTACACGGAGGTACGTCTCTCCCCGCTGGCCATGGAAGTGCTGCGGGACATCGACAAGGACACGGTGGACTTCCAGCCCAACTTCGACGAGGAGGAAGAGGAGCCGGTGGTCCTGCCGGCCCGCTTCCCGCAGCTCCTGGTGAACGGCTCGGCCGGCATCGCCGTGGGGATGGCCACCAACATTCCCCCGCACAACCTGGGCGAGGTCATCGACGGCTGCGTCATGCTGCTGGACAACCCCGAGGTCACCGACAAGGAACTGTTCCTGGCCGTCAAGGGACCCGATTTTCCCACCGGGGCCACCATCGCCGGTCGGGACGGCATCCGGGAGGCCTACAAGACGGGACGGGGCATCATCAAGCTGCGGGCGGTGGCCCGCATCGACGAACTGTCCGGCGGCCGGATGCGGATCCTCATCACCGAACTGCCCTACCTGGTGAACAAGGCCCGGTTGCTGGAGCGCATGGCCGAACTGATCCGCGACAGGAAGGTCGAGGGCGTGGCCGACCTCCGGGACGAGTCGGACCGCGACGGCGTCCGCGTCGTGCTGGAGCTGAGGCGGGAAGCAAACCCCAGGGTCATTCTGAACCAGCTTTACAAGTTTACCCAGCTAGAAGAGACTTACGGCATCATCCTGCTGGCGCTGGTCAACGGCGAGCCGAAGGTGCTGAGCCTCCGGGAGATGCTCCAGCACTACCTGGAGCACCAGCGCACGGTGATCGTCCGCCGGACCAGGTACGAGCTGAGAAAGGCCGAGGAGAGGGCCCACATCCTCGAAGGCCTGCGCGTCGCGCTGGACCACCTGGACGAGGTCATCGCCCTCATCAGGCGGTCCGGGACTCCCGACGAGGCCCGGGCCGGCCTGGTGAGGCAGTTCGGGCTCACCGAGGTTCAGGCCCAGGCCATCCTGGACCTCAGGCTCCAGCGGCTGACCCAGCTGGAACGGGAGAAGATCGTCGAGGAATACCAGGAGCTCCTCAAGACCATCGAATACCTCCGGGCGGTGCTGGCCAGCGAGCGGATGGTGCGCAGCATCATCAAGCAGGAACTGCTGGACGTCCGGGAGCGGTTTGCCGACGAGCGCCGGACCAGGATCACCTCCGCGGTCGACGAGATCGACGTGGAGGACCTGATCGCCGAGGAAGACGTGGTGATCACCCTCACCCACCGGGGCTACGTCAAGCGGACCCCCGCCTCGGTCTACCGCGCCCAGCGGCGGGGCGGGCGCGGGGTGTCGGGCGCCGCCACCCGGGACGAGGACTTCGTGGAGCACCTGTTCGTGACGTCGACCCACCACTGGATGCTCTTCTTCTCCGACCGCGGGCTGGTCTACCGGCTGAAGGCCCACGAGCTGCCCGAGGCCGGCCGGCACGCCCGGGGCACCGCCCTGGTGAACCTGCTGCCCCTGCAGCGCCACGAGCGGGTCCAGGCGGTCATTCCCGTGCGGGAGTTCGAGCCCGGGCGCTACCTGCTGTTCGCCACGCGCCAGGGCTACGTCAAGAAGACCGAGCTCATCGGGTACGAGACGAGCCTCCGGGCGACGGGCCTCGTCGCGATAAAGCTGGAGGACGGGGACGCCCTGGAGTCGGTACGGCTCACCGACGGGCACCGGCAGGTGGTCCTGGCGACGGCGCTCGGGATGGTCATCACCTTCGACGAGACCGACGTGCGGCCCATGGGCCGCGCCACGCGGGGCGTGAAGGGCATCACCCTGGACGAGGGCGACCAGGTGGTGGCCATGGACGTCGTGCAGCCCGGCGCCGACCTCCTGGTCGTCACCGACCGGGCCTTTGGCAAGCGGACGCCGCTCGAGGAGTACCGGCGGCAGGCCAGGGGCGGCAAGGGGCTGAAGACCATCCGGCTGACCCACAAGAGCGGCCGGGTGGTGGCCGTCCGGGTCGTGAGGCCGGGCGACGAGCTGATGGCCATCACCCGGGGCGGGATCCTGATCCGGATGCCGGCCGACGGCATTCCGCGCTACGACACCCGGATCACCCAGGGGAATATCCTGATGCGGCTGGAGGAAGGCGACGAACTGGTGGACGTGGCCCGGGTGGCAGTCGGGGAGGAGACCTAGCCCGGGCGGCCCACGGTGGGGAAGGGGGTGCCAGGCCGTGCTGTCGGCCCTTCAGCCGGCGGGCCCCAACCGCTGGCGGCTCCGCCGGCGGGAGAAGATGCGGGTTGACGCCGTGGTATACCTGAACGATGCCCTGAAGGAGGCGTTCACCGAGGCCGAGGCCTTGAAACAGCTGGCGGACGGGGCGTCGCTGCCCGGCGTGGTGCACCGCGTGATCGGGATGCCCGACATCCACGTGGGCTTCGGCCTGCCCGTCGGCGGGGTGCTGGGCACGGCGGGCGAAGAGGCCGTCGTCTCCGCCGGCGCGGTGGGCTACGACATCAACTGCGGGGTTCGCCTCCTCGGCACGGTCGTGCCGGCGAAGGATCTCGACCGCGAAACCCTGCGGGCGCTCATGGCCGCCGTGGAGCGCCGGGTGCCGGCTGGGGTCGGCGAGAGCACCACCCACAAGGACCTCCTGGCTCCCGGGGTGCTGGAAGAAGTCATGGTCCGCGGCGTGCCGGCGCTGGTGGAGCGGGGCTACGGGTGGCCCGAGGATCCGGAAGCCATCGAGGAATACGGCTGCGTGCCCGGCGCCGACCCGGGCGCCGTGAGCCCGGGCGCCACGGCCCGTGCCGACCAGCTTGCAACCCTCGGTGGCGGCAACCACTTTCTGGAACTGGGCGAGGTCGAGCAGGTCTTCGACGAGGCCCTGGCCCGGGCGTTCGGACTCGAGCAGGGCCGGCTGACGGTGATGATCCACTCGGGGAGCAGGGGCTTCGGTCACCAGGTCTGCACAGACTATGCCAAGCGGATGGTGGCCGCCGCGCCCCGTTACGGGGTGGACCTGCCCTCGCCGGGCCTGGCGGCGGTGCCGGTGACCTCCCCCGAGGGGCGCGGTTATCTGGCGGCCATGGCCTGCGCCGTGAACTACGCCTTCTGTAACCGGCACGTGATGGCCCACGACGTCCGCGAGGCTTTTTCCGAGGTGTTCGGCGGGCCCGCCCGGGAGCTCGGGCTGCACCTGATCTACGACGTGGCGCACAACATCGCCAAGTGGGAGACCCACTTCGGCCGGCGGACGCTGGTCCACAGGAAAGGCGCCACCAGGGCCCTGCCGGCGGGGCACCCGCAGAACCCCCGCCGCTACCAGAAGACGGGCCACCCGGCGCTCATTCCGGGGAGCATGGCCACGGGCTCCTACGTGGTGACGGGCACCGACGAGACCGAGGAGACGTTCCACTCGGTGAACCACGGCGCCGGCCGGGTGATGAGCCGCACCCAGGCCCGGCGGGCCATCTCCAGGGAGGACTTCGAGCGAGGCCTCGGCGCGGTGCTGCTCAACGTGCGCAACTACCGGGCGGTGGTCGACGAGGCGCCCCAGGTGTACAAGAACATCGACGACGTCGTGGAGACGCTGGCCGAGATCAACCTGACCCGGAAGGTGGTGCGGATCCGGCCCCTGGCGGTGATCAAGGGGGCGGAGTGACCGCCGCCGGGGGTGGAGGGAGACCGCGGATGGACCAGACCAGGGACTACCTGGTACGGGCCCTGGCGGCCGGCGGCACCGTCCGGGTGCTGGCGGCCCGCACGACCGACCTGGTGGAGGAGGCCCGCCGGCGCCACCAGACGACGCCCACCGCCACCGCCGCCCTGGGCCGGGCGCTGACGGCCGGCGCGCTCCTGGGGGCGCTGTTGAAGGGCCGGGAGCGCGTCACCCTCCGGATCCTCGGCGACGGCCCGCTGGGCGGGATCGTGGTGGACGCCGGCGCCGACGGCCGGGTGCGCGGCTACGTGAAGCAGCCCCGGGTGCTGCTGCCGCTGGCGCCCGGCGGCAAGCTCGACGTGGGCCGCGCCGTCGGGCGCCGGGGATCGATACACGTCACCCGGGACCTGGGCCTGAAGGAGCCCTACACCTCGTCGGGGCCGCTGGTGTCCGGCGAGATCGGCGAGGACCTGACCCACTACTTCGCCCGCTCGGAGCAGACGCCGTCCGCCGTGAGCCTGGGGGTGCTGGTGGACCCGGGCGGGGCGGTGCGCGCCGCCGGCGGGCTGCTGGTCCAGTTGCTGCCGGGCTGGGGTCCCGAGGCGGCCAGGCTCGTCGAGGCCAACCTGGCGGGCCTGGACTCCATCAGCCGGGCCATCGATCGTGGCGCGACCCCGGAAGACCTGGTGGAACTGGCATTGTCCGGCGTGGAGGGCCGGACCCGCGAGCGGCAGCCGCTTCTGTTTTCCTGCCGCTGCTCCCGGGACCGGAGCTCGCAACTGCTGCTGAGCCTGGGCCACGACGAGCTGGCCGACATGCTCCGGAGCGACGGCGGGGCCGAACTTCGCTGCCGCTTCTGCGCCGAGATGTACCGCTTCGACCGGGACGAACTCGGGGCGCTTCTGGCGGCGGCCCGGGCCCTGAGCCGCGAGTAAGGCGGGCCGGGGCCGGCACGTTGCGCCCCCGGCGGGCCTGGGGTATAATCTGGGCAAGTTTCCGCATCACGGGCCGGGCTACCCGGCCCCGGCGACGATGGGACACCCTGGCGCACCCTCTCGTAGCGAACCGGGTCAGGTGCAAGCCGGTGAGGGGCGCGGGCGGGTCCATCCCGGAGCCGCCGGTGAAACCGCCCGCCGGGCGGCCAAGCCGGCAGGGCCGGCCCTCTACAGCCTTCCAATGAAGGGGGTTGCCGGCGCCGCCGGCAGCCAAGCGGGGTGGCAACGCGGGAGGAGCGCCCTCTCGTCCCCGGGGAACGCCCAGGCGTTCGCCGGTGACGGAGGGCGCTTGAGTTTGGACTGGCGAGGAGTGGAAGATGGAACCCAGGCGCACCGTGTGGCTGGAAGACGACGGCGTGCACCTCATCGACCAGCGCCGCCTGCCGCTGGAACTGGAGATCCTGGTCTGCCCCACGGCGGAGGCGGTTGCCCGGGCCATCGAGGGCCTGGCCGTCCGGGGGGCGCCCGCCATCGGCGTGACGGCGGCTTGCGGTCTGGCGGTGGGCGCCCGGGAACTGCCCGCGGCGGACCCGGAGACTTTCTGGGCCGGCCTGGAGCAGGTGGCGGCCCGCCTGAGGCGCACCCGGCCGACGGCGGTGAACCTGTT
Organism: Symbiobacterium thermophilum; assembly: GCA_020725105.1. GTDB lineage: Bacteria > Bacillota > Sulfobacillia > DYFQ01 > DYFQ01 > DYFQ01. The sequence goes on from DYFQ01000015.1 coordinate 52,259, forward strand.
CTGGGCCATCGAGCGGGCCATGGCCCGGGCGCGCCAGGCCCTGGAGGGAGGCGGTCCCGAGGCGGCCCGGGCGGCCCTGGCCGCCGAGGCCCGGGCCATGGCGGACGAGGACGTGGCCGCCAACCGGGCCATCGGCCGTCACGGGGCGGAACTGGTGCCCGACGGGGCGAGGGTGCTCACCATCTGCAACACCGGCGCCCTGGCCACGGTGGACTACGGCACCGCCCTGGGGGTCGTCCGCGCCGCCCACGAGGCGGGCAAGGCCGTGTCGGTATGGGTGGCGGAAACCCGGCCGGTACTGCAGGGTGCCCGCCTGACCACCTGGGAACTGGCGCGGCTGGGCATCCCCCACACCCTGGTGGTTGACGGCGCGGCCGGGCATCTCATGCGGACGGGCCGGGTCGACCTGGTGCTGAGCGGCGCCGACCGGATCGCCGGAACCGGCGACGTGGCCAACAAGATCGGCACCTACAGCCTGGCGGTGCTGGCCCGCGCCCACGGGCTGCCCTTTTACGTGGCGGCGCCCGTCTCCACGGTCGACCTGGGCATTCCCGACGGCGAGGCCATCGAGATCGAGGAGCGGGATCCGGCCGAGGTCACCCACCTGGCCGGCAGAGCGCTGGCCGCCCCCGGCACTCCGGCGGCCAACCCGGCCTTTGACGTGACCCCGCACGAACTGGTAACGGCCATCATCACCGACCGGGGCGTCGTCCGGCCGCCGTACGGGCCGGGCCTGCGCCGGGCGGTCGAGACGGCGGGCGGACCTCCGAGGAGGAGTGCGTGATGCTGGACATGCGGTTCATCCGGGCCCACCCCGAGGTGGTGCGCCAGGCCATCGCCCACAAGCGGCTGGAGGCCGACCTGGACGGGCTGCTCGCCCTCGACGACCGGCGGCGAGCCATCCTGGCCGAGGTGGAGCAGCTGAAGGCCACCAAGAACCGGGTCTCCCGGGAGATCGGCCAGGCGAGAAAGGCCGGCCACGACGCCGCCGGGGCCATCGCCGAGATGAAGCGGCTCGACGAGCGCGTCACCGAGCTCGACGACGAGCTCAGGACGGTGGAGCGCCGCCGCGACGAACTGCTCCTGTGGATTCCCAACCTGCCCCATGACTCGGTGCCGGTGGGGGCCGACGAGGCGGACGACCGGGAAGTGCGTCGGTGGGGAGAGCCGCCCGAGTTCGGCTTCGAGGCGCGGCCCCACTGGGAGATCGGCGCCGAGCTGGACGTCCTGGACTTCGAGCGCGGCGCCAAGGTGGCCGGTTCCCGGTTCCCGCTGTACAAGGGCCTGGGCGCCCGGCTGGAGCGGGCGCTGATCAACTGGTTTCTTGACGTGGCCACCACCGAGCACGGCTACCAGGAAGTGTTCCCGCCCTTCGTGGCCAACACCGAGGCCATGGTGGGCACGGCCCAGCTTCCCAAGCTCGCCGCCGACATGTTCCGGCTGGCCGGCGACGGGATGTGGCTGATTCCCACGGCGGAGGTGCCGCTCACCAACCTCCACCGCGACGAGATCCTGCCGCCGGGGAGCTTGCCCCGCTACTACTGCGCGTACTCCGCGTGCTTCCGCGCCGAAGCCGGAGCCGCCGGCCGCGACACCCGCGGCCTGGTGCGGGTGCACCAGTTCAACAAGGTCGAACTCGTCAAGTTCGTCGAGCCGCATGCCTCGTTCGACGAACTCGAGACCCTGGTCAACAACGCCGAGGTGCTTCTCCGGCGGCTGGGCCTGCCGCACCGGGTGGTGGTGCTGTGCACCGGCTCCATGAGCTTCGCCTCGGCCTAGACCTTCGACCTGGAAGTCTGGCTGCCGAGCTCGGGGCGGTACCGCGAGATCTCGTCGTGCTCGAACTTCACCGACTTCCAGGCCCGCCGGGCCCAGATCAGGTACCGGCCGGCGGCCGGGGCGAGCCCCGAGTTCGCGCACACGCTGAACGGGTCCGGCCTGGCCGTGGGTCGCACCGTGGCGGCCATTCTCGAAAACTTCCAGCAGGCCGACGGCACGGTGCGGGTGCCCGACGTGCTGGTGCCGTACATGGGGGGCGTGACGGTCATCGGGCGGTCCGGGGCGCCCGCAGGGTAGCCCGGGGACAACGTTGCGCGGCCGGCCCGCGGCCCGGCGAAGCCGCGTTTGACGTTCCAAAACCCAGCGTGCTATACTCTGGGCGCCTTTGCCGGCCTGCCGCCGCCGTCCGCGAGCGCGGCGGGCCGCGGCCGACGAGCAAGGCCGCGGCGGCGCGGGCCTGGCGCGCCGGAGGGGTCGCACAACTGGTAGTGCACCGGTCTTGAAAACCGGCGCCCTGCGGGGCTTGCGGGTTCGAGTCCCGCCCCCTCCGCAACTGAGCCGGTACCCCGGACGGGCCGGACGGCGGCGCCGCCGTCCCGGGGGTTTGGGCCCCTGGAACCAGTTCCGCTTCCTCGCCGTCGGTACGCACGGGGTGATGAGATGCGACCGAAGCCGCCCGTTTTCCTGCTCCTCGCGGTACTCCCGCTGGCGCTGGGCTTTGGTGCCGGCTGGGCTGCCCGCGCCGCGGAGGTCAGGGCCGCCCGGGAAGCCCTTGCTGACCTGCGTTCGACCGCCGGCCGGTGCGAAGGCGAGCTCGAGACGTTCAGGCAAAGCCAGGACGCGCTGACGGCGGCCCTCGGACAGTTCCTGTCGGGGCCGCTCGCGTCCGCACGGCTGCCGGACAAGGGCCAGGCGCACCTGGCCTACCTGACCGCGCGGGCTGCCGAGCGCCTGGAGCAGCAAGTTCTGGAAAGCTGGGTTCAATGGGGCTACGCGGTGGGAAGCCTGTCGGCGGAGAGCCACGCCGAGGCGGAGGCGCTCGAGCGGGAATGGTTGAGCGCGGCCCTGGCCCCGTTAGCCACGGACGGCTATATCGCGCAGCGGCTCGAACACCTCGCCGCCGTGCAGCGGGGCGGTGAGGGAGAGTTCACCTTTCCGGATTGGCGGTGGCTTGAGCGGGTGGAACCGCTGGAAGGTACCGACCAGCGGGTCAGGGTTCGCTTCGTCTACCACGAAAGCCTGCCCAAGCGGGAGTGGAATGCCTGCCCCTGCCGGCGCAAGGTGGACGAAGTGGTGACCCTGGAACGGGTCGGCGGCCTGTGGAAGCTGGCCGCCATCGACCGGGAGTACGGAAACCTCGAAACGGTACGCTAGGCCGAACCGCGCGCCGGGCCGAGACGGCCCGCCAGGCCCGTGGCAAGCCCGCGCCGGCGCGGCCCTCCGGCTTGAGGGGCCGGCTACCGTGTGCTATCATAGACCGTGCGCAATGTTTGCCTGCGCCGCCGCAAACGCAGGCAACGGCGTTCCGGAGAGGTCGCCTAGTGGTAGGGCAGCGGCCTGCTAAGCCGTGGTCGCGTTTTGCGGCCCGTGGGTTCGAATCCCACCCTCTCCGCCGGGTATCGATAGCGACGAATTTCAGGTTTCGCGCCCGTAGCTCAGCTGGATCAGAGCGACTGACTACGGATCAGTAGGTCGGGGGTTCGAATCCTCCCGGGCGCGCAGGTCGGGTTGTCGCCGGCTCAAAGCTAGCCGGCGCTTTGTCCGTCAGACGGACGAAGCTTGCGCCCGTAGCTCAGCTGGATAGAGCACCGTCGTCCTAAGTCGGGTGTCGGGGGTTCGAATCCCTCCGGGCGCACCAGGGGACGGCCCCGCCGGGCGGGCTGCCCGGCGGGGGCGCGGGAGAAGGTATGGGCGAGGACGAGCGGTGGATGGAGCCGGCGCTCGACGAGGCGCGCCGGGCCGCCGGTCTCGGCGAGGTGCCCGTCGGCGCCGTCCTGGTCCGGGACGGCGAGGTCATCGCCAGGGGCCACAACCTGCGGGAGACCAGCGGCGACCCCACCGCCCACGCCGAGATCGTGGTGCTGCGGGAGGGGGCCCGCCGCCTGGGCCAGTGGCGCCTGGACGGCTGCACCCTCTACGTCACCCTCGAACCCTGCCCCATGTGCGCCGGGGCGATGATCCTGGCGCGCCTGCCCCGGCTGGTGTTCGGCGCCCGGGACCCCAGGGCCGGTGCGGCCGGCTCGCTGGTGGATCTGCTGGGCGACGACCGGTTCAACCACCGGGTCGAGGTGACCGGCGGGGTCCGCCAGCGGGAATGCGGCCAGGTCCTGCAGGCGTTCTTCCGCGCCCGGCGCGGCCGGGCCGGCGTTTTGGAGGGGTGCGAGAGCGGCTGAATCGGGCGGTCTCGAAAACCGTTGTGGGCGCAAGCCCACCGTGGGTTCGAATCCCACCCCCTCCGCAACTGGTCCGGGCCACTGCTGGCGGCAGGACCCCGGACGACGACGAAGGACGGTACCCGGCCGGCGGGCCGGGCCGGCAGGCTTGGAAGGGTGCGAGAGCGGACGAATCGGCGCGCCTGGAGAGCGCGTGTGGGCCGCAAGCCCACCGTGGGTTCGAATCCCACCCCTTCCGCAGGTGACTTTCAGGCTGGCCGTGCTAGACGGGGAGGTAGCGGTGCCCTGTAACCCGCAATCCGCTACAGCGGGGTCGATGCCTGCCCCCGGCCTGTCTCCTGTGGGGTCCGCCGGGCGCACGCGGCGTGGACGGCCGGGTCCTGCGCGGCGGGAGCTTCCTGAACCCCGCCAGGCCCGGAAGGGAGCAACGGTAGGGAAGACCTCCCGGGTGCCGTAGGGGTGCCTGGCCCGAGCCGGCGACGCTCGTCCCGCCCGGAGGAGAAGGCCAAAGGCAGGTGCACGGCCTTTTTTTTGTGGCCGCCCGACGGGCCCGGCGGCCAGGGATTCCCCGCCGGCCCACCGAAGCTTTCCCCACCGCCAGCCAACGCTCAAGACGGGGGACTCCCATGGCGTACACGGCGCTTTACCGTGAGTGGCGACCGCAGAGCTTCGAGGAAGTGGTGGGGCAGCCCCACGTCACCCGGACCCTGCGAAACGCCCTGGCCTCGGGGGCGGTCGCCCACGCGTACCTTTTCTGCGGGCCGCGGGGCACCGGCAAGACGTCGGTGGCCCGCATCCTGGCCAAGGCGGTCAACTGCGAGACCGGCATCACCCCCACGCCGTGCCAGGTGTGCCCCTCGTGCGAGGCGATCACGGCCGGCTCGTCCATGGACGTCCTGGAGATCGACGGGGCCTCCAACCGTGGGATCGACGAGGTCAGAGACCTGCGGGAGAAGCTCCGGCTGGCCCCGGCGGCAAGCCGGCGGAAGGTGTACATCATCGACGAGGTGCACCAGCTGACCGAACCCGCCTTCAACGCCCTCTTGAAGACCCTGGAAGAGCCGCCGGCCCACGTGCTGTTCATCCTGGCCACCACCGATCCCAACCGGATCCCCGTGACCATCCTCTCCCGGTGCCAGCGGTTCGACTTTCACCGCCTGGGGGCGCGGCAGATCGTGGCGCGGCTGGAGGAGGTCTGCCGCCGCCACGGCCTCGACCCCGAGCCAGGGGCGCTCGAGTTCATCTCCCGCCAGGCCGAGGGCTCCCTGCGAGACGCCCTGAGCCTTCTGGATCAGAGCGTGGCCTACGCGGGCCCGGCGGTGACCGGCGCGGCCGTCGAGGAGATCCTGGGGGCCGTGGCCGAGGACGCCCGCTTCGCCCTGGCGGACACGCTCCTGGCCGGCGACGTGGCCGGGACGCTCCGCCTGGTGGCGGAGCTGGTCGACCGGGGCAAGGACCTCCGCCAGCTGGCCGTCGACCTGACCGGCCACTTCCGCGACCTGCTGGTCGCCGCCACCACCCGGGAGCTGGACGGGCTGGTGGACCTGCCCGAGGAAAGCTGGCCCCGGCTTCAGGGCCAGGCTGAGCTGGCCGGCGCCGCCTGGCTGGCCGCCGCCACCCGGCAACTGGGAGAACTCGTGGCCGACCTCAGGTTTGCCAGCCAGCCCCGGGTGCTCCTGGAGGTGGCCCTGGTAGGGCTGGCGGCCGAGCGGGCGCCGGTGACCGCCTCCCGGACCGGAACTCCGGAGCCGTCCGGAACCGCGCCCGCCCCGCCGGCCGGCGCCGAGACGGGCGAGCCTGGTCCGGTGGCAGCCGGCGCCGCCCGGGCCGAGGTCGCGGCCGCCGCTTGCGGCGCACCCGCCGCCGCTTCGGAGGTGGCCACCGCCGGGAAGACCCTCAGCCTGGAGGAGCTGCGGCGGCGGTGGCCTGAACTGCTGGAGCGGGTGGGCAAGGCCCGCAAGGGCACGGCCGCCCTGCTGGCCGGCCACGCGACGCCCGTGGCGGTAGACGGTCGCTCGGTGGTGGTGGGCTTCACCCTTGGGGTCATGAAGGAGCAGCTCGAGCGGCCGTCCCAGCGGTCGGTGGTGGAAAAGGCGCTGCAGGTCCTGTTTGGCGACGGGGTGACCGTCCGCTGTGCCCTGGTCCCGAGCCTGCCAGAGGTGGCCCGGGAGTCCGGGCCCCGCGACGAGGCCGAGGCGGAGTTCGACGCCCCGGGCGACGAGGATGCGCCGCCGGCCGGGCCCGACGCGCCGGTCCCGCCGGAAGACGGTGAAGATGACCGGGCCAGCGGGCGTCGGGGCGACGCGCCGGACCCGGTCCGCAAGGCGCTCGACCTGTTTGGCGGGGAGATCGTGGACGGTGAGGCTTGAAAGGGAAAGGGGGAAAGCCAGTGGCCGGCATGGACTTTGGAAAGCTGATGAAGGGATTCCAGCAGGTCCAGGAGCGGATGCAGAAGCTCCAGGAAGAACTGGCCCAGCGCACCGTCGAGGCCACCGCCGGCGGAGGGGTGGTCACCGTCACCGCCAACGGGCGCCAGGAGATCGTCGGCATCCAGATCCGGCCCGAAGTGGTCGACCCCGACGACGTGGAGATGCTGCAGGACCTGATCGTGGCCGCCACCAATGACGCCCTGAAGCAGGCCCAGGCCATGGTGGCGGAGGAGGTGGCCAGGCTGACCGGAGGTCTGAAGCTGCCCGGCCTCTCCTAGCGCCGGCCCGGGAAACGGAGGACAGCCATGATCTACCCCGAGCCCGTTGCCCGGCTGATCGACGCCCTGACCCGGCTACCCGGGATCGGGCCGAAGACCGCCCAGCGGCTGGCCTTCTTCATCCTCAAGCGCCCCGCCGACGAGGCCCAGGCCCTGGCGGGCGCTATCGTCGCCGCCAGGACGCAGGTGGTGACCTGCAGCCGCTGCCACAACCTGACCGACACCGACCCTTGCCGGCTGTGCTCGGACGAGAGCCGCGACCGGACCATGCTCTGCGTGGTGCAGGAACCGAGAGACGTGGCGGCGATGGAGCGCACCCGGGAGTACCGGGGCCTGTACCACGTGCTCCACGGAGCCATCTCCCCGCTGGACGGCGTTGGTCCCGACGACCTGCGGGTCCGCGAGCTGGTGGCCCGCCTCCACGACGGGTCGGTGAGCGAGGTGATTCTGGCCACCAACCCCAACGTGGAAGGGGAGGCAACCGCCCTCTACCTTGCCCGGCTCATCAGGTCGGTAACCCCGGCCGTCCGGGTCACCCGCATCGCCCGCGGCCTGCCCGTGGGCGGCGACCTGGAGTACGCCGACGAGGTGACCCTGTCCAAGGCGCTCGAGGGCCGGCGAGAACTCTAGCCGGCCGCCGCCGCATAGCTCCGCCTCTCCCCGGGAATCCTTGCCACGGAACCTGGTCCGTCCCGGCCGCGTATATATGGGGGACCAGCGGGTGGTCCGGGCCACCTGGCGCAAGGCCCGGCCCGGCCGCCAGGGTAACGCCGGAAGGGGAGGCAAACTTGGCTCGTCCGTTCAGCCGCCTGCTGGCCCAGCTTTCCTCACGCCTCATCGGCGCCGAAGATCCGCTTGAGGTCCCACCTGCTCCGGATTTCCACGACGTGGTCGAGCAGGCCCGCACGGACTGGCTGACGGCGCGGGCCTACTTCGAGTCGGTATCCGATCCGGACCTGGTTGACCACGCCATCTACCTCATCGAGGCCGCGGAGAAGAAGTACATGTACCTGCTCAAGCAGGCCCGCCCGCAACAGGAGCAGCCGGGAGGCGCCGCATAGCCGCCCTTGCCTTCGCGTAGGCATGAGCCCGAAGGGCTGGTGAGGGCGGATGGACGGCGGCGCCCTCTGGCGCCCCCTGCGCTGGCCTGGCTGGGTCGCGTCCCGCGCGGTCGTGGGCGGAGCCACGCTGTGGCTGGCCAACGTGGTCGGCGCGTATCTCGGCTTCTCGCTTACCGTCAACCCCCTGACGGCGCTCGTCGTCGGCCTGCTGGGCTTTCCCGGGCTCCTGTTGGTCGCCGCCCTGGGAGCCATGCTACGATTGGGGTAGGGGATGGCCGGGCCAGCGGAGGAGTTTTTCCCGGGCCCGGCCAAACTACCCGCCGGACGGCATCCCGGGCCGAACCGGCCGGGCTGGAGGTGACCTCCCCGTGGCCCTGGTGCGGGTCCGCTACGCGCCGTCGCCCACCGGCTCGCTGCACGTGGGAAACGCGCGGACCGCTCTTTTTAACTGGCTCTTTGCTCGCCGCCACGGCGGCAGGTTCGTGGTGCGCTTTGAAGACACCGACACCGAAAGGGCCGGCGAGGAGGCCGCCCGGGCCATCATCGTGGCCCTGCGCTGGCTGGGCTTGACCTGGGACGAGGGGCCCGAGGTCGGCGGTCCCTACGGGCCCTACTTCCAGTCCATGCGGCTTGACCTGTACCGCCGGTACGCCGAGCGGCTGCTCTTGCAGGAGCGGGCCTACGAGTGCTATTGCACCCCGGAGGAACTCGAGGCCCGGCGGCGGAGGGCGCAGGCCGGGCGGCGGCCGTTCCGCTACGAGGGGACCTGCCGCCACCTGACCGACGCCGAGCGCGCCGCCTGCCGGCGCCAGGGGCGGCGGCCGGCCCTGCGGCTCATGGTGCCCGACACCGGCACCGTCGAGGTGCACGACCGGATCAAGGGCACCGTCAGCTTCGACAACGCGGTACTCGACGACTTTGTCATCATGAAGTCCGACGGCTGGCCGACGTACAACTTCGCCTGCGTCGTTGACGACCACGAGATGCGGATCAGCCACGTCATCCGGGCCGAGGAGCACCTGTCCAACACGCCCAAGCAGCTTCACGTCTACCGGGCCCTGGAGGCGGAGCCGCCGGAGTTTGCCCACCTGCCGATGGTGCTGGCGCCCGACCGGTCCAAGCTTTCCAAGCGCCACGGGGCGACGGCGGTGGAAGAATACCGCCAGATGGGCATCCTGCCCCAGGCGCTCCTGAATTATCTCTTGCTCCTGGGCTGGTCGTACGACGGGACGACGGAGATAATCTCGCTGGAGGAGGCCAGCCGGATTTTCGACCTGGACCGCGTCAACCGGACCAACGCCGTCTTCGACGAGGACAAGCTGTTGTGGATGAACCACCAGTACATCAAGACGGCCAGGCTCCACCGGTTGGCGCGGCTGGTGGTGCCGCGGCTGGCCGAAGCCGGTGTCCTGCCGGACATGATCACCCTGGGCGAGTTCCGGCGGCTGCGCCGGATCCTGGCGCTCATTCAGGAGCGGATGCACACCTTGAACGAGGCGCCGGCGCTGATCGGCTACTTTTTCGGCGACGACGTGGAATACGACCCGGCCGCGGTGGCCAGGCGCCTTGCCGGACCGGAAGTCCCGGACATCCTGGAACGGGCCGCCGACAACCTGGCGGCCGCCGGCGACTGGAAGCCGGACGTCGTAGAGCAGGTCATCAGGGACACCGCGGCCTCGCTCGGGGTCAAGGCGGCCCAGGTGATCCACCCGGTCCGCGTGGCGGTGACCGGAGTCATGGTCGGGCCCGGGCTTTTCGACGTGCTGCACCTGGTGGGCCGGGAGCGGACCATCCGCCGGCTCAGGCGCGCGGCGGCCAGGCTGCGGGCCGGCGAGCTGGTGGCCACGGTCGCCGCCGGCCCCACCGACGGGCCCGGGTCGCCTTGACACTGCCGGCGATTTTCCGTATGATTGTAGGCGCTGCGCGGACCGGGAAGCCGAATTTAGCTCATGGTTTACCGCGCCGTGCGCGGCTGGCCGCGCGGCTCGCCGGGGGACCGGCGCCTTGGGGAATGGGGTAACGGTAGCCCGGCTGACTCTGGATCAGCTAGTCCTGGTTCGAATCCAGGTTCCCCAGCCAGACTCGGCAACGGACGCTGACAAAGAAAAAGGTTTCCATGGCGGCCCAATAGTCTAGAGGCCTAGGACGCCGCCCTCTCAAGGCGGTAGCACGGGTTCGAATCCCGTTTGGGCCACCGGTCGAAGGATGCCGTTGGAGCGGCATCCTTCCTTGTGCGCCGGTAAAGCCGGCGCGAGGCAGTGCGCGGCCGCGATCGCCTTGACAAAGGCCAAGGGTCCTGCTAACATCATGTGGTGCCGAGGCGGGCGGTCGCGGCGTGAGCGCACCCTCGGCAGCAGTATCTAGACCCCGAAAAAAGGTCTGATCTTTGAAAACTGAATCGGATCGCTTGGACCGGCGCCGATCGGCGTGATCGGCGGCCGGCGTGACCGAAGGGCGTCCGTCGAGACATTGAGATCCGGATTGGAGCCTGCATCAGGCCTTCCGGGGAGACGGAGGGCCC
>DYFQ01000065.1 GCA_020725105.1 Symbiobacterium thermophilum
GTCGCCCAGGGGGCTGAAAAAGACCGGCGTCACCCCGCAGTATTCGAGCCAGTCGAGGGCGTCGGGGTAATAGAACCAGAAAGCTCTGTCGCGGGCGATCCCCAGCCGCAATCCCCGGAAGCACCGTTGCCGAGAACATAGCGGTTTTGTACGAGATACCGTTGGCGCGCGCCCAGTCCGACAGTTTCATGAGGATAATATGCCATAATCTTAAATCGGGTTTCTATGCAAGCGCCAGCAGTTGCGAACCCCGCGGTCACGGTGGCTAGAACTCGATCCCGCGCAGGGCGCGCCGTCCCTCGTCGTAGGGGTGCTTTTCCGCCTCCATCCGCGTCACCAGGTCGGCCATTTCGATCACCCGCGGGTGGGCGTCGCGCCCGGTCATCACCACGTGCACGTGGGGCGGGCGGGAAGCGACGGTTTCCAGGACCTCTTCGAGCGGCAGCACGTCGTCGATGGGGAATCCCTCGATGGCCAGGGCGTTGTTGATCTCGTCGAGGATCACCAGGTCGTAGTCGCCGCTGCTGACCTTGTCGCGGGCGATGGCCCAGCCGCGGCGGAGCGCCTCCCGGTGCTCCCTGGGCGTTCTGGTCCAGGTGAAGCCGGCGCCGGTGCGGATGAACTCGAAATTGGGCAGCAGCCGCGCGGTCTTCAGCTCACCGTATCGCATGGCGCCCTTGATGAACTGCACCACGCACACGCGGAAGCCCTGGCCGATGGCCCGCAGCGCCAGGCCGAGCGACGCGGTGGTCTTGCCCTTGCCGTTCCCCGTGTACACGATCAGAAGCCCGCGGTGGCGATTGGGCCGGTGGGGAAACTCCAGGCTCATCCGCCGGTACCTCCTTCGCCTTCGGGAGTGAGTCGGGTGCACGCCGCAGCCCTCATCCACGGCTTCGGATGCGCGGAAGGAACCGTGGGGACCGGCGATTTCAGGCCGGCGGGGCCTTCTCGGCGCGCAACTGGTCCACCATCCGCCGGAGGGCCTGGAAGTCTGTCCAGACCGCGTACTTCTTCGACGGATCCCGCAACAGCGCCGCCGGGTGGAAGGTGGGCAGCATCTTCACTCCCTCGCGCTCGAACCAGGCGCCCCGGGCCCGGCTGATCCTGACCGCCGGGCCCAGCAGGGTCTGGGCCGCCGCCGCGCCCAGTGCCACGATGACCCGGGGCCGCAGGAGCCTGAGCTTGTGAACGAGCCAGGGATAGCAGGCGGCCACCTCGTCGGGCAAGGGCGTGCGGTTGCCGGGCGGCCGGCACATGACCACGTTGGTGATGTAGACCTCGTCCCGGCGAAAGCCCGCGGCGGCCAGGATCTTGTCGAGCAGTTGCCCGGCGGGCCCCACGAAGGGCCGGCCCTGCTCGTCTTCGACGGCGCCAGGCCCCTCACCCACCAGCACCACCTCGGGGCGCTCGGGTCCCTCGCCGAACACCACGCCCCGGCAGCCGTCCCGCAGGCGGCACCTGGCGCAGGCAAGGGCCAGCGCCCTCAGGCTCTCGAGGTCGCGGGCGCCGGCCAGGCGCTCCGAGGCCCGGGGGGGCGGCTCGTCGGGAGCGGGCGCCTGGGCGGCCCGCGCCGGTGCCGCCGAGGCGCCTGCGCCGGCGGCGGGCGGCTCTCCGACGGCGGGGGAAGGGGGTGGCACCGGCCGCACCAGCTCGGGGAAGAGTGACAGCTGCCCGGGGGAGGGCTCAGGGGCCGGCTGGTCCGGCTCGCGCCGGCCCGGATCCTCGCTCTGGCCCGCCGGTGGCTCGTCGAACAGGGAAAGCTGTTGTGCCTCGCCGGGTTGTGCCTCGCCGGGTTGTGCCTGCCCGCCGCCCCTGGCCCGGCCCGTCACGCGTCGTCACCCTTCCGGTCGGCCCGGGAGCCGTCGTCGTCTGAACCGTCCGCTCCGGGTTCCTCTTCGGCGGGCTCGGCCTCGCTCTCCTCCAGTCGCTCGAGCTGGCGGCGGACCCGGTCTCGCAGGCGCAGCTCGTGGGCGCGGATGGCGGCCGGGTACTCGGCCACCCGTTCCAGGTTCTTCTCCATTCCCCGCCGGTAGCGGTCGGCCAGGCGCGGGTCCAGCTCCCGCAGGGCGTTCGCTGCCTGGCGTCCTCGCTCCCCGGCCGCGGGGCAGTCGGGGCGGCAGGGGAAGAAGTCCTTGACCCAGTACGCGTCGGGATCCACGGCGGCCGGGCCGGCCTTGCGGGCGACCTCCAGCTGCTTTGCCGCCCGAAGCTCCACCGACACCCGGGCGGTCCGGTCCCTGGCGTACCGTTGCACGCAGCAGGCGGGGTAGCCCAGGAGTTCTCCCAGCCGCTCCAGGTACTCCCCGCGGTACTCCTCGGGATAGACCAGGCCGGCCGCCCCCATGGTCGGCCGGTACTCGGCCCGCGCCGCCACGTGGATCCGCCGGCGTTCGTCCATCAACTCCTGCAACCGGCGGAGGACGGCAGGGTCCCGGTAGAGGTACAGCTCGTGAATGGTGGGGCGGACGGCCGTCTCGAAGCAGTCCAGCCCCAGATCCCGGGCCCAGGCCCGGTGGGCCTGGTACGAGGGCGCCGGGGTCACCACCCGGGAGAAGGCGTGGGCCATCAGGGTAGCCTTGTACTGCAGCGGGTTAAGGGTCAGGCGGTAGAACACGTCCCGCCCCCGGTGGGCCAGTCGGGCCAGCAGGGGACGGCCGGGGTCGCCGCCCCGGTAGTAAAGGAGGGAAAAGGTGCGGTCGATGGCCCGGCCCAGCTCCTGCCCGTCGGGAAGCTCCGCCGGGATGGTGACCAGGCTGACTCCCCGGACGCCCAGGGCCACCAGGAGGTAGTCCTCGAGCTTCACCCGCTCGAGGATCCCCGGCTCGTTCAGGAGCCGGGTCACCCGCTGGAAGTCGAGCTCGACCCCGGCCCCGGCCATCAGCCTTCGATGATTTCCACGTTGGCCCGGGGAATGGTCACCGTCCGGCCGTCCTCCAGCCGGGCTCTCAGCACCCGCACCCGGGCGCCGGTCTCGATGGGCTGCAGTTCGGGGGGCAACTCCACCACCTCTCCCAGCAGACCGAAGTACGGGTCGCGGATCGCCCGGATGGGCGTGCCGGCCACCAGTCCCTCCGAGGCCGGCACCTCGCCGTCGGTGATGCCCGGCGGCCGGTAGCCCGCGACGATCAGTTCGGGACGCATGACGCCGGCCCGGATCTGGGTCGCCCCGTTGATGGACGCCTCCCACCCGTCGAGGGCCCTCAGCAGCTCGAAAGTCCGCCGGGCCATCCTGATCCGCCCGAAACCCTCGGTGACAATGAGGGTGCAGCCCACGTCCTCGTGGCCGGTGATGGCCACCCCGATGTCGTACCCCAGGTATTCCAGGAGGTCCCGGTCGATGATGCCGCCGGCCACCACGCCGGCGCAGCCGACCTCCGCCGCCCGGCGCAGAGCCGCCCCGGTAACGAGCGAGCCGCCGATCACCACGGCTCCCCGGCAGTCGGGCGTGATGGCGTCGGCGTCCAGGACCGCCTCGGCACTGTCCGCCAGCAGCCGGATGGTGCCCTGCCGCTCGCCCCCGACGCCGAAGATGCCCTGGACGAACGCGCCGCGGGCCTCGATCACCACGCCCTCCTCCGGGAGCACTTCCTTGACCCGGCCCCGGACGTAGGCGCGGACCTCCACCGGGATCGGCGGCCGGCGCAGGATGATCCGGCCGGTGACCTCGGACACATGCTCCACCGTACCGTCCACCGGCGCCACGACCCGCTTCTTCAGCAGGCCGAAGAACGCCTGGTAGGAGGCGATGACCTCGCCCGCCGCCACCCGCTCTCCCGGTTGCTTCAGCATGTGGCGGGGAATCTCCTGGGGGTCGCAGGCCAGTTCGTGGGCGGCGTTGATCGTTTCCGGGTCGCCGGGGATGCTGGTCCGGGCAACGATGGCCGAGGGTTCGACCTCGTCCCCCACCTGGACCAGCACCTCCCCCTTCAGGGGGAGCCGGCGGACCTTCTCCAGCACGGTATAGCCGGTTACCTTGAGCCCGGGCGTGTATGCGTGGGCCATGGGCTTTCCCTCCCGGCGCCCCCGCGCCCTGGTCTTAGCCGGCCGCGGCCACTTCCGCGGCACCCGGGACCAGGCGCTCGAGGGTTTCCATGGGGTAGGCGTCAAGGGCGACGATCCATTCCACCAGCTTCTTGAGGCGGGCCTTGCCGTCGGCGGGCAGGCCGAAGGGTTGCCTGCCGCGGGCGTCCACGATGATCCCCACCACGCCCCCCTGCACCTTGCGCCGGAGGGTCCTGCCCCGGCCCGCTCCCACGTCCAGGTGGCGGGCGGGCCTGATCTCCAGCTGGGCCTCCTGCCCCACGTCCAGCGGGATCCGGCGCAACCCGCCGTACGGTACGTGCTCGGTCACGGTCCGCCCTCCCGGCAACTCGGCCTGGACGGTGACCGCCGGCTCGCCCTCCCGGCCGGGCCCGACCGGGGCGATGGCCGTGCCCAGCCGGATCAGGCAGTCCCGGTCAAAGACCTGGGCCGACGCCTCGGGGTGGACGGTGGCCAGGACGCCGAGTTGCGGCATCATGAAGATGGAGTCCACCGCCAGCTGGGTCACGCCTTCCGGCAGGAAGGCGTCCAGCAGCATCAGCGCGGCCTGGGCCCGCCGGGGAGCGTGGGACAGCACCCCGCCGGAGCCGATGAGCATCCCCAGGGCCATCAGGTCGATGTAGGTCTGCCCGGTGCTTTCCTGGCTCAGCATTCTGGCGATGTCCTCTTCCCGGCGCTGGATACCCTTCAGCCCCACGGCCAGGGTCTTGTGGTGCTCGAACGCCAGGCGCAGCGCCTCCCTGGCCAGCGCCTGCTCGATGAGGAGTTCCTCGAGGGTGTGGGGGATGGTGGTGGGCCGGATCATCTTGTTGCGGATCCGGTTCCTGAGGTCCGTCAGGTCCAGGTCAAAGGGAACCCACCTGACGATGTTCTCGGTCCCCGCCTCGAGCAGCACGTTGGAGATGGAATAACTCATGCCCAGGTTGGCCGACACGGTCCTCGTGAACAGCTCGTACTCCTCGCCAAACACGCTGAACACGTCGGTGGTGGCGCCGCCGATGTCCACGCCAATGACGGACATCCGGTGCTGTTTGGCCGCATTCTGCATCCCGTAGCCCACTGCGGCGGGGGTGGGCATGATGGGCACCTGGGTCCACTTCATCAGCTTGTCGTAACCCGGCGCCTGCGCCATCACGTGCTCCATGAAGAGGTTGTGAATCTCCTCGCGGGCGGGGCCCAGGTTCTCGACCTCCAGCACCGGCCGGATGTTCTCCACCGTCCGCAGGTCGAACTTGTCCCGCAGGATTCGCTGGATGTGCGGCCGCGCGTCCTTGTTGCCGGCGAAGATCACCGGCAGCTTGAAGCCGATCCCCAGCCGCGGGCGGGGTTCCGCGGCGGCCACCAGCTCGGCGATCTGGACCACGTGGGTAATGGTCCCGCCGTCGATCCCACCCGAGAGCAGGATCATGTCGGGGCGGAGGTTCCGGATCCGCTCGATCTTCTGGTGGGGCAACCGCCCGTCGTCGACGGCGACGGCGTCCATCACGATGGCGCCGGCCCCGAGCGCCGCCCGCTCGGCCGACTCGGCGGTCATCTGCTTCACCACGCCGGCCACCATCATCTGCAGCCCGCCCCCCGCCGACGACGTTGACAGGTAGATGTCCGTCCCGTCACCGGTCCCGCCGGACCGGGCGATGATGCCCTCGTCGGAAAGAAACCGGCGGCCGCTCAGTTCCTCCACCTCGCGGACGGCGTTCCGCACCCCTGCCGTCACGTCCTCGAAGGGCTTCTCCACGGTGGTCGGGGCCTCGCCCCGGACCACCAGCCGGTACTCGCCCCCCTGCCGTTCGATGAGGATGGCCTTGGTGGTGGTACTGCCGCAATCGGTGGCCAGGATGGAGTTGAGTTCTCGGGCCGCCCCGGCCGGCTTGTCCGCCACCGGATCCGCCCCCCTCCCGAAAAAACCCACCGGTTGCCCGAGTGGGTGCAGTGCGCTGGAGACCGCTGGCTCGGAATGCCGTCCCCGGGTACGTCAGGAACGGCGCTCGGGTGGCGTCCGGGCTTCCCGCAGCCACCCCAAGAGCCCGCCCGGCCGGCGGCCCCGCCGGGCCCGGGCCGCCTCGCGGCGCCGGCGGTCGTCTTCGTCCGCCAGTTCCTCAATGCGGGCGATCAGCCGGTCCAGGTTGGACCGGTCCTCCAGCAGTTGGGCAATCTCCCCCAGTAGCTGGGGACTGAAGATGACGCTGGCGACGGGCGCCGCCACGTGCACGACGGAACTGTAGACAAACGCCAGCGGCCGGTTCATCTCGATGGCGAACATGGCCGGCGTGGCCAGGCCCATCTTGACGATTCGCCGGGCGACGTACTCGATGATCTGGTCGCGGCGTTCCGGGGTGATCTCCTGGTGGTATTCGCGGAGCAGTCAAGTCACCCCCAAGCAGCATAGATTTCCACGCCGCGGCCCGATTCCCCTTGTTCCGGGTCAGCTACCGCCGCCTCAGAAGAACTCCACGTTGGCCCGGGGAATGAGCACCGTCTCGCCGCTATCCAGTTCCACCTCGACCATGGGCACCCGGGCCTCGGTGGCGGCCAGCCGCGGGTCGGGCGGCACGTCCTTCACCACGCCAAGCTGGCCGAAGTAGGGATCGTTGATGACCCGGACCCGTTGGCCCCCCTGCAGTTCCTCGTCGGGGACTTCTTCTTGCGCCAGGGGCCCGTCGTAGTCGGGAAAGGTGACGATCACCTCGGGCCGGATGGCCCCGGCCCGGATCTGGGTGGCCCCGTTGATGGACGCCATCTGGCCGTTGAGAGCCTTGAAGGCGGTGAAGGCCTTGTCCCGCATCTGCAGGTTGCCGAAACCTTCCATGAGGATGACGGTGATGTCGATGTCCTCCTGGCCGGTGATGCCCACTCCGAGCTTGACCCCGAGTGCCTTGACCAGGTTCAGGTAGCTGGCGGTCCCGGTGATGACCCCCCGCACCCCGACCTCCAGGGCCCGGCGGAACGCCTCGTTGGTGGCGAAAGCGCCGCCGATGATGATCTTGCCCGCGTGCTCTTCGGTGATCAGGTCCGGGGTGAGCACGTCGGTGGGTCTGTCCACCAGCAGGC
>DYFQ01000016.1 GCA_020725105.1 Symbiobacterium thermophilum
AGGGACGGGTGACCTGGCGTGAGGAGGCGGCTCCCGAGCCATGCGGCGGCGCCTCGAGCCGCCGGGACCCGCCGGGCGCTCCGGAAGGGGGGTCTCGGGAACATGGTGTCCAAGAACGTCGGCGTCGACGTCGGTTACGGCTTCGTGAAGGTCACAGACGGTGACAAGGAGTTTGTCTTCCCGAGCGTCATCGGGGCCGGATTCCGGCCGGCCTACCGCTCGGACCTGGCCAACCGTTCCTCCCTCGTCGACAACCTGGCCCTGACGGTCGACGGCCGCCGCTACTTCGTCGGCAGCCTGGCCGTTCGCCAGTCGGAGGTCGCCTCCCGGAGCCTGGACCCGGAGCGGGAGGCGGGTCCGGGGGTCCGCCTGCTCACCCTGGCCGCCCTGGCGCTGTACACGCCGTTCGACAGCCAGACCTTCAACGTGGTGACCGGCCTGCCAACCTGGGGTTTTGCCAGGCATAGGGACGCGTGGACCCGGCTCCTGAAGGGCACCCACAAGGTCAAGGTCCTCGGCCCCAGGGAAGACAAGGAGAAGAGCATCACCATCGACCAGGTACGGGTGGTTCCCCAGCCGCTGGGCACCCTGTACCACCGCGCCATGAACTCGGTTGGCCGGGTGGAGCAGAAAGACCTGGCCCAGAGCCGGGTCGGCCTGGTGGACGTGGGGTTCCTCACCACCGACCTGGTGATGGTCGACGGCATGGAGTTCATCGAGCGCCGCTCCATGTCCACCACCACCGCCCTCTGGACCGCCTGGTCCATGGTGGCCGAGGCGGTCCGGCACGAGTTCGGGGTGGTCCTGGCCAACTACGAACTGGACCGGGTGATGAGCGAGGGCCGGATCAGGATCAGGTCGGCCGTCCACGACCTCGGCGACCTCTGCCGGGAGGCCCTCTCCTGGGTCGCCGCCAAGGTCGTGGACGAGGTGGTGTCCCTGTGGGACGTCCGGACCCTGGACACGGTCCTGCTGACCGGTGGAGGTGCCAAGGCGCTGGCCGAGTGGCTCCTGCCGGCCCTGGGTAACGCCCAGCTCGTGGACGATGCCCAGCTGGCCAATGCCAGGGGCTACCGCAAGCTGGCCGCCTACTGCTTCCGCGCCGCCGGCGAGGAGAACCGGGAGGCCGAGGGACCGGTCACCGCCACCGCCGCGGGGTAGCCTCCGGATGATCATGTCGCGGGTGCAGGAGATGACCGGGTGTCGAGGAATGTTATGGTATGTCCGGCGCGGGCATCTTTTTGCTTTCCACGCGTCTTGTCTCGTGTTCTCCGCGCCGGGTTGTGCTGCCCCGGGACAGCGGGTGGACGGGCCATGCCATGAGATGGGGGGCTTAGCGCGTGGTACAGCGAGTTCTTGGCGTTGACCTCGGCTACGGGTTTGTAAAGGTGAGTGACGGGGAACGGGAGTACAGTTTTCCGAGCGTGGTGGGGATCGGCCAGGACCTGCGGTATCGCCCCGAGCTTGGGGTGGAGCGCAAGCCCACCGAGCGGCTGGCCCTCACCGTTGACAACCGCAAGTACTTCGTGGGCGACCTGGCCATCCGGCAGAGCGGCATCGCTTCGCGGTCCCTCGACGCCGACCGGTCCCAGGACCAGAACGTGCGGGTCCTCGTGCTGGCGGCCCTCAGCCTGTTCGCTCAGTGGGACGCCCAGGTCTTTCACCTGGTGACGGGGTTGCCGGTGAACTCCTACAGCGCCTACCGGGACGCCTGGGAGTCGCAACTTCCCGGCGAGTACAAGGTCGTGGTCGAAGAGGACGGCAAGCCCAGGGAGCGCCAGATCGCCATCGGCAACGTCCACGTGGTGCCCCAGCCCTTCGGGACGCTCTACAACCGGGTGCTCAGCCCCATCGGCAACCTGGCCGACCGGGACCTGGCCCGCCGGACCATCGGCCTGGTGGACATCGGCTTCAAGACCACCGACCTGGCCGTGGCCGACCAGATGGAGTTCATCGACCGGCTGTCCAGTTCCACCACGACGGGCATGGCCACGGCGTACGCCCATATCGCCGACCGGCTCCGGGCCGAGTACCGGCTGGACAAGGAAAACTGGGAGATCGACGAGATCGTCGCCCAGGGCGCGGTGCGCATCGCAGGCAAGACCTCCGACATCAGCCGGCTCAAGGCCGAGGCTTACGAGCGGGTGGCCAGAAAGGTCATCACCGACCTGGAGTCCCTGTGGGACTACCGGGACCTGGATACCATCCTGGTGACGGGCGGCGGAGGCCAGGCCCTGGCGGAGCACCTTCTGCCTCGCTACCCCAACATCGAGCTGGTCGACGGGGCACCCATGGCGAACGTTCGGGGCTACGTGAAGCTTGCCCGGCACTTCTTCGGGGAGGTCACGGCCGCGCCGAAGCCCGCGGGATGACGGGCGGCCGGGCCCCGGTTGGCCTCACGGTCAAGCCGGAAGGGGAGTGGACGGCGTGCGGTGGCCGTTCGGGCGATCGACGGCCAGGCGGGAACCGGCGACCCATACTCCTTCCGACCGGCCGGAACGGCCGGTGCCCGCCGGGCAGCGCGGCCAGGCGCCCGCGGCCGATCCGGTGCCGTCAAGCGTCGCGCGTACGCTGGGGCTTGACGTCGGCTACGGCCTGGTCAAGGTGTGCGACGGCGGGCGCGTGCTGTCGTTTCCCAGCGTCGTCTCGGACGCGGCCACCAGGCGGTACCGGGCCGAGTTCGCGCCGGCCGACGGGGAGGGGCAGGTCGGCCAGCTGACCGTCAACGGGAAGGACATCCTGGTCGGCGAGAGCGCCATCCGGCATGGGGTGCTGAACCGGCGGTCGCTGGCCCCCGACCGCGTCACGGGCTCCCACTTCCGCCTGCTGGCCCTGGCCGCCATCGCCCCGTACGCCCAGTGGGAGCGGCAGACCTTCTCGGTGGTGACCGGGCTGCCGGTGGCGATGTTCGACGCCTACCGGTGCGAAGTCGAGAAAAACCTGGCCGGCGAGTACCGGCTGACCGTTAAAGACGGCGGGCGCGTCAGGGACCGCCTGGTGAGCCTGGCCAGACCCACGGTCGTCCCGCAGCCGCTGGGCACCTTCTATCACGAGAGCCTGAACTCCATCGGCAACCTGGAGCGCCGCGACTGGCAGGAAAAGAGCGTCGGCGTGGTCGACGTCGGCTTTCGCACCACCGACCTGGTGGTGGTCGACCGGCTGGAAGTGGTTGACCGGCTGAGCGCCACCCTCGCCTTCGGCGTCCACGACATCTACCGGCTGCTGGCCGGCAGGATCCGACAGGAGTTCGGCCTCACCAAGGACGACCTGGAGCTTCAGCTGTGGTTTGACCGGGACGAGGTCCGGGTGGCCGGGCGCCGCCACGATATCCGCGGCTTCAAAAGAGAGTTCGTCCCCTGGGCGGTACAGAAGGTCCGCGCCGAGGTGGACTCGTTGTGGGACCGCGGGGACCTGGACGAGATCCTGATCACCGGTGGCGGCGCCTCGCTGGTCGGCGACGGCCTGCGGGCGGCCTATCGAAACGCCCGGGTGGTTAACCAGCCAGTGTTCGCCAACGTGCTGGGTTTCGCCAGGCTGGCAGCCCGGCTGGCCCGGGGAGTGGGCGCCGGCCGGGCCTGGGAGGGCCGGACGGCCGGCTGAGGCCGTCGCACCGCGCGGCACCAGGGAGGGAACACCGTGCAGGACTGCATTTTCTGCAAGCTCGTGCAGGGAAAAATACCCTGCCAGAAGGTGTACGAGGACGAGCGGGTGGTGGCGGTTCGAGACATCAACCCGCAGGCTCCCGTGCACCTGCTGGTGCTTCCCAGATCTCACCTGGAGAACCTCCTCGCGCTGGACGAAGCTCCCGACCTTGGCGGCCACTGCCTGACGGTGCTGGGCCGGCTCGCCCGCCAGGCGGGCGTGGCCGAGGCAGGCTTCCGGGTGGTGGTGAACACCGGCGCCGAGGGCGGGCAAAGCGTCAACCACCTGCACTTTCACCTGCTGGGCGGCCGGGCGATGGGGTGGCCGCCGGGCTAGGCCGGCCCCGCGGGACCCTTTGACACGGCGCCACCCGGTCGGGTACAATGGCGCAGCACTCCCCCGGATGGCAGGCGCTGCCGTGACCGCCGGTGGGGTGCGCGACTCGCACGATGCTACCCCGGAGCAGCCCTCTCGGTGGGGGAGGGGGGGTCAGAGTTGGCCGAAGTCAGGATTGGCAAGGACGAGTCCCTTGACCAGGCCCTCCGCCGGTTCAAGCGGGAGGTGTCCCGCACCGGCGTGCTACGGGAAGTCAAGAAGCGGTCTCACTACGAAAAGCCGAGCGTGAAACGGAAGAAGAAGTCGGAGGCCGCCCGCAAGAAGCGGCGGCGCTAGGCCGCCGGCCAGGCCGGTGAGGTGTGCATGGACCAGCAACCGACCGAGATCGAACGGCGCCTGGAAGCCGACATGAAAGAGGCCCTCAGGGCGCGAGAGGCGGGCAAGGCCCGCCTCTCCGTCATCCGGCTGGCCCGGGCCGCCCTGCAGAACGCCGCCATCGACCGCCGCCGCCCGCTGACGAACGACGAGACCACGGAAGTGCTGGCCCGGGAGGTTCGCCAGCGCCGCGACGCCATCGAGGAATACCGCCGGCTCGGCCGCCAGGACGCCGTCCAGGCGCTGGAGGCCGAGATAGAGGTCCTCCAGGCCTACCTGCCCAGGCCGCTGGGGCCAGACGAGATAAGGGACCTGGCCGCCCAGGCCATCGCCGAGGCCGGCGTCCAGGACGCGCGGGGCGTCGGCCGGGTGATGGCCAGGTTGATGCCGCGGGTGCGGGGCCGGGCCGACGGCCGGCTGGTGAGCCAGATCGTCCGCGAACTCCTGGGCCACGACTGACCGGTTCCCGCTGCCCTGTTCCGTCAGGCCACGGCGAGGGCCGGCCTCTCGTTCCGGCCGTTGACAGCTGTCAACATATCCCATAGAATAAAGGGTGCATCTGCCGCCCCCGGGGAGGGGGAGTTCACCGTGCGTCCGTGGCAGCCGACCCTTCACCCGCCTCCTTCCCGCGTCTGGCCGGCGCTGGCCCTCACGCTCGCCCTGTGGGCCGGCCTGTTTGCCTTTCCCGGTCCCGGCCCCGCGGCCCGGGCCGCCCAGCCGCCCGGCGCCGTGTACGTGGTCCCGGTGGAAGGCAATATCGACCAGGGGCTGGCCCGCTTCATCGTCCGCGCCTTCGCCGAGGCCCAGCGCGCCCGGGCGTCGGCCATCGTCGTCGAGATCACCACGCTGGGCGGCCGTGTCGATTCCGCCCTGGACATCGTGGACGCCATCTCCGGTTCCACCGTCCCGGTGACCGCGTACGTCCGCCAGCGCGCCTGGTCGGCCGGGGCCCTCATCACCATCGCCGCTCCAACCATCGCCATGGCGCCGGGGTCCAGCATGGGCGCGGCGGAACCACGCCCGGCCGACGAGAAGGTCGTCTCGGCGCTGCGGGCCCAGTTCGAGGCGGTGGCCGAGCGGGCTGGCCGGGATCCGCGGATCGCCGCCGCGATGGTCGATGCCGGGCTGGCCGTCGAGGGGCTGGTGGCCGAGGGAGAACTGCTCACCCTGACCGCCGACCGGGCCAGGGAGGTGGGTTACGCCGACCTGCTGGCCGCCTCGCGCGAGGAGGTCCTTGAGTTTCTGGGCCTGGCGGGCGCCCCCGTGGTGGAGGTGCGGCCCACGAGCGCCGAGCGGGTGGCCCGGTTCATCACCGACCCGATGGTCGCCCCCCTCTTGCTCACCCTCGGCTTTCTGGGCCTGCTGACCGAGATAACCACG
This sequence comes from Symbiobacterium thermophilum, assembly GCA_020725105.1. Taxonomy (GTDB): domain Bacteria; phylum Bacillota; class Sulfobacillia; order DYFQ01; family DYFQ01; genus DYFQ01. Next base: position 5,734 of record DYFQ01000016.1, read on the forward strand.
CCCGGGTGGGGAGTACCCGGGACTCTGGGCCTCGTGGCGCTGGCTCTTTATTTCGGCGGCCACGTGATCGCCGGGTTTGCCGGCTGGGAAGTGCTGGCCCTGTTCGCCCTGGGGATGGTGTTGCTGGGGATCGAGCTGTTCGTGCCCGGGTTCGGGGTCTTCGGCGTGGGTGGCCTGGCGGCGCTGGTGGCCAGCATCGTGCTGGCCTCGGGCTCTCCCGAGCGCGCGGTGCGGTCACTTTCCCTGGCGCTTCTGGCGTCCGTGGTGGCGGTCCTGGTCCTCATGCGGCTGGGCCGCTTCCGCGGCTGGTGGCGCCGGCTGGTGCTGGCGGAAGCGGTGACGGGGGCCGGCGGCTACGTGGCCGCGCGGCACCTGGAGGACCTGCTGGGCCAGCGGGGCACGGCCCTCACCACCTTGCGGCCGGCCGGGACGGTGGAGATCGGCGGGCGCCGGGTGGACGTGGTCACCGAAGGGGAGTTCATCCCGGCCGGTAGCCCGGTCGAGGTTGTGGGCGTCGAGACCACCCGCGTGGTGGTGCGCCGGGCCCCCGAACCGAGACCCGGGCCCGAACCGGCAACCGGCGAGCCGGCGCGGGACTTTTGACACAATCAGGAGACGCCCAGTATCCGGAGGAGGTTGATCTGGTGCCCTTGCAAGCCCTTGACACCGTGTTCTTCCTGTTCGTGCTGGCGCTGGGGGTCATCGCCCTTCTCATCATCTTCAGCTTCGTGCCCATCGGTCTCTGGATCGCGGCCCTGGCGGCGGGAGTCCGGATCGGCATCGGAACCCTCATCGGTATGCGGCTGCGCCGGGTGCCGCCGGCCCGGGTCATCGAGCCGCTGATCAAGGCGTTCAAGGCCGGCCTCGACCTGTCCGTCAACAAGCTGGAGGCCCACTACCTGGCCGGAGGTAACGTGGACAAGGTGGTCAACGCCCTGATCGCCGCCCAGCGGGCCGGCATCCCCCTGGAGTTCGAACGGGCGGCAGCCATCGACCTGGCCGGCCGCGACGTGTTCCAGGCCGTCCAGATGTCGGTAAACCCCAAGGTCATCGAGACGCCGGTCATCGCGGCCGTGGCCAAGGACGGCATCGAGGTCAAGGCCCGGGCCAGGGTGACCGTGCGCGCCAACATCGACCGGCTGGTCGGCGGGGCGGGGGAGGAGACGGTCATCGCCCGGGTGGGTGAGGGCATCGTCACCACCGTCGGTTCCGCCAACAGCCACAAAGAGGTGCTGGAGAACCCGGACTCCATCTCCCGCACCGTGCTGCAGAAGGGCCTGGACGCGGGCACGGCCTTTGAGATCCTGTCCATCGACATCGCCGACGTTGACGTGGGCCGCAACATCGGCGCCCAGCTCGAGACCGACCGGGCCGAGGCCGACAAGCGGATCGCCCAGGCCAAGGCAGAGGAACGGCGCGCCATGGCCGTCGCCTTCGAGCAGGAGATGCGGGCCCGGGTACAGGAGATGCGGGCCAAGGTGGTGGAGGCCGAGGCCGAGGTCCCCAAGGCCATCGCCGAGGCCTTCCGCGCCGGCAACCTGGGCGTGCTCGACTATTACAACCTGCGCAACGTGCAGGCCGATACCCAGATGCGGGAGGGCATCTCCCGGGTCACCACCGAGCCGGCCCCGCAACAGCCCCCGGCCGGGCCGCGGCCGGAGAAGCCGGAACAGGACTAGGGCCGATGGACGCCTTTCTGGTAGCTATCCTGCTCTACGTGCTGGTCACCCTGGCCTCGCGGCTGGCCCGCCCGCCGGTGGGCCGGCCGCGGGCGGGTCCGGCAGGACGGCCGCCGCAGGAGCTTCCCGAGTGGCCGCCACCCGGGCTGCCGCCCCGGCCTGCCGCTCCGAGAACGGCCGCGCGGCCGCGGCGACCCGCCGTTCCCCGGCAGCTCCCGGTACCCGAGCCGCCGCCGGCCGCAGTGGAAGGCGTGCCCGACTGGGTGGCCCAGCCGTCGAGCGACGAGCCCCGGCCCGCGGAGGTCCCGGTCGAACTCGGCTGGCTGGGCCGGGCCGACCAGAACACCGTGGCGCGAGCCATCGCCTGGGCCGAGATCCTGGGGCCGCCGCGAGCCAGGAACCCGTACCGGGCGCCGCTCGGCCGCGGGGCCCGGGCGGGGTGACGGCCGGTGGCGTGGCAGCCGCTGGCCGACCGGATCAGGTGGCTGGTGGAACACTGGCCGGCTACGCTCACGGCCGCCGCGGTCCTGCTCGCCGCGGGGTGGCTCCGGGAACGCCGGCGCCGGCCCGGCGGGCCGCCCGCCGTATGAGGGCGCCTACCACCGAATAGCATGGGGTGAGGTGCCTGAAGGGGGCGGCGCGCCGTGGCGGGAACCCGCCGGCCGCGAACGGGTGGCCGGGCCGGCGGGTCCCGGCCGGACGACCCCGGCCGGCCGGAGGCCGACGTGGCCGAGTCCGCCGGCCGGCGGTCGGTGGAACGGGTAGCCGACCTTCTGGAACTACCCCGGGACGTGGTCCTGGACCTGCCCCGGCTGACCCTTGTCGGCAAGCTCCAGCTCACCGTGGAAAACCACCGGGGCCTGGTGGAATACACCCCCGAGCGAGTTCGCATCGCCGTCCACGAGGGCGAGATCGTTGTGACCGGCCGCGGGCTGGCCATCGGCAGCGTCTACCGGGACGAGATGATCATCGGCGGCCGCATCGACGGCCTGGAGCTGCGGTAGGAGGGGGAACCGGCCCCGTAGCCTGGCACCCGGGGGCGGTCGCCGTTGGACATTCGCCGGTTGTGGGCCTACCTGTCCGGGTACGTGGAGGTCCGGGTAACCGGAGACCGGGTGGAGCGCTTCATCAACCTGGCCGTCGAGCGGGAACTGGACCTCTGGGACCTGCGCTTCTCCCGCGGGACCGTCCGGCTGAAGCTGACCGTCAGGTCCTTTTTCCGGATCCGGCCCATCGCCAGGGCCACCCGGAGCCGGGTCCGGATTCTTCGCAAGCGCGGCCTGCCGTTTTTCCTCCGCCGTGCCGGCCGCCGCAAGGCGCTGGTGGCGGGAGCCCTGGCGTCCTTGGCGCTGCTCTATGCCGCTTCCTCCTTCGTCTGGTTCGTTGAGGTCACCGGCACCGAAGACCTGGACCCCCGGCAGGTGGCGCAAAAGGCAGCCCAGCTTGGCCTGCGGCCGGGGGCGTTCAAGGGAGCGGTCGACCCCGACGCCGTGGCCCGGGGCCTCATGCTGGAACTGGAACGGGTATTCTGGGCGGCGGTGAACCTCCAGGGCACCCTGGCCGTCATTGAGGTGGTGGAGCGGAAGGTTCCCCCCGCCGAGTGGCTGCTGCGGGAACCGGTGGACGTGGTGGCCGCCCACGAGGGCTTTCTGGAACGCCTCATCGTGCTCCGTGGCGAGCGGGCGGTGAGGGACGGGCGGCTGGTCAGGCGCGGCGACGTCCTGGTCAGAACCAACGACGACCTTCCCGCCCGGGCCATCGCCTGGGCCAGGGTCTGGCGCCAGGTGACCGTCGAGGTTCCCCTGGTCAGGGAGCACGGCCGGCGGACGGGGCGGGCCTGGCACACCGTCCACCTGCGGCTGGGAAACTCCCGGCTCCGCTTGGCGCCGGGCCTGCGGGAGGAACCGCCTTTTGCCCGCTGGGAGACGGCCGAAACCTACCGGCTGTTTCTACCCTCGTTTGCCGGGCTGCCCGAGCTCGAGATCCGTCGGGCCACCTACTATGAGCTCGAACGAGTCCAGGAGGCCGACAGCCCCGCCGAGGCCCGGGCGCGGGCCCTCGGCACGGCCGAAGGACTGCTCCGGCGCGAGGTGCCGCCTGGTGCTGAAGTGGTGAACCGGACCGTTCAGCTCCTCCGCTCGCCCGAAGGCGGCTACCCCGGGGTGCTCTTGCGGTTGATCTGGGAGACCCGCGAGGACATCGCCGCGCCGGGAGGTTCGGCGGGCACGGTTGCACCTCCGGCGGGGCGGGAGTCCCGGCCGCCCGGCCTGGATCAGCGTGACCCTGGATGAGAACGGGCACAAGGTGTAGAATCATGCGATAGGACCGGTACTTGATGGCCGCCCAAGCAGGGAGGTTAGTTTGATTGCGGCAACTTGGACAAGCCGAGTCCAAGGTTGTGATCGCCGACAACACCGAAGCCCTGGCGCTCCTGGGCCGGCACGACGAAAACCTGAAGCTCATCGAGGAGAGCTTCGACGTGAAAATCGTTCCCCGGGGCAACGAACTCTTGCTTTCCGGAGACCCTGCCGAAGTGGAGCGGGTCGCCGGCGTTCTCGGGCGGCTGCTCGAACTCCTTCGGGCCGGCAGCTTCATCTCCGGCCAGGAGGTGAGGTACGCCATCCGCCTGGCCAAGACCGGGGAGGACCAGAAGCTGGGGGACGTGTTCTCCGACGTCATTCTGATCACCCCCCGGGGCAAGCAGATCCGCCCCAAGACCCTGGGGCAGAAAGCCTACGTGGAAGCCATCCGCGACCACGCCATGGTCTTTTCCATCGGCCCGGCCGGGACGGGCAAGACCTACCTGGCGATGGCCATGGCGGTGGCCGCCTTCAAGAACCGGGAGGTCAACCGGATCATCCTGACCCGGCCGGCGGTGGAGGCCGGCGAGAAGCTGGGCTACCTGCCGGGCACCCTCCACGAGAAGGTCGACCCGTACCTCCGGCCGCTTTACGACGCGCTGTACGACCTGATCGGCATGGAGGCCTACCAGAAGTACGTGGAAAAGGGGTTCATCGAGGTGGCGCCGCTCGCCTACATGCGCGGCCGGACGCTGGACGACAGCTTCATCATCCTGGACGAGGCCCAGAACACCACCGCCGAGCAGATGAAGATGTTCCTCACCCGGATGGGCTTCGGGTCCAAGATCGTGGTCACCGGGGACATAACCCAGGTTGACCTGCCCCGGGGCAAGTTTTCCGGCCTCGAGGAGGCCCGGGTGATTCTCCGGGACGTGGAGGGCCTCAGCTTCGTGTATCTGACCGACCAGGACGTGGTCCGCCACGAACTGGTCCAGCGGATCATCAAGGCCTACGAGCGGCACGAAGCAAAGCGCGCCGAAGTGGCCGAGCGCCGACACGAACCTCCCGACGCCGAGTCACGGCCGGACGGGAGTTGACGGGGAATGCCGTTCCCGTCGGGACAGGAAGCGCCCTTCAGCCGGTTCCTGAGCCGCCTGCCGCTGGGGGTCGCCTGGCGCCGGGCGCTGTGGGGGCTGGTCATCTTCGGGCTCGTGTGGGCGCTTCTTGCCTGGGACCTGGTACCCAGGCGCCTCGACCTCCAGGCCGGCCAGGTGGCGCCCCGGGACATCGAGGCCCCGCGGGACGCCATCGACCGGCCCGAGACGGAGCGGCTGCGGGAGGAGGCGGCCGCCCGGGTCAGTCCCCAGTACGAGGAGGACCCGGCGGTGGCTCCAGCGGTGGACCAGGCCATCGCGGCTGCCTTCAAGCGCATCCGGGAGGCCCGCCGGGACCAGGAAACCGAGGCCGCCGCCAGGGTTGACGCCCTCAAGACCGACCTGGGGCTTGAGGTGCTGGAGGCCACCTATTACTCGCTGCTGAACGCGGAAGACGGCGTCATCGACGACCTGGAGACGGCCTCCCGGCAGGTGATGGCCCGGGTCTACAGCCGGGGCGTGAAAGAAGACCGCGGGTCCATCGACCTGGCCGAGGAGCAGATCCGGGCCGAGGTGGAGAACCTGGCCTTCCGCCGGGAGTTCAAGACCTTCCTGCTGGCGCTGAACCGGCGGGTGCTGGAGCCCAACTTCTTCTTCAGCGAGGCGGAGACGGAGCGCCGGCGCCAGGAAGCCCGCCAGCAGGTGGAGCCGGTGCGGATTCCCAAGGGCAAGGTGGTGGTCCGCAAGGGCGACGTGGTCACCCAGGACGACATCCGCCGCCTGGAAGACCTGGGCCTTTTGCGCACCCAGCGGGACTACCGGACCGTGTTCGGGGCCGGGCTCATCTCCGCCTTGCTCCTGTCGGTGGTCGCCCTTTACGGCGTCTTCTTCCAGCGTAAGCTGTGGCAGAGCGAATCCGCCATCCTGGTCTTCGGGGCCATCCTGGTACTGACGCTTTTCAGCGCCAAGGTGCTTTCTCCGGTGTCCGGCTTTCTCATCCCGGTGGCCGCCGGCGGCATGCTCGTCACCAGCCTGCTCGATGGCCGGCTGGGGCTCTTGCTGGCCATGGTCGCCGGCGTGCTGGTCGGCATCATCGCCGGCGACGGCTTCACCGTGACCCTGGTGGCGGTCATCGGCGGCATGGTGGGCGTGTACGCCGTGGCCCGCATCGGCCAGCGCTTTGACGTCACCCGCGCCGGCATCCTGGTGGGAGCCGCCAACGCCCTGACCATCGTCGCCCTGGCCATGGTGGGCGGCCGGACCCTGGCCGACCTGGAACTCTGGGTCGACGTGGGCTGGGGCCTGGCCAGCGGGCTCCTGGCGGCGGTCTTGACGATGGGCAGCCTGACCCCGTTCGAGACCTTCTTCGGGATCATCACCCCGGTCAAGCTTCTGGAACTGGCCAACCCCAACCACCCGCTCCTGCGGAAGCTGCTCATGGAGGCCCCCGGCAGCTACCACCACAGCATCCTGGTGGCGAACCTGACCGAGGCCGCCGTGGAGACCCTGGGCGGCGACTCGCTCCTGGCCCGGGTCGGCGTCTACTACCACGACCTCGGCAAGACGCGCCGGCCCTACTTCTTCGTGGAGAACCAGCTTGCCGGGGAAAACCCCCACGAGAAGATCTCGCCGCACCTGTCGGCGCTCATCATCAAGTCCCACGTCAAGGACGGCGTGGAACTGGCCGAGGCCCACCGGCTGCCGCCGCGGATCATCGACTTCATCCGCGAACACCACGGGACGACCCTGGTAGGCTACTTCTACGCCCGGGCGGCCGAGGACAAGCCCGCCGAGCACATCCCGGAGGAAGATTTCCGGTACGACGGGCCGCGGCCCCAGTCCAAGGAGACGGCCGTCTGCATGCTGGCCGACGCCTGCGAGGCGGCCGTTCGGACCCTGGTCAAGCCCAGCCCGGGCCGGATAGAGGCCATGGTCCGCAAGATCATCAAGGACCGGCTGAACGACGGCCAGCTGGACGAGGCCGACCTCACCTTCCGGGACCTTGACGTGATCGCCCGGACCTTCACCAGCATCCTCACGGGGGTCTTCCACGCCCGGGTCGAGTACCCCGAGCACGTGTTGCATGAGATCCGTGAGGTGAAGAGGCAGCAGGCCCAGTTGAAGCGGAAGAACGGCCGTGCCGCGGCGAACCCTACGGCCCGGCGGGAAGGCGGCGCGAGGTGATCGAGGTGGCCAACCTCCAGGCGGCCGTACCCGTCACCGACGGCCTGGTCCGGCTGGTCGAGCGGGCGGTCTCCGCCGCCCTGGCGGAAGGGGGCGCGGCGCCGGAGGCCGAGGTCTCGGTGGCCCTGGTCGACGACGCCACCATCCTCGGGCTGAACCGCCGCTGGCGGGGTCGGGACGAGCCCACCGACGTGCTGGCCTTTCCCCAGGGCGACCCCGACCTTCTGGGCGACGTGGTCATCTCGCTGGAGACGGCCAGGCGGCAGGCGGAGGCGGCCGGGCAGGCCCTGGAGGCCGAACTGGCGTGGCTTGCGGTTCACGGAGCCCTGCACCTGCTGGGCTACGATCACCATTCGGCAGGAGAAGCCCGGGCCATGCGGGCCGCCGAGGGCGCCGCCCTGGCCCGGCTGGGCCTGGAGCGGCCGTCGTGAAGCCCTGCCCCGTCGCCCAGGTGGTGCGGAGCTTCAAGGACGCCTGGTCGGGCCTTCGCTTTCTCCTGCGGTCGGAGCGCAACATCCGGATCCACCTGTGGGCGGCCTACACCGCCCTGGGCCTGGCGGTCGCGGTGCGGGTTTCCGTCCCGGAGGTTCTGCTGGTGCTGTCGGCCATCGCCCTCGTGACTCTCGCGGAGGCGTTCAACACCGCCCTGGAGCAGGTGATCAGCCTCTTGTCGCCCCAGCGGCGGCCGAGGGCCGCCGTGGCCAAACACGTGGCCGCCGCCGCCGTACTGCTGGCGGCCGGTTACGCGGCCCTGGTCGCCCTGCTCATCTTCGGGCCCCGGGCGGCGGGCCTGCCGGCCGCGGCCTGGCGGACGGCGCTCGCGTCGCCGGTACTTGCCGCCGCCGGGTTTCTGGGCTGGCTCGCGCTGCTGATCAACGTGTTTCTGCCACGCCGGTGGGACATTCCATGAGTGTCTCCTGGTGGGTGAAGGAACGAGCCCCGGCGGGGGCTAACCATAAAAAACGTGTTCCGGGGCCCTGCGTCCGGGGCAAGGAGGACTGACGTGCGGCGGCTGAGGACCTTCTTCATCACCGGCCTCATCGTGCTGGCGCCGGTGGCCGTGACCCTCTGGATTACCTGGTGGCTGGTGAGCTTCCTTGATGGCCTCCTGGCCGGGCTGGCCAGCAGCCTGACCATGCCGCTTTTGGGCCGGACCGTTCCGGGTCTGGGCGTGGCGCTCACCCTGGTCATCATCCTGCTGGCCGGGATGATCGCCACCAATTTCATCGGCCGCCGGCTGATCGGCCTGGGCGAGCAGTTGCTGAGCCGGGTGCCGTTTGTGAATGCCGTCTACAACACCGTGAAGCAGATCGTGGACGCGGTGGCCGCCTCCAACCAGGATGCCTTCAAGCGAGTCGTGCTGGTGGAGTACCCTCGCCGGGGCATGTGGGCCCTGGCCTTTGTCACCGGCAGCGCCCGCGGCGAGGTCCAGGCCGTCACCCAGTCGGAGGTCATCAGCGTCTTGTTGCCCACGACGCCCAACCCGACCTCGGGATTTCTCCTCATGGTGCCGAAGGACGACGTCATCCCCCTGGCCATGTCCGTGGAGGACGGGATGAAGCTCGTGATCTCCGGCGGCGTGGTGATCCCCCCTGACCGGCGCGTCACCGGAGCGCTGAACAGCCTGCGCGCCCCGGGCGGACCCGCCGGCGACGCGACGGCCGGGGCGGCGGGGCAGGACGGGCCTGAAGCGTCGGGACCGGAGAAACCCGGCGCGTAACAAGGGGGCGTGTGCCGTGGCGCAGACCCGCGCCGGCGCGCTCAAGCTCATTCTGGTCGTCGCCTTGCTCGGCTTTCTGGCCGGCGCCGCCGGCGCGTGCGCCCGGAACAGAAGCCAGTCTCAGCCGCCCGCCTCCGCCCCGCCGCCGCCCGTGGCCGAGACTCCGGAGCCGTCGCCTCCGCCGCCTGAAGAGCCCGAGGGTACCCCGTCCCCGTTTTCAGGGCTTCGCTTCGCCGAGGCGGCCCTGGCCCGCAGGCCGCTCCTGTTCGTGGTGGACAACCACCCCAGCGCCCGCCCGCAGTCCGGCCTGCAGCAGGCCGAACTGGTCTACGAGGTCCTGGCGGAAGGAGGCATCACCCGGCTGCTCGCCCTGTACCTGGGACCCGACGTCGAGGAGATCGGCCCCATCCGCAGCATCCGCCACTACTTCCTCGACCTGGCCGTGGCCCACGACGCCATCCTGGTCTACGTCGGCCAGAGCCCCCAGTCCCAGGCGGAACTGGCCGAACTGCGCGTGGCCGGGCTCAACGAGTTCTCCAACGGCACCGCCTTCTGGCGGTCCACCAGCCGGCCCATGCCCCACAACCTCTACACCAGCACCGATCTGGTCCGGCAGGCGGCCAGGCGGCGGGGCCTGGAGCGGTCCGCCGGGGCTCCGCCGGGCCCGTTCAGCTTCGAGCCGCGGTTCGGTGATCCCGGTCAGGCCGGGCCTCCCGCCGGGGCCGAGGCCACCCGGGGGCTGACCGTTCACTACCCCGGTTACGTGAAGCACCGGGTGGGCTACCGCTACGACCCGGAGACAGAGGAGTACGTGCGCTCCGTGGCCGACCGGCCCCATCTGGACGCCAGGACCCGCCAGGCGCTGCGGGTGAAGACCATCCTGCTTCAGGTGGTCCCGACCAGGGCCATTCCCGGCGACCCCGAGGGCCGGCTCGACGTGCAGTTCACCGGCAAGGGGGGGCTCGTCGTCGTCACCCACGGTGCCCGGTGGGAGGGCTCGTGGCGGCGGGCCGACCGGACCGCGGCCTTTGACTACCTCGACGCCGACGGGCGGCCGCTGGTGCTGCCCCCCGGGCCCGTGTGGGTCCAGGTGATCCCCGCCGACGCCAGGGTGGAGTACGAAGGTGAGTAAGGCACCGGATCCGGCGGACGTGGCCGGCCTGGTGGCCCGGGCCGGGGAGGCCCGGACCAGGGCTTACGTTCCCTACTCCCGGTTCGCGGTGGGCGCGGCGCTTCTCTCCGCCGACGGTACCGTGTTCACCGGCTGCAACGTGGAGAACGCCTCTTACGGCCTGACCGTCTGCGCCGAGCGGACGGCCCTGTTCAAGGCGGTATCCGAGGGTCATCGGGAGTTCCTGGCCCTCGCCGTGGTGGCCGACACCCCGTCACCGGCGAGCCCGTGCGGTGCCTGCCGCCAGTGCCTGGTTGAATTCTCCCCCGACATGCTGGTGATCATGGCCAACCTGACGGGGGACCTCCGGGCCGAGCGCGCCCGCGACCTCTTGCCCGCCGCCTTCGGCGCGGGTGACCTGGGCGGCCGGGTACCGGCCGGCGACCGCGGGCCGCCGCATAAGGAATAGAGATAGCTGGGCGGAGACACGTCTGCCGCAGGTCGTCCGCCCGACAGGTCCAGAGGGCGATGACTCAGGCCAGCGTTGAGCGGCACGAACTCCCGAGCCCCGTGAAGACGGCCTGGGCGGCCAACAACCGGGTGCCCTTCCTTTATCTGGCCGCCGCGGTCCGGGGCGGGCGCGCCCCGGGGCTCCTGGTCTGCCACGGCTACGGGATGTCCAAGGACGTCATCCTGGTGGCCGGCAGGATCCTCCGCCGCCACGGTTACGCCGTTCTCCTGCCTGATTTGCCCTTCCACGGCGAGCGGGCCTGGGAAGGCTTCCGTTCCGCCCCGCTGAGGATTCCGGGAATCGGCCCGGGACGGGTCTTTCCCTTCGGTCCCGACCTGGAGGGGTACGTGACGACCATGGAGCAGGTGGTGGCCGACATCCGACTGTGCCTGGGCTGGCTGGCTGACCGCCCGGGCGTGGATCCCGACCGGCTGGGCGTGGGCGGTTTCAGCCTGGGGGGCGTGGTCACCTGCCTCGTCGCGGGGCTGGAGCCCCGGCTGCGCGCCAGCGTGTCACTGATGGGCGGCGGCGACTTCGGGGCGATCATCTTCGAGTCCGAGATGACGGCGGACATCCGGGAAGACCTGTCAGCCGCCGGCTGGACCAAGGAAGACGTGCGCCGGGCCTTCCGAGAGGTGGACCCCATGACCCACGCCCACCGCGCCTCCAACCTGCTGATGCTGAACGGCCTAAAAGACCAGGTGATTCCCCCTTCGGTGGCCCGGGCGGTGGCCGACCGGCTGCCCGCCGGCCGGGGGAACCGGGTGGTCTGGGGCCCGTGGAGCCACCTGCCGCCCGTGGTGCCGACCCGCCACCACGTGCTGGAGCACCTCAGGCGGACCATGGGACCGGGGGCCGGGGAGGGCTGAGGGAGTTGATCGGCTCGCTCTGAGGCTTGAACGGGCTTGTGCGGAGGCGTAAAATTAAGTGATGGGCCGTGTTGAGGTCGCAGGTTCTGATCACGGCCCCCGAGGACTTCGAGCGCACCCCTGAGACTCAAAGTCCTTTTTTTGTGGGGTGGGGAGGGGGTGGCGACCGGTGGAGCAGCGGACGGCGCTGGACCTGGCGGCCGAGATCCGGACCCTGCAGACGGCGGGCCACGAGACGGCGCTGCGGGAGCTGCTGGAGCAACTCCACCCGGCCGACCTGGCGGAGGTTCTGGAGGAACTCGACGAGGCCGACCGGGCCGCCACCCTCCAGGCGCTCGACGCCGAGCGGGCCGCCATGGCCGTGGAGGCGCTGGACGTGGACGACCAGGTGGTGGTGCTCCGCCTCCTCGACCGCCGCAGGGTGTCGGAGATCCTCTCCCACATGTCCAACGACGACGTGGCCGACCTGCTGGGCGACTTGCCGCCGGAAGAGGCCGGGCAGTTCCTGGGTCTGATGGAACGGGAGGAGGCCCGGGATATCCGGGAACTGCTCCAGTACCCGGAGGACACGGCCGGCGGGATCATGACCACCGAGTTCGTGTCGGTTCCCGCCGTGGCCACCGCGGCCCAGACCATCGACCTTCTGCGGCGCCTGGCTCCGGACGCGGAGACCGCCTACTATGTCTACGTGGTGGACGAGCAGGGTCGGCTGGCCGGGGTGCTTTCCCTCAGAGACCTGATTGTGGCCCCCCCGGAGACCAGCGTCGGGGCGATCATGAACCCCAACGTCATCAGCGTCACCGCCGACACCGACCAGGAAGAGGTGGCGCGGCAGGTTTCCAAGTACGACTTCCTGGCCATGCCGGTGGTCGACGCCGAGCGGCGGCTCCTGGGCATCGTGACCTTCGACGACGTCATGGACGTCCTCGAGGAAGAGGCGACCGAGGACATCTACCTCCTGGGAGCGGCCGGCGTCGAGGAGGACGTCGACATCCTCCGGCTGGGACCCTGGAAGCGGGCCACGCGGCGCCTGCCCTGGCTGGTGCTGCTGCTCTTCGGCCAGCTGGTGGCGGCCAACGTGATCGCCGGCTTCAGTTCGGCGCTGGAGGCGATGGTGGCCCTGGCCTACTTCATCCCCATCCTGGCCGGGATGGGCGGCAACGTGGGCACCCAGTCGCTGGCCGTGGCCGTGAGGGGCCTGGCCACCGGGGAACTCAGCCGGCGCGACATCTTCCGGGCGCTGATGGTGGAGATCCAGACCGGGCTCTTGCTGGGCGTCAGTACGGGCACCCTCATCTTCCTGGTGGCCCTGGCGTGGCAGGGGATTCCCCTCCTGGGGCTGGTGGTCGGGCTGGCCATGACGCTATCGATGACCGTGGCGGCCCTGGTGGGCACCCTGGTGCCCATGGTTCTGGAGCGGTTCGGCGTCGACCCCGCCGTCGCCTCGGGGCCGTTTGTCACCACCAGCCTGGACGTGACGGGCCTCTTCATCTACCTCGGGCTGGCCACCGTCTTCCTGCGGACCGTGGGCCTCACGCTGGCCGGCTAGCTCCCGCTCCACGGCAAGGTTCTGGCCCGGACCCGTCGAAGCCTGGCGCTCGAGGGGGGGCTGCCCGTGGCCCTGTACAAGGTCGAGGCCGTGGTGCTGCGGACCCGTGAGTACGGCGAGGCCGACAAGATCGTCACCCTCTACAGCCGGGAAGAGGGGAAGCTGCACGGGATCGCCAAAGGAGCCCGCCGGCCCCGCAGCCGGCTGGCCGGCGGGATGCAGCCTTTCACCCACGTCCGGCTGATGCTGTGGCGGGGCCGGAACCTGGACACCGTGAGCCAGTGCGAGATCGTGGCGGCCTTCGGCCCCCTGCGGGAAGACCTGACCCGGCTGGCCCACGCCAGCTACGTGGTGGACCTGGTGGACGAGGTGACCCGGGAGCGGGACGCCAACCAGGATCTCTTTCTCACCTTGCTCGGCACGCTTCACCTGCTCGCCTGGGACCAGCGGCCGGTGCTGGCCACCAGGATGTTCGAGGCCCGGCTGCTGGTCCTGTCCGGGTTCCGGCCCGTCCTCGATCAGTGCGCCGGGTGCCAGGGGTCGCTGGGCGCCGACGGGCGGCGCTGGTTCAGCGCCGCCGCCGGCGGCCTGGTGTGCCCCAACTGCCGGGTGCGGGAACGGCACGCCATTGCCGTCTCGGGCGGGACCGTCGCGGCGCTCGGGCACCTGCTCACGGCCGACCTGCGCCGGCTGGGGGTGCTGCGCCCGTCGACCCAGATCGAGCGGGAACTGGAGGCCGTGCTCCGGGCCGCCTGGGACTACCGGATCGAGCGACCCCTGCGCTCGCTGGCCTTTCTCGCCGCCGTTCGGGAGACGCCGCCTCCGGCGAAGGTGGCCAAGGGCCCGCCGGCACAGGGCGTCAGGCCGGAAGAGGATTGAGGAGGACCGTGGAACGAAGACGACAACTACTGGAACACGCCCGACCATCCTGAGCGCCCCAGACGGCTATTCACAGATCTGGCGCGATTCATGCCAGAGGCTCAAGCGGCTTATTACAACGACTACAACGGAGGCAAAGACCAGTTTGGTCGTACTGTCCTGAACCCGGCAGGTGTCGGTCTTTCTCACGAGACAGCCAAGAGGCTAGGAGTCACGGTACGCGTCTCCTGGGGGAGCCTTCTACTCCGCGCCCCTAGGAGTCTAGCGGGACGTCTTGCTCCCAAAGAACGGAGGAACTGGATCTGGGACGCACAGGTCTGTTGCTTGGCAACCTCCCTGGTCGCACTGGTAGGTGTAGCTCTGCTGCTGCGGGAAAGCCGGGCCCTCTCCGCTTCGCTCCGGCCTTGACGCTGGGCCTCGGCTTCCATTCCGCACCCTATCGAAGAACCACGTTTGCCCCCGTGATCGAAGTACCCGTCGACCCCAAGCAGGTGGAGGAGTGGCAGGCCGCCTCCGACCGAGGGCATATGCCTTGGCGCGTCAACCCCGTTGGCGTCGCCTTCGCCTTCCTCGTGGACACAACAGGAGATAAGGACGAGGCTTACCCGGACAGAGACGGGAGCATCTACCCGCGAAACTAACCGCGGGTGCCTCGGTCGGGGTTGCCTACCGAAGCTTGACACGGACGAACCATTCATGCCACTTGACGGGACGGACTATTTCCGCAACGATAAAATCAAGGGGAAAAGTGTCAAGAGGAGGGCGAAAGACTGATGGCCCCGAGCATCAAACAGGTTGACCTAGAGCACATGGCAGTGGGCGCTGCCGACCTCGCCGACAGCCTGATGTTCGACGGAGTGGGTGCGTGTCGGCCGTATACCTGCTGCGAAGACGATTGTGACGACGCGTGTCGCTGTGACGGCCGGTAGGCTGGTCCTCCAAGACTAGAGAGAGTCGATGCTACGTAGGGTCTTCAAGGTCGGCGTCCCCGACGAGGGGTTGCTGGTCATTGTTCCCACGCTCAACAAAGTGTACCTCCTGCCCGATTCGGCTCCGCCTGTCCCGGACTTTGTGCAGGACGACGAGCCCGGCGACGAGACGGAGCTACTCTTGCAGGCCGATGCTTCGTTTGACTACCCCAGTGTCATGTTCCTGCTTACCACAAGGTGTAACCTCCGGTGCATCTACTGCTACGCCCAGGCTGGCGACGCCGACCTTACGATGCCCCTGTCGGTCGCCGAGCGGGCCGTGGACTATGTGGTCGGCAATGCGCTTGAGCGCGGGCAGAAAGCATGGATCAGGTTTCACGGCGGGGGCGAGCCAACCGTCGCCTGGGACGAACTGGTCGGCATCGTCAACTACGCCAACCGCCGCGCCCCTGGCGCGGTCGAGTTTTCGATCACTACTAACGGTGTACTAAACCCCACCCAGAGGCAGTTTCTGGCCGATCATATGGCCTACGTAAACCTTTCCATGGACGGCCCGCCGCATCTGCAGAACTTGCAGCGGCCACTAGCCAGCGGTGGCGGTTCATTTGAGCGAGTGATAGAGACCGCTAGGTTCTTCTACGACAGGGGCGTCAAGTTCGGCGTCAGGATCTCGGTGACGGGCCACTCCGTGGCAGAGATGCCGGATACCGTTGGCTTTTTTGGCAGAAACTTCCCGGGTATAGGCGTGGCGGTTGAGCCCATTGACATATGCGGCCGGTGCGCTCAATCGGGAATCGACAGCTACGAACTGCCGGGATTCGCCAGGCTGTACTTGGAAGCAAGGATGGAAGCTGAAAAGTATGATTTGCGGCTCCGGTACAGCTCCACCGACCTCAGACGGGTAGGGCTCCGCTACTGCGGCACAAGCGCCAACAACTTCATCATCACACCGGAAGGGTACGTGACCGCCTGTTCCCGGGTGTGCCGGCTGCAGGACCCCGGTTCGGAGCTCTTCGTCTTCGGGCACTATGATCGGACTGCAGGCAGGTTCGTGTTTGACGCCGAAAAGCACCGGTACCTACAGGAGTTCAGGGTGGACAACATGCCCGCCTGCCGCGACTGCTTTGCGGCCTGGCTGTGCAAGGGTGACTGCCCAATGGCCAGATATAACTATAACTCCGGCGACGTGCTGACCGGCGTAAGCCCCCGCTGTGAGGAGATCAGGCACATCACCCTGGGTCTGCTGTTGGAACGCCTGGGCGTCGCCCGCTGACCCAGTCAATTGTTATACTCCCATTAGCCGCATTCAGTTAGGTTCAGGATGGTGCCTTGACGGCACCGTCACACTTCGTCTTTCAGCGCTTGCACCTCGTTGACCGCCTGGCAGACGACCAGGCCCTGCCGCGCCCTCCCCATCACCTTCGGCGGGCGCCGGGAGAAGGTGCGGGCACTACGGCAGTATCTGGAGGCCAACTGGGAGGGCATCCGGACCTCGGAGGAAGCCGAGCGGCTGGGGGCCATCGAAGGCCAGGTGTTCCACCAGGTGGCCCGGCGGATGAAGCGGCACGGGGCGCGGTGGAGCTCGGCGGGAGCTGATCATCTGGCGCGCTTGCTGGCGGCCCGGGCCAACGGCGAGCTCTCGGAGTTCACGCCGCGGGCGCGGCCGATGGACCAAAAGCTCCTCAAGCGCCTGGCAACAACACCGGTCCTGGTCTCAGAGGTGCCGGCGGCCATGCGTGATGATCCGGCCACCTGGCTGCGGGCCTCACCGCCGGCGCTTGAGGGCCCGCGCGCCGCGAAGCCCTGGGTCAACTGTGCCTGAGAGAGATCGCCCGGACACCGCGGATCGCGTGATTGCCGGTCGGGGTTGCCTGCCGAAGCTTGACACGGACCGGAGAAACCGCGGATTTGACAGAAGCCGAGTCGGTTGGTAGCATCGCTTCAGGAACAGTATTGGGACCAGCAACGCGGGCGACGACGGAGAAGAGTAGCCGGTAACGCGCCGTTCCAAGGGAGCCGGGTCAGCGACTGCAAGCCCGGCGGCGGCCCCCGGCGAAGGGGCTCCCGAGCCCGGAGCGCCACGAGGGGGTTCCGCGTCCAGCCTTCCGGCAGCGACCCGGGACCAACCAGGGTGGAACCGCGGGAGGAGCCTCCCGTCCCTGGCCGTTTCGGCAGGGCGGGGGGATTTTTGGTTTGTGGGCGTGCCCGGCGTGGGCACCCGGGCCGTCCCGAGGGGGGATGGGCATGGCCCTCAGCTTTCAGGCCGTCGTCCAGGCCCTGGACGCCTTCTGGGCGGAACAGGGCTGCGTGATCGCCCAGCCCTACGACGTGGAGGTCGGGGCCGGCACCATGAACCCCGCCACCTACCTCCGGGCGCTGGGCCCCGAGCCGTGGCGCGTCGCGTACGTGGAGCCATCGCGGCGGCCGGCCGACGGCCGGTACGGGGAGAACCCGAACCGACTCTACCAGCACAACCAGTACCAGGTGATCCTGAAACCCTCGCCGCCCGACGTGCAGGAACTGTACCTGGAGAGCCTCCGCCGGCTGGGGGTCAACCCCCTGGAGCACGACATCCGGTTCGTCGAGGATAACTGGGAGGCGCCGACCCTGGGCGCGTGGGGCCTGGGCTGGGAGGTGTGGCTCGACGGGCTGGAGATCACCCAGTTTACCTACTTCCAGCAGGTGGGCGGGTTTGACTGCCGCCCGGTCTCCGCCGAACTCACCTATGGGCTCGAGCGGCTGGCCGCCTACATCCAGGGCAAGGATAACGTCTTTGACATCGAGTGGGGCCACGGGATCACCTTCGGGGAACTGTTCAAGGGCTTTGAGTACGAGCAGTCGGTCTACGCCTTCGAACTGGCCGACGTCGCGTCGCTGCGCCAGTGGTTCGAGGGCTTCGAACGAGAGGCGGTCCGGTGCCTGGACCGGGGGCTGGTGGCGCCCGGCTACGACTACGTGCTGAAGTGCTCCCACCTCTTCAACCTGCTGGACGCCAGGGGGGCGGTGAGCGTTGCCGAGCGCACCCGGTACCTGGGGCGGGTCAGGGTCATCGCCCGGCGGGCGGCCGAGGCCTGGCTGAAGCAGCGGGAGGACCTCGGCTTTCCGCTGCTGCGCCGGGGCGACGAGGCCCGCGAAGCCGTTCCCGCGGCAGCTGAGAGGGGGGAAGGGGCGTGACCCGATCCACGGCCTCGGTACGGGGGCTGGTAGATCGGTACATCGAGGCCACCGGGCGGGCCGACTTGTTGCTGGAGATCGGTACCGAGGAGATTCCCGCCCGGTTCATCGACGGGGCCCTGGAGGGCCTGGCGGCCGCCGCCCGGGGAACCTTCGCCGAGCACGGCCTGGAGTTCGGGGCCGTCCGGACCATGGGCACCCCCCGCCGGCTGGCGCTCTGTGTGACCGACCTGCGCCTCAGGCAGGAGGACCGGGTCACCGAGGTGCGCGGCCCCTCCCGCCAGGCCGCCTTTGATGCCGAGGGCCGGCCCACCCGGGCGGCGCTCGGCTTTGCCCGGGCCCAGGGGGTGGACGTGGCGGACCTGGAGGTCCGCTCCACCCCCGCCGGGGACTACGTCTTTGCCGTGCGCCGCGAGGCCGGCCGGCCCGCCGCCCAGGTGCTGGCCGAGGGGTTGCCGGAGCTTGTAGCCAGGCTGGAGTTTCCCAGGACCATGCGCTGGGGGCGGGGCGACTTCGCCTTCGTCCGGCCCATCCACTGGGTGGTGGCGCTGCTGGGCAAGGACGAGGTCCGGTTCAGCGTGGCCGGGGTGGCGTCGGGGCGCTGTAGCCGGGGTCACCGCTTCCTCCACCCCGGCCCGGTGGAGATTGACGGGCCCTCGGCCTACGTGGCGACGATGGAGGCCGCCCGGGTCCTGGTCGACCCGGCCGCGCGCAGAGAACGCATCCGGTCGCAGGTGGAGGCGGCGGCCCGGGCCGCCGGCGGGCGGGCCGCCGTCGACGAGACGCTCCTGACCGAGGTGACGCACCTGGTGGAGTGGCCCGAAGCCGTCACGGGGCGCTTCGACGAGGCCTTTCTCGACCTGCCCGAAGCGGTGCTGGTCACGGTCATGCGCCACCACCAGCGCTACTTCCCCGTGGTGG
Source organism: Symbiobacterium thermophilum (assembly GCA_020725105.1). Lineage (GTDB taxonomy): Bacteria > Bacillota > Sulfobacillia > DYFQ01 > DYFQ01 > DYFQ01. The sequence continues at coordinate 24,654 of DYFQ01000016.1, forward strand.
ACGAGGCGGGGCGCCTGCTCCCGGCCTTCGTCACCGTGGCCAACGGGATCGCCGGCCAGGCGGTACGCCTGGGCAACGAGGGAGTGCTCCGCGCCCGCCTGGCGGACGCCAGGTTCTTCCACGACGAGGACCTCAAAGCGCCCCTGGCCGAGCGGGTCGAGAGGCTCGGCGAGGTCGGCTTCGTGGAGGGCCTGGGCAGTATGCGCGACAAGGTGGAGCGGGTCCGGACGCTGGCGCGGCACCTGGTGGAAGCCGCCGGGCATCCGGACGCGGCCGGGCTTCCGGCCGCGTCCGGGCTTCCGGCGGTGGTGGACCGGGCGGCGCTTCTCTGCAAGGCCGACCTGGTCACCCAGATGGTGCGGGAACTCCCGGAACTGGAAGGAGTCATGGGCCGGGAGTACGCGCTGAAGTCCGGCGAAGATCCCGCCGTCGCCCAGGCCATCTTCGAGCACACGCTGCCCCGCTTCGCCGGCGACGCGCTGCCGGACTCGCCGGCAGGGACCATCCTGGCCCTGGCGGATAAACTGGATACCGTGGCAGCCTGCTTCGCGGCGGGAATCCGGCCCACCGGCTCCCAGGACCCGTACGGCCTCCGCCGCCAGGCCCTGGGCGTGGTACAGGTGCTGCTCAAGGCCGGCCTGCCCCTCGACCTGGCCGACCTGGTCGACCGGGCCCTGGCCGGGTTCGGGCCCGCCGCCCCGAACGCGGAGGGGACGGCGCCTGACCGGGAGCCGGACCGGGCGTCGGTCCGCCGGGACCTGCTCGAGTTCTTCAGCGCCCGCCTGCGGACGGTGCTCGACGAGGCCGGCATCAGCTACGACGTGGCCGACGCGGTGCTCGACCGGGGGCCCGGCGCGCCCGTGGTGACCCTGGCCCGCGCCCGCGCGCTGCAAGAGTTCAAGGACCGGCCAGCCTTCGCCGATCTGAAGGCGGCCTACATCCGCGTGTCCGGCCTGGGCGAGAAGGCGCCCCACGCGCGGGTGGCAGCGGAGCGGTTCACCGAGCCCGCGGAGCGGGCCCTGTGGGACGCCTTCCAGCAAGCCTGGGCCGGCGGCGCGCGGGCGCTGGAGCGGGGCGACTACGGCGCCTACCTCGAGACCATGGCGGCACTGCGGCCCGAGGTGGACCGGTTCTTCGACGGCGTGCTGGTGATGACGGACGACCCGGCCGTCCGCGAAAACCGCCTGGCGCTGCTCCGCCGCGTCCTCGAGGCCATGAACGCCGTGGGCCACGTGGGGAAGTTGGTCGGCCCGTGAAGGAAGCTTCTGGGAAAGTCGAGAAAGGTCTGGAGCATGGATCCTGAGCAGGGCAGCCAGGCCGCGATCCTTGTCGTCTCCGACGCGCTGGGGGAGACGGCCGAGCTTGTGGCCAGGGCCGCCATCAGCCAGTTCAACGCCGGCCGGATGGAGATCCGCCGCTACTCGCTGGTCAAGGACGAAAGCGAGATCGAACACATCGTGCGCGCCGCGTCGGACGGCGGCCGGTCGGTGATCCTCTACACCCTGGTCGTGCCGGAGCTTCGCCGGGCCATGCAACTTGCGGCCGCCCGGGCCGGGGTGCCCGCCGTCGACATCATGGGCCCGGCCCTGGAGGCGGTGGCCCAGGTGGTGGGCCGGCCGCCCAAGCAGCGAGCGGGGCTCATGCACAAGCTCGACGAGGACTACTTCCGCCGGGTGGAGGCGGTGGAGTTCGCCGTCAAGTACGACGACGGCCGCGACCCCCGGGGGCTGTTAAACGCCGACCTGGTGCTCGTCGGGGTGTCCCGTACCTCCAAGACGCCGGTCAGCCTGTACCTGGCCCAGCGGCGCTACTTGCGGGTGGCCAACGTACCTCTGGTGCCGGAGTTGCCGCCGCCCGAGGAACTCTTCCGCCTGCCTCCGGGCAAGGTGGTCGGCCTCACCGTGCACCCGGAGAAGCTCTACCAGATTCGCCAGGAGCGGCTGAAGGCCATCGGGCTCGATGCCGGCGCCAGTTATGGCCAGCTTGACCGGATCGTCGAGGAGCTCGAGTTTGCCGAGCAGGTCTTTCGGCGGCTGGGCTGTCCCGTGGTGGACGTTTCCAACAAGGCGGTGGAGGAGACGGCCAACACCGTCCTCCACTACCTGGGGGCCGCCCACACCACCGCCACCGACTGACGCATCGGGAGGAACCAGAGATGGGTCCGGAGGCTTCCGGGGTTGTCACCAGCGAACGCCTGATCTACCGGTTCGAGGAGGGGTCGGCGGGCCAGCGCCGGCTCCTGGGCGGCAAGGGAGCCAACCTGGCGGAGATGACCCGCATCGGGCTGCCGGTGCCGCCGGGGTTCACCATCACCACCGAAGCCTGCATCGCATACTACCGCCTGGGACGCAAGTTCCCCGAAGGCCTGGCCGAGGCCATCGAAGGACAGCTGCGGGCACTGGAGCAGAAGACGGGGAAGCGTTTCGGCGACCCCGAGCTTCCGCTCCTGGTCTCGGTGCGCTCGGGCGCCGCGGTCAGCATGCCCGGGATGATGGACACCATCCTCAACCTGGGCCTCAACGACCAGACGGTGAAGGGGCTCGCCCGGTCAACCGGCGACGCCCGGTTCGCCTACGACTGCTACCGGCGGTTCATCCAGATGTTCGGCGACGTGGTGCTGGGCATCCCGGTGCAGCGGTTCGAGGCCATCCTGGAGGAACGGCGCCGAGCCGAGGGCGTGGAGCACGACCACCAGGTGTCGGCCGACGGGACGCGCCGGGTGGCCCGGGCCTACCAGGACCTGGTGGCCCGGGAGTCGGGCCGGCCGTTTCCCGAGGACCCCACGGAACAGCTGATGATGGCCGTCCGGGCCGTTTTCGAGTCCTGGAACAACCAGCGGGCCATCGTCTACCGCCAGATCCACAAGATCCCCGCCGACCTGGGCACCGCCGTCAACGTCCAGGCCATGGTGTTTGGCAACATGGGCCCGGACTCGGGCACCGGGGTGCTGTTCACCAGAAATCCCGCCACCGGCGAGAAGGCCCTCTACGGCGAGTACCTGACCAACGCCCAGGGCGAGGACGTGGTGGCCGGCATCCGGACCCCCCGGCCCATCGCGCTGCTGAGCCAGGAGATGCCTGAGGTGTACCGGGAACTGGAGCGGGTGTCGGACCTCCTGGAACGCCACTACCGGGACATCCAGGACATCGAGTTCACCGTGGAGCGGGGCAGGCTCTACGTGCTCCAGACCCGGGCCGGCAAGCGCACCGCCCAGGCGGCGGTCAAGGTCGCGGTGGAGCTGGCCGGTGAAGGGATCATCTCCCGCGAGACAGCCGTCGGCCGGGTCCAGCCCGAGCAGATCACCAAGTTCTTGCACAGGAACGTGGACCCCGAGGCCAGGCTCAACGTGGTCGCCACCGGCCTGCCGGCCTCGCCCGGGGCCGCCACCGGCCAGGTGGTCTTCGACGCCGACACCGCCGAGGCGCTGGGCAACACCGGGCACCGGGTCATCCTGGTCCGCCCGGAGACGACCCCCGACGACATCCACGGCATCGTGGCGGCCCAGGGGATTCTCACTAGCCGGGGCGGCATGACCTGCCACGCGGCCATCGTCGCCCGCGGCATGGGCAAGCCCTGCGTGGTCGGGTGCGAGGCGCTACGGATCGATCTGGCGGCCCGCGAGTTCCGGGTCGGGGAAACGGTGGTGCGCCAGGGCGACGTGGTCTCCATCGACGGCGGAACCGGCCAGGTCATCCTGGGTGAGGTGCCCCTCATCGACCCCCAGTTGACCGGGGAGTTCCAGACCTTGCTCGCCTGGGCCGACCATATCCGGCGGCTGGGGGTGCGGGCCAACGCCGACACGCCGGAGGACGCCAGAAAAGCCCGGGAGTTCGGGGCCGAGGGGATCGGGCTCTGCCGCACCGAACACATGTTCATGGCCCCCGACCGGGTGCCGGTGGTGCAGGCCATGATCCTGGCGGAGACGGCCGAGGAGCGGCGGGCGGCCCTCGACCGGCTCCTCCCCATGCAGCAAGGGGACTTCGTGGAAATCCTGCGGGCCATGGCCGGCCTGCCGGTGACCATCCGGCTCCTGGACCCGCCGCTTCACGAGTTTCTGCCCAACGTGGAGGAACTCGTGGAGGAGCTGGGGCAACTGCGGGAGCGGCTGAGGGAGGCCAGGGCCGCCGCCGGGACGGTCCGGGCCGAGGACGTCGCCGGGCTGGAGCAGGAGATCCGGACCAGGGAGAAGGTGCTCAGGCGGGCCCGGGCACTGGCCGAGTTCAACCCAATGCTCGGCCACCGGGGCTGCCGGGTGGGCATCGCCTACCCGGAGATCTACGAGATGCAGTGCCGCGCCATCTTCCAGGCGGCGGCCCAACTGGTCACCGAAGGCGTGGACGTCCGGCCCGAGATCATGATCCCCCTGGTGGGCATTGCCGGTGAACTGGAACTGTTGCGGGACATGGTCCTCCGGGTGGCCGAGGACGTCAGGTCCGAGACCGGGGTGGAGGTCCCGGTGGTGGTCGGGACAATGATCGAGGTGCCCCGGGCCTGCGTGACGGCGGACGCCATCGCCGCTCACGCCGAGTTCTTCTCCTTCGGGACCAACGACCTGACCCAGACGACCTTCGGCTTCTCGCGGGACGACGCCGAGGCCAAGTTCCTCCACCATTACCTGCACCGGAAGATCCTGCGGGAAAACCCCTTCGCCACCCTGGACTCCGACGGCGTGGGCGCCCTCATGCGCATGGCGGTGGAGAAGGGACGCGCCGCGCGGCCCGGGCTCAAGATTGGCATCTGCGGCGAGCACGGGGGAGACCCGGAGTCCATCGCCTTCTGCCACGAGGCCGGGTTGGACTACGTGAGCTGCTCCCCGTTCCGGGTGCCGGTGGCCCGGCTGGCCGCCGCCCAGGCCGCCCTGGGCCGGCGCCGGGACGATACGGTGTAACACGGCGGGCGGTGCCGTACGGCCCGGCCGGCGATCACCCAGACCTACCGGGGGAGGTCGGCGCCGGCCCGCTCCCGCTCGAGCGCCCCGAGAATCGTCTCCAGCACCAGCCGCCGGCGCCGCTCCAGCCGCTGGCCCGCCCGGGTGACGCAACGGGCCAGCCGGGCCTCCCGCCGCACGGCGGCCACTTGCCCGGAGAGGTCAAGCCCCCGCCGGCTGCTGTCGGCCAGGCCCCGGGCGACGCCGATGGCGCCCAGCCGTTCAAGCATGACCGCGTCGTGAAGCGCCCGCGCCTCCGGGCCGTCCAGGCCGGCCGCCCGGTGGGCCACAAGGGCCGCGGCCGAGCGTTCGCCCTTGCCCGCGGCGGTCCCCGGCTCGTGGGCCGTGGTTGCCCGGCGCACCGCCCGCGCTACCGTTCGAGCCCGTTCGATGACGTCGTCCGGCACCCCCTGTACCACCAGGGCCGAGGCGACGGTCTCCTCGCCGGTGGCGTGAAGCCCGTAGAACCAGGTGGCCAGCTCCAGGACGGCCGGGTCGGCCCGCTCGCCCCGCCCCAGCGTCCGGGCGAGCTTCAGCACCCGGGCCAGGTGGAAGAAATCGCGCGGCTGGTTCCCCTTCCCCGCCAGGTCGGCGACGAGGTCGATCGCCTCGGCACTGGCCACCGTCAGGCCGGCGTCGTGAAACAGCATGCCGGGCCGCCGGCGGGCCCACTGCTCCAGCGCCGCGACAAGCGCCGCCGGGCCTTCGTCCCGGGCTGAAAACGCGAGGTGGTCCCGGCCGGCGGAGTCCCGGTAGTAGACCCGCCATTCCCCACCCGAGACCTGGTAGGCCTCGGCGTGGAGGGAGCCGAGGCCGTCCACGCTGCACGAGAGCCGGCGGTGCGCCACGGCGGCCGCCGGCCGGATGACCTCGGCGCCGGAGAGGGGCTGTCGCGACCTGCTCAGGGCCAACCTGGGTTACCTCCGGATGTGGGGCTTGCGTGCCGACTGATTGTGGGGTGGAAGATTCCCCGGCCCCCCGGCTCGCCCCTGCCGAACGCGCCGTCGACCCGGCGGCCGGTCCTTTCTGGTTTGCCGCCGCATTTACCCTCATGGCAGGATTGGTCCGCGGGCCGCAGAAGCCTCCAGCCGGAGTCGGGGACCGGCGGGCCTGGCGCGAGGAGGGAACCGGGGTGGCGGGACTCGGCATCAGGCAGCGCACGGAAGCCCTGGAACGGGAGGTCCTGTCTCCCTACGCCGCCCGGGCCGCCGAGAGCCGGGGCCGCCAGCGGCCCGAGCCCCTCTGCGAGATCCGCACCGAATTCCAGAGGGACCGGGACAGGATCATCCACTCGCGGGCCTTCCGCCGCCTGCGCGGCAAGACCCAGGTGTTTCTCAGTCCCGAAGGCGACCACTACCGGACCCGGCTGACCCACACCCTGGAGGTCGCCCAGATCGCCCGGACCATCGCAAAGGCGCTGCGGCTGAACGAGGACCTGACCGAGGCCATCGCGCTGGCCCACGACCTGGGCCACCCACCATTCGGCCACGCCGGCGAGGCGGCCCTCGACGCCGTCTACCCCGGTGGCTTCCGCCACAACGAGCAGAGCCTGCGGGTGGTGGACGTACTCGAGGGCAAGCGCGGCCTCAACCTGACCTGGGAGGTCAGGGACGGCATCCTGAACCACGTGGGCGAGTTGCGGCCCGCGACCCTGGAAGGCCAGGTGGGGAAGCTCTGCGACCGCATCGCCTATGTCAACCACGACATCGACGACGCCCTGCGGGCCGGGGTGCTCTCCGAAGCCGACCTGCCGGCCGACCTCGTTGCGGTGCTCGGCGACCGCTACTCGGCCCGGATCCACACCATGGTCCGGGCGGTGATCACCGCTTCGCAGGACCAGCCGGAGATCCGGATGGAGGAGCAGGTCCGGCAGGCCATGGACCGGATGCGGGACTTCATGTTCAGACGGGTCTACCACGGCTGGAACCAGAAGCAGGCGGAGGAGGCCAAGGCCAAGCGGCTCCTGAGGCGGCTCTACGAGTTCTACGTGAACAACGAGGAGCAACTGCTGAGGGAGTACGAGGGGGCGGCCGACGGCGACGACGTCCCCCGCCTGGCCCTGGACTACGTGGCCGGCATGACCGACCGGTACGCGCTCCACATGTACCAGCGCCACTTTCTCCCGTCCCCCTGGGGACTGGAGCCGTGAGGGAGGTGCCGCGAGCGTGATCCGGGAAGCCGAAGTGGTCGTCATCGGGGGCGGGGTCCACGGCACCAGCGCCGCGTACCACCTGGCGCGAGCCGGCAAGCAGGTGGTGCTGGTGGAAAGGGAAACCATCGGGTCCGGCGCGTCGGGACAGTCCGGCGGCATCATCCGTTGTCACTACTCCAACGAGACCATGGTCCGGCTGGCCCACCGGGCGGCCGTACGCTGGCCCGGCCTGGCGGACGAGCTGGGCCACCCGGTGGACTACGTCCGTAACGGCATGGTCGTCAACGTCGCCGAGGAAGACGCCGACAACATGCGGCGCATCGTCGAGATGCAACAGCGGGTGGGCGTGGACACTCGGGTCGTCGCCCCCGACGAGGTGCGCCGGTGGATCCCCGAGTTTCGCGCCGACGGGCTGGCCCTGGCCACCTACGAGGCCCAGGCCGGCTATGCCGACCCGTACTCGACGGCGGTCGCCTTTGCCCGCAAGGCCCGGGAACTCGGCGCCCAGGTGCTCACCGGCACCACGGTCACCGGCATCGAGCTGGACGGGACCGCCGTCCGCGCCGTGGTCACCGACAAGGGCGCCATCCGCACCCCGGTGGTGGTGAACTGCGCCGGGGCCTGGGCCGACCGGATCGCACGGATGGTCGGGGTCGAGATCCCCGTACGCCCGGGGCTCTTGCAGATGGTGGCCTTCAACCCTCGTTATCCCGGGTGGACGGGTACCAGCCCCACCTGGACCGACATGACCACCATGACCTACTGCCGGCCGGACACCGCCGGCCTCATGCTGGCGGGTGGCGGCCTGTCGGAAAACGAGGCGCTGGAGACGGAAGACCTTGATCCCGACAGCTACCCCTCCCGCCCGCCGGACATGTTCGAAGCGGAGATCTACGAGAACCTGACCCGCCGGTGCCCCTGGGCCGAGGACATGCGCCGGGTGCGGTCATGGGCCGGCCCCGACGGCAACAGCCCCGACTACCACCTCATCTTCGGCCCCGTGCCGGGTATCAGGGGGTACCTCCAGGTGGTCGGGGGAAGCGGCAACTCCTTCAAGCTGAGCCCCGCCACCGGCGAGGCGGTGGCCGAATACGTGACGACCGGCACCTGCACCTACCTGGACCTGGAGGCCTTCAGCCTGGCCCGGTTCGAGAAAGACCGCCCCTTCCGGGGCGGCTACAGGATGCACATCGTCGGCTGAAGGCTCGCAGGCCGAGGAGTCGCGGGCTGACGCCGGCGAGAGCACCGCGCGGCAACGCGCCGGGCGCCGACGTGCCGCGCGCCGAAGAGGAATTGTTTCGGAAGTCATAGAATGGGGTATGGCCATCCGGAGGCCGCCGCGTGGGGGCGCTCTTTTTTTGCGTACCTGCCCGCCCCGCGCCCGCGACACCGTGCTCCGGCCGCGGGGCCCGGCGCGCCGGCCCCGGCTGCGGCTCCGGCAGGGATGATCTGGCTTGACCGCGACCAGGGCCCAGTTTCGCGAGGCGTTCATCGAGGAAGTCCGGGCCGCCACGGACATCGTGGAGGTCATCGGGGAACACGTCGCCCTCAAGCGCCGCGGCCGCGACTGGTGGGGGCTCTGCCCCTTCCACGTGGAGAAGACACCGTCGTTCAGCGTGTCCGCCGAGAAGCAGATGTTCTACTGCTTCGGCTGCCAGACCGGGGGCAACGTTTTCACCTTCCTCATGAAGAAGGAAGGGCTCGAGTTCGGCGAGGCCCTCAGGCTCCTGGCCGACCGGGCCGGCATCCCCCTGCCCAAGGCCGACCTGGACCCCGAGGCCCGCCGCCGGCAGGAGCAGCGGGAGCAGTTGACGCGGCTTCTCGAGGCGGCGGTGGAATTCTACGTCAAGCAACTGGAACAGGCCGGGGGGCGTCAGGCGCGGGCTTACCTGGCCCGCCGGGGGCTGGAGCCGGAAACGGTCGCCCGCTTCCGGCTGGGCTACGCGCCCGACGCCTGGGACGGTTGCCTGGAGGCGCTCGGCCGGCGGGGGTGGTCGCCGGAAATGCTGGCCCAGGCGGGCCTGGTGGTGGAGACCACCGACGCCCGGGGCGAGCGGCGGTATTACGACCGCTTTCGCCACCGGCTCATGTTTCCGATCTTTGACCTGACCGGCCGGCCGATCGGTTTTGGCGGCCGGGTGCTGGAGGGAGCCGAGCCGGAACAGCCCAAGTACGTCAACTCGCCGGAGGGGCCGGTGTTTTCCAAGGGGCGGAACCTGTACGGGCTGAACTGGGCCCGCGACGGCATCCGGCGCGCGGGCCACGCCGTGATCACCGAGGGCTACACCGACGTCATCACCGCCCACCAGGCAGGCTTCACCCACCTGGTGGCGTCGCTGGGCACGGCGCTCACCACGCAGCAGGCCCGGCTGCTCCTGCGCTACTGCCGGGAAGTGGTGACCGCCTTCGACGCCGACACCGCCGGCCAGGAGGCGACGCTCAGGGGGCTCGAGGTGCTGAAGCAGACCGGCCTGCGGGTGCGGGTGGCCATGCTGCCCGACGGCAAGGATCCGGACGACTGCATCCGCAGCTTCGGGCCCGACGCCTTTGGCCGGGCGCTGGAGAACGCGGTGCCCCTGGTGGAGTACAGGTTCCGCCGGGCCATGGAACGCCAGGACACCTCCACCGTCCAGGGCAAGGTAAGGGTGGCCGGCGAGGTCGTGCCGGTCCTGGCGGGGCTGGAAAGCGCCGTAGAGCGGGAGGAGTACCTAAAGCGGTTCGCCCGGGAACTCGGGGTTGATCCGGAGGCGCTCCGGACCGAAGTGGAGAAGGCACGCCGGGGCCAGGCGCGGGGCCAGGGACGTGGCCGGCCCGGGGCGGGCCGTTGGAAAATTCCAGCAGGCACGGATAAGCTGGCCGTATACAGGCACAATAAGGAGGAAAAAGGAAATGACGGTAAGAAGCTGGGGGTTTACAGAGCGGAACAGCAACTCCTGGGGCTGATGGCGACCGACCCCGGGGTGGCGCGGCGGGTGGCCGAAGCGGTCGGCGCGGACGGGTTTTCCGACCCGGCCCACCGGAAGGTTGCCGCTGCGCTGTTTGCGTGGGCGAACGCCGGCGGCGCCGAAGGAGTCCGGCCCGCCTTGCTTGAAGATGACGAGGCGGCTCAGGCGCTGGCGCGGGCCACGTTCTCGTTCGTGGAGCCTCCGGATCGCGACCGGCTGCTCGAGGATCTGCTCGCGCGGGTAGAGGCCGCGCGCCGATACAAACGGATAGAGGAACTCGAAGGCATGATGAGGGAACGGGAACGGCGGGGGGAGCCCGTTCCGTCTGAATTACTGCGCGAACTGGCGGACCTGGTGCGCTCGGCCAAGGGGCGGGGCCAGCCGGCCCGGGGCCCCGGGGCCGAGAAGAGGTGACCTGGTAATGGCGGACAGGAAAGAGCTTGAGCTGGAAGGAGTCAAGGCCCTCATCGACCGGGGCAAGGCCAGAGGCGTGCTCACCTACGATGAGATCGCCGACGCCTTGCAGGACGAGGAACTGACCACCGACCAGCTTGACAGCATCTTCGAGGCCTTCACGGAACTCGGTATCGAGCTTGTCGGCGACGACAGCGAGGCCGAGGCCAGGGTGTCTTCTTCGCGCTCGCGGCCGGCCAAGGACGGTGAGGACGAGGGCGCGGAGGACCTCGTGCCCGAGGGCATCGCCATCGACGACCCCGTCCGGATGTACCTCAAGGAGATCGGGCGGGTACCCCTGCTCACCCCCGAGCAGGAGGTGGACCTGGCCCAGCGGATCGAGGCCGGCGACGAGGAGGCCAAGCGCAAGCTCATCGAGGCCAACCTGCGGCTGGTGGTGTCCATCGCCAAGCGGTACGTGGGCCGCGGCATGCTCTTTCTTGACCTGATCCAGGAGGGAAACCTCGGCCTTTTGAAGGCCGTCGACAAGTTTGACTGGCGAAAGGGCTACAAGTTCTCCACCTACGCCACCTGGTGGATCCGCCAGGCCATCACCCGGGCCATCGCCGACCAGGCCCGGACCATCCGGATTCCCGTGCACATGGTGGAGACCATCAACAAGCTCATCCGGATCCAGCGCCAGCTGATCCAGCAGCTCGGCCGGGAGCCCACCCCCGAGGAGATCGCCAGGGAGATGGACATCCCCGGCGACCGGGTGAGGGAGATTCTCAAGATCGCCCAGGAACCCGTGTCGCTGGAGACGCCCATCGGCGAGGAAGAAGACAGCCACCTGGGCGACTTCATCGAGGACGAGGACGCGCTGATGCCGGCCGACGCGGCGTCTTTCCACCTCTTGAAGGAGCAACTCGAGGACGTGCTCCAGACCCTCACGCCCCGGGAGGAGAAGGTGCTCCGGCTCCGCTTCGGTCTGGACGACGGCCGCGCCCGGACCCTGGAAGAGGTGGGCTCGGTCTTCGGCGTCACCCGCGAGCGCATCCGCCAGATCGAGGCCAAGGCGCTCCGCAAGCTCCGGCACCCCAGCCGGTCGAAGAAGCTGAAGGACTTTCTGGAGTAGTCGTAGATTCACGTTCTGAATGGCAGCAGGTCGCATTTAGCCGGCAGCAAATCACGGTTCCGGTGACAGTAGCCCCCAGACATTCAGCGGCGACGGCCGGACCATCTACCTCAAGGGCGCCGGCGTGCTCCCGGAGTACAGACGGCAGGGCATCTGTCGTGGCCCGCTTGACCACCGCCTGCGGGCGGCCAGGGAACGCGGGTGCCGGTGGGCGACGGTTCAGGCCAAGGTGGACAGGTCGGCTCCCGTCCCGAGGCGGTCAGGCTTCCTGCAAGGGGAAGCCTCCCGGGGGTAAGGGCTCACCCCTCAGGGGTGAGGATGAAGACAAAACGTGCTGAGTGCCGGGCGCCGGTCGCCGCGGGCGCGCCGCACCCGCCCTCGTTGGGCCGGGTGGCCGGCCGGCGTCCCTTACCCTTGCCCCCGTAGGGCAAGGGCTTGGATGCTGCTGGACCTGACCCGTCGGCGTGCTGCCGTCTCCCCAGTAGAGGGCCGTGCGGGTGTCCAGCCGGCCGGGATCAGTAAAGACCGAGCTCACGTCGATGGCCGTGCCGAGGGCGATCTCCTCGTCCACCGCCGGGAACGAAGCCGTGCGGCGGTGCTGGAAGATAACCGCTATGGCCGCGAACCGGGCTCTTCCACCTTGACCCCGCGCTGGCCCAGGTAGGACGGCGACTGGTTCAGCCGGGACCGTAACGGCTGCCCGAGGTGCGCGTACAGCCGCATGCACGGCGCCATGGCCGCCAGGAGGAGCACAATCGGCCGCGCGGCCAAGGCCCACCGGCTCGCCCCAGGCCACCCGTAGCGATCGTTGAAGCTTGCCCCATAAACCGGGGCGGTTCCCCGGGGTAGGGAACCGCCCCCGTCCCACCGTGCTTCTTGCCGCTTACTGCCTGTCCCCGTTTACGGGGTAAGCCCCGGTTGCGCCGAATTTCCGCTCAGCCTGTCAAAACATATCTGCGGGGCAGGCCGATCATAACTCCACCAGCGGGAAGAGCAGCATCACGGCGGCAATGCTCGCGGCGATCAGCCACAGAGCGATGGTGTAGGCCTGGCCGAAGTTCCCGTCCTGCCGCCGATACCGGTTGTGGAGGAGGGCCCACGCGACGAGCCATGCCAGCACCGCGACGCCGGTCTTGCCCGACAGCGGACCCACGGCCTCGCTCCAATTGAGGAGTTTCTTGACCGCCGCGCTGAACTCCACCACGACCACCAGGGCCGCCAGGACGAACGCACCAACACCTGCTGCCAGGACGGCCGCCGCCGCCGGTCCCTCCGGCATCTCAGCCTTCCGCTCGGTTTCCGAAGCCACAGTTGTCGCCTCCTTTGCTAACCGGGTGTCAGGGTGTCGCCTCGGCGATCAAGGCGCCCAGCACCCCGGCGATGCCAGCCGTCACGAAGGCCCCTATGAGCAGCACCATCGCGGCGCGGCGGATGTGGTCCTTTTTGGCCAGCGCCGGCCCGTAGGTGAAGACCAGATACGCGACGGTAGTGGCCAGGATCGGGGCGAACCAGGCCACGTGCTCATGCCACTCCATGCCCAGCTTGTGCCACAGGGCGGTCCCGGGGTCGGCCAGCAGGATGGATTTCGGGCTGGTCGGGCCGGGTGCCCGGTAAGAGGGATAGACGACGTACGTGCCGCTCCAGACGGCCAGCCACGATAAGCCCGCCATGAGGGCCGTCCCCCAGCGGAGCCGGCCAAGCCCCTCACGGACGCCCTCCGCGGTGAGGAATCCCGGCCGAAACCGCCAGAGTTCGGCGAGGCCACCCGCAAAGGCCAGCAGGAAAAGGCCACCGAACACGATGCCGTGGATCACGCCCCAGACTTCGTATGCGCTGAGATCCACCTGTTCACCCTCCTCGTGTCTTCTACCGCTCTACCGCTGGCAGTGCCCGAGGTCAGTCAAAACATGGGCGGATAGCACCGAATTGCCCCTCGCCGGTTTGAAAATACCGGCGTGATGGGACCCCCCAGGTCGCGTTGACGACGGTTCGCCAGGGCAGCCTCCAGCCAATGACGGCCAAATCCGGAGCAAGGTCCCGACGACGTCAAAGTGGGGACGGGTGAAGAAGGTTCACGGTGGGCTGCCTCCTCCTCGCCGGCGCAGGCTAGGTACCCGCGCCAGGGCTGATGGGCTGTTGCCAACCCGAAGAATACCATAATCACAGTTCAGCCCGGCATCGGATTGCCGCCCGGTCTCGAAGATAGGGCCGTGACCCTAGTCCGCATGCAGCGTGCCGAACCGGGTCAACTGAGCTTGCCTGGGTCAACCGCGCCGGACGGTAAACCCGGGGTAGACGGGAAGCGGCCGGATGGCAACCAGGCTGCCAGCGTTGTTCCAGCATCCGCCGAAGAAGTATGATTGCAGGAAAGCGGTGCTAGCTCACGGAGGGACGAAGTCGGTGCCGGGCAGGCGCGTAACGGCATCTCTGGCCGCGTGGCTGTCAGTCCTCGGCCTGGTACTCCCCTGGGGAGCCCTGGTCCTGGCAGCCTCGCCAATCACCATCGTGGTGGACGGTGTCCCCGTTCCCACCCCCGATGTCCCTCCCGTAATCGAGGGCGGCCGGGTGCTGGTGCCGATCAGGTTCGTCGCCGAAGCCATGGGCTTTGCCGTCGACTGGGATCCCCACCTCGGCGCCGAACTCAAGCAGGGCACGACCACCATCCAACTCTTCCCCGGTGTCGCCGCGGCCAGGGTCAACGGGCGGGCGGTCTACCTCGACGTTGCGCCAAAGATCGTCTCGGGCAGGCTTCTGGTGCCGGTGAGGTTCGTGGCGGAAGCCACGGGCGCCAGAGTGGCGTGGGACGACGTCAGCCGCTCGGTGACCATCGCCAGTCCCGTGGCCCCGCCGGGCCCCGTCGCCCGGGACCTGGCCACCGTTCCCCTCGGCCTGCCCGAGCACGAGGCGCAGGCGCTGTGGGCCGAACCTCGCCGGCGGTTCACCGGCGCCTTTGGCATCCGGTGGTGGGTCTACGAGCCCGACGACCGGCTTTACCTCAGGTTTGGTTTTTACCAGGGTAAGCTTGTGGCGGCGTACGCCACCGGCGAGGGCTGGCGGTTCGGACAGCTCAACCCCACGCACGCACCCGACCAGGCCCTTCGCGCGCTTGGCGTCACCAGAAGGACCACCGTCCAGGTTTCATCCTCCACCTACACGTTTGACTGCAGTCCCCGCTCCAAGAACCCTGACGTGCTCACCGTCGCCCCCGCCGAGAAGGGCCTTGCCGTTGTATATGCCGACTGGATCGATAACCGGACCGCGTCGGTTCTTTTCGTGGACCGGGAGTACTTCCTGTCCTCCGGTGGGTATTCGAGGCTCAGCTCCTGCCTCGTCAGCCTTGTGACATACGGTGCCGAGGCCAAGCTAGAGGAGCTGCAGCGGGTCGAGCTCCAAGAGGTCTACCGCGAGGAAGCGTACACCCTCTTTGAGCTTGCGAACCTGGAAAGAAGACTCCGGGGCATAGGTCCCTTGCGGTGGGACGAAGGGGTGGCTGCCGTGGCGGAAGGCCACAGCCGCTACATGCTGGAGCGTGACTACTACGGCCACTGGACGCCCGACACCGGAGGTCCCTGCGACCGGCTCACCAGCGCGGGGGTGAGGTTCAGGGGCTGCGGCGAGAACATCGCCATGGGCTACGTCGACGACGTCTCGGTGCATCACGGCTGGATGAACAGCCCCGGACACAGGGAAACCATTCTGAACCCCCGGCTTGATGCCATGGGCGCGGGCGTCGCGGGCGCCTACTACACCGAGAACTTCATCATCAGCCGGTAGAAGCAATGCTGCGCGATGACCTCCACGAGGAAAACCGGCGGGCCTGGAACGCGGCCGCCGAGGCCCACAACCGCCGCAAGCGCGAACAGGCGCGGTTCTTGCGGATCGCCTGTGCCCGCCGGCTGTCCGAGGAGTCGGGCATTCCCGCCACGTAGACCCAATCCACGGTCTTGACTGCCCCGGCGTGTCCTGCTATATTTTAACCAACCTTTCCGATCGCGGTCCTAGGAATAGTTCAGTTGCCAGCGCCGGACCGGAGGGCGGGCGGGAGCCGGCGCGTCGGTGGGACCGCAGCGAGCGGGAACGGGGGCTGAGCGGTGCCTCCATGGTCTGGTAACCGGACTCCACCTGCCCGTGACGAAGCGACACTGGCCGACGCCCGCCTGATGGCCCGGCAGATCACCCGGCTAGAGGCCGGCCAGGTCAGCGGCGAGGACTTCGTCCCCTTTCGCGTGATGCGGGGTATCTACGGCATCCGCGGCGCTCCCGACCACCACATGGTGAGGGTCAAGGTGCCAGGAGGGCGCCTGCAGGCCTCGCAGGCGGAGGTCCTGGCCCGGATCGCCGAAGACCATGCCAGCGGTGTCGCCCACGTCACCACCCGCCAGGACGTGCAGCTCCACTGGGTCCACCGGCGCGACCTGCCCCGGGTCCTGGAGTTGCTGGGAGAAGCCGGTCTCACCACACGCGAGGCCGGGGGCAACACCGTCCGCAACGTGACGGCCTGCCACCTCAGCGGAACCTGCCCTCACGAAGAGATGGACGCCCTCGCCTACGGCCGGGCCATCGCCGGCCACTTCCTCCGCAACCCGCTGGTCCAGAACCTGCCCCGCAAGTTCAAGATCGCCGTTTCGGGCTGCCCGGAGGATTGCGCCATGGCCGCCATCCACGACGTCGGGGCGGTGGCGGCGCCTCGACGGGACGACGGCGGTGCGCGGCGGGGGTTCCGGATCTACGTCGGCGGCGGCCTGGGGTCGGCGCCCAGAGCCGCCGTGTTGCTGGAAGAGTGGACGCCGGCGGAGTGGTTGCTGGCCACGGGCGAGGCGGTGGTCCGGGTTTTCGACCGCCTCGGGGACCGCGAGAAGCGCCACGCCGCCCGGCTGAAGTTCGTGGTCCAGCGCCTCGGAGAAGAGCAGGTGCGGGAGCGGGTGCTGGCTGAGCGCCGCGCCCTGCTGCGGCTGAGTCCGGACCTGGAGCGGGACCCCTGGGTGCCGCCGGCCGCGCCGGCGCAGGGTGTTCCCGCAGCAGGGCCGGAGCACCCCCTGACCGAGCCAGCCGACCCGGCCTACGGGTGCTGGCGGGCCACCAACGTGTTACCCCAGCGGCCTGCCGGCGGGCGCCATTCGGTCGCCGTGGGCCCGCCGGCCGGTGATCTGACACCGACCCAGCTGCGGACCCTGGCACGGCTGGCCCGCGAAATGGGTGACGGGACGCTCGTGACCACTCAGAGCCAGGGCGTCGTCCTGACCGGCCTGCCGGAACGGCACCTGCCGGCCGCCTGGCAGGTCCTCAGCGAGCACGGGCTGGCGGCTCCGGGCGCCCTGGGCGTCTCGACCGTGGTCGGGTGCCCGGGGTCTGCCACCTGCAACCTGGCCATCACCCAGTCCCACCGCCTCGCCGTCGAGCTGACCAGCCGTCTGCGGTCGCGGCCCGACCTGGCCCTGGCCCCGGGCGTGCGCCACCTGCGCATCCGGGTGAGCGGCTGCCCCAACTCGTGCGGGCACCACCACGTTGCCGACGTCGGGCTGTACGGCGTGTCCCGCCACCGCGACGGGCGGGCGGTCCCTGCCTACCAGGTGCTGCTGGGCGGCTGGGCCGGCCAGGGCCGGGCGGAGTTCGGCGTGCCCCTCATGTGGGTCCCGGCCCGGACGGCGCCGGACCTGGTGGTTCGCCTGCTGGAACTGTACCTGGAGCAGCGACAGGATGAGGAGTCGTTCCGCGCGTGGGTCCTCAGGTTGAGGGAAGAGTCGGCGACGCGGCCCGGCGCCGAGTGAACCCCGGCCGGCGTCGGGTGGCCACGGTGACGGGAGGGGGAGCGAGCTTGGCCGGTTCGGCAGTGAGAAGGGACCAGGTCCTGGCGGCAAGCTGGGAGGACCTCCGCAACCTGCTGGCCGCCTTCCAGGCGGTCCCGCCCTACGAGGCTGACCCCGGCTTCTACGTGGACTGGGGAGCCAGCGAAGCCTTCCAGGTGCAAGTGGGAAAGGGCGAGTGCGCTCAGTAAGAGCGGGGGAGGAGCGCAGCCGTGGAACCGGAGTCGGTGCCGGTGGCCCCGCGCCCTGCCGCGACTTTGGGGGCTCGGGCGGCACGGGGCCGGGTCGACTGGTCTCCGCTGTACCGCCGGGAAGACTGGTGGGCAGTCTGGCTGGGCTTCGGGATCATCGCCGCCGCTACGGTTGGCCTGGTGAGCCGCGTGCCGCGCGTTGGCCGCTGGTCGTCGAACCCACTCGCTGCCCTGCCCGGCGAGACGCTCGGAGGCCTGGCCGTCCTGCTCATGGCCCTCGGGCTCTACACTGCGGTCGCCGTGGCCTCCACCGGCGGCCGGGCCCGCACGTACCTGCTGGGCTTTCCGGTGGTCTTTGGCCTGGCGACCCTCGCTTACCTCGTCGGCAGTCAGGAAACCGTACGGCACCTGGGCCTGAGCCCGGTGCTTTGGGCTCTGGCGCTGGGGTTGCTGATCAGCAACACCGCGGGCACGCCGGCGTGGCTGGGGGCTGCGGCCCGGACCGAGCTCTTCATCAAGACGGGCCTGGTGCTGCTGGGAGCCGGGATCCTGTTTGACCGGGTCCTGGCCCTGGGGTTCTACGGGCTGGGCGTTACCTGGCTGGTGGTCCCGGTGGTGTTCGGGCTCATGTACTACTTCGGCACGCGGGTGCTGCGTATGGAGAACCGGGGGCTGGTCTGCACGATCAGCGCCGCCACCTCGGTCTGCGGCGTGTCCGCGGCCATTGCCACCGGAGCGGCCATACGGGCCCGCAAAGAGGAGATCAGCTACGCCATCTCGCTGAGCCTCCTGTTCACGGTCCTGATGATGGTCGGCATACCGGCGGCAGCGCGCGCCATGGGTCTGGGCGAGCTGGTGGGCGGGGCGTGGATCGGAGGAACGGTGGACAGCACGGGGGCCGTGATCGCGTCGGGCGCCCTGCTCGGCAGGCGGGCCATGGAAGTGGCCGCTGTCGTCAAGATGGTTCAGAACATGCTCATCGGCGTGATGGCCTTTGCGCTGGCGGTGGTCTGGGTGACCCGGGTGGAGCGGGAGCCCGGCGCCCCGGTGCCGTCGGCCGGGGAGGTCTGGGCGCGCTTTCCCAAGTTCGTACTGGGTTTCGTGGCGGCGTCGGCCCTCTTCTCCTTCATCTGCCCGCCCATCCTCGGCGAGCCGGCCGTGGCGCGCGTCCTGGCCACCACCGAAGCGGTGCAGGGCTGGCTGTTTGCGCTGGCCTTTGTGTCCATCGGCCTGGAGTCGGACGTCAGGGAGATGCTCCGCCTGGGGCGCGGCGGCAAACCGGTGGTCCTGTACGTGGTGGGCAGCCTGCTGGACCTGGCGCTCACGCTGGCTGCCGCGTGGGTCCTGTTCAGCGGGCGGTTCTTCCCTCCACCCCTCTGACCTCTCGCAGGGAGCCGCGGGTGCCAGTTCCCACACGCCCGACCTGGGGGGACCAACAGCGGGTGAAGCCCGGCCGCAGACCCAGGGACTGGCCCCGGTGGGGTCAGGGGCTATCCATCAGGGTCGCAAAGCCTGGCCGGTGACCTCCCTTGCTTCCAGGACAACAGCGAGGTCACCGGCCAGGGACGAGACACCAGGGGGCTCCGGTGTACCGGTAGCGTCAGAGAGTGGGCCCCAAGATCACGTTATAAGCCAGGCCGGCCACCATGCTCCCGACCAGGAGCAGCCCGACGTAAACGGCGAACATGCGCGGCTTGGCGATGGCCCACGTGGCGGCCAGCGACTGGATGCAGGCGCCCGGGCCGGTCATCAGAAAGGCCAGGGCCGCTCCGCCGCTCAGGCCCTTCTGGGCTAGCTCTGACAGCAGGGGCAGGGCCTGCTGGCTGCTGATCATGGCCGGCAGGCCGAGGAGGGCGGCCAGCGGCACCGAAAAGCTGCTGCCGGCGCCGAACCACCTGACCACCTGCGAGGTCGGCACCAGCCGGGCGATGGCTCCGCCCAGCAGGCCCATGAAGAAGAGGATCTTCAATATGGACCAGGCCCGCTGGAGGGCCAGCCGCCAGGCGCGCCGGAGAAACTGTTCCAGGCCGGGCGACACGACGCGAGCCGGGCCTGCGGGTACGGCGGTAGAGCCGGCGGTCTGACCGGAAGCGGCCGTCGCGCCGGCGGCCGTGCCACAGCCTCCCGCGCGGGTCGGTCCGGTGCCGGACGGCCCAGAGCCGCAGCAGCCGGAGCCCGAACCTCCGGCGATGGGGCGCGGTGCGGCCGCCGGGCGCGGCTCCGGTGCCAGCCGGCTCTGGTTGGACAGCAGGCCGGACCGCTCCCCGGCCAGGACCACCAGGCCGGTACCCATCCCCAGCGCCGCCACGGCGGCCATCTGGAACGCCGCGAACTTTACTCCCAGGTAGCCCGCTATGACCCCGAAGGCCAGCGGGCTGGTCATCGGTGAGGCGATCATGAACGGCATGACCGTCGACAGCGGCACTCCGGCCGCCAGGATGCCGGCCACCAGCGGTACGTTGGAACAGGAGCAAAGGGGGCTCAACACGCCGAGGCCGGTAGCGGCAAGAATGCCAAAGACACCTGCCCGGCTCAGCCCCCTGGCCACGGAGCCCTGGTCAACCAGGAGCGTCACGGCCACGCTTAGCGTGACCCCGAGCAAGATGAACCACCTGGAGTGCCACATCGACCTGATCGTCGATTCGACCACGCCCGTGAGGAACGTCTCCACGTTGTGTCGCCCTCCTAAGGCCGGTAAAACGATAACCATCGATCTAGGGACCAAAAAAAAGAGCCTCAGAGGCTGGACGGGCTCGACAGAAGGCAGTAACCGCTTCATAAACTCTCGGGTCGACCCGGTAGCAACACCAGGTTGCTTCTTTCAGCGGTTCCACCAGCCCGGCCTCTCGGAGGACCTTGAGGTGGTGTGACACGGTAGCGCGAAGCGGCTTCGCTGGCCAAGGGCCCGGAAAATTTCCGCCAGGCGCTCCTCCTGGACCGTTAGCTCGGTCCCCGCGTCGGGCGGGACCTGGGCCGGCTGGACGGCCCGCTGGGATCTGGCCATCCCGTCACCTCCTTGGCGAGAGGGGCAATATCGATCGCCATCGATACAGTTTACTTATAACTGGCCGTCCCCGTCACGTCAAGACCGTTCGGGCCGGTGGAGGTCGCACGCAACACGACCGCTCAGGCGAGCCTGATAGGTTCCCAGCAGCAAGACGATGCCGCTCATGCACTTGCCGATCGTCTCCTGTCGCTCTTGATCCCTCCTCCGGCAATCTCATCAGGTAACAAGGCGTTCAGCGCGACCGCCGTGAATGATCACTCGTGAGTCGTTTGAGTGCCTGGCTACTGGCTGCCCGGGTGCCGACCCTGCCGGCGGCGGTGGTTCCCGTTGTCGTCGGGACCTCGGTGGCGGGACGGGAGGGCTTCTTTCAGCCCTTGACCTTCGTGCTGACCCTGTTCGCGGCGGTCTGGATTCAGGTTGGAAGTAATCTGGCCAACGACTTTTTTGACTTCGTCCGGGGAGCGGACACGCCCGACCGGGTCGGGCCGTTGAGAGTCACCCAGGCCGGCGTTCTTTCACCGGCAGAGGTTCGCCGCGGCACCGTGGCGTCGCTCGGGCTGGCCCTCGCCGCCGGACTGTACCTGACCTACGTCGGGGGCTGGGTCGTCTTCCTGATCGGACTGCTCTGTATCGCCGCGGCAGTGCTCTACACCGGGGGCCCGTGGCCCCTGGCTTACCACGGCCTGGGTGACCTCTTCGCCTTCGTCTTCTTTGGCCTGATCGCCGTGAGCGGCACTTACTACCTCCAGGCCGGGACCCTGAGCCCGCTGGCCGTCGCGGCGTCGGTCCCCGTGGGGTTGCTGGTGACGGCGATACTGGTGGTCAACAACCTGCGGGACATCGAGGCCGACAGACGAGCGAGCAAGCGAACCCTGGCCGTGCGCATCGGCGACCCGGCCACCCGGCTCCAGTACGCTGCCCTGGTGGTAGGGGCTTATCTCGCCCCCTTGGGGCTGTGGCTGTCCGGCCAGCCCGGACCTGTCTTCTGGCTGCCGCTGCTGTCCTTCCCGCTGGCGTTCAAGCTATTGCAACAGATCAGGGCCGGCGCGGAAGGGAAGGCGCTCAACGAAGTGCTCAAGGGAACCGCGCGGCTGGAGCTGTTCTTCGGCCTCCTGCTCGCGGCTGGCCTGCTTTATTGATTGGATCCGCTCCTCGAGGGCGCCCGGCCCGGGACAAGCCCGGAACTCTTGCAAACAGTCGAGTGTAAGGCCATAATATATGTGCTTAATGTCTTTCTTCTAGCATGTGGGGAGGGTCGGCGGTGAGGTCTGGGCGGACCGGGGAGGGCTCAGGGTGCCCGCGTGAAGCTTCCCAGGCGGAGGACGCCCTGTCGACCGCGGCGGAACTCTTCCGGGCACTGTCGTCGCCCGCCAGGATTCGCATCATCGAGTTGCTGAAAGCCAGGGGTGCGCTCCGGGCAACCGACCTTGCTCAGACGCTGGGCGTAACGGTTCCCGCCGTCTCTCAGCATCTCAAGATCTTGCAAGGCGCGGGGCTGGTCAGATCGAGACGGCAGGGATACGCCGTTCCCTACGCGGTGGACGCCACGACGATGGACGAGTGTCTTGCCATCTTGAGCCGCGTGTGCGACTGCGGCTGCCGGCTCGTCGGGGGTGACGGCCCGGCGCCACCGCCGGGGCAACCGAAGCGCGAGAGCGCAAACGCCTTTGTGGTGGTGGGGCCGGAAGATCTGGACGTGGCCGGTCCGGTCATGGTCATCGCCGCCCATCCTGACGACGTGGAGATCCAGGCTGGTGGCACCCTGGCGATGCTGGCCGACAGGGGTTGCGAAGTTGTCTGTGTGCTGTGCACCAGCGGTAACAGGGGCAGCCACTCCCCCGCCGATTCTCCCGTCACCCTGGCGTCGATACGCGAGGCGGAGCAGCAACGGGCCGCCCGGCTACTTGGCGTCTCGAAAGTCGTCTTCCTCGGGTACGACGACGGGGACGTCTGCTTCAACCTGGGACGGCTGAGGGAGGACCTTGTTTTTCAGATCCGCTCCCACCGGCCACTCTCCGTCCTCACCCACGACCCCGTGGGCGTGAAGATCAACTACGACGGCTGTTACCTGCACCCCGACCACCGCGCGGTCGCCGAGGCGGCGACCGACGCCGCCTTGTTCTGTTCGCACGGCCGTTTCTTCTACCCCGCTCAGCTCGAGGCGGGGCTGGCTCCCCACCGGGTCACCGCGCTGTATTTCTTCATGAGTCCCAACCCTGACTGCTTTGTGGACATTTCGTCGGTGTTTGATCGAAAGCTGGCTGCCATCGCCCAACACCGGAGCCAGTGGGGGAACCGGTCGGACCTGCCCGACTTCTTTGGCCGGCTGGCCGCGAGAGTCGGCGCCCCGGTCGGCCTGGAGCGGGCCGAGGCCTTCAAGGTCCTGAAGCGTGGCTGATTGCCGGACGCCGGTCGCCGCGGGCACGCCGCACCCGCCGTCGTTGGGCCGGGTGGCCCGCACCTACCTTCCCCTGGCCTTATCAGGGCTGCTGATGACGCTGCAGCAGCCGGTGGTCACCTCCTCGCTCGCCCGGCTGCCGGACGCCACCGGCGCCCTCGCGGCATACGGCGCCGCCCTGTCGGTGCTGGTGTTTGTGGAAAGCCCTGTTCAGCCCGTGCTGGTGGCAGCCAATGCCTTGTGGCCCGACCCCCGTGCCAGGTTCATGATTGCCCGGTTGGCCCTGGCGACCGGCTGCGTGCTGTCGGCACTCTTGTTGCTGGTCGCCTTTCACCCAGGCCTCTCACGGTTGGTGTTTCGGGACTTGCTTGGCCTGGGTCCGCGGGACGCGGCTAACGCCCTGGTGGCCATCAGGCTGGCGTTTCCGTGGCCGCTCCTGGTCAGCATGCGTCGCCTCTACCAGGGATTCTTGATTGCCACCGGCCAAGCGTCCGTGGTGGCCCTGGCAACGCTGGCCAGGCTGGCCACGATAGCCCTGGGCGCGGCCTTGTTGCCAAAGCGTCTGTTTGCCGGCGCGGGCCTCGTTGCCGGTGCCCTTCCGGGGGCCGCCGTGGGCGTGCTGGCCATCGCGCTCGGGGCGGCGGTGGAAGCGGTTGCCGTTGCCTGGAGATACGGGGGCAAGTTGCCGGGCCGGCCGGCAGAGCAGCTCTGGAGCGTTCGGAGCGTCCAGGCAAAGACGCAGGTTCCGGCAGACGGGATAAACACCGCGGGAGCGTTGCTGCGGTTCTACGGACCGCTGGCTCTTACGTCCACCGTGACCCTGGCGACCTGGCCCGTGTTCACGCGGCTCGCCTCGGCTGGCAGAGAGTCCTCGACGGCGCTGGGCGCCTGGGCGGCGAGCCTGAGCGCGTTCTGGCTCCTGGCCACGCCCATCTCCATGCTGGAGCAGGTTACGGTCCGCTTCACCGCGGGCCGTTCCCTGCCACGCGCGCTGGTCTGGCTTGGCCTTGGCGTGAGTGCCGCCGCCAGCGCGATCCTGGCATGGCTGGTGTTCTCTCCCACGGGCTGGACCGCGGTCCGGGCCGTCTATCCCATGACGGGTGGACTGTCCCACGCGACCCGCAGCGCCATGGCGTGGCTGGTCCCCGCGCCCGCCCTGGCCGCGTGGCTGGCCGTGTTTCAAGGCTTTGCCACGGCGGTCGGGCGTTCCGGGGCGGTGCTCGCCGGCTCGGTGGTCGGGTTGGGAGCTCTGCAGATCGTCAGTGTGCTGGGGGGCAGTGGTATGGCTGACGGCGCGAGACTGGCCGCTGGCGGCCTGGTGACCTGGCATGTCGCCGCGGCGGGCACCGTGGCGCTCGTGGGCGGCGGCCCGCGAGCGTTCTTCCGACGCGGTGGCTCTCCGCCGGGAGACGTGGGGCGAACCTGGAAGCCTGTGAACACCGGTTGATTGACGACCACGGTCCCGCCGTGCCACTGACTCTTGTACGCGCCCCCGTATCCGGAGTCGTCGCCGAAGCAGAAGTGACAGGTTCGGTAGCTGAACCTCACGTCAGTCAGGTTGCACCTGGCGCTGGGTTTCAGCATGATTACCACGGGCGCGTCGTTCCGGGAGGGGCTCTGGGTGCAAAAGGACTACGCCGGCCCCGGTGACCACCGGGTACGCTTCACCCGCAACATCGGCGCGTCTCGGCCGCCAGCCAGCTGCTAAAGCCTGATCCGCCCCTCGAGGGAACGCACCGCCCGGCCCAGGATCCACGTTTCGCTGACCGAACCCTGGTGGAGACGGAGTTCGATGCCGACCGTGCTCGGCCGTCCCATCTCCTCGCCCTGCCGGTTCCAGATGGTTATCCGGTCGCCGGTCTGGCCGGCCCTGGCCAGGGCTCCGGTCGCCCAGAGGAGGGCTGCCAGGGCGGCGTTGGTCGTTCCGGAAGCCGCTTCCTCCACCGCGCCGATAGCCGGGCAAAAGTCTCTCAGCCGGCTGACGAAGGGCGAGCCCGAGTCAGGGGGCTCGAGGGCAAACACGCCTGCCGTGTGCACGCCGTATTGCCGGCACCAGGCCCGAAGGGCCTCGACCAGCACCCTCACCTCTTTGAGCAGGCCCGGTTCCTTGAGCGGCACCAGCACGTGCGTCAACCCGGTGTAGGCCAACCTCGGGCCAATGTCGGGGGCGAGCGCCTCGGCGTCCACTCCCAGGGCGTCCAGGAGTGAGGCCGCGTCCGGCGGGCGATCCCCCAAGCGCGCGGGCTCCAGACCAAGACCCACAGTGAGTTCCCCGCCGGCCGCCGCGTCTATCCGGGTGCGCAGATCACCCCCGGGGGTGCTGACGGCGGGGAGGCTCCGGGGCGAGCCGGCGGCCAGTTGATTCTCGTACCAGCAAGTCACCGCTCCCAGCGCCGCGTGGCCGCACATGTCTATCTCCATGTCGGGCGTGAAGAAGCGCAACCCGAGGCCGCCCCGCCGAGCGAGGAGGAAGGCGGTGGTGGGGGCGCCAAGCTCCCGAGCTACGGCCTGCATCTCGCCGCTGCTCAGCCCCTCGGCGTCCGGCACTACCCCGGCGATGTTGCCCCCCAGGGCGCGGTCGGTGAAGGCGTCGTACAGGAAGACCGGGTGGGTTCGGATAGTCACGTCTTGTCGCTCCCTCTGACTGACTGATCTTCCGAGTTCGGCGGCGACTTTCTTCCGGCGGGCGGAGGCAGCACTGGCCGCCCGCATCTGTTACCCCTGTCGCCGGCGCCGGGCGCGGAGCCCCGGGACGTGATGGGCGTCGTGCCGCCACACGCTTTCCAGTAGCCGGCGGATTCTCTCATCAACCAGGTGAGCATCGGTGAGGGTGCCCAACGTCTCCAGCAGCCGCTCACGGGCCTGGTGCAGGTCGGCCAGCACCGCGTCGACGGGCCAGCCGCGCTTGCGGACGACCTCCCGGTGGTTCCGGGCGTCAGAGCCCTGCTCGGGATCCATGGGTTCGATCGCGGGCTGTACGCCGCGGGCGAGCTGCTCAACGGCCCCGCTCATAGTCCGTTCCCAGGACCCCAGGTGTCCGAGGACGTCTTTCGCCGACCAGGCGCCGGCCGATGGTGGCACGAGCAACATGGCCTCGGTCATCCCATCGACGGCCGTGAACACCTGCCGGCGGTGAAAGCCGAGCCGCAGCAGGAGTTCCTGCCGATACGCAGGCATCACGGCCGCCAGAGTACCGGGGGCGGGTGTCGTCCCGCTGGCCGGTTCCGGTCCGGCTGCCACGCGCCGGCCAGGTCCGGCAGGGACCGCGCCACCGCCTTCAGATCGTCAAAGGCGTAACGGAGGTAACGTTTGGCTCTTTCAACATCTTCCCGCGACACGGGCCGGCGGTCGGTGGGAATGAAGAAGACTTTGTGATGGGGGTAGTCCCCTTCGGCTGTCTGCTCCACGCTCGCACCTCCGGCCTCTCTCATTTCCCTTCTCTCCCGGTCGGGTAGGCCCTGTCGGCCCAACGGGCTCAGACCCTTTGAATGCTTGTTGGCCCTTGACATCGTGCTCGAGGCGGGGTATGAACAAATCGACCGCCATCGATGGACATTCCTGGTCCAAACAGGGGTGATGGCATGGGCCGGGGCGCGCGGCAACCCAAAGCGGCTCTCGAAGGCGGATCAGTCGAACTCACACCCGGGGAAGAGCAACTTGTAGAGATCTTCCGAGCCCTCGGTCAGCGCTCCCGCTTCGCGCTCTGGCTGTGGCTGGCCCGCAAGTGCGTGTGCCTGGGGGAAGAAGGCGACTACTGTAGCGGCCTGCAGAAGTGGTCCGGCCTTGCTCAATCAACGGTATCGCACCACTTGAAGGTATTGCGGCAGACCGGACTGGTCGAGCCGCGCCAGGAAGGCACCTGGTGTTGTTACCGCGTCGAGCCGCGGGTTTACGAAGCCATCACTGCCCTGTTGTCGAGGCTGACCAGCCCGTGAGCCCTCCTTTTTTGGACTCGTTCGGCACAGGGGGCCGGCCCTCGCCGGAGTAGGGCCAAGGTGAAAGAAAGGACGGGGACTTGAATGACCCGGTTGCCTCCGGGCAGCCTCAAGTTCGTTCAGGTGGACGTGTTCGCGGAACGGCCCTTTGAGGGTAACCCCCTGTGCGTCGTGCTGGACGGCCGGAACCTCGACGTCGGGGATATGCAAGCCATTGCCCGGGAGATGAACCTGTCGGAGACCACATTCGTGCTCCCGGCTACGGATCCCCGGGCAGCCTACAGTTGCCGTATCTTCACCCCCCGCCGCGAACTGCCCTTCGCGGGCCATCCCGTCCTGGGCACGGCGTTTGTGGTGGCGAGGGAGGGTGTGCCGGGTGGCGCCCCGCTAACCCATACCGAGCCAGAAACCAGGCTGAGCTGCGAGGTTCCCCTGGGCAGGCTAGACGTCTCCCTGGAGGTGTCAGCCGGTCGCATCCAGCGCGTGGTCATGGAGCAGCCCCGGCCGGAATTCGGCCCGGCCCTGCAGGACGTGGGTCCCCTGGCCGACGCGCTGGGCGTGCCACCGGACGCTCTGGAACTCGACGGCCTGCGGCCCCAGGTGGTGAAGACGGGCCTGGCCCACCTGATGGTACCCGCTCGCAGCGTAGAGGTGGTGGCGGAGCTTCGCCCCGACCTGGCCCGGCTGGAGGCGGTGGCAGGGGGACTTGGCGTTGGAGGCGCCTACGTGTTCGCGTTTGGCAGCGTGGTCTATCCTGCCGAGGTGCACGCGCGGGCTTTCGTTCCAGGCCACGGGGTGGCGGAGGACCCGGCCACCGGGAGTGCCGCAGGCCCCCTGGGAGCATACCTGGCCGCCTGGCGCCGCCTGCCGACCGGCCGGGACCGCTTCCTCGTCGAGCAGGGCGTGGAACTGCAACGGCCCAGCCTCCTCCATGTGGAGGTGGTCTGGGACGCGGAGCGAGAGGCAGTCGCCGGAGTAAGGGTGGGCGGCCGGGTGGTCGAGGTGCTCCGCGGGGAGTTCACCACATTCCAGGGCTTCGTCGAGCGGGGAAGCGGGCATCACCCAGGTTTACCCGCAGGTCCTGTCTGATGGGCCGTTTGGCGCGCTTCTTCAGCACTCCGATCTCCAGGGTCACGTGCCCCTTGGCCATCGCCCTTTCCTGAACCCGGCCGTCCTTGAGCAGAACGACCGGTTCGCCGCCAACGGTCATCGCCCGGTACCGCAAGAAACGGACGTGAAACCATGCTGTCGCGAGCCCACGCCCTCTTGGCCCTTCGCGGGCGGGCGCTGGTCCTGTTCTGCCTCGCCACCCTGCTTGTGAGCGGCTGTGCCGGCCCACCGACGCCCACAGTCGACGACGATGGGTCTGGCCGGCCGGGGGAACAGAGGTCGGACGAACCCGACGCCTTCCCGCGCCTGTTCATGGGTCAGGCTCCCCGCGAGCGGGTCGAACTCCGCTTTGCCCCTGCCCAGGACCTGCCACGGGACCGGCGCCTCGGCGCGGCGGTGGGCCGCAACCACCTGGTGGTTCACGGCGCCGCGGACACCGCTGGAACGCGGGAGTTCATCTTCTACCGCCGCGAGGACCTGGCGGAGGTCGCCCGGATGAGGGAGGCGAGCGTGGGCCGGCCCGGCTACGGCTGGGCCGAGTTCTTCTGGGACGACCTGTACGTGCTGGTAACCGACAGGGGCACGCGGGTCTACGCCGTCGAGAACGCCAGAGTCTCGATGGTCTGGGAACGGCCGGTGGCGGCCAGGCTCGTCGGCGAGGGGGCGCGCCGGCACCTGGCGGTGAGCGCCCCGGCCCTGCAACTGTTCCGGCAGCGGGAGGGGACCCTGTCGCTGGCCTGGGAGCCTGACGAACCCTGGGAAGTCACGGACCTGTTGGCTTACGGGCCGGACGCGATGCTGGTGGCCACGGCCGACCGCGGCTGGTTGCGGGTTGACCTGGGCGACTATTCCGTAGTGGCGCTGGGGGTCGGCGGGCCGCACGAGGCCCGGGCCTGGGAGGAGCTTGGCCGTCGAGACGGCCCCCCTCCCCGCCACAGGTTTCTGGGCGCCACGGCCGAGGGCACCGTGCTGGCCACCGTCGACGGCCCCTTGGGCTCCTACTACCAGTTCTGGGCTTCGACCCCCGACGGGTTTCGACTGGTGGCCGAGAACTACCTGGTGTGGGGAGAGGTCAGCTTCTGGGCCGACGCCCGGGACGAGACCGTCGGCGAGGGGTTTGAGTTCCAGCGGGGGACCTCCCGGCTTCTGAACTGGCGGGCTTACGAGATCTACGGCGCCCGCTACGCGGTGCTGGAGATGGACGAGGCCGCGGTTCGGCGGGCGGTGGAAGCCGGCAGGGAAGGGCCGGCCGCCCGGCTCCGGTGGGAAGAGGGTCCTGGGCCCCACGGCCGCGGGGTGGCCGCAGCCCCCCTGGGCGGTTTCCTCAGCGTGCGCAAGCCCATCGGCTATCGCTTCTTCGCCCGGACGGCGGGGACCAGGCCATGGGTGGCCGGCGACTTTTCCGGCGCGGGGAAGCTCGAGCTTCTGGCTCAGCGGGCCGACGGCGTGCACCTCATCACCGGGAACGAAAGGGAGGTGCGCGACGTCCGGCTGACGGGCCGCCGGGTTCAGTTGGGAGCCGTGGACGAATCGCACGGCCACGTGTACCTGCTGACCCAGGACGAACTCTTCCGCTTCGACCTGCGGACCCTGCTGGCGCCAGAGCATCGGACCGTTTACCCCTCGGTGAAGGCAAGCTGGGTGCTGGGGGCCGACGACACCATTCGCGGGCTGGCGGCTGCCGGGGGGCGGCTGTACCTTCAAGCCGGTCACGGGGCCGGTTACGTGCAGGCCGTGGACGCCGGTGGGCGTCCGCTGTGGCGGTTTGAGGTGGACGGGACGGGACCCGGGGTGACGGCCGACGGGGAGACGGTCTACGTCCCCGACTCGGCCGGTAGGGTGCACGCCCTCGAGGCAGCCTCCGGCCTGCCGCGCTGGCAGGTGGAGACCAGGGGTTGGATCAACTCGATTGTCGCCGGCCACGGCGGGGTGTACGTCGTCGGCCACACCGCCGGCCCGCGTCAGGGCTTCCTCCTGGCGCTTGACAACGCCTCCGGTGCTGAGCGCTGGCGGCTGGACGTCGCGTGGGCTCGTGGCGTGGAGTTGATCGAAGACCTGGTGTACCTGGGGGCGGGCGGAGGTTACCTATACGGCCTTGATCCCCTGACCGGAGCGGAAATCCGCAGGTTCCACACCGGCCTCGGGCCGGCCGTATTGCCCGTCGTGGCAGAGGGAATCCTCCTCGCTGTTGGCTGGGACGAGACCGACCACACCTACCTTCAGGCCGTGGACTTCGACACGGGGGCGTCGCTCTGGCGTCTTGACCTGGGCTATAAGGCCCACGTGCACCAGCCGGCGGCAGGGGACGGTGCCGTTTACCTGGCCGTAGACGGCCGCTTGCACGCCTTCGACCTCGAAACCGGCTCGTACAGATGGAGCCTGGACGCCGAATACGGGTTTGCCTCGGTGGCGCTCTATGCCGAGCAGACGGTGTACGTGGCTGGGGATCACGGGTACCTGTACGCCCTCGCTCCCGACACCGGGGAGATCAGGTGGAAGTACAACGGTGGGGCCCGGAGCCCGTCTTTCCCGTGGGGGATCCCCCTGCTGCTGGTCCGGGTGGACGACACGCTGTACTTCGCCGCCGACAACCGGCTCCACGCCATCGACCTGGTATCCCGACAGGATCGCCATTGACCCCACGCTAACGCCTGAGGGGTGACTCCGCGGTGATATCCCCCAGGGCGACACCCCTCAGGAAACAGGCGGACAACCCCCTCAAGGTCAGGCGGGCACCGGCGGGCGGCGTTTCGCCCACGGCCGTGCTTGCTCCAGTTGCGCCGCCAGGCGCAGGAGCGTGGCCTCGTCGCCGAAGCGGCCCACGAACTGCACCCCCACCGGCAGCCCCTCGCCGTTCCAGTAAAGGGGCACCGACATGGCGGGGGCGCCGATAGCGTTGGCCGGCGGGGTGAAAGGCACGAAAGCGCCCGAGCGGGCCAGAGGCGCCAACGGGTTGTCCGGCGGCGCCTCGAAGCTGCCCAGCGGTGGCGGCGGCTGGCTCACCGTAGGCGTCAGCCACAGGTCGTACTCGGTGAAAAAGGCGGCCATGGCTGCGGCCACCGCCTGCAGGTGTACCACCGCCAGGAGGTGCTCCGGTGCGCTCCGCTGCCGGCCCAGTTCCGCGAGGGCCCAGGTGAAGGGCTCGAACTGCTCCGGGGTTGGTGTCCGGCCCGTCAGTTGAGCCAGGCTGTCGACGGTCGTGGCGCACATGGCCGCCCAGAAGCCGGTGAACGCCCGGGCGAAGGCCGGACCGTCAATGGGCGCCGGCGCCTCGGTGACGACGTGGCCCAGGTCGGCGCAGAGGGCCGCGGCGTCCTCGACCGCCGCCACGCAGTCGGGGTGCACCGGGACCCCGGTGGGGGCGGCGGCCGTGAAGGCGATGCGGAGCCTGCCGGGGTCCGCGCCCACCTCCTCGATGTACGGGCGGGCGGGCGGAGGGGCCCAGTAGGGGTCGCCGGGGGCCGGGCCGGCCGTAGCATCCAGCAGCGCCGCGCTGTCCCGGACCGAGCGGGTGAGCACGTGGTCCACCGACAGGCCGAGGTCCGGGTTTCTGGGGTTTCTGCCCCGGCTCACCTTCAGGCCAAACAGGCCGCAGCACGAGGCGGGAATCCGGATGGAGCCGCCGCCGTCGCTACCGTGGGCAAAGGGCACCATCCCGGCGGCTACCGCCGCGGCCGCGCCGCCGCTGGAGCCTCCCGCCGTCCGGGTCAGGTCCCAGGGGTTACGGGTAGGGCCAAAGAGCGCGGGCTCGGTGGTGGGCACGAGTCCCAACTCGGGGGTGTTGCTCTTTCCGAGCACCACCAGACCCGCCCGGCGGTAGCGGGCCACCAGTTCGGTGTCCATGGGCGATACCCAGTCCTTCAGAAACGCCGAGCCCGCCGTGTACCTGGCCCCGCGGTAAAGAGCTCCGAGGTCCTTCAACAGAAACGGTACCCCGGCGAACGGCCCGTCCGGCAACGGGCCGGCGGCCAGTTCGCGGGCCTCGTCGTACATCGGGGTCACCACGGCGTTGACCGACGGGTTCAGCCGCTCGATGCGGGCGATGGCGGCGTCCACCAGTTCCAGCGGCTTCACCTGCTTCGTGCGGACCAGTTCCGCCTGGGCGGTGGCGTCGAGCCACGCGAATTCGTCCAACGGGGTCAACTCCTTACTCGCGACTACAGTGCCCGGTGCCGTGGGTTGAGCCGGGCGGCGGGATGACTACGCCGCGCCGCCGGCCCCGGTCCTGCCCGCCCGGACAGCTCAGTGCAACAACCAGAGCAGTCCGGGCACCGTGAAGAGACTGAGCACCGTGGTGGTCAGGGTGACGCTGGCCACCAGGTCGGGGCGGCAGCCGTACTCGATGGCCAGGAGGGTGGTGACCACCGCCGTCGGCGCCGCCAGCTGAAGCGTCAGCACCCTGGCGGTCAGGGGTTCCACCCCCACCACCAGGGTGACGGCCCACGCCACGGCGGGGGCGACGAGCAGCCGCAGCAACGCGGCGGTGGCCACCTGAACCTTCGCCCCCTGGAGCCGGGTGTCCGCCAGTTGCAGCCCGAGCACGAGAAGCAGCATGGGGATGGCGGCGCCGGCCGCCAGTTCCACCGGGCGGGCGAGAGCGTCGGGCAGCGTCAGCCCGGTCGCCCGCCAGGTGAAGCCCACGAGGGTGGCCAGGAAGAGCGGGTTGGTGGCGGCCGGACGGAGCGCCTGCCGCCAGCCGACCTTTCCCCGGGAGGCGATATAAACGCCGGCAGTGCTCATCAACAGGCCCTGGCAGATGCCGAAGATGACTGCCCGGTCCAGGCCCGGCTGGCCCCAGGCGAAGTAGATGATGGGGAAGCCGTAGTTCACGGCGTTGGAGAACACGGTGGCCAGCAGCAGCGCGCTCTCCACGTCCGGGCCCCACCGCCAGAGGCGGTTCACCAGGACGGTAACGCCGGTCAGCACCAGGGTGGAGAGAATGGCGAAGGCGGCGATGCGGGCCACCTCGCCGGCGGCCACCGCCCCCCTGAGGATCGAGTGAAAGATCATGGCGGGCAGGAGAACAAGAAGCGTGAAACGGGCGAACAGCCTGGCGTCGAGGTTGAGGGGCCGGCGCACGAGCCAGCCGGCGGCCACCAGGATCAGGACGGGTACTACGTTGTTGAGCAGGCCCATCAGGCAGCATCCCAAACTGTGGCGCCCGACCCCGACGGGGCTGGTTCGTCGTGACGCGCCTCCGTCCCTGCTTGGTCAGGGTTAGACGGCTGCGGCAGTTTTCCTCAGCAGGCGAGACCTTTGCCACAGGGCGATACCGGGGCGGCGGTCTCATGTCCCCCGGCCTCGGCAGCCATGATTGTCTCAAGGGGCTCCTCCGGCCCCCGGACGGCCTGGTGCACCTGCAGGTGCATCTGGTGCAGCGCCAGGAGCCAGCAAACGGTTGACTCGCCGCCCTGGTTCCGGTTGACGCCGGCGGGGTGCAGGCCGTCGAAACAGCCGCCCGTGGTGAAGTCATAGAGCACCGCCCGGACGTCGTTCTGGCCGAAGAACCAGCCGAAGGCCCATTGCATGAGGTTGCTCCGCCCAGCGGCGGTCGTAGCTCATGAAGTTCCGCGCCCGTCCGGTGACCGGGTCAAGCGCGTGGTGGAGAAATGACAGGTAGGTCTGGAGCAGGGGCAGGACCGATTCGTCCTGGTACAACTGCCAGTTCCGGGTCATTCCCACCAGCGCTCTGGCGTTGTCGTCCGTGTAGTACCCGTGGAACCGGTCAGGCGTGGTGAAGGCGGCGTGCTGCAGCAGCCCCGTGTCGTCGGTCATGGTCCGCAGGTGGCCGAGCCCGCCAGACCATCTGCCGGCCGTACTGGTAGGCCTGCTTGCGGAGGCGGTTTCTCAGCCCCTCGTCACCCAGGAGCGCCGTCAGTTCCCGCACGATGGCCCGGCTGTCGCGGAAGGGGACGAGTCGGCCGCGGCCGTCGGCCAGGAGTTCCCGGGCGTACCAGTACGGGGTGGAGACGATGGCCTTCCCGCAGGCCATGGCGTAGGCCAGGGTTGGCAACAGCCGCTCTGGTTGACATGCATACATAAGCAGAATAAGCAGAATGTCGTATTTGCCTTGGACGGTTCGAAGTTTTGGTTGCATAGCCGAATAGCCATGTAGTACACTTGTTCGGGGGCGGCTGCAGCCCATGCCGTTTGCGGCACCCGCCCGGGACCTGCAAGGATGCCGGGTGGCATGTGCGACGGCTTGCCGGACTGATCACCCGGGACCGCGGCTACAGCCGCAATCCCGCGCGTCCCTCCAAGGGAGGCCCAGGCAGGGGGGAACCCCTATCCGTACCGGCACCGGCGGGCGGGGCCCGCACGGCCCG
>DYFQ01000066.1 GCA_020725105.1 Symbiobacterium thermophilum
ACCGCCACTCCGACCGGGTCGGGCTGGCCCCGGTGGCCGGCTACGGCCTGAAGGCGGGCGCCATCGCCGCGGCCACCGGCTGGGACGGCTGCGTGCCGGTGGTGGTGGCCGCCGACCCCGAGGCCATGGCCGCCGCCGTCCGGGCGATGCAGGAGGGTGGCGGGGCCGCGGTGGTGATAAGAGACGGCCAGGTGCTGGCCCGCCTGCCCATGCCCCACGGTGGGGCCATCTCCGACCGGCCCCTGCCGGAGGTGGCCCGGGGGTTACGCGAGTGGGAGGCCGCCGCCCGCAGCCTGGGCTGCCCGCTCGAGCGGCCGTTCCTGGCTCTGTCCACCCTCACCTTCACCGCCGTCCCGGCCGTCAGGCTGAGCCCCCGCGGCGTGGTTGACGTGCGCCGCCAGGCGCTGGTTGCGGCCCCCGCGCCGTAACCTCCTGGCCTACGACCTGACCCGCTCTGGACCCGCCCTGAGCGCAAGCGGCCAGGGGTGGCGGGTTCTTCCACCACCCCTGGCTCACTGCACCGTCAGGTTCCTTGGGACCTACTCCACCGTCACGCTCTTGGCCAGGTTGCGCGGCTGGTCCACGTCGCAGCCCCGCTCCACCGCGGCGTAGTACGCCAGCAACTGCAGCGGGATGGCGGCCAGGGCCGGCACCAGCAGCGGGTTGGTCCTTGGCAGCCAGATGACCTGGTCGGCGTGGCGCGGCACCTCGTCGTCGCCCTCCATGGCCACGGCGATCACCTCGGCGCCCCGCGCCTTGACCTCCCGCATGTTGGAGGCCATCTTGTCCACCAGGTCGGGCTGGGTGGCCATGGCGATGACCGGCACCCCGTCTTCGATGAGGGCGAGGGTACCGTGCTTCAGCTCCCCGGCGGGGTAGGCCTCGGCGTGGACGTAGGAGATTTCCTTCAGCTTCAACTGGCCTTCAAGGGCCAGGGCGTAGTCCAGCCCGCGGCCGATGTAGAAGATGTCGCGGGCGGCGGCCAGGCGGCGGCCGACGGCCTCGACGGCCGGCGCCTGCTCCAGCACCTGCCGGGCCAGGGCCGGAAGCTGCCGGATCCCGGCCACCAGTTCCACCGTGACCTCGTCGCTGAGCGTGCCCCGTAGCCTGCCCAGGTGAATCGCCAGCAGGGTGAGGGCCACAAGCTGGGTGGTATAGGCCTTGGTGGAAGCGACGGCGATCTCCGGGCCGGCCCAGGTGTAAAGCACCTGGTCAGCCTCGCGGGCCACCGAACTGCCGACCACGTTGGTCACGGCCACCACCGGCACGTTCCTGGAGCGAAGGTGCCGCTGGGCCGCGAGGGTGTCGGCGGTCTCGCCGCTCTGGCTGATGATCACGGCCAGGCTGCCCTCGGGCACGACAGGGTCCCGGTAGCGGAATTCCGAAGCCACCTCGACCTCGGCCGGCAGCCGCGCCAGCCGCTCCACCAGGTGCCGGCCCACCAGGCCCGCGTGGTACGCCGTGCCGCACGCCACCAAAAACAGCCGGGGCATCCGGGCCGCCGCCTCGGCGCTCAGCTTCAGTTCCAGCCGGACTCCCGGCGGGTCGTCTGTCAGGCGCCCCGAAAGCGTGTCCCTGATGGCGTCGGGCTGCTCGAAAATCTCCTTGTGCATGAAGTGGGGATGGCCGGCCCGCTCGGCCTGGCCCGGATCCCACCGGACCAGGAACTCTTCCTTCTGGACCGGGCGGCCGGCGGTGTCCAGCACCTCGACGGAGTCGCGGGTGAGCACGGCGACCTCGCCGTCTTCCAGGATATAGGCCCGGCGGGTGTGCTCCAGGATGGCGGGCAGGTCGGAGGCGATGAAGTTGGCGCCGTCGCCCAGGCCGATAACCAGCGGGCTGTCCTTGCGGACGGCCACCAGCCGGTCGGGCTCGGCCCGGGCCATGATGGCCAGGGCGAAGGAACCCCGCAGCCGCGCCACCACCCGCAGGACCGCCCGGACCAGATCGCCCCGGTACTCCTCCTCGAGGAGGTGCGGGATGACCTCGGTGTCCGTCTCCGAGCGGAAGGCGTGGCCCCGGGCCACCAGGTCCTCTTTCAACGCGGCGAAGTTCTCGATGATCCCGTTGTGCACGACGACGAAGTCGTCGGAGCATCCCGAGTGGGGGTGGGCGTTGGTGTCCGATGGCCGGCCGTGGGTGGCCCACCTGGTGTGGCCGATGCCTACCTGGGCGTCGCCCGCGCCGTCCAGGACCGGTCCCTCGCCACCCGGAACCCCCTCAAGCCGCGCCTCAAGTTCCCGGATCTTGCCGGCTGCCTTGGAGGTGACGGGGCCGTCCGGCCCCAGGAGGGAAACGCCCGCCGAGTCGTAACCGCGGTATTCCAGCTTCTTGAGGCCGCTGATGAGGATGGGCAGCGCCCGCTGGGGACCCACGTAGCCCACGATGCCGCACATACGCGCAGAACCTCCCAGTGGTGGGATTACCCCCTGGAAACGCGGCGGCAGGCACGCGACACGGCTGGCCTCGGCCGCCGGTGGGACGTGGCGGCCCCGGCCCCGTCGCAGGCAGGGCTCCCCTTTGCCTTGGGCGGCAGTACGGCTGCCGGCCCGCCGGGAACACCCGGCACCACCGGGCCCGCCATTGTCCCGGGAGTCGCCTCCCGGCTTTGCACGGGCCCTTCGGTCGTGGCCAACCGGACAGGTATCCGCCGAAGTCTCGATGCGGCGCCCGACGGGCGCCCCCTGTCCCCTCGTCCACTCACCCGGGCGGGCTTGGTCCGTTCGCCCGGATGAGTGCCGGCGCTAAGTTCGCCACTACTGCCCCCGCCGACCAGGCGGGTTCACTCTTCCCATCGGCCACGACGCCGCCGGACCTGAACCGGTTCCCGGTCGTGTCCGGGTTCGGTGCGGCTGGCGCGCCGGCCGTGCTTCCATCATACGCCGCCGGCCGGCGGGTGCGCAAGAAAGGACTCTGGCGCGAACCGGCCTAGGCCAGTTCGTCGGCGATGAGCTCCGCCAGTTCACGAGCCATGGCCCGTAGCCGCGCTTCGTCATCGCCTTCCAGCATCACTCGGACCACGGGCTCGGTGCCCGACGGCCGGACCAGCACGCGGCCGTGGTGGCCCAGCTTCTCCCGGGTCTGTTCGATGGCGACGGCGATGCGCTCGTTCTTGTCGAGTCCTTCCTTGTTTCGCACCGACACGTTGACCTGAACCTGCGGCAGCCTGGGCATCTGGGCGGCCAGTTCCGAAAGGGACCGTCCCGTCTCCACCATCACCTGCAATAACTGCAGGGCGGTGATGATGCCGTCGCCGGTGGTGTTGTGGTCGAGAAAGATCAGGTGGCCCGACTGCTCGCCTCCCACCGTGGCTCCCGAGCGGAGCATCTCCTCCAGTACGTACCGGTCGCCCACCGCCGTCCTGAGCACCTTCACCCCCGCCCGCTTGAAGGCCAGTTCCAGCCCGTGGTTCGACAGTACGGTGGTCACCACCATACGGTTGGGCAGCCGCCCCTGCCGGAGGCGGTGCAGGCCACAGATGACCAGGATCTGGTCTCCGTCGACCAGTTGGCCACGTTCGTCGGCCGCCAGCACCCGGTCGGCGTCGCCGTCGTGGGCCAACCCCACGTGGGCCCGGTGTTCGATGACGGCCTGCTGCATGGCCTCGGGGTTCGTCGAGCCGCAGCCCACGTTGATGTTTATCCCGTTGGGCTGGTTGAAGAGGGGGATGACGGTGGCTCCCAGGTCACCAAGGACCCGGGGCGCGACCTCCGAGGCCGCGCCGTTGGCGCAGTCCACCACCACCCGCAGGCCGCGCAGGGAGACCTTGACCGTCCGAGCGCTGTACGACACGTACCTCTCGACCGCGTCGGCGACCGGGATCACGCGGCCAACGTGGGGGCCGGACGGTCGGGGAAGGTCGTCCTGTCTGCGAACCACCAGCTGCGCGATGCCGTCCTCAACGGGATCAGGCAGCTTGAAACCGTCGCGGGAGAAGAACTTGATGCCGTTGTCTTCCACCGGGTTGTGGGAGGCCGAGATGACCACCCCGGCGTCGGCCTCCAGGGCCCGGGTGAGGTACGCCACTCCAGGCGTGGTCATCACGCCGGCCAGCAGCACGTCCGCGCCGACCGAGCAGATCCCCGCCACCAGGGCGGCCTGGAGCATGTCGCCGGAGATCCGGGTGTCCCTGCCCATGAGGATCTGGGCCCGCCGCCGGGGAGCGCGCCTTCGCCCCGGGCGGCGGCCCGCTCCTTCCAGTTCGGTCAGGTAAAAGGCTCCCGCTCTCCCAAGCTGGTACGCTATCTCGGGCGTGAGTTCGACGTTGGCCGTACCCCGCACCCCGTCGGTGCCGAACAGCCGCCCCACCGGCCACGCTCCTCGAAGCGGCCACCGCCGCGCGATATTGTTGCGACACAACTCAACGTCGGATCAGGACGACGACTTCTTCAGGCTCGACCCGCACCAGCCGTACGTCTCGGGGAAGGGCCAGGGTGGGCGGCTGCCTGTGCTCCCCGGGACCAAGGCTGGTGCCGTCGACCACCGCCCTCAGTTCACCGGCTTGCAAGCCGTCCACCAGGCTCTTGCGTCCCTGCACCACCATGGTGACGGCCGCCGGCCTGACCTGCGCCTGCAGCCCGGGCTGCAGGTTCTCGACCACCACCGGAACGGCCTCCAGGACCGCCTCGGCCTCCGGCTCGAAGACGATGGCCACCCTGACTTCGGCCAGGGCGGGTCGCACCCTCTCGACGCCGGGGGGCAACTGGAACCCGACCGTCCGGACCACGTCCCCCGTGGCCCCGGCGATGTCCACCGCCTGGGTCCGCAGGACCTCGAGGCTCGCCGCCTCGGCGTGGGCCCGCACTTCCACCTCGGCGGGGACCACCGAGATCTGGTCCACCCAGTACCGGGGGGCCGGC
Source organism: Symbiobacterium thermophilum (assembly GCA_020725105.1). Lineage (GTDB taxonomy): Bacteria > Bacillota > Sulfobacillia > DYFQ01 > DYFQ01 > DYFQ01. The sequence goes on from DYFQ01000066.1 coordinate 4,860, forward strand.
CGGCCGGAGGTGACCACCTCCACCGGCACCGTGACGGGCGGCGGCAGTTGCACGACGGGAACCGTGGCCCGGACGGTGGCCGGCGTCACCTGCAACCCGGCCAGTTCCCGCCCGTCGACGTCCACCACGTGAACCGGCAGGACCTCGGTCACGTCCTGGGTCCGGCCGCCGATGTCGAGGGTGGCCACGGCCCGCGCCGCCGCTCTCACCCGGCTGGAGGGACCCTGGATCCGGACCTGGGTCGGCTCCACCAGCGGCATCCTGGCGGCGTAGTCGTCGCCCAGGCTCCCCTGAGCGACGACTTCCACCGGCACCTGCCGGCTTTCGAGGGTGTCCACCACCACCGTCACCTGGGCGGGGGTGACCGCCGCCACCTCGATGCCGGCCGGCGGGTTGACCGTCACCGAGTACGGGAAGGAGCCCGGTTGCGCTCCCTGGAGATCAACGTATGCCGTGATGTCCCTGGGCGAGAGGCGCTGGAGTTCCCGCACGGTGCCCTGCACCCTCACGCCGACCGCCGGAGGTGCCTGAAGGATAACCATGGAGGCGGGCAGGTTTCTGAGTTCCACCCGTACGTCCCGCATGGTTCGCTGGTCAACGGGGTTCTGCTCCGCAGCCACCTGAAACCACAGGATGACCGCGAGCACCACGGCGGTCAGCTTGAGGGCGATGTCCTTCTCCAGTAGCTTATCCACCGCGGACCTCCACGGTTTGAGCGGTGCCCGGCGCCCCCGCAATCACGCCCCCGCCCCGCGGCTGAACCAGCCGAACGGCGCAGGCCGGGCCGGCAGCAAGAGCGCCGTCAACAACTCGCGAAGGGTCTTGTCGTCCAGGTTGCGCATGAGCTTGCCCCCGCTGGCCAGTGACACCGAGCCCGTCTCCTCGGACACCACGACGCAGAGGGCGTCGGTGGCCTCGGTCACGCCGAGCGCCGCCCGGTGGCGGGTGCCCAGTTCCCGGGAAACCTCCAACGCCTCGGACAGGGGCAGGAAGCAACCGGCCGCCATCACCCGGTCGCCCCGGATGATGACCGCCCCGTCGTGAAGCGGCGTGTTGGGGATGAACACGTTCACCAGCAAGTCGGCGGAGACCAGGCCGTCGATGCGGCTGCCGGTCTCGATCAGGTCGTTGAGCCCGGTCTCCCGCTCGACGACGATGAGCGCCCCGACCCGGTTGCGGGCCAGGATCTCCACGGCCCGGGCGATTTCTCCCACCAGCCGGTTGACGGCTTCCTCACCCAGCTGAGACAGCGGGCGGGTGAACAGCCGCCCCCGGCCCAGTTGCTCCAGGGCCCGCCGGAGTTCCGGCTGGAAGACGATGGGCAGGGCCACGACCAGCATGACCTGGACGTTCTGCAGCAACCAGTGGATGGTGTAAAGGTGCAGCCAGCGGCTGACGCTGGTGGCGACCAGCAGCACGAGAATGCCTTTCAGCAATTGAACCGCGCGGGTGCCCCGGATGAGCGTGAAAAGCTTGTAGAAGACGAACGCCACGATGGCGATGTCGATAAGGGCTCCCACGATGTCCCAGGCGGTGCTGAAACGCACCTGATCAAGCCACCGCCCGAGGGTCGGCGCCTGCGGCATGGGCCACGCCTCCAACGTCAGCTCGGGGGCCGCCGGGGCCTGGACCGGCCACCGGCGGGCGGGCGCGTACCGCGGCTACTCTTCGTTTGGGGAGCGGGAAACCCCTGCCCGGAAGTTCCTGAGGGCGCCCTCGAAGGCCGCGGCGATGGTGTCCCCGGTGCGGGCGTAAAAGTAGACGGGATGGGTCGCGCCGGCCTCGACCACCAGAAAACCCCGGCGCTGGTTCACGTCGCGGTGGACCACCCGCTCAAACGGGATGGAGAGGGTCTGGTAGGGCGAGTTAAAGATCACCCGGCAGCTGGTGACCCAGACCTGGCCCACGTCGGAAGCCCTGCCCATGACCGAGCCGAAGTCCATGTCCACGCACCTGACTTCCGGGGACCGGGCGTGGACCACCTCGCCGGGCTCCGCCGGAAGTGGCAGGTCGACGGCGGGGAGAACCGGCAGGAAACCGGCCTGAAACCGGTACCAGTCCCGGACGTAGGCCAGCAGCTTCTCCGGCCGGTCGATCGCGACCTCACCGTCCTCAAGGCCGA
>DYFQ01000067.1 GCA_020725105.1 Symbiobacterium thermophilum
GGCCACGTCCTCGAAGACGTGCACCACCCGGTATCTCCTCCTCCGGGTACCGCCGGTGACCGGAGGCAGGCGCACGCACCGGACAGCCGGCCGATGGCCCGCGGCCACAACACGGAGGCGCCACGGGCCACCGCGGACCAGCCGTCGCCTGGCTGTACCTGGGCGGCTCTTCTCGGCGGCCGGGGGCCGCTCCTGCCACCCGCAACGGACCGGGGCAGGGGCCACGGCGTGGAAAGAGGAGGCGGCCCCCGGCGGTGGCGCGGCGAGGAGAGCCGCGCCTCGACCACCGCGGGCCGGTTCGATGGCGGAAGGAACGGGATGACGGTCAGGCGGTCTGGCTGGCCTGTTCCTGGTAGACCCGGAGCACGGCGTCCTGGATCTTGGCCCGGGTCTCAGGGGTAATGGGGTGGGCGATGTCCCGGTACTCTCCGTCCTGGGTCTTTCGGCTGGGCATGGCCACAAACAGCCCGTTGGCTCCCTCCACGATGCGCACCTCGTGCACCACGAACTCGTTGTCAAAGGTCACCGACGCGAAGGCCTTCATCTTCCCCTCGCTGTTATTGCCCCGCCGTAGCCGCACATCGGTCACCTGCACCAGGATCTCCCCCATTCGCGCGTGCCAGAATATGGTAGCAAGCCCTTTCGCGGGGCGCCGTCGATTCCCTGCGCCAAGCCGGGGGAAGAGCGGGAAAAGCGATCGTGGCGATCTGCCAAATTTCGCGCCTCAGAGCAGGCGCGGGGAGTGTCCCGCCTCTTGCAGGGCGCGGCCAGGCTCCGGGCGTGCGCCGGGTTTCTGGCCTCCAGGGTCAGTTCCGCCTCGGTCTCACCGGGCCTCGCTGATGGCGGCCGGTGAGACGTTCATCCAAAGAACTCCTTGCTTCAACTCCCGGCCGGCGCGGCCAGTTGCCGCACCCAGGCGCTGGGGGCCACCTCGGCCAGCCGCGCCGCCTCGTCCACCCGCTCCAGCACCGCCAGGGAGGTGTAGTCCTGCACCAGCTTGCTGCCGGGCTCCGCCGTCTCCAGGAGGACGCCGATGCCCAGCACCCGGGCGTCGAACTCGTCCATGAGGTCGAGCATGCCCCTGGCCGTCCCGCCACCCCGCATGAAGTCGTCGATGAAGACGACCCGGGCCCCGACGGGCAGTGCCCGCCGGGGTAGCGACATGGACTGGATCCGGCGGGTGGATGCCGATACGTAATTTATGTGGACCGCCGTGCCCTCGGTGACCCTGATGTCCCGGCGCAGGATGACCAGGGGCCGGCCCAGCGCCCGGGCGGTCATGAGGGCCATGGGAATCCCCTTGGTCTCCACCGTCAGCACGTAGTCCGGCTCGGTCTCCCGGAAGCGGGTGGCGAAGATCTCCCCCAGCGCCGCCGCCCAGACCGGGGAGAAGATGATGTCGGTCATGTAGAGAAAGCCGCCGGGCAGTACCCGTTCGGGGGACGACAGCAGGCGGCAGAGGTCGGTGATGACCCCGACCGTCTCCGCCGGCGGGATCTGGGGCACGTAGCGCACCCCGCCGGCCGCGCCGAAGTGGGTCTCCACCCGTCCCAGGCCAAAGGCCTCCAGGCTTTCCCTGATGACGGCCACGTCTTCAGAAATCGTGGACTTGGCCGCGTCGAACCGCTGGGCAAACGTGGCCAGGGGAATCACGGTCCCGGGCCGGTCCACCAGGAGCTTCAGGATGCCGACCACCCGCTGGGCCCGCCTCAGGCGCCGGCTCGTCATGTCCGGCACCTCCCTCCCGCACCCGAGCCGAACGTTCTGGGGCGCCAGCCGAACAATATATCCATCCGGCGGCGCCATCATTCAGCACCGCCTTCGGGGCCGGCGCCACCTTCCCCTGCCGCCCGCCACCGGGCGGGCCGGGGTCAGGCGGGCGGCCCGGGCGGGCCGGCAAGAACCCGCTCGGCCAGCCGCAGGTCCTCCAGCCGGTCCACGTCCATGCCCACCTCGGCGTGGGGGGTGATGACGGCCCGGGCGGTGATCCCGAACAGGCCGGACACCTTCCGCTCCAGGTCGGCGATGGTCAGCCGCTTCAGCAGGAAGCGGAGGACGAATCCCGGTCCCAGCAGGCGCAGGAGTCGCAGCGGGCTCTTGCGGGCGGCGACGAAGGCCTCGGCCCGCCGGGCACAGGCCTCCAGGACCCGGGGGTTCACCAGCACCAGGTTGCCCCCGGTGAAGGTACCCTCGCGGATGGTGACGTAGGTCCGCCGCCCGCCGGGGTAGACCTCCTGGACGGTCTCCCGCCGGATGATGGGGTAGTAGAAGTCGGCCGTCCAGGGCCGGCAGCGGTCGAGAAAGTCTTCCACCGCCTCCGGGGTGAGCAGCGGGATGTCGGAGCTCACCACCAGGAGCGGGCGGCCGGGGTCCGCCGCCCTGGCCCCGGCCAGCACGTTCTTCATCAGCGAGTCCTCGGCCGGCACCAGCGCCACCCGGCCCTGGTACAGCCGGCTGAGGTGCGGACCCAGGTCGGCCTCGGGCCCCACCACCCGCACGGCGCCGACCCCCTCGGCGGAGAAGAGCGCCCCGAGCACGTAGTCCAGCATCGGCCGGCCGGCCACGGCGACCAGGGCTTCGCTGGAGGCGGGGCCCAGGTCCCGGAAGGGCCCCAGGTTGGCCCGCCCGGCCAGGACCAGAGCTCCAACTTCGTCCTGCTTGGACATATCATGTCCTCCCGGTTACCAGGGCGCCTCAGCGCCCGGCCACCACGCGCACCGCCAGGCTGCCGCGGACCAGCTTCCCGAGGCGGCCGGCCACCTCCCGGGCGTGCCGGCGCGACCCGGCCAGGCCGAAGAGGCTGGGCCCGCTGCCCGACATGGCCGCCCCCAGCGCTCCCGCGGCCAGGAGCTTGGCCTTGAGTTCCGCCAGGCCCGGCACCAGCGAGAAGGTCACCGCTTCCAGGTCGTTACAGAGCCCCGCCGCCACCTGGCCGATGTCACCCTCGGCCAGCGCCCGGGCCACCCGGTCGGTGGCCGCTCCGGGCGGCGGGGCACCGGGCGGGCGCGACACCGGCCCGGGGTAGTGGGCAAACACCCGGGCCGTACCAAGCCCGAGCCCCGGGTCGACCAGTACGACCCAGCAGGTCCGGCCTGGCTGAACCGGCTCCAGCCGGTCGCCCCGGCCGCGGCCCACGGCGGCCCGGGTGCCGGCGGCGGCCCACAGCGCGAACGGCACGTCGGCGCCGAGGCTCCGGGCCACCGGTTCCAGCCCCGCCACCCCCAGGCCCAGGTCCCACGCCCGGTCCAGGGCGAGCAGCGTGGCGGCGGCGTCGGCGCTGCCCCCGGCGAGCCCGGCGGCGACGGGGATGGTCTTGGTGAGCCTGATGGAGACGGACCACCCGCCGCCCCCCGGGCCTGGCGGCGCGGCGTACCGGTAGAGCGCCTCGGCGGCCCGCCAGGCCAGGTTGCCGGCGCCCCCCTCGACCGGCCGGCCCACCACCCGGCAACCGAGCGCCAGGTCTGGTTCGCGCCGGGGAGTCACCCGCACCTCGACCCGGTCAGCCAGCTGGAGCCGGAGAAAGCAGGTGGCCAGGTCGTGGTATCCGTCGTCCCGGCGTCCCAGCACCTCCAGGGTCAGGTTCACCTTGGCGTAGCCCACGGCCAGGTGAACGCGGTCCGCCACGGTCACGCCTCCGGCCTAGGATTCGTGGCAGGTAGGAGATTCCCTCCGGGAAAGCGAAAGCGGCGGGCTCAGCCGTGCCGGCGGCCCGGGAGGGACACGGCTCGGAGCCTGGCGGCCAGCCCGGTCCGGCTGGCGGCGGCCCTGCCGCGGGACCCGAGTTCGGCCCTGAGTGGCCGGTACTGTTCGTAGAAGACCAGCACCACATCGCCCGGGCGGGCGGCGGCGAGGGCCGCGTGAAAGGCCTCGAGTTCGGGCAGCACCACCTGCAGCCGGGCGGGATCCAGGCCGGCGTCAAGGGCCCCCCGGCGGATGAGGCCCGCCACCTCGCCGGGCCGCCGGCCGCGCCGGTCGGCGTCTTCCTTGATCCAGAGCCGGTCAAACCCCGCCGCCACCTGCCCGAGAGCGTGATACATGGCGTCGTGGCGGTCCCCCGGGGCGCCGACGACCCCGAGCAGCCGCCGGGGCGCCAGGGCGCGGGCCGCGGCGATGGCCGCCGCCACCGCCGCAGGGTTGTGGCCGTAGTCCAGGATGACCCTGACGGGGCCGAGCCAGTGAAGTTCCCAGCGCCCCGGGTTGTGCTCGCTCGACGTACCAAACGTCTTGAGTCCGGCCGCGATGGCGTCGGGGGCGACCCCGCACCCCCAGGCGGCGGCGACGGCGATGACGGCGTTCTCCACCTGGTGACGGACCCGGCCCCCGTAAGCCAGCGGCAGTGCCCTCGCCGGCACGAGCCTGGTAGCCTGGCGTCCCTGGGCCAGCATCAGCACGCCCCGGTGCACGTAGACGCCCCGGCCTCCCCGCTCCAGGTGGCGGCGCAGGGCCGGCTGGTCGTCCTGGGCCGAAACCAGGCACACGCCGGCCCGCGCCCGTTCGGCCATGGCCAGGACCCGGGGATCATCGGCGTTCAGCACCACCCAGCCGTCCCGCCGCACGGCCTCCACCACCAGGGACTTCACGTCGGCCAGCTCCTCCAGGGTCTCGATGCCGTCCTGACCCAGGTGGTCGGCGGTCAGATTGGTCACCACGCCCACCGTGCACCAGTCGAAGGCGAGGCCGCCACGGATGATCCCGCCACGGGCCGTCTCGAGCACGGCGGCGTCCACGGTGGGGTCGTCCAGGACCAGCCGGGCGCTCCAGGGCCCGGTGGTGTCGCCGGCCTTGACCGGTTGGCCCCCGATGCTGATGCCGCCGGTGACGGCCAGACCAACCCGCAGCCCGGTCGCCTGGAGGAGGTGGGCGACCAGCCGGGACACGGTCGTCTTGCCGTTGGTGCCGGTGACGGCCACGATGGGAATGCGGCCGTCGTCACCGGGGGGAAAGAGATAGTCCACGATGGCGCCCCCGCAGTCCCGGGGCCGGCCGGCCGACGGGTGTTCGTGCATCCTCAGGCCGGGGCTGGCGTTGACCTCGATGATCGCCGCCGACCCGGGGTCCAGGGGCTGGTCCACGCCGGCGCAGACCAGGTCCACGCCCGCCACGTCCAGGCCGATGGCCCGGGCGGCTCGCACGGCCGCGGCGGCCACCGTGGGGTGAACCAGGTCGGTGACGTCCCGGGCCGTACTCCCCGTCGACAGGTTGGCGTTTTCCCGCAACCATACCCGGCTGCCGGCGGGCGGCACGTCGTCAAGCCCCAGGTTCTGCTTGCGCAGGACCATGAGGACCACCGGATCCACCCGGATCCGGGTCAGCGGGCGGCCGTGCCCCTCGCCGCGGCGGGGGTCAGCGTTGTAAAGCTCGATGAGGTCCCGGACGCGGTGGCTGCCGTCCGCCACAACGTGGGCCGGTATCCGCTCGGCGCAGGCCACCACCCGGCCGTCGACCACCAGGACCCGGTAGTGGTGGCCGGCGACGTAGCGTTCCACGATGACCCGCGGTCCGTAGGCCAGGGCCAGCTGGAAGGCGGCCCGCACCTGGGCCGGCGTGTCCAGGTCCAGGGCCACACCCTTGCCCTGGTTCCCCTCGGCCGGCTTGACCACCACCGGTCCTCCCAGGCGCGCGGCTATGGCCAGGGCATCCGCCTCGGTCTCCGCCACGCCGCCGTCGGGCACTGGCAGGCCCGCCCGGGCCAGGACGGCCTTGGCCAGCACCTTGTCGCCGGCCAGGTCGGCCGCCAGGCACGAGGTGCGGTCCGTCAGGGTGGCGCAGACCCGGCGCTGCCGGCTGCCGTATCCCAGGTGGAGCAGGCTTCCGGGGCCGACGCGCCGCACCGGGATGCCCCGTCGCCGGGCGGCGCGGATGATCGCCCGGGTGCTGGGCCCGGGCTCGGCTTCCTCGGCCACCGCCCGCAGCCGCGCCACCTCGGCTGGCACGTCGGGGGTGTCGCCGGCCAGCACGGCTTCAACCATCGCCACGGCGGCCCGGCCGGCTTCAAGCCCCGCCGCGGCCGACTGGCACTCGTACACCACCTGGTACAGCCCGGGGCGGTCGCCCCGCCTGGTCTTGCCGTGGACCACCGGAAGACCAGCCAGGGCTTGCAGTTCCAGGGCCACGTGTTCGACCACGTGGCCCAGGTAGGTGCCTTCCCGGAGACGGTCGAGAAAACCGCCCGGGCCGCCGGCGGAGCACCAGTGGCTGGCCAGGGACGGGAGCAGGTCCAGCAACGCCTCGGTGAAGTGGGGAAACGCGTCCGTGCCGTGATCCGCGCAGGCCTCCAGGTCCAGCCACATCTCGACCACAGGGTAGTGGCTGTGGATGTTCCGCCCCTCAAGGGCGCGCAGGTCCACGAGACGCAGCTTGAACCCTCCTACGGCCGCGACCCGGCCGGCGCTAGGATGCCCGGGGCTGGGGCGGGGTATGCCGGGGCTGGCCGGAGCGGAGGTGGTACGCGTAGCCCTGGGGCAGGACGTGCACCACCACGTGGGTCAGGGCCAGCGGCTCGCCGGGCCGGGACTCCGAGGCGTTGGTGGCCTGGATCGACCGCCCGTCCACCACGGTGACGGTCTCCGAACCCACCACCGAGAACCTGCCGTCGGGATGGAGCTCCACGGCCGTATTCTCGTCGATGCCGATGCCGAGCACGTCGGGATTCTGGGCCACCGCCGAGAGCAGGCGGCCGATCCGACCTCGCTGGGCGAAGTGCTGGTCCACCACGGCCCCGGCGAGAAAACCCATCCCGGGGGCCATCTTCACGG
>DYFQ01000068.1 GCA_020725105.1 Symbiobacterium thermophilum
TGCTACGGCACCCTGATCGACTGGGAGTCCGGGCTCAAGCAGGCCCTGGCCGAGGTGCTGGGGCTGCCGGTCGAGGGCGAGGATGCCCGCCCTGCGGCGGATGAGGTTGGGGAGCGACCTGGTCATCATCTCCAACACCGACGAGGACATCATCCAGCGGAGCGTGGAGCGTCCTGCGGGCGATGGAGATCCTGGGCTGACTTGGACCGCTGGCTTGCCCGGTACAACATCCAGCCGACCCCACCAGGGCCGTCACAACCGGGGGAGGCCGCCGTTGCAGGTCATCCGTGAGTTCCGGACCCAGCAGGAATTGAAGGCGGCATAGCGAAAAATAGCAAAAAACCACGACGGGTTTAGCGTTTCACTGAAACCACATCTCGGCAACACGACACCTGAATGCCTCCCAGGGGCGGGAGCTGTCGGAGGTGATCGACGACCGCGCCCAACGCCGGACCACCATCGTGGCCAGCCAGCTCCCTATCGAGAACTGGCACGGGCTCATCGCCGACCCTTCGATCGCCGACGCGAGCGGATGGAACGGAAACTCTTGACCAAGCGGGGCCGCGCCCTGTACAAGAAGCGAAGCCAGACGGTGGAACCGGTCTTTGGGCAGATCAAGGAGACGCGGGGCTGCGACCGCTTCCTGCGACGGGGCAAGTCGGCGTGTGACAGCGAGTGGAAACTGATCTGCACTACGCACAACTTGCTCAAGCTATGGCGCAGAGCAGTGATGAACGTCAAGGAAAGCGGGCGGAGGACGCTACGCGGGATGGTCGGGGAAGCGTGCTGGGAGTAGCATCCGGGTTGACCAGTCACCTCACTCGGGCCAAGCTCGTCACTTATCTCAATGTTATTGCCTGATCTTCAGGCTATCTAACAGACTCGATTTCGTCGGAATACGCACCCGGAGGGGGATTCCAATGCCTAGACGGTTTTCAGCGGTGGCGGCAGTCACGGCGGTGCTGCTCGTGCTGGCCCTTGCGGTCGTCGCGTGCGGCCAGAGGCCGCCCCAGGACCAAGCGGCCACGCCGCAGGAGCCGGCCGCGGACGAGCCCCGCTTCGGCGGGAGGCTGCGGATCGCCATGAGCGTGGACGTGGTCGGTCTCGACCCCCACGTCGCGCTCGCGTGGCAGAGCCACGAGGTGTTGCGGCACGTCTTCGAGGGCCTGCTCACTGTGGACGAGGGCTTCGGCATCACGCCGGGGCTGGCCCGGGAATGGTCGCTCTCCGACGACGGCAAGACCTACACCTTCCACCTCCAGGAGGGTGTGAAATTCCACAACGGCCGGGAGATGACGGCCGAGGACGTGAAGTACTCCCTGGAGCGGTTCCTCAACGGTCCGCGCGGCGCCGAGCTGGCCATCATCGACAAGGTGGAGGTCACCGGCCCGCTGACGGTAGACGTGACCCTCAAGAACCCCTCGGGCACCTTCCTCATCGGCCTGGCCAGCCCGTACACCGTGGCCGTGGTTCCCAAGGAGGAGGTCGACGCCCAGGGCGGCCAGCTGACCAAGCCCGTGGGCACCGGGCCCTACCAGTTCGTCGAATGGGTTCCGGACTCGCAGGTCGTGCTGCGGCGGTTTGACGGTTACTGGGGCGGAGGCGACGGGCCTCCCAGCGGCACCGGGGGGAAGAAAGTCGCCTACCTCGACGAGCTGGTCTTCGTCCCCATCACGGAAGAGGCCGCGGTCGTGGCGGCGCTGGAGGCCGGCGACATCGACATCGCGTTCATCCCCATCCGCGAGGCGGAGCGGCTGGAGGCCCTGCCCGGGATCACCAGCGCATCCACCGGGCCGAGCTACGAGTTCTGGAACTTCTGGTTCGGCCTGAAGACCGGGCCCATGACCGACAAGCACCTGCGCAAGGCCTTCGCCTACGCCATCGACCGGCAAGAGATGCTGGAAGCCACCAACGGCGGCTTCGGCGTGGTCGGCAACTCGCCCATCAACCCGCAGTCGGCGTGGTACTCCGATGTCCACGCCCAGGGACCTACCCAGGACCTGGACAAGGCCCGGGAGCACCTGGCACAGTCGAGCTACAACGGCGAGACCGTTCGGATCCTGACGACCAAGGGCTACGTCGCCATGGACAAGTCGGCGGTTCTGGCCCAGGCGGCCCTGGAGGCCATCGGGGTCAAAGCCGAGGTGGTTTACCTCGAATGGGGCGCGCTCATCGACGCCTTCAAGTCCGGGGATTACCACCTCATCTCGTACGGCTACGGGACCTTCATCGATCCGGACCCCATGTACTACAACCGGCTCCACAGCTCGACGACCTGGTCCGGGTTCAACAACCCGGAGTACGACCGGCTGGTGGAGCAGGCGCGCAATTCGTCGGACTTCAGCGAGCGGAAGCGGCTGTACGAGGAAGCGCAGAAGATCCTCATGGAGGAGCTGCCGCTGCTCGTCACCTTCCACGAGGAGTACTACTACGGGATGCGGGAGAACGTCCGCGGCTTCGTCCCGTGGCCGGCCGTCTTCACCCGCTACTGGAACGTGTGGCTGGCCGGAGGAAGGTAGCTAGCCGAGAGCGCACCGCCGGGGGCTCCGACTCGGGGCCCCCGGCGGATGATTTGGGGACCTCCCGGGAGGGGTGCGTGTGGCGGTCTTCGTCGCCCGGCGACTGCTGATGGCCGTCCCCGTGCTGTTTCTGGTTTCGGCCATCGCCTTTTCCGTCATCCACTTCATCCCGGGCGATCCGGCGGCGGTCATCCTCGGCCGGAACGCGTCGGCGGAACAGCTTGCCGCCCTCCGCCACCAGCTGGGCCTGGACCGTCCGGTCCCCGTGCAGTTCGCGGCGTGGCTGGGCGGGGCGGTCCGGGGCGATCTGGGCAAGTCGCTCTCCAGCCGGCGGCCGGTGGTGGAGCTCCTGGCCCAGCGGCTGCCCATCACCCTGTCGCTGGCGGTCTTTGCCATGCTGATCTCGCTCCTGGTGTCCGTCCCGTCGGGGATCATCGCCGCCGGCCGGCGGGGCACCTGGTGGGACCGGGCCATCATGGCCGGGGCGCTCGTGGGCGTCTCGACGCCGAGCTTCTGGGCGGGAATCCTGCTCATCATCCTGTTCAGCGTCCGGCTGGGCTGGCTGCCGTCGGGTGGGTTCGTCTCGCTTTTTGAGGACTTCGGGGCCGGAGTGCGCTACCTGCTCCTCCCCGCGGTCTCCCTCGGCCTGCTTCTCGCGGCGGTCACCGCGCGGATGGTCCGGGCCAGCCTGCTGGAGGTCCTGGGCCAGGACTACGTCCGCACCGCGCGGGCCAAGGGGCTGGCGGAGCGGGTGGTCGTTTACCGCCACGCGCTCCGTAACGCGCTGATCCCGGTGGTGACGGTGGCCGGGATGGACTTCGGCTGGCTTTTGGGTGGCACGGTCGTCGTGGAGTCGGTGTTCCGGCTGCCGGGGATGGGCCGGTTCATCATCAACGCCATCCTGGCCCGGGACTACCCGGTGGTCCAGGCCGGTGTGCTCTACCTGGCGGTCATCTTTATGCTGGTGAATCTCACGGTGGACGTGCTCTATGGCTATCTCGACCCGCGCATCCGGCACGGCTGAGGCATGGCCGGGCGCCCGCGTCCGATCCGCGGCGGCGATTCACGGGCTGCGGAAGCTCGCCCGGAACCCCGGGGCGGCCGTCGGCCTCGCCCTGGTGCTGGCGTTTACCGCGATGGCGGTGTTCGCCCCCTGGATCGCCCCGAAGAATCCGAACCTCCCCGACGTGAAGAACCGGGTGCTGCCGCCCGGCGCGGCCGGGCTCATGGGGACGGACGAGTTCGGTCGCGACGTCTTCAGCCGGGTGGTGTACGGCTCGCGGATCTCCATGGAGGTCGGCTTCTGGGTCGTGTTCTGGAGCGCCATCCCGGGGACCGTGCTCGGCCTGGTGTCGGGCCACTACGGCGGCCGGCTGGACAACGTCATCATGCGCTTCATGGACGCCCTGATGGCGTTCCCCGGGCTGCTCCTCGCCCTGGCCGTGATGGCCGCCCTGGGGCCCTCCAAGCGCAATATCATTCTTGCCCTGGCCATCGTCTACACGCCGTCCTTTGCCCGGCTGGTCCGGGGGGCGGCGCTCAGTGTGGCGCAGTACGAGTTCATCGAGGCCGCCCGGGCCGGGGGGGCGCCGGACCGGGTGATCCTCTTCCGCCACCTATTGCCCAACACGCTGTCGCCCCTGATGGTGAACGCCAGCGTGACCTTCGCCTACGCCATCCTGTCCGAAGCGGCCCTGAGTTTCCTGGGGCTGGGCGTCCCGCAGCCGGCACCGAGCTGGGGAAACATCCTGGCCGACGGGCGGAAGTTCATTTACGACGGGGCCTGGATGTCGGTCTTCCCGGGGATCGCCATCGCGCTTTTGGTGCTCGGGGTGAACCTCCTGGGGGACGCCCTCCGCGACTTGACCGACCCCCGGCTCCGGGGTCTGGACCGCTAGACACAATGGAGGGGCCGGCCCCTCCGCGGTGGGAACTGCTCTGGCGCTCAAACCGAGCAAAACCACCGCAAGGGGGCCGGCACCATGAAGGATACCAGATTCGTGAGCCGCCGCAGAAGGTGGTCGTGGCGGTGGCCCGTCAGTTGGCCGGGTTCGTGCGGGCCGTCGCGTGAGGTCTGGACCGAGGTGAAGACGGGCAACTAGGAAAGGACTGAGACGATGGCCGGCGGCTGGGACCGGGAGCGGCTGGTGGCGCTGGACAAGGCCCACCTCCTGCATCCCCACGTGAAGCTGGCAGACCACGAGGCGACCGGGGGCGCCGTGATCGTCGAGGCGGACGGCGCCGTCCTCCGGGACGCCGACGGAAAGGAGTACATCGACGGGCTTGCGGGGCTGTGGCTGGCCAACGCCGGCTACAGCCGGGAGGAGATCGCCCGCGCGGCGTACGAGCAGATGAAGACGCTGTCGTACGCCACGCTGTTCTGGGGGTGGTCGAACCCGCCCGCTATCGAGTTGGCGGCCCGCGTGGCCGAGCTGACGCCGGCCGGCCTGAACCACGTGTACTTCACCAGCGGCGGCTCGGAGGCCAACGAGACGTCGCTGAAGCTGGCCCGGCTGTACCACTACGCCCGCGGGAAGCCCGAAAAGACGGCGTTCATCGCCTTCCGCCGGGCGTACCACGGGCTCACCTACGGCGCGATGAGCGCCACCGGGCTGGAGAACCTCTGGCAGGGCTACGGCGAGCTGTTGCCCGGGTTCGGCCGCATCGACCCGCCGTACGGCTACCGCTGCGCCCACGGCAAGGACCGGTGCGACGCGTCCTGCGCCGACGCGCTCGAGGCGGAGATTCTGCGCATCGGCCCCGAGAAGGTGGCGGCGTTCATCGCCGAGCCGGTGATGGGGGTCGGCGGGGTCATCGTCCCGCCGCCGGGGTACTACGAGCGCGTCCGGGCGATCTGCGACAAGTACGACGTGCTCTGGATCGCCGACGAGGTCATCTGCGGCTTCGGCCGGCTGGGTACCTGGTTCGGCGTGCAGCACTGGAACGCGGTGGCGGACCTCATGTCCGTCGCCAAGGGGATCACGTCGGGCTACGCCCCGCTCGGCGCCAGCATCCTCCATGACCGGGTGTACGAGGGGCTGAAGGCCGGCGGGGTGACCCTGACCCACGGCCTCACCTACAGTGGCCACCCGGTGGCCTGTGCGGTGGGGCTCAAGAACCTGGAGATCATGGAGCGCGAGGGGCTGGTGGAGCGGTCGGCGCGACTCGGCCGCTACCTCCTGGAGAAGCTGCGGACGCTCGACCACCCGAACATCGGCGAGGTCCGGGGGGTGGGGTTGATGGCCGCCGTCGAGCTCGTGGCCGACCGGGCGACCCGGGCGCTGCCCGAGCCGGTGACCATCGGCTTCGATGTCCAGAACCGGGCCCGGGCGGCGGGCGTGATCGTCCGCGGCCTGGTCCCGGGGAACATCGTGGCCATGTCGCCCCCGCTGGTCGTCACCGAGGCGCAGATCCACCGGATGGTGGAGGTGGTGGGCGACGCCGTGGCGGCGGCGTTCAAGGCCGCCGAGGGGGCGTAGGGCCGCGGTCCGTCGCGGATGCAGGCAGCGCGAAGGGGCCGGCCGGAGGACACCCGGCTGGCCCGGCCGAGGACGGCGGCGAGCTCATGAGCCTGAACGCGAATGCGCTGGGCTTCTACCAGCGCCGGGATGCGGCCGGCCACCATGGCCAGGA
>DYFQ01000017.1 GCA_020725105.1 Symbiobacterium thermophilum
CCGAAACCGCCGGTCGGGCCGCCGAAACCGCCGGTCGGGCCGCCGAAACCGCCGGGACTCTGGTACGGGCTGGCAGTCGGGCCGCCGGCGAAGGCGCCCGGCCCACCCACCGTGCCGACGGGCCCGAGAGCGAACTGGGCCCCCTGGGGCCTGGCCGTCGGGGGGAGCACCGCCTGCGGGATCGTGCCGCCCGTCTGGGCCAGTTGCTGCTCGGCCAGGGCGATCATCCGCCGCACCATGTTCCCGCCCACCGCCCCGTTGTAGCGGGCCGGAACCTCCCCGAGGTAGCCCCGGTAGTTGGGGATCCCGATCTCCTGGGCCACCTGAAACTTCAGTTGCTCCAGGGCTTCGATGGCGCCGGGAATGAGGGCCCGGTTTCTCTTCTGACCTAGTGCCATCGTGTCACCTCCCGCGTCGCAAAATGTTTCCAAGGTGGAGTCTGGTCACGGTGGAATGGCCTGATACTCGGGAAATGTTGGAGCCAGCCACCTGCCTGAGCAGGGATTTGTCTCCGCGCAGGATTCCGGGCGCCAGGCGAAACGGAAGGGGCTGGCGGGGCTGGGAAGAATTGCGGAGCGGGAGGCGGTTCAGGGTGGCGCTGGCGCCGGGCAAGGAGATTCTCGAGCGGGCCCGCCGGGAGGGGTATGCCGTCGGGTCCTTCACCTTCCACAGTCTGGACATGATCGAGCCCATCGTCCGGGCGGCCGAGGCGGTGGCCGCCCCGGTGCTGGTCCAGACCACCTACGGCGGGTGGCGGCAGCTGGGTCTTGAGGCGGTGCCGGCCACGGTCAAGGCCATCGCGGAGGCGGCCAGCGTCCCGGTGGTGCTGCACCTGGACCACACCCACCGGGGAGACCAGGTGCTGGCCGCCCTGGACGCGGGGTTCACCTCGGTGATGCTGGACGCGTCCGACCGGCCATTCGAGGCCAACGCGGCGGCCGTGGCGGAGGTGGTCCGGGCGGCGCACGCCCGGCGGGTGCCGGTCGAGGCGGAACTGGGGCGCATCGGGGGGGTGGAGGACCAGGTGGCGGTGGACGAGGCCGAGGCTGCCCTGACCGACCCCGAGGAGGCGGAGCGGTTCGTGGCGGCCACCGGCTGCGACTTCCTGGCGGTGGCCATCGGCACCGCCCACGGGATGTACCGGGCCGAGCCCCGCCTGGCCCTGGACCGCCTGGCGGCCATCGCCGGACGGGTGGCCATCCCGCTGGTGCTCCACGGCGGCTCGGGCGTTCCCGACGCACAGGTCCGCCAGGCCATCGCCCTGGGCGTGGCCAAGATCAACGTGGCCACCGAGCTGAAGCTGGCCTGGACCGGAGCGGTCCGCCGCTATCTGGCCGAGCACCCCGACGCGGATGATCCCCGCAAGCTCCACGCCCCGGCCAGGGAGGCCGTGGCGGCCCTGGTCCGCGACAAGCTCCGGGTCTTCGGCGCCTGGGGCAGGGCCTGAGCTTCCCCGCCGGCCACGGTTCCCGGTTGCCGCCGGGTACCGCTGTTGGGGTTGACTGGCGGCCGGTACTTGCTTATGATCCTAATCAGGATTTTTCCTAGTTCCCCGGAGGTGGCGGGGTGGCCGCGTCAGGACGGAGGAGGAGACGGGCGGCCGGCAAGGGGCGCGCCGGCGGGCCGGCGGCGAGCTTCGCCGTGGCGGTGGCCGTCGCGGTGGTGGCGGCGGGGTGTTCGGGGGAAAGCGGGCCGGCGGCGACGGCGCCGGAGCCGGCCGGCGCCCCCCCGCTGCAGGTGGTGGCCAGCTTCTACCCGCTCTACGAGTTTGCCCGGCAGGTGGGCGGCGACCGGGTGGCCGTGACCAACCTGGTACTGCCCGGGATCGAGCCCCACGACTGGGAACCCTCGCCGAGGGACGCCGCCAGGATCAGGTCGGCCGACGTCTTCATCTATCTGGGTGCCGGGTTCGAGCCGTGGGTCGACCGGCTCCTGGCCGAGCTGGGACCGGTCGGGCCGCGGGTGGTGGTGGCCACCGAAGGGCTGCCGCTGGTGGCGTGGGCTCCCGCGGCCGCCGGCGAAGACGACCACGGCCACGATCCCGGTCCCGGCCAGGAGAAAGCCGAGGGGGCGGACGGGCCGCCCGACCCCCACGTCTGGCTTGATCCCGTGCTGGCGGCACGCCAGGTGGAGCTGATCCGGGACGCCCTGGCCGAGGTGGATCCGGACCACGCGGCCGCCTACCGGTCTGGCGCCCAGGCCTACCTGGAGCGCCTGGCCGAGCTGGACCTGGCCTTCCGGGACGGCCTGGCCGACTGCCGCCACCGCGACGTCATCACGACCCACGACGCCTTCTCCTACCTGGGCAACCGTTACGGCTTCAGGGTCCACGCGCTGATGGGCCTGGCGCCCGACGCCGAGCCGAGCCCCGCCCGCCTGGCGGCCCTGGTGCGCCTGGCGCGGGAGCTGGGGTTGCGGTACGTCTTCTTCGAGACGCTGGTGCACCCGCGGGTGGCGGAAGCCATCGCCCGGGAGGTGGGGGCCGTGACCCTGGTGCTGAACCCCATCGAGGGGCTGACGCGGGCGGAAGAGGCGGCGGGCGAGGACTACGTGAGCCTCATGCGGCGGAACCTGGAGCAGTTGAGGACGGCGCTGGAGTGCCGGTGAGGACGGTGGCGCGCATGGCCGGCGAAGCCGCGGCCGCGGCCGGGCCCGCGACAGATTCCGACGTCCAGCCCGTGATCCAGGCAGAGGGGGTGGACTTCGCCTATGACGGGCCCCCGGTGCTGGAGGGTATCAACCTGACCGTGTGGGCGGGCGAGTTCCTGGGGATCGTGGGCCCCAACGGCGGCGGCAAGACCACCCTGCTGAAGCTCATCCTCGGCCGCCTGCGCCCGCGCCGGGGCGCGGTGCGCCTGTTCGGCCGCCCGGTGGCGGTTTTTCGCGACTGGCAACGGGTGGGCTACGTTCCCCAGCGCGGCCACCTGCTGGACGCCCGCTTCCCGGCCACCGTGGGCGAGGTGGTGGCCACCGGCCGCTACGGGCGGGCCGGGCTCTTCCGGCCGCTGGGGCGCGACGACCGCCGGGCCGTCGACCGGGCGCTGGAAGCGGTCGGCCTGGTCCACCTGCGCGGGCGGCTGGTGGGCCGGCTGTCCGGCGGCGAGCAGCAGCGGGCGCTGATCGCGCGGGCGCTGGCGGGGGAGCCCGAGTTGCTCGTCCTGGACGAGCCGACCGTCGGGGTGGACGCCCAGGCCCAGGAGGCGTTCTACGGCCTCCTCCGCCACCTGAACCGGGACCTGGGGATGACCCTGATCCTGGTTTCCCACGACGTGGGCGTGGTCACCACCGAGGTGCGGCAACTGGCCTGCGTGAACCGGCGGCTGGTCTACCACGGCCCGCCGGCCGGGTTCACGGCCGGCCGCGAGGCGCTGGAGGAACTGTACCAGACCCCGGTCCGGCTGGTGGACCACCAGCACTAGCCGCGGGGCGACGGGGGAGGACGGCGGCGATGCCCGAGTTCCTGCAGTACGGTTTCATGGTCCGGGCCCTGTGGGCGGGTGCCATCGTGGCCGTGGTGGCGCCGGTCATCGGCCTGTTCCTGGTGTTGCGCCGCTACTCCCTCATGGCCGATACCCTGGCCCACGTGTCCCTGGCGGGCGTGGGGGCCGGGATGCTGGTGGGGCTGCCGCCCGGGGTCGGCGCGGTGCTGGCGGCCGTGGCCGGCGCGGTGGGCGTCGAGCAGTTGCGCGTCCGGCAGAAGCTCTACGGTGAGGTCGCCCTGGCCCTCTTCCTGTCGGGGAGCCTGGCGCTGGCGCTGATTCTCATGGCCCTGGCCGGCGGCTTAGACCTGGACCTGTTCTCGTACCTCTTCGGCAGCATCGTCACGGTGACCCCGCTGGACCTGGCCCTGATGGCCGGGCTGGGGGGGCTGGTGCTGCTGGCGGTCGCCGCGGCCCACAAGGAACTCTTCGCCGTCACCCTGGACGAGGAGGCGGCGGCCGTCGCGGGCCTCCCGGTCGCCTGGCTGAACGCCGGCTTCGCCGGGCTGGCGGCGGTGACGGTCGCCCTCACCCTCCGGGTGGTGGGGGTGCTCCTGGTGAGCGCGCTCATGGTCATCCCCGCCGTTGCCAGCCTGCAGGTGGCCACCAGCTTCCGGTCGGCCGTGGGCTGGTCGGTGGGGTTCGCGCTCGTCTCGGCGGAGGCCGGCCTGGTGGCCGCCTACTACCTCGACCTGCCGGCCGGGGCGGCCATCGTCGCCGTGGCCCTGGGCATCTTTGGCCTGACCTCGGCCCGCCGGTGGCGGAAGGGAGATGACGTCCCCGTTGGCAGCCCGCCTGAGCGCTGAGGAATGTCTTGAACGGATCCGGGCGGCCGGGCACAAGCTCACGCCGCAGCGGCGGGAGATCGTCCGCCTGCTTTCCGAGAGCCCGGAGCCCCTCACCGCCCGCCAGGTCCACCAGGCGCTGGTACGCCGGTTTCCCGGCGTGAGCCTGGACACGGTCTACCGGACGCTGTACGTGCTGGTGGACGAGGGGATCTCCTGCCAGCTGGGCCTGGCCTCCCGGGCCAACGCCCGTTTCCGGCTCCACGGGGGACCCCACCACCACCACGGGGTGTGCCTGGGCTGTGGCGCCGCCTTCGAACTGGCCTGGTGCCCGCTGGAGCCGGCCAGCCGGGCGGTGAAGGCCAGCCGGACCGATTTCACGGTGGTGGGTCACGCCTTCGAGCTTTACGGCTACTGCGGCGCCTGCCGGCCCTGAACGGGCACGGACCCCTGCTCGCGGACGAAGACCTTGCCGGCCAGTTCCCGCGGCACCCGGGCGGCCCGGGGAGCCCGCGCCGGGAGCCCGTCCCGGGCCCCCGGGACCCATACCCGGACCTCCAGGTCGCCGTACTCACCGACGCCGAGCAGCTTCACCTGGGCACCGGGGACCAGGCACAGGGCGGCCAGCCGGCGGAGGTCGGCCGGGTCCTCGTCGTCGACCCGCGTGACCAGTCCCTGGTGGCCCGGTTGGAGGGCGGAGAGGGGGCGGTCGGCAGGCCGGGCCACGCCACCCTCCTTGGCCGGGATCGGCTCGCCATGGGGGTCGGTGGCCGGATGTCCCAGCGCCTCCGACAGCTGGTCGGCCATGGTTTCCGGCGTGACGTGCTCCAGCCGGTGGGCCTCGCCGTGCACGGCGTCCCAGGGCAGGCCGGCCTCGTCCACCAGGTAGCGCTCCCAGAGCCGGTGGCTTCTCACCAGTTGCCGGGCCCGCCGCCGGCCGGCGCCGGTGAGGCTGGCGGCCAGTCCGTCGCCGCCCACCGAGGCCAGGCCCTGGCGGACCAGGCGGACCAGCAGCCGCCGGGCGCCCCGGGGCGAGCGGCCCAGGCTATGGGCCAGGTCGGCCACGGCCACGTCGCCGTTACCGGCTCCTTCCAGGGCCCAGACGTGCTTCAGGGCGTCCTCCAGGGCCTGGGCCCGGGCCGCCCGCCACCGCCGCAGGTTCCGCCAGACGATGCCCTCGCGGGGCGAGAAGAACATGGCCAGGAAGAACAGGCCGGTGGCGGCCACCACCATGGTGGGGCCGGACGCCACGTCGAGGTAGTAGGAAGTGTAGAGGCCGCTGATGGTGGCCACCACTCCCACCAGGGAGGCCAGGGCGATCATGGGCGGCATGCGGGTGGTCAACAGGAAGGCCGTGGCCCCCGGGGTGATGAGCATGGCCACCACCAGCACGATGCCGACCGCCTGCAGCGACGCCACGATGGTCAGGGTCAGGAGCACCATCAGGGCGTAGTGCAGCGCCCCGGTGTTCAGCCCGGTGGCCGCGGCCATGGTGGGGTCGAAGGTCCACCAGACCAGTTCCTTGTAGAGCAGCCAGACGGCCAGCAGCACCACGGCGCCGGTGACACCGGTCAGCCACAGGTCCCGGTCGGAGACGCCCAGGACGTTGCCGAAGAGGATGTGGTACAGGTCCTGGCTCCTGGTGCGGATGGCCGAGAGAATGAGCACGCCCAGGGCAAACGCGCCGGTGAACATGATCCCCATGGCCGTGTCTTCCTTGACCCGGCTCTTCTGCTCCACAAACCCGATGCCCACGGCGGTCAGGATCCCCGCCAGCACCGCGCCCGTGAAGAACTCCCAGCGCAGAAGGTACGCGATGGCCACCCCCGGCAGCACGGCGTGGCTGACGGCGTCGCCCAGCAGCGCCCAGCGCTTGACCACCAGAAAGCAGCTGAGCACGGCGCAGATGAGCCCGACCATGGTGGCGGCCACCAGCGCCCGCTGCATGAAGGCGTACTGCATCGGTCCGGTCACAAAGTCCCAGGCGAAACTCATGGTCCTGGCTCCTTCGCCAGCAGGTCGGCCTGTTCCAGGATGGTGAGGCGGCCGCCGAAGGTCCGGCGCAGGGTGTCCTCGGTGAACACCTGGCCGGCCGGGCCGACCGCCACCACCCGCTGGTTCAACATGACCAGGTCGTCGTAATACTCCCGCACCACCGTGAGGTCGTGGTTGACCAGCAGCACCGTACGGCCCTGGTCCTTCAGGCGCCGGATGAGGCCGATGATGGCCTCCTCGGTGGCGGCGTCGACCCCCACGAAGGGCTCGTCCAGCAGGAGCAGGTCGGCCTCCTGGGCCAGGGCCCGGGCCAGGAAGACCCGCTGCTGCTGCCCGCCGGAGAGCTGGCCGATCTGACGGTTTGCCAGGTCGTCAAGGCCGGTCTCCTCCAGCGCCCGCCGGACCCGGGCCAGGTCGGCCGGGCCGGGCCGGCGCGCCAGGCCCAGGTGGGGGTAGCGGCCCATCAGCACCACGTCGGCCACGGACACGGGGTAGTCCCAGTCCACGGCGCCCCGCTGGGGCACGTAGGCCACCCGCCGGCGCTGGGTCAGGGCGGGCCGGCCGAACAGCCGCACCCGCCCGCTGTCCAGGGGCACCAGGCCGAGGGCCGCCTTCAACAGGGTGGACTTGCCGGCGCCGTTGGGACCGATGACGCCGGTCACCCGGCCGGCGGCGATGGCCAGGGTGACGCCCCGCAGCACCGGCCGGTCGTGGTAGGAGACGGAGACGTTGTGCCACTCCATGGCCGGCACGTCGCCGGCCGGAGCGGGCGCCGGGGTCACCGCAATCCCTCCACCAGGGCCATCACGTTGAAGCGCATCATGTCGAGATACGTCTCGGCCCCGCTCCCCGGGGGGCCCAGCGAGTCCCCGTACAGGGGCCGGCCAATCCTGACCCCGGCGTCCTCGGCGATGCGCTGCATCAGCCGGGGGTTGATGGTGGTCTCCACGAACACGGCGGGCACCCCCTCACGGCGGACGGCATCCACCAGGGCGGCCATCTCCCGGGCGGACGGCTCGTCCTCGGTGCTGATGCCCCAGATGGTGCCGACCACGTGAAACCCGTAGCGCCGGCCGAAGTAGCGGAAGGCGTCGTGGGTGGTGACCAGCTTCCGCCGCTCGGGCGGGATGGTGGCCACCTGTTCCCGGATCCACCGGTCCAGCGCCTCCAGGGCTTCGAGGTAGCGCCGGGCGTTCTCGCGGTATGCCCCGGCGCCCTCGGGATCCAGCCGGATCAGGGCGTCCCGGATGTTCACGACGTAGCCCCGGGCCTGCACCGGATCCATCCACAGGTGGGGGTCCGGGTCGCCCCGCCCGTCGCCGATGGCCGCCAGGCCCTCGGCCACCGCCACCCGGGGCCGCGTGCCGCCGGCGTTGGCGATGAGCTTCTCCAGCCACTTCTCCAGGTTGAAACCGTTGTACAGCACCAGGTCGGACCGGGCGATGAGCCGGACGTCAGCGGGCACGGGCTCGTAGGTGTGGGGGTCGGCGCCCGCGGCCAGCAGGCTCCGGACCTCCACCCGGTCCCCGGCCACCTGGCGGGCCAGGTCGGCGATGATGTTGATGGTGGCGACCACCAGCGGCCGGTCGGGGTCGGACGGCTCCTGCCTCGCGCCGCACCCGGCCGGCCCGGCCGCCAGGACGGCCAGGGCCAGGCCGAAGGCCAGGGCCGGCCGGGCCACCGGGCGCGCCCTCCAGGCCGGTAATTTAGCCATGGCTAAATTCACGATATGCCTGGCGGCGCCCGGCGTCAAGAGTGACGGCCCCGACCGGCCGGCCAGGGAACGGCGCCCGGCCGCGTTGACGCGTCCCGAGGGGCGGCGGTACGCTAGAGGCGTTGGCGGCCGGGAAGGCCCGACCCGGCGGGGGAGGCGACCGTCATGAACGAGGCATACCAGGCGCCGCCGCGTGGCCCGGCCGGCCTGAAGGCGGGGAAGGTCCCTCCGGACGTGCTCGTCCGCCGGGTGCTGCCCTACGGCGGCGCCCGCCGGCGGGAGGTCGTGCTCCGGCCCGGCCTGGGGGTGGACTCCGCCGCCCTTGACCTCGGCGGCGAGCTGCTGGTGGCCTCCACCGATCCCATCACCGGCGCCGCCACGGGCGCCGGGTGGTACGCGGTGCACGTGGCCTGCAACGACGTGGCCGCCAACGGCGCGGAGCCCGTGGGCGTGCTGTTGACCCTGCTCCTGCCCGAGCGCACCGGCGACGCCGACATCGAGCGGTTGATGGCCGACGCCGACCGGGCGGCCAGGGAACTCGGCGTGGAGATCCTGGGCGGCCACACCGAGATCCTGTCCGCCCTCGAGCAGCCGGTGATCTCCACCACGGCGCTGGGCCGCGTGGCGCCGGGCCGGCTGGTGACCTCGGCCGGCGCCAGGCCGGGCCACCACCTGATCCTGACCAAGACGGCCGGGGTTGAGGGAACCGCCATCCTGGCCGCCGATTTCCGCTCCCGCCTGGAACCCGCGGTCGGCCCGGACCTCCTGGAACGGGCCCGGGCGTTTCAGCGGCAGCTCTCGGCCGTGCCCGACGGGCTGGCCGCCGCGGCCGGCGGTGCCAGCGCCATGCACGACGTGACCGAGGGCGGCCTGCTGGGGGCCCTGGGCGAACTGGCCGCCGCGTCGGGAGTCGGGTTCCGGGTCGATGCCGGCAGGATCCCGGTGGCGCCGGAGACGGCCGCCGTCTGCCGGGCCCTGGGCGCCGACCCGCTGAAACTCATCTCCTCCGGTTCGATGCTGGTGGCCGCCCCCGACGCCGGGGCGGTGCTGGCCGCCCTGGCGGCCAGGGGCGTCCCGGCCAGCCCCATCGGCCGGGTCACCGAGGCCGGCCGGGTGCTGGTGCGGGACGGGCGGCCGGAGGAGGCCCCCTTCCCCGTGGAGGACGAGCTCTGGCGCCTGCTGCGCGAGGTCGGGCCCGACCCCGCCTAGCCCTTGCCTCGGAAACCCCGATGTCAGCGCGGGTCGTCCCGGCCCGGTTCCCCGAGTTCCAGAAGCCGCCCCACCGTCACCAGTTCCCAGCCGGCCTCTCTCAGCCCCTCGATCACCCGTGGCAGGGCCTGGTGGGTCTGCTTGGCGGAGTCGGACGCGTGGAGCAGGATCACCGCGCCGGGGAAGGTGAGCTTGAGCACCCGGTCGACCATGTAGTCGACGCCCGGGTTCTTCCAGTCGATCGAGTCCACGGCCCAGATCAGGGTCTCGTAGCCGAGTTCCCGCGCCGTGGCCACTACCAGGTCGTCGTAGTCGCCGTTGGGGGGCCGGAAAAACCTGGGTTCCTGGCCCGTGGCGGCCACCAGGTCGGCGTGGGCCCGGCGGACGTTGTCGGCCACTTCCGATGCGGGATACTGGCTCAGGTTGACGTGGGCGTCGCCGTGGCTGCAGATCTCGTGACCGTCGGCGACGATCTGCTGCACCAGGTCGGGGTGGCGGCGGGCCCAGGGTCCCGACAGGCAGAAGGTGGCCTGCTGCCGGTACTGGCGGAGCACCTCCAGCACCAGGGGGGGCGTCTTCCTGCCCCAGCTGATGTCGAAGGTGAGGGCGGCGAGCTTCTGCTTGTCGTCCTTGAGGCGGACGTAGAACATGGGCATGTCCTTGCCCGTCCGCGCCACCGCCACTATCGCCTCGGTGACGGCGGTCTCCCGCGGGGCCAGCACCCAGCGCCCGCCCAGCCCGAGGCCAAGCACGACCAGCCCCAGCACCAGCCACGGCCGAACCCTAAGCACCAACCCGGATGCCCCCGTTCGCGACGGGTTGTCGTTAGGCAGCCTATGGCCGCCGGCCGGCCGTTAGACCGCCCGGGCCGGCGGGTAAACCGGCGCGCACACCGGCACGGGCTTGCCCATAGGATGTATGGACCAGCCTCGAAGGAGGAGGTAGCCATGGACGGGCCGCGGGGCATGGCGCTCGAGGACGCCCTCAAGGGGTACTTCAACCGCCCGGTCCGGGTGGTCCAGGCGCGGCGACTGAACGGTGACTGGTCGGTCCTGGCTGCGGTCCTGGTCACCAGGGGTGATGACCCGGTCAAGACCAAAAAGCTGTTCCCCGCCGCCTACCGGGTGCGCGTCGGAGCGGACCGCACGGTTCAGGACGCCTACCGGCTCGAGCGGGCCCTGCCCCTGGAGAAGGGCGCCCGGGCCCTGATCGAACTGGAGGCGGAACTGAAGGGGACCACCCCCAGGGCGTGGACCCATTCCACCAGGGTCCAGTTCTGGCCCAGGGCCGGCTGAGCAGCCGGGAGCCGCCACCGCCGGCGTGCGGAGCGCTCCCGCCGGGTCTTTTGACACGTCACTGGTGGCTGGGCTATACTGCCAGCGGTGCATGGGCGGCGCCGGGACTGGGAATGCTTTCCAGGGGGCGCGGGCCCCCGGAAGGGAGCGACGCCGCGGTGCGATCCGCTGGGGCGGGACGCCTGGCCCTCGTCGGGGGGCTCGCCGTCCTGCTGGCTGTGGCATGCCTGGCAACGGCGGCCTTTGCCGCGTGGTTCTCCCTGTTTCACCTGGGAGACCAGGTGGCACGGGCCGCTGTGTCTTTTCGGGACGCGGTGGCGGGGCGGGGGTCGGGGAACCTCGCCGGCGGCCTGGTCGGGCGGGCGCTGCCGTGGCTCGAACCGGGATCTCCGGGCGGGCCGCTGCTACCGGTGAACCTGGCCCTGGAGGCCATCCGCACGAACCCGCGCCTGGACCCGGACACCGCGTGGCAGATCGCGCTGGCCATTCACCGGGAGGCGGCCCGGAACCGGCTGGACCCCTTCCTGGTGGCGTCCGTGATCAAGCAGGAGTCCCGCTTCGACCCCGCCGCCCGCGGCGACGCGGGCGAATACGGGCTCATGCAGGTCTTGCCGGATACCGCCCGACTGGTGGCCCGGCTGCTGGACCTGGACGAGTTGACGGCAGCCGACCTCTTCGACCCCGACGTGAACATCGCCGTCGGCACCCGTTACCTGGCGTGGAACCTGGAACTCATGGGCCGGCTGGCCAGGGACCCGGCCCGCGCCACGGAACTGGCCCTCATCTCGTACAACCGCGGCACCCGGCGAACCCTGGAGGAACTGGCGGCCGGCCGGCTGGTGACCGACTACAGCCGCGCGGTACTGGACCACTGGACCAGGATGCGGGTCGCCTATCACCAGGGCGGCGGCGAGTAGGGCCGGCGGCGCCGGGCCGGCCTGGACGCCACGGCCAGCCCCGGCGGCGGTAAGATCCGGCAATACTAAGCCGCGGTGAGGCCTGTGCCCGTCCGCCTGGTCAGGCGGCTTGCCCGCCTCGACCCTCCCCAGGTGCTGGCCCTGGCCTTCGCGGGGGCCATCGGGGCCGGCACGCTGCTCTTGTCGTTCCCCTGGGCCACCGCCGACGGCCGGGGCGCCGACTGGTCGACGGCGCTTTTCACCGCGGCCTCGGCGGTCTGCGTCACGGGGCTGGTGGTGGTAGATACCGGGACCTACTGGAGCCCGGCCGGCCAGGCCGTGATCCTCGCCCTCATGCAGGCCGGCGGACTCGGGCTGATGACCTTCGCCGTGGCCTTCTGGTCGCTGCTGGGGGTCCGGGTGGGCCTGCGCCAGCGCCTGCTGTTGCGGGAACAGTTCCAGGAACTGACGGTGGCCGGCATGGTCCGCCTGAGCCGGGCGGTTCTGGTCATGGCCCTGACCATCCAGGGGCTGGGCGCGGCGCTACTGGCCGTCAGGTTCGTCCCCGAACTCGGACCCGGCCGCGGGCTCTGGTTCGCGGTCTTTCACGCGGTGTCGGGGTTCAACAACGCCGGCTTCGACCTGATCGGAGGGTTCCGGAGCCTGGTGCCCTACGCCCTGGACCCCCTGGTCTCGGGTACCGTGGCCGGCCTGGTGGTCCTGGGCGGGCTGGGCTTTCACGTGCTTCAGGAGCTGGCCGACCGCATCGGGCGCCGGCGCCGCGGGGGGGCGGGCGGCCGGGTGCTCCGCCCACGGCTGTCGCTGCACTCCAGGGTCGTTCTGGTCGTGACCGCCGTCCTGCTCGTCGTGGGCACGGCGGGACTGGCGGTTCTGGAGTGGTCCAATTCCCGGACCCTGGAGCGGGTCGAGCCGCCCGCCCGGCTCTGGCTGGCGGCGGTCCAGAGCGTCATGCCGCGAACGGCCGGTTTCAGCGTGCTCCCGGTGGCGGAGTGGCGGCCCGCCACCCGCTGGGGGGTGATCGGGCTCATGCTCATCGGGGCGTCGCCCGGATCCACGGGCAGCGGCATCAAGACCACCACCTTTGCCGTGCTGCTGGCCCTGGCCCTGGCCGCGCTGCGGGGAGGCCAGCGCCCCATCCTGATGGAGCGGGCCGTTCCCCTGGGCGTGGCGCTGAAGGCGGTGACCGTGGCGGTGGCCACCGGCGCCGCCTGGGCCGGCCTGGTCCTCTTCCTGCTGGCCGGCCAGCGCCTGCCCGCCTTTGACCTGGCCTTCGAGGCCGCGTCGGCCCTGGCCAACGTCGGGCTGAGCACCGGGGTCACCCCCGAGCTGACGCCCGCCGGCCGGCTGGCGGTGGTGGTGGCCATGTACGCCGGCCGGGTGGGGCCGCTGACCCTGGCCTACGCCGTTGGCCGGACCCGCGGCCCCCGGCCGGGCGTCGGCCTGCCGGAAGAAGGGATCATGGTCGGTTAGCGGCCGGCCTGGTGACCTCACCGCGGAGGTGCGAAGACCCCGGACAGTTTTCCCCCGTGTCGGGCAGCCCTATGTTAGGTTTACTGACACAGCTCGTTGACCGCCCGCTGCCCTCGCGATTACGATAACGCTGGCCGCCCGGAGGGTCGCGTCCTCGAAGCTCACTACCGGGGGGAGGAACCTGGTGACCAGCGACGGAGAAAGAAAGAGCGCCCCACCGGCCCCCAGGACCAGGGAGGAGGTCCTGGCCCTGGCCGAGCAGCTCCAGGTACGCTTCGTGCGCCTGCAGTTCGTTGACATCCTCGGGATTCACAAGAGCGTCGCCATCCCCGTCACCCAGCTGGAGAAGGCCCTGGACGGCGAGTTGATGTTCGACGGGTCCTCGGTCGAGGGGTTCGTCCGGATCGAGGAGTCTGACATGCTGCTGCGGCCGGACCCGGAGACCTTCGCCATCTACCCCTGGAAGACGACGCCCCGCGGGACGACGGCCCGGCTCATGTGCGACGTCTACAACCCCGACGGCACGCCCTTTGCCGGCTGCCCCCGCAACACCCTCAAGCGCAACCTGGCCAGAGCCGAGGCGATGGGCTTCCGGATGATGGTGGGTCCCGAGGCGGAATTCTTCCTCTTCCAGCGGGACGAGAACGGCAAGCCGACCACCATCACCCACGACCAGGGCAGCTACTTCGACCTGTCGCCCATCGACCGGGGCGAGGACGCCCGCCGGGACATGGTGCTCATCCTTCAGGAGCTGGGCTTCGACGTCGAGCGCTCCAGCCACGAGGTGGCCCCCGGCCAGCACGAGATCGACTTCCAGTACGCCGACGCGGTGACCACCGCCGACCGGCTCATGACCCTCAAGCTGGTCGTCCGCCACGTGGCCATGGAACACGGGCTGCACGCCACCTTCATGCCCAAGCCGCTCTTCGGCGTGAACGGATCGGGGATGCACGTCCACCTGTCGCTGTTTCGCGGGGACACCAACGCCTTCTTCGACCCCGACGCGTCGTTCCAGCTTTCCCGGATCGCCATGCACTTCATCGCCGGGCTGATGCACCACGCCCGGGGCTACACGGCCGTCACCAACCCGCTGGTCAACTCCTACAAGCGGCTGGTGCCCGGATACGAGGCGCCGGCGTACATCGCCTGGTCGGAGCAGAACCGGAGCCCGCTGGTGAGGGTTCCCTCCCGCCGGGGCCGGGGCACCCGGGTGGAACTCAGGAGCCCCGACCCGTCGTGCAACCCGTACCTGGCCTTCGCCGTGATCCTGGCGGCGGGTCTCGACGGGATCGAGCGGCGGCTGGAGCCGCCGCCCCCGGTCAACCGGAACATCTACCGGATGTCGGTGGCCGAGCGGATGGAGGCCAACATCGACAGCCTCCCGGCCAACCTGGAGGAAGCCCTGGACGAACTGGAGCGGGACGAGGTGATCCGCGAGGCCCTGGGCGAGCACATCTTCACCCACTTCATGGAGGCCAAGCGGATCGAGTGGGACGTCTACCGCAAGCAGGTCCATCCCTGGGAGGTCGAGCAGTACCTGACGGTTTTCTGAGCCGGGGGCCCGGCTTCTTCTGGCGTGTCGGTCAGCCTCGCCGCCGCCTGCCGCCGGGGAAGCTGAGGACGCGGCCGTCGCCCGCCGCCCGGCCGCCCGGCGGGCGCGCCGGGACGCTCAGGTGGCAGGTGTCGTTGACGGAGCGCACCGCGTACCGGCCGCCGGCGTGATCCAGCCGGTTGACGGCAGCGTTTGCCTGCACCAGGCGGTGCAGGTGGTCCAGGGGCGCGCCCAGCACCCCCAGGAGCACCGCCTTGATCCACGCGCCGTGGGTCACCACGGCCACCGTCTCCCCCGGGTGGCGCCGGGCAATGAGACCCAGGGCGGCCAGGGCCCGCTGCTGCAGCGCCGCCAGGGACTCGGCGGCCGGGATGGGGTCGGCGGCCGGATTCCGGCGCCAGGCCAGGTAAGCCTCGGGATCGCGGGCCTGGATCTCCGCCGTGGTGCGGCCTTCCCATTCACCCTGGGCCTTCTCCCGCAGGGCGGTCACCACCTGGACCGCCAGGCCATGGGGCAGGGCCAGCACCCGGGCGGAGTCCAGCGCCCGGCGCAACGGGCTCGAATAGACCGCGGCCAGGGGCTCGCGGGTGAAGCGGAGGCTCAGCCGGGCCGCCTGGAACCACCCGGCCTCGGTGAGCGGCGGGTCCTGCCAGCCCTGCCACCGGCCCTCCCGGTTCCAGAGGGACTCGCCGTGGCGGATCAGGTACAGGCAGGTGGCGTCGGCCGGGCGGCCGTCCCGGCTCATGCGGGGGCTACTCCCAGGGCGCGCCGGAAGCCTTCGGTGTCCAGGAAGCGGAAACGCAGGGCGTCGATGGGCGCCCTCCCGGACCGCCCGGGCCGGGTCTTCACCACTATCGTCCAGGGTCCCGGCTCGACCAGACTCCGCTCCAGCGTCCGGCAAAAGGTGTCGAGGTCACGAACGGTTTCCGCCCGCCGGACCCCCGCCGCCCTGGCCACCGCCGCCAGGTCGGCCCCACGGGCGGTGTGGGTGGGCTGGCCGCCGGTCACCTCGTACTGCTCGTTGTCCCACACCACGTGGACCAGGTTGGGTGGAGCCTCGGCGGCGATCGTCGCCAGGGTGCCCAGGTTCATCAACAGGGAGCCGTCGCCGTCCAGGACGATGACCCGGCGGTCGGGGCGGGCCAGGGCCAGGCCCAGCCCCAGCCCGCCGACCACGCCCATGGCGCCCCAGGTGTAGAAGTTCTCGGGCCGGTCGCCGGCGCGGTAGAGGTCGAACGCGGGTCCGGCGATCCCCGCCAGCACGGGCGCGTCACCCGCGAGTTCCAGCAACCGCCGGGTCGCTTCCAGCCGGTCCACCATCAGGCGCCGTTTCCTCCCGCGAACGTCCGGGGCAGGAGGACCGCCACCGGAGCCAGGCTGGCGAAGGCCAGTTCAGCCGCGTGGCGCACCAGGTCCCCCGCCTCCTGAGGGCGGTGGGGGGTGTAGTGCTGGACCCCCAGGGCGTCGAGGATCGGGCGGATGGCCCGGCCCAGGGGGACCTGGGCCGGGTTGAACTCGCCAAGCTCCCCCCGCTGGGTGACCAGCAGGAGGCACGGGATCCGCTGGGGCAGGTTGAGGGAGGCCAGGGCGTTGAGACTGTTGCCCATGCCGCTGGTCTGGGTCAGGAGGGCCCCCCGGACGCCTCCCAGGTAGGCGCCGGAAACCACGCCCAGCCCTTCTTCCTCTCTGGTGACGCTCAGCACCCGGATGGCCGGACACGCCTCCAGGGCGCTCAGGAGGGGCCCCATGCCGCTGTCGGGCACGTAGGCCGCGAGGCCGATCCCCGCCCGGACCATGCCCCGGGCCACCTCTTGCTGCCAGTGCACGCGCCTTCACTCCCGGGCGGGCCGGGCCGCGCCGCCTGGGCCGCGCCGGCCGGCCGCCGCCGCCCTTCACGCTATGACCGGCCCGCCCGGCGGTTGCATGGCCACCTGCTCCCGGTGGACCACGTCGCGCAGGGTGTCGCCGCGCAGCCCGCGCCGCAGGGCCTCCAGGGCCAGCACGTCGTCGGGCGGGATGTTGCCCAGGTTGACGTTGGCCCCAAAGGCGCGGATGAAGGCCAGTTGCTGGGCGGTCTGGGGCGCTTCCCAGATCAGCCGGTCGGGGTCGCCCACCGCGTCGACCAGGGCGCGCACCGCCACGTCGACGACGGCGCCGTCGGGGTCAAGCACGGCGGTGCCCCGGCCCGACTCCCGGCCCTCGACGATCACCTTTTCGGCGCCGGCGTCCAGGTCGGCCACGGCGGTGGCGGCCAGCTGGGCCAGGTCCGGCTGGTCGCCGGGGTGCTTCTTCCCCACCTCGGTGATGACCCGGAACCCGGCCTCGCGGAGGGTCTCCAGGAGCGCGCGCCGGTTGGCGGGGCTCATGGGGACGGTGCCGTCGGAAAGTTCCAGCACCCGGATGCCCACCGCTCTGGCGGCGGCGAGAAACTCGCCGGGCCGGCCCTGCCACCAGGCGACTTCCAGCAGGGTGCCGCCCGGGTAGACCTCGACCCCCCACTGCCGGGCGAGGCGCACCTTTTCGGCGAGCCAGCCGTCGGCGTAGAGGAGCGGGCTGCCGAAGGTGAGCTTCAGGAAGTCCACGTAGGGGGCGGCCAGTTCCAGAAAGTCGCGGGTGCGGGCCACTCCCATGCCCTTGTCGAGGACCATGGTCCAGCCGGTGGTCCGGGGCTTGGCCAGCCGTCCGGCCAGGGGGTCGGCCACCACCTCCGCCAGCCGGTTGGGGCGTGACCGGACCCGGACGGGTCGGCCGCCGGGCGGGGTGGCCGGGGGCGGCGAGGCCGGCGCGGGCCCGGGTCCGGGCCTGGCGGGGGCCCCGTAGGCCCGGCTCAACAGGTCGGCCACCTCGGGCCGGATGATCTCGGCCGGCGGCCGGAGCCCCGCCCGCAGCAACTGGCGCAACCGGGTTCCGCTCAGGGTGAAGCGCTCCAGTTCCCCGTGGGGGCAGGTCTTGTCCGACGCCATCCCGCCGCAGGCCCGGCAGTAGAAGGCCGAGTCGAAGCGGAGGACGTCGATGCCCAGCTCCCCGGGGCGGAACCGGTCGAAGATCCGGTGGGCGGCGAAGGGGTCGTAGTAGCGGCCCACGCCGGCGTGGTCCCGGCCGACGATGAAGTGGGTGCACCCGTAGTTCTTGCGCACCAGGGCGTGAAAGACCGCCTCCCGGGGCCCGGCGTAGCGCATGGGGCCGGGGAAGACCCCCAATAGCACCCGGTCGGGGGGGAAGTAGCGTTCGAGCACGGTCCGGTAGCACGCGAGCCTCACGTCGGCCGGGATGTCGTCGGCCCGGGTCTCACCCACCAGGGGGTGCACCAGCACCCCGTCAGCCTGCTCCAGCGCGCACTTCAACAGATACTCGTGGGCCCGGTGGATCGGGTTTCTGGTCTGAAAGCCCACCACCGTCCGCCAGCCCCTGGCCCGGAGCAGGGCCCGGGTGGCGGCCGGGTCCCCGGGCAGGGCGGCGGGCCCGGCGGCATCCGGAGCGGCCAGGCGGGCCGGGGCGACCCTGCCGGCCAGGCAGGTCCGGGGCTGCCCGAGCAGCCTGGCCACGCCGGGGTGGGCGGGGTCGGTGGTGCCGAAGACGGCCTGGGCCTCGGCGGCGGGGTCGGCCTCGAAGACCTCGCTCACCTCCAGGACGGCCACGGGCTCGCCGCCGGGCGCGCACAGGGCAAGTTCGCGGCCGGGGACCGCCCGGCGGGCCAGGTCGTCAGGGACCCGCAGGCAGACGGGCAGCGGCCAGGGGCGGCCGTCGGCCAGCCGCAGGCCGGCCACGACCGACTCGTAGTCGGCGCGGCCCATGAACCCCTCCAGCGGGGCGTAGGCCCCGTTGCCCAGGCACTCCAGGTCGGCCAGGGTGAAGGAATCGAGCGCGACCCTAACCATGGAGCCCACAGTCCTTCTTGGCCCGGCCGGGCCAGCGGCCGGAGCGGGGGTCCTCACCCGGCTTCACCGGCGCGGTGCAGTGGACGCAGCCCAGGCTGGGGTAGCCCTGGTCGTGGAGGGGGTTGCAGGGCACCTGGTGGGCGCCGATGTAGCGCCAGACGTCCTGCCAGGTCCAGCGGACCAGGGGATTGATCTTGACCAGTCCGAAGCGGGCGTCCCACTCGACGGTCCGGGCGTCTTTTCTGGCCGGCGTCTGCTCGCGACGGATGCCGGTGATCCAGGCCCTGAGCCCCCTGAGGGCGCGGCGCAGCGGTTCAACCTTCCGCAGCCCGCAGCAGCGGTCCGGGTCCCGGCGCCACAGTTCCGGCCCGTAGCGCATGGCCTGGCCTTCCACGGTGAGCGCCGGCCGGTACTGCAGGAAGCTGACCCCGTAGCGGGCCGCCAGGCGGTCCCGGGTCTGGTAGGTTTCGGGAAAGAGAAGTTCGGTGTCCAGGTAGAAGACCTTGAGCGAGCGGTCGATGCCGGCCGCCATGTCCAGCAGGACCACGTCTTCCGCGCCAAAGCTACAGGCGAGCGCGATGTCCGGGCTGAACTCGGCCAGAGCCCAGCGCAGGACAGCCTCGGGCGGCTTCGACTCCAGGGCCTGGGCGGCCTGCTCCAGGGCGGCAGCCGTCCACCCGGCCCCGGCTGCGGGCTCCAGCCGGGGATCATCCTTGGCCACGACCGTATCCCCCCACGGTTATGTGTCTTGTGTGCCGGTGCCCGGGTGTGGCGGGGCAGCCGGCGAGCTAGCTGCTGCATGTTATGCGGGGAGGACCGGGGGGGTCTTAACGGTCGGGCCGGAAACCGAGAAACTCGGCGGTGCCGACGGGGCGGAGGCGGGCGGAGGCGGGCGGAGGGGTGCGGCAAGCCCCGGCCACGCCGGCGGGGGAGAGGGTCTGGCCGCCCAGACAGGTGAATTCAGCCGGTGCCGTCCGTTGAACGACACCAAACCCCACGGGTCCGGCGGGGGTCCAGTAAAAGTTGCCGTTGCACGGGAGCCTGCGGCGGGATATACTTACTGTACGGATACTGCCGGGGAACACCGCGGATCGCGCTTGCGGCTCGGGTCTGTGCAGCCCCTGCCCTCACCGTCCGGCTACCCGGTGGCCCTGGTCCCGAAGCACGGATGGGAGGTGCACCATGGTGGCAAAGACCCTCTACGTCGGGAACCTCTCCTGGGACACGACCGAGGCCGACCTGGCCGATGCCTTCGCCGCTCACGGCAAGGTAGAAGGCTGCCGCATCATCACCGACCGGGACACCGGCCGGTCGCGCGGCTTTGGCTTCGTCGAGGTTGCCGATGAGGATGCCGCCCGTATCGTCGAGGCCATGAACGGCGCCGAGCTCAACGGGCGTCCGCTCACGGTCAACGAGGCGCGGCCCCGCGAGGAGCGCCCGCGCCGTTCCACCGGCGGCTGGCGCCGGTAGGCGCAACCAGCTTTGCTCAGCCGTTGGAGCGAACGCCTCTGGCCGGGTCCCGCGGGACCCGGCCAGAGGTTTTTACATGCCTCATTGTGCCTCGGGCTGGCCGGTCTTGCGCCGGAGGAAGCGGACCAGGATCCGGTCGGCAAGCCCGGGCACGGCCCCGGCCAGGGCCGCGGCCAGCCGTTCGCGGGGGTGGGTCCACAGGTCCCGGGGCGGCCGGCCCGCGGCGCGCACGATCTGCCGGGCCACGTGCTCGGCCGGGACCGCCCGCAACCGCAGCGGCCTGCCGTAACCCCCCACGTCGCCCCGGGCGTTGCGGCTGAAGCCGGTGACCGTGTAGCCGGGGTGGACGTTCAGCACGCGGATGCCCAGCGGGGCCAGCTCCACCCGCATGGCGTTGACCAGCGCGTTGAGGGCGTGCTTGGTGGCGGCGTACCCGCCGGCCAGGGGCAGCGCGAAGCGGCCGGCCACCGACGAGATGGTGATGACCAGGCCACCCCCGCGGGCGGCCATGGCCGGCACCGCCGCCTGGACGCAGCGGACCACCCCGAGCACGTTCACGTCGAAGACGTACCGCAGGTCTTCCAGGCTCAGCCGGTGGACGGCCCCCCGCAGGCCCAGGCCGGCGTTGCACACCAGCACGTCGAGGCCACCGAAGCGGGCCAGGGTGGCCTCCACCGCGGAGCGCACCGAGGCGGCGTCGGTGACGTCGAGTACGATGGCCTCGCATCCGGCGCCGGCCGCCGACAGTTCGCCCGCCAGGCGGGCCAGGCGGTCGGCGGACCGGGCGGCCAGGACCACCCGGTAGCCCTGCCGGGCGAACTCCCGGGCCATGGCCTCCCCCAGGCCCATGGATGCGCCGGTGATGAGAACGACGGGGCTCGTGACGGGCAACGCCGGAGCGCCCCCTTCCGCTGGGTTGATGCTGCACGTATGGTTCCCTTCGCCCCCGCCCTGCGGCGGGCCTGCCGGAAAGGCGCGCTGTCCCGGCACCGTCAACCGATGGCCGGGGTCCGGCGAGCGGTTTCTCGGGCGGCTTTGATGGCCGCCTGGTAGTCGGGTTCGTCGGTGACCTCAGGAACGTACTCGGCGCAGGTCGCCCGGCCGCCGGGGTCGACCACGAATGCCCGCTAGAGGGCGTGCCCCGCCCCCACCCGGGCCGAGGCCTCGGCCATCGCCCGTTCCACCGGCCGGAAGACCAGCGTGAACCACAGGGTGGAGACGGTGTAACAGGCGGTCGCCCCCAGGAAGGGCGCCAGGTAGTCGCCGGCGCCCAGCAGTTCGCCACCCGCCCGGGCCCCCAGCGCCCAGCCCAGGTGCCAGGCGATACTGAACAGGCTGGAGGCCGTGGCCCGCTCACCCTCGTCCAGCAAGCCCTGGCGGAAGCTGTCGTGGAGCGGCTGGACCATGAAGATCAGACCGCCCCGCAGCCAGAAACCCAGCGTGAACCAGCCGGCGGCGGGCGCCAGGGCCATCAGCACCAGGGAGGCCGACGCCAGCACCTGGGCCAGCGCGATGGTGGCCACGGTGCCGCGGCGCTCCGAGACCAGCGGCGCGGCGGCCACCCCGACCATCATCACCAGGCTCTGGACGCTGAAGAGCCAGCCGATGACCTGGGACGGCAGGCCGTAGCGCAGGTTGAAGATCACGTTGAAGAAAGGGACGAAGAGGCCGGCGCCCAGGCCGAGGAAGGCATTGGTCAGGCTCAGGTGCAGGACGTGGCGGCGGTGCACCAGGCGGCCCCAGGTCAGGGCGGGTGAGGAGCGGGGCGCGTCGCGCAGGCCCAGCCGGCCGACCGCGGCCACCAGGAGGGCGGCGATCCCCGCGCCGAGAGCGGCCCGGTAACCGGCGACGCCGCCGCCGAACATGCCGGGCAGGTAGCCGCCCACCACGCTCCCCAGCGTACTGAAGAGGAGGTAGACGGCAAACCACAGGCTGAAGGCGTAGGCGCGGGCCCGCGGCTCCACGTGCTCGGCAATGAAGGTCGGCGAGGCGACGGTCATCAGCGCCGCCGCCAGGCCGCCCACGACGGCGCCGGCGTACAGGACGGTCCGGGTCCAGGCCACGACGAACAGGCCCGTGCCGGCCGCTGACAGAAACACGGCCAGCCAGAGAGCGGTCCGGCGGGAATACCGGTCGACCCACAACCCCAGGGGCAGGGCCGTCAGCGCCAGGGTGACGGCGCCGATGGAGACCAGGGTGCCGATGTCCTGCTCGGTGTAGCCTGCCCGGAGCAGGTACAGGTTGGTCAGCAAGTCGGTGACGCCCCAGCCCAGAGACGCTACGGCCGTGGTCGCCACGAGCAGCCGGACGGGCCGGTTGAAAGCCTGGAACGCCAGGCGGTAACGGCTCAGCATACGGCGGTCTTTCCCGCGCCGGCGGGAGGACGGGACCCGGTCGTTCCGGCGCCTCCCTCCGGCACGGCGATTCGTCGCGGCCGGCCGGCTCCCCTACCGCACGGTCGCCCGGAGCGGCGGGTACCCCTTGCCGGCTGGGGCCCCGGGTACCACGAGGCGTACCGGCCGCGGGCTTGCCCGCGGCCGGTACGCTCCGGGGTATCAGTCGGAGACAGGGCCCCGATCAGCTGAGGAGCAGCCGGGTCTCTTCGGCGTGGCGGGTCTCGTCGGCCACCATGTCCTCGAGCGCCACCTGCAGGCCCTTCATGCCCGCCTTCTCGGCCAGTTGAGCCAGGCCGGTATACTGCTTGACGGCCTGTTCCTCGGCTTGCAGCACCAGTTCCAGCATCCGGCGGGGATCGGCGGTGGACTCCACCGGCAGTGGCTGCACGGTCGGCTTGCCGCCCAGGGCCACGATCTTGTCCGACAGGAACCGGGCGTGCTTCAGTTCGTCCGCGATCTCTTCCTCGAAGAACTTCGCCAGCGTCAACCGGTCAAGGCCCTTCACCATGCTCGCGTAGTGCAGGTACTGGATGACCGCCTGGAACTCCGACGCCAGCGCGTGGTTGAGGCCGTCGATCAACTCCTTGTTGGCCAACGGGGTTGCCTCCTTCGCCGTATAGGTTGCCGCTCTTTCCGGGCCCCCACCCCGGGATGCGGCGGGTCCGGCCCGAAGGCCCGCAGGACTGCTTCCGCCCCCGGGCGTCCAATCCCTGCCAGGTCCGGCGCCACCGGTCAACGGGCGGCGGTTCAGTCCAGCCGGCGGATCAGGGTCAGCCGGTGGTCGTGAAAGCCGAGCCGCCGGTAAAGCTGGCGGGCAGGGTTGTCCCGCAGGACGTTCAGCTCCATGACGGTCAGGCCTTGCCCCCGAGTCCAGTTTTCCACCTCGGCCAGAAGTTTGTGGGCCACCCCGCGGCGGCGGAACTCTTCCTTGACGTAAAGGTCGGAGATGTGCACGTAGTCGGCGGCCTGGAAAACGCCGGTGACCCGGCGGCGCTCGGCCAGGGTATAGCCGGCGGTCTTGTCCTGGACCCTTGCCACCAGAAAGAGGGTGTTGGGCCGCTCCAGCGCCTGCAGGAGGAACTGCTCGGCGTCGCGGTCCAGCCGGGCCCCCTCCCGCCACCAGGTGTCCGCCGCCGCCAGTTCCCGGATGAAGCCCAGCCACAACTCTTTCAGTTCGGCAAGCCTGACGGTGCGGGCATCGACCACGTCCACCATGGGCCGTCCTCCTCAGCGTGGTTCAACTCTTCCGACGGCGGCGCGGGCCGGCCGCGACCACCGGCCGGATTTTCTGCGCCGTGCCGGGTAAAACCTGCCTGACCTCGGGCGGAACCCCGCCGCCCGTCCCGTCGGTGGCGACGGGACGGCGCCGCTTCCGCCACGCAATGGGTCGCGTAGCCTCGAGGTGTCCACGAAACCGGGTAAACGCCGGCGCCGGTGTGCTCCCACCAAAGGCTGTGCAGCGAGATGCTGCGTGGTCGGCGTCCCTCCGAGGGAAGCCGGGGCAGGGTGGGCGTGGGTCTGCATCTGCCCCCGCCTGGCCGCTACACCCCGGTCAGGTGGTAGCCTCCGTCCACGTGGAGGATCTCACCGGTGATTCCCCTGGCCCAGGGGCTGAGCAGGAAGACAGCCGCGTCGCCCACCTCCGCCGCCTCGATGTTGCGCCGGAGCGGGGCCCGCTCCCGGTAACCCTGCAGGAAGCCGACGAAGCCGCGGACCCCACTGGCGGCCAGGGTCCGGACGGGGCCGGCCGAGATGGCGTTCACCCGGACGCCCTCGGGGCCCAGGTCGCTGGCCAGGTACCTGACGGAGGCCTCCAGCGAGGCCTTGGCGGCGCCCATCACGTTGTAGTTGGGGAATACCCGCCTGGCCCCTTCGAAGGTGAGGGTCACCACGCTGCCGCCGGGCTTCTTCAGGAGGGGGTGGACGGCGCGGACGAGCGCCACCAGGGAGTAGGCGCTCACGTCGTGGGCCAGCGCCCAGCCCCGGCGGGAGGTGGCCATGAACGCCCCCTCCAGTTCCTCCCGGAGGGCGTAGGCGACGGCGTGAACGAGAAAGTCCAGGCTTTCAACTTCCCGGGCCAGCGTCTCGGCGAGCGCCTCCAGATCCTCGTCCCGGGTCACGTCGCACGGCGCCAGCACGGAACGGTCAAGGGTGGCGGCCAGTTCCTCAACGTTTTCCCGCAGCCGTTCGTTCTGGTAGGTCAGCACCAGCCGGGCGCCCTCCCGGGCCGCGGCCCGGGCGACTCCCCACGCCAGGCTACGCTTGTTGGCCACCCCCACCACCAGACCGGTCTGGCCCTCGAGCAGTCCCATCAGGCAATCCTCCTCGCGGTCGCGCCGGCTGCTGGGTGCGCGGCGCCCCTGGTGGCCGCCGGGTTGACACCCCACGACATTCGCCGGGCGCGGGGGCGACCCCTCTCCGGTCTGGTGGCGGGGCCGGCGGCGGCGCGGACCGGCAGAGGGGGGATGCGCTCGGCGCAGGGGAACCCGGTGGGGGAGGGGGAGCGTCAAAGGGCTGCGACGGCTCCGGGGCCGGGTGGCGGCCCGCCTGCCCCGCACCCCGCCTGCCCGCCCGGTCCCGGGGCCGTCTTGGCGGCCCGCGCGGGCTAGCGGGGCGCTGTCTCCAGGGGCACCAGCGACTCGGCCACCCTGAGGGTCTCGGCGGCGTCCCAGTCGCTGCGCAGGCGCACCAGGACCGAACCGGCCTGCCACGTCAGGAAGACACCGCCGTCGGCCAGTTCCACCAGGGAAGCCTCGGCCCCGCTGACCTGCACCACCCGGGGAGCGCTGCTTTCAAGCTGGAAGGAGTCGCTCGCCGTCACGCCCGCCTCGCCGACCTCCCGGGCCTCGACGGTCATCCGCCGGCCCAGGGGACCGCCGTAGTGCTGGACCACCCGGAACGGCTCGGCGTCCCAGACCTCCACCCGGACCAGCAGGGTGTCGGGCGGGAGATAGGTCGGGGCCAGCAGCGGGAAGGGGGCCCGGCGGGCCGCCTCGCTCAGGGAAACAAAGCGGTACGGCACCGCCTGGCCTGCGACCCCGGCCGTGCGGAGACCCCGTTGCCCGTTGGTGATGACCGCGCTCTCGGTGGCCGGCCCGGCCGGCGCCTCAGCCGTCTCGGTCGCGGTGGCGTCCAGGTCGTCCGCCCCGCCGGCCAGGCCGGTGGCCGGCGCCGCGCCGGTGCCCGGGTCGGCCACGGTGGCCGCCGGGTCTCGCGGGCCTTCGGCGGGTTGCGCCGCGGCCGCTTCGGGGGCCGGCTCCGCCTCCTGGAGTACCGCCGGACCGGCGACGCCCGCCAGGTCTACCCTTCGGGGCCCCGGCCAGCTGAGACCGGCGTACCACCCCGCCAGCAGGCTCAACGCCACGGCGGCGGCCGCCCCGGCCCAGGCAGTCGGGTGCCAGCCTGGGGTCCGGCGGCGGGCGGGGGCGGGTTCCAGCGCCAGCCGGAACAGCCGTCCGGCCACCTGGGGCCACTCCTCCGCCGGGTCGGGGACGGAGACCTCCCGCAGTTCCGCCGCGAGAGCTTCCCGGACCAGCGCCCTGAACTCTCGCTCGTCCATCCGGTCAGTCATCAGCCCGCACCCCTCCCCTGGCG
The DNA here is from genome assembly GCA_020725105.1 of Symbiobacterium thermophilum. GTDB lineage: Bacteria > Bacillota > Sulfobacillia > DYFQ01 > DYFQ01 > DYFQ01. The sequence continues at coordinate 25,755 of DYFQ01000017.1, forward strand.
GCGCCGGGCGCTCCGGCCAGCCCGGCGGCAGAACCGGGACCGAACTGGCTGTCCAGGTCCCGGGCCATGGCCGACCGGGCCCGGTGGAGCCGGGACTTGACGGTGCCCGGCGGGCAGTGGAGCCGGGCAGCGATCTCCTCGACAGACAGGTCGTGATAGTAGTGGAGGATGACCACCTGCCGGAAGACGGGGTCCAGCGCCGCGATGGCCCTCCGGACCGCGTCGCGCCGCTCGGAAGCCAGGGCCTCGCTCTCGGGGTCCCCCTGCGGGGGGACCGGCAGCGAAGCCGGCTGGAGCTGGGCCGTGTCCTCGACGAGGGTGACCGGAGGGCGCCGGCGCAGGACGTCCACGGCGGCGTTGGTCGCGATCACGTGCAACCAGCGTTGAAAGGCCCTGGCGTCTCGCAGCGAACCGATGGCCTGGAAGACGCGGATAAAGGTCTCCTGGGTGGCGTCCCGGGCCAGTTCCCGGTCCCGGGTCACCAGGTACGCCGTCTCGAACGCCTGCTCGTAGTAAAGGTTGAACAGTACCTCGAAGGCCCGGGCGTCGGCCCGCTTGAGATGGGGCATCAGGTCGTCTACGGTCAAGGCCAGCCTTCTCCATCCCGGTACCGGGCCGGACCCCGTGGCCAAGGCTCCTGCCTGGGGTAACGGCGCCGCGTACCGGAGATGTCCATTCGCAGGCGACCACCTGATCCCCTTTCCGGCCGCCCCCGGATTCGCCGGGAATAGAATTGTACCGCTGGGTCAAAACCCACACCCTCCGCCGGACGGAGCGCCGTCCGTGCCGCCGCGCCCCGGCACGGTGACCGATCCCGCCCGCTCCGCAACGTAGACGGGGTTTGTGCCGACCGGGTTCCCCGAGGGACCGGCCACCGGCAGGTCAGGTGGGCACGCCCGGCGCGGCGACTCCAGTTCCTCATTTCACCTGTCGACGAAAAATATGGGAACCGTTTTGGGACCACGGGCGTCCAGCAACCGGTGAGGCGAGACTGACGGGGGACGAGGCATGGCGCTCATCGAGGTCCAAGGGGTCCACAAGGTCTACCGCAACGGCCGCCTGGAAGTCCACGCCCTGCGCGGGGTTGACCTGGTGGTGGAAGCCGGCGAGTTCGTCTCGATCATGGGCCCCTCGGGTTCCGGCAAGTCGACCCTCATGAACGTCCTGGGCTGCCTGGACCGGCCGACCCGGGGCGTCTACCGCCTGGCCGGCCAGGCCATGGAGCGGGCGGGCGACAGCGAGCTGGCCGACCTGCGCAACCAGAGGCTGGGTTTCGTCTTTCAGACCTACAACCTCCTGCCTCCGCTGACCGCCCGGCAGAACGTGGAACTGCCCCTGGTGTACCGGGGCCTGCCCGGGCGCGAGCGCCGGCGGCGGGCCGATGCCGCCCTGGCGGCCGTGGGGCTCTCCCACCGGGCCGGACACCGGCCGGCGGAACTTTCCGGCGGCGAGCAGCAGCGGGTCGCCATTGCCAGGGCGCTGGCGGGCGAGCCGGCGGTCATCCTGGCCGACGAGCCCACCGGCAACCTGGACAGCCGGACCGGCGAGGAGATCATGCACCTGTTTCAGCAACTCAACGACGAACGGGGGATCACCGTCATCCAGGTGACCCACGACCGGTGGATCGCCGAACACTCCCGTCGCGTGGTGCTACTACGCGACGGGGTGGTGGTGAACGAGGAGGAGATCGCCCGGCCCGTCAGGGCCCGGGAGGTCCTGGCCGAAGGCAGTAACTCCGGGGCCGGCCGGGCGGTCGCCGGGGCGCGGGAAGGATGAACGGCATGTTGCAGCGGATGGTTGCCACCGCGGTCATCACCGCCCTGGTGGTGGGCGGCGGGATCCTGGCCTATCAGCGGCTGCTCCCCCCTCGGGAGCAGGCGTCCGGTCCCATCTACGCCGCGGCGCCGGTCCGGCGGGGAGATATCCGGGTCGTGGTCGAGGGGTTCGGACCCCTGTACCCCGTGTTCTCCAGCGACATCCAGGCATCGGCCGGCGGCTTCGTGGAGGCGATCTACATCGACCGCGGCCAGCGGGTGGAGGCCGGACAGCTGGTCGCCCGCATCCGCAACGACGAACTGGCCTATGAGGTGAACCAGCTGGCGTTTGACCTGGAGCGGGGGCGGCTGGAACTGGCGAGCCTCTTGAACCTGCGGCCTGAGGAAGTCACCCAGGTGGACCCCAACCGGGGCATCGAGATCACCACGCCCATCGCCGGCCGGATCTTCGAGGTGCAGATCAAGCGAAACGACACCGTGTCCGTGGGCACGCTGGTGGCCCGGGTGGTGGACGACAGCCACTTCGTGATGGTGGCGGAACTGAGCGCCGCCGAGGTCCGGCCCGTGGCCGAGGGCCAGACGGCCCTGCTCCGCGTGGCGGGTTTCGACGGCACCGTCAGCGCCCGCGTGACGGTGGTGGACCGGACGCCCATCCCCCAGGAGGATCACTTCGTCTTCCGGGTGACCATCGAGGGCAAGAATCCCGGCCTGCTGCGGCCCGGCCAGGAGGTGGCCCTGACCATCGAGACGGCCCAGGGTCCGGTGCAGGTGGTGAAGCCCCAGCGCATCGACCGCTACGGCCTGGAGACGGTGATCCGGAGCCCGGCCGAGGGAACCGTCACCGACCTCCGGGTCAGGGAGGGGGCCCAGGTCCGGGCGGGTGAGACCGTGGCCGTCCTGGGCGGGGAGGCCACCGCCAGGTACATCCGCCGGCGGCAACTGGACATCAGGGAGCTCGAACTGAAGCTGGCCCAGAAGCAGGAGGTCCGCGAGAACCTGGAGGTCCGCTCGCCCATCAGCGGGGTGGTGGCCTGGGTCGGACCGCGCCCGGGGATGCGCATCGAGCAGGGCTGGGGGATTGCCGGCATCTTCGACGCCAGCAAGATGATGCTCAACTTCCAGGCGGACGAACTGGACGTGGTCCACCTGAAGGAGGGCCAGCGGGCCGAGATCACCGTGGACGCGGTGCCGGGCCGCAGTTTCCCGGCCCAGGTGACCAGGGTCGACATGATGGGCAAGACCGAAGAGGGCGTCACCACCTACATGGTGGCGCTGGAGGTCACCGAGACCGACGAGCTCAAGCCGGGCATGACGGGCAACGTCTCCATCTTCGTGGCCGAGAAGAAGGACGTCCTCCTGGTACCCACCGAGGCCGTCTTCGAGCATGACGGCATGCCCGCGGTGGAGGTTCTGGTGGACGGCCGGCCCGTGGTCGTGCCGGTGGAGATCGGCCTGGTGAACGCCAGGTGGACGGAGGTCGTGAGCGGGATCGAGGAAGGCCAGCAGGTGGTGACCGGCAGCCCGCTGGACCGGCTGGACAGCGAGCGCCTGGACCGCGAACGTCCCCCGACGGTGATTCCGGGCCCGGGTCCGGGTTAGAGGCGGTGAGTGCATGGTCCGGCATCTGGTCCGGCTGGGCTACGGACTTCAGACGGCGCTAGGTGGGATCACCGCCCACCGGCTCCGCTCCGCCCTCACCGTCCTCGGGGTGACCATCGGCGTCGCTTCCGTGGTGAGCCTGGTGGCCATCGGCGAGGGGGCGCGGCTGGCGATCACCCGCCAGTTCGAGAGCCTGGGGACCAACGTGATCAAGATCCAGAGCCACCACTGGCGGGCCCGCCTGACGGCCGACATGGCGGCCGACCTGGAGGAACGGGTTCCCACCCTTGAGGCGGCCATGCCGGTGGTCCGCATGGAGGCCCAGGTGAAGTGGCGCCGGCGGGTGACGACCCTGCCCGTGCTGGGGGTCAACGAGCGCTTTCCCCTCATCCGGAACCACCGGGTGGTGGCGGGCCGCTTCCTGACCCACCTGGACGTGCGGGAGCGGATCAGGGTCGCGGTGGTCGGCTACAACCTGGCCGGCGAGGTGTTTGAGGGCCGGAACCCGGTGGGCCAGTCCATCTACGTCGGCGGCCAGCGGTTCCGCGTCGTCGGCGTGCTCGCGCCCAAGGGGGACGGCATGGCCGACGACATCGACCAGAAGCTTGTGATTCCCTACACGGCGGCCCAGCGGCTGACGCTCTCCCGGTCGGTCAACGAGATCTGGGCGAAGGCCATCAGCAAGGAGGCGGTGGAACCTGCCCTGGTGCAGATCGGCCGCATTTTTCGCAAGCGCTTCGGCATCAGAGACGGCGAGCCCGTCGAGGAGGGCGGCGGCTCCTCGGGCCCCCGCGGCGGCAAAGATTACGGCTACCGTGAATACGGGCCGGGCTACGACATGAGCCGGGGGCTGGTCAAGGTGGAGCCGGCCGGCCGGCCGGCGGATTCCGGTTCCGGGGTGCTGCTCACGGTGACCAGCCTGAACCAGCTGGTGAGGGAGGCCAGCGAGGCCAACCGGGTGATGACCCTGATGCTGGGCGGCGTGGCCGGGGTGTCGCTCCTCGTGGGCGGGCTGGGGATCATGAACATCATGCTGGTCTCGGTGGCCGAGCGCACCCGGGAGATCGGGCTCCGCAAGGCCCTGGGGGCCAGGCGTACCGACCTGATGGTCCAGTTCATTGCCGAGGCCCTCCTGCTCAGCGGCATCGGGGGCCTGCTCGGGGTGGGGCTGGGCTTCGCCGGCGCGGACGTCCTGCTCCGCTACGGCATCGAGACCGCCGTGACGGCGGGAGCGGCCTGGGTGGCCGCGGCTGCCGCCCTCGGGGTGGGCCTGCTCTTTGGCGTCTATCCGGCTTATCTGGCGGCCGGACTGGAACCCGTGGAAGCTCTGCGCCGCGACTGACCGGGCGGCCGTCTTGACCCGGAGTGGCCGCAATTCCTATAATGGCGCCGAAAGCCCCCGGTAGAGCCTGGACGGACGGAGAGCCGTCCCGAGCCTGAGAGGCCTGAGCGTGATGAACTCCGCCGCCGCCATCCGGCGCTACCGCCGGTCGGGGCACAAGGTCACACCCCAGCGCGTGGCCGTCCTGCGGGCGCTGGAAGCGCTGCGGGGGCGGCACCCGGCCGCCTCGGACATCCTGGCCCTGGTCCGGCGGGAGCAGCCGCGGGTCTCCCCGGCCACCGTCTACCGGATCCTGCACGAACTCTGCGACATGGGCCAGGCCGTGGCCCTCGACCTGGGCGACGGCCGGGCCCGGTTCGACATCAACCCGGTCCCCCACGCCCACCTGGTCTGCGAGGCCTGCGGCCGGGTGGAAGACCTGCTCTGGTCGCTTGACCTCACCCGCGTGCCCGATCGGCTCCGCAAGGGTTTTCTGGTGACCGGGGCCCAGGTCACGCTGGTGGGACGCTGTCCCGCCTGCCACCGGGGCGAGGTCACGGCCATCCCCAGCGGCTAGCGATCCCCGGCAGCCCCCCCCGTCGGTTAACGATCTTCGGCCCCCGTGCCGAATATCCGGGTGGGGAGCCGGACCGGCCGTGAAAAAGCTCTACCTGGATCGCTTCATTCCCGGGATGCGGGTGGCCAGGACCATCTACGCCGCCGACGGCCGGGTCTTGCTCCAGGAGGGCAGTGAACTCAAGCCCAGCTACCTGGAGCAACTCAAGCGCCGGGGGATCACCGTCGTCTATGTCCGCGACCGCCTGGACGAGGAATTTCCCGAGGCCGTCCCCGAGGACGTCATCTCAGAGCAGACCCGGGTCGAGACCACCCGCATCTGCCAGCAGTTGATGGAGGACGCCCGCGCCAGGTACCAGAAGGAAGGCGGGCGGGGGCTGTACCTCGACGCCGACCGGGTCAGAGACCAGGTTTCCCGCATCATCTCGGAACTCCTGGAGAACCGCGACGCCGTCGTGCACCTGACCGACATCCGGGGCGTCGACGACTACACCTTCCACCACTCGGTCAACGTATGCGTGCTCACGGTCCTGGCGGGCATGTCCCTGGGCTACGACGAGGCCAGGCTTCGCGACCTGGGCGTGGGGGCGCTGCTCCACGACATCGGCAAGATCGCCATCGACCAGGAGATCCTGAAGAAGCCCGGCCCGCTGTCGCCGGAGGAGTTCGAGGTGATGAAGCGGCACACCACGGCCGGCTTCGAGATCCTGTGGGGACAGGAGAACCTGAGCGTGCTCTCGGCCCACGTGGCCTACCAGCACCACGAGCGGGAAGACGGTTCCGGCTACCCCAGGGGCCTGGCGGGACGGGAGATTCACGAGTTTGCCAAGCTCTGCGCGGTGGCCGACGTCTACGACGCCCTGGTGGCCGATCGGCCCTACCGCCGGGCGTTCTTGCCCAGTGAGGCCCACCGGATGATGATCTCCAACCCTGGCCTCTACGACCCCCGCTCCACCCAGGCCATGTTCCTGAACATCGCCCTTTACCCCCTGGGCACGCTGGTCCGGCTGAACACGGGCGAGGTGGGCCTGGTGATCCGGGTCCGCCGGGGGATGCCGGGCAAACCCGTGGTCCGGGTGGTGCTGGACGTCCGCGGGCGCCGGTTGCCGATCATGCGCGACGTGGACCTGCTGCGGGAGTCGGCCGTCAGCGTCGCGGGCGCGGCCGGCGAACTCCAGCGGGTGCTGGACGAACGCCTGCGAACGGTCGCCACCACGACCGTCCCCGGCTAGCCAGCGCCGGTTGCCGTCCGCTTGCAGCCGGCGTCCCGCAGGGATTCCCGCCGCTCCCGCCTAAGAGTCACACCGGGCGGCCAGAGGAGGAAGGGCTATGCGGGTGCTGGCGCTGGCGTTCCGGGTCCTGGTCTGGGCGGTGCTGGGTCTCCTGGTGGTGGTGGTGACCGGCGCCGGGCTGGGGGTTCTGGTGGGGCCGGCCCTGCTGGCTCCGGCGACGAGCTACAGCATGGAGGCCGACCCCGCCCGCGTCGAGGCTTTCGAGGCCCGGCTGGCGGCTACCGGCCGGGAACTCCTCCGCAACCCCGACCGCACGGCGTCCCTGGAACTGGAGGAGGCGGACCTGAACGCGCTGCTGGCCGCCGCCGCGGCCAACCTTTCGGCCCAGGGGGAGGTGCTGGTCCCCTGGGCCGTGGTGTCCCTCTTACCCGGGGAGGTCCGCCTGGCCGGGGCGGTGGTACTGGCGGACAGTTCGGTGCCCCGGGCGCTGCGGGGCCGGCCCATCGGCCTCGACGTACGGCTCGAGCCCCGGGTGACCGGCGAGCGGCTGGAACTGACCGTGCTAGGCCTCCGTCTGGGACGGATCCCGCTGCCCCCCGGCCTCGTCCTGGGGGTTGCCGGGCGCGCCCTGCCGCTGCCCCCGGAGCTCGGCCTGGACTGGCGCCGGCGCCAGATCACCCTGGCCCTGCCCGACCTGGCCCCGCCGGACGCCGGGGCCGAGGTACGCCTGACCGGCCTGGAGGTGGACCGGGAGCGGCTGACGGTGCTGGTCAGGCTGGTGGTCCCCGACTGAAGCCGGCATTCGACCCGCCGGCCCGGACATAGACATGGTTCGGAGCGGGGGCGGACCGTGGCCGAGGGCAACCTTGTCATGCTGGTCATCCTGGTGCTGGCCATCCTGGGCGGCAACAACCTGGTGGCCGCCGCGGCCGGTATCCTGCTGGTGCTGGACTTCACGAGCCTGCGCAGCGTCTTCCCCATCCTGGAGCGGCGGGCCCTGGACGTCGGGCTCCTGTTTCTGGTCATCGCCATCCTGATGCCCTTTGCCACGGGCGAGTTCAGCCTCCGCGACGTGGTCGGCAAGGTGGGCACGCTGTACGGGCTGACGGCGCTCGCGGGCGGGGCAATCGCTGCCTACCTGAGCGGCCGCGGACTTGACCTGCTGCGACACCATCCCCAGGTGATGGTGGGACTGATCATCGGTACCCTGGTGGGCGTGGCCTTCTTGAAGGGCATCCCGGTGGGGCCCCTCAACGCGGCTGGCTTCGCCGCCGTCATCCTCCGGATGCTTGACCGGATGCGGTAGCCGCCGGACCCGATCAGCGGCCCCGGGCCCGGGGCACCTCCGCCCAGAAGGACGCCAGGCCCCTGAACAGCGCTTCGGCCAGTTGCTGGCGGTACGCCCCGTCGTTGAGCTTTTGGCGTTCTTCAGGGTGCGAGATGAAGCCCACCTCCACCAGGGCCGCCGGGACGTCGTTGTTGCGAAGGACGAAGTACGGCAGGTTAACGATGCCGCGCCGGTTTCCTTGCTGCACGGCGCGGAGCGCGCGCTGAAGGTGGTCGGCCAGGGCACGGGATCCGGGCACCTCGCTCCAGTAGAAGGTCTGGGCGCCCCAGTAGCGGCTGGAAGCGAACTTGTTGACGTGGATGGAGACAAAGCACTCCGCCCCGGCCTGGCGGGCCACTTCCAGCCGGCGGCCCAGGTTTTCCGCGTTGGCCAGGCCCAGTTTGCCCGGCGGGTCGTCCTCCCTGGTCAAGACCACCTGGACTCCCGCCGCCACCAGCAGGTCCCGCAGCCGCAAGGCCAGGTCCAGGACGATGTCCTTCTCCGAGAGGTCGCTATCGGGGTGCGACGCTCCGCGGTCCGCGCCGCCGTGCCCCGGGTCGATGGCGATGACCCGGCCGGCGAGGGGGTTGTAGCTTCCCAGGGCCGTGCCGGCCGCGGGGCGGGCCTGGTCGAGCCAGGGTCCGGGGCCGACCAGGGCAAGGACCGCCAGAAAGAGGACGATGGCGGCCGCCAGAGCATTGAACAGTCCGCGCTCGCGCTTCACGTTTCATCGGTATGACGCGGGCGGACGCGTCATGAAGCAGCCCCGACGCCGCTCCCGCGCTCCCGGGCGGTGCCGGCCCGTGCCCGGGCCGGGGCCGGCCAGCGGTCCGTACCGGCCGGGCTTAGCGCAGGGTCGATGCGACGTTGTGCCAGAGGCCGGTCAGGACGGCCAGTTCCTCCATGGCCTCTCCGCGGGCCCGGCGGGCGATACGGGCCGCCACCCGGGTGAGACTGGCCTCGAAGTCGGAGATCAGCATGATCTCGCTCTGGGCCCAGATCACGTTCTTGCTGCGGGCCCAGCCCTGCCGCACGTGCTCCAGGTTGGCGGCCGCGGACTCCCACCGCTCGTTCTGGACGTCGGCGACGACCGCGTTGATGTAGGGGCCGAGATCTACCGGCTTGGCCAGGGGCGCCCGCAGGACGGCGCAACCTGCCACCGCCGGCGCCAGCAGGATCAGGACCGCCCAGACCACGGTGGCCGTTTTCAGCCTTCTCCGGGCTTGTTCCGGCCGGGTGCCCATCGTTCGAGCCTCCTCTTGGCTTCGTCAGACTCCGGTTCAGGTGTCGGAAGAACACCGGCGAAGCGGTCCGAGGCCCGGAGCAGGGGGGCGAGGCGTTCGAGGGCCTCACGCACCCTACGGGCGGCCTCCCGGTACTGCTGTCGGGCCTCAGGGTCCGCGGTGTCCAGGGCGAACCGTTCCAGTTGCGCCGCGGTCTTCTTCAGGCGGGCGGCCAGGGCGGGTTTGGCCCGGCTGACCGGCGGGGCCAGGGCGTCGTCGGTCCGGTCGACGTACAGGGCCCCGCCGGCGTCCACCTGGGCCACGGCAACCTGCTTCAGGTCGGTGATGCCCGAGCGGCGGAGCCTGGCCCGCAACCATCCCTCGGTCAGCCCGGCCTGCTTGAGGTTCTTGTGCTGGATCTTGCCGTCAACCACCAGGATGGCCGGGAGCCCGGTGCGCTGGGCCGGCAGGCCCAGGTCGCCGCGGGTGGCCGGCTGGACCTGCGGCCGCTTGATCACGCTTATCCGGCCCCGGGGTTCCATCACGGCCACCTCCACGTCGGACAGCCGGGGAGCCTCCTTCAGGCGCAGTTCCTGCATCAGGTCGTCCAGGGTCAGCCGGGCGGCCCTGAGGTTTTCCTCCAGCACCTTGCCGTCCTTGATCAGGACCACGGGCTGGCCGCCCACCAGCCGGCGCCAGTGGGGCCAGCGGGTGCCGGCGGCGCTGGTCATCACGTGCAGGACGCCCAGAGTGACGATGGCGATGGCCGGCCGGATCACCGAGTCCTCGTTGTTGAACATGGGAGCCGCCGCGATGTTGCCGACGGTGATGGTGACCACCGCGTCGAAGGTGGTCATGTTGCCGACTTCCCGCTGGCCCATTACCCGGGTGACCAGCACGATCAGGGTGTACATGATGATGCCCCGCATCATGAGGGCCGTCAGGGACAGGATGTCTACGCTGAAGAAGACCTGCTGCCAGAAGGTCATCGAAGGCGACCTCCCGGCCTAGCCTCCCCGCTTCCGGCCACCCCGATGCCGGCGCGGCCGGTCGCCGGGCACCCACCGCTCGGCCGACTGCGCGCCTTGCTCGCGTTTCTGCTCGACGGTGGGGTCCAGCCAGCCGGCGGCGGTCTGTTCGGGCGTCTCCAGCCGCGGCTCAAGCCGCTCGAGCACGTCCCGGACCTGGCGGGCGGTGGCGGTATACGTCTTCCGGGCCCCTTGGTCTTGGGTATCCAGAGCGAACTGCTGCAGTTCGGCGGCCGCCCGCTTGAGCCTGGCCACCAGCGCCGGTTCCCGCCGGCTCCTGGGGGCCGGCAGGTCGTCGTCGTACCGGTCGACGTACAGACTCCCCGCGGCGTCCAGTTGCGCCGCCTTCACCTCGCGCACGTCCTTGATGTTTTCCCGGCGCAGGCGGTCTTTGAGCCACGCTTCGCTGAACCCGGAGTCTTTGAGGTTGTCGTACAGAATCCGGCCGTCGAGGATGACGAAGGTGGGCAGGCCGGTGTGCTCGGCCGGGAGCTTCAGATCAGCCCGGCTGGCAGGCTGCGTCTCGGCCCGGCGGAAGACGCTGATCCGGCCCCGCGGCTCCAGGACGGCAAACTCCACGTCCTGGAGCCTGGGGACGCCGCGGAGCCGGAGTTCGGACATCAGGTCGTCCATGGTCAGCCGGGAAGCGCTCAGGTTTTCCTCCAGAAGCTTGCCGTCCTTCACCAGCACCACCGGCTCCCCGGCCGCCACTCGCCGCCACGCCGGCCAGTAGTTCCCCGCCACGCTGGTGCCCAGGTGCGCCAGGGACCAGGCGGCGATGCCCAGCAGCGGCATGAGCAGCGACACCTGGGGCTGGGTGACCGGGAAGGCGGCGATGGTGCCGACGGTGATGGCGACCACCCCGTCGAACACCGTCAGCCGGCCCAGTTCCCGCTGGCCCATGAGCCTCACGAAGGCCAGGAGCCAGACGTACGTGAAGAGGCCCCGCAGGATGACGGCGGCGGGGCTTATCGCCGGGACGCTGTAGAAGACTTCCTGCCAGAAGGTCATGCCTGGGGTCCTCCCGGGCCCGTAGCCGACGAAGCCGAAGACCCCCGGCCGGTCCGGGGGTCGCCGGTTCGCCGGGGATCAGTAGCCCCGGTACTGGGGCTCCTCATGTTCGATCTGTCGGACCCGCTGTTTCAGCGGCTCGATCGCTCCCTTCACCTGCTGGGCGCACTGGGCGTACAGCTGCTTGGCCGCCTGGTCGTTGGTCTCCAGGGCGAAGGACTCCAGGTCGGCCTGGGCGCTTTCAAGGTTGGCGAGGCACTGCTTCACCTTGCTACCCACCGGCATGCTGACGTCACCTCCCTGCCAGACCGGGTGCGAAGCTAGTATGGAGTCCGCCAGGGGCGCCTATGGCTAGAAATGGCCGGCGGATCTGGTGGGGTCTGCCTTGGCGGCCCGGGACATGGAGGGCCGCGCCGGTGGACATCATTCATTGGGAGAGCCCGAAGGACGGAGACGAACCGCCCGATGCCGGTGGCCCAGGAAGGAGATCACCTTGGGCTGGAACGAGTTCGCACGGCGGCGCCCACGGGCTGCGGGCGGCCGCGCGGCCCGGCCCCGGCCACGCTGCGCGGAAGCCGGGTGCCTGTGGAACCTCTCGGGACGGTGCCATCTCAGGTGGATCGAGCCCCCGCGGGGGTTCGGGATCCTGAACCGCAACTACTGTCCCAACTACCTGATTGTCGAAGGTCGGGAACTGCTGGTGGCCGTGAGTTCGGTCACCTGAGGCGTCCAGGAGGACCCCCGTGGCTGAAACACGGCCCCCCGACGAGGTTCACGACGCCCGGCCCGTGGTGGAGGAGACCGCCGGTCCGGCCGGTAGGATCGTCGAACGCCCGGCCGGTCCGTTCCCGCCTGTCCCGGGCCGGCTGCCCGGACCACCGCAGCACACGGAGCTTGGTCCGCAGCACGACGTGGAGTCGGTGGAGGAGGTGGTGGTACCGGCGTACCGGCCCGGGGGCGTGCTCCTGGACGCGCCTTTTCTACCGGGGGTGCTGCTCACCAACCTGAAGCGCCTGGTCAACTGGAGCCGGCAGTCGTCCCTGTGGTACCTGCTCTTCGGCATCGCCTGCTGCGCCATCGAGATGATGGCCACCGGCGCCTCCCGGTACGACTTCGACCGCTTTGGCATCATCTTCCGGGCCTCTCCCCGCCAGTCGGACCTGATGATCGTCGCCGGGACGGTCACCGAGAAGCTGGCGGACCGCGTCCGGGTGCTGTACGAGCAGATGGCCGAGCCCCGCTGGGTGATCGCCATGGGCGCCTGCGCGTCCCACGGTGGTCCCTTTCACGGCGCCTACAACGTGGTCGACGGGGTCGACCGCATCGTCCCGGTGGACGTCTACGTCCCGGGGTGCCCGCCCCGCCCGGAAGCGTTGCTCTTCGCCGTGTTGAAACTTCAGGAACGGATTCTGGGCGCCGGGGTCGGGGGACCCGGCGATGCCCGCCTTCACCGTCGCCTGCAACTGGGCCGGGAGGTCCTCTCCCGTTGAGCGAGAACGTCGAGCCCGGACCCGCGACCCGCCAGGTCTTCAACGCCGTGGCGAGGGCCTTTCCCCGCTGGGACGCCAGCTTCACGCCACGGGGGGAGGTCCTGGTGCGCGTTGACCGGACCAGCCTGCGTGAAGTCTGCGGGCAACTGAAGGATCACCCCCGGCTGGGCATGGACCTCTGCCACTCGCTGACCGCGGTGGACTACATCCACGAAGGCCGTTTCGAACTGGTGATCCACCTCTTCCGCCTGGCAGACCAGGCCAGGGTGGTAGTGAAGGCGGAGATCCCGCGGGACGACCCGAAGCTGCCCACGGTCTCGGACGTCTGGCCCACCGCCGAGTGGCACGAGCGAGAGGCCTTCGACCTGCTGGGTATCGAGTTCACGGGCCATCCAGACCTGCGGCGCATCCTGTTGAAGGACGATTTCGTCGGTCATCCCCTGCGCAAGGACTTTGTCGACGACCGGCCGCCCCGGCCCCGGTTCGTCCGCGAAGACGTGGCCCGGCGCCGGGAGTACCCCGCCGACGCCGGGGAATCCCGGGTCCCCGTGCACTAGGAGGTGTGACAGCCGTGCCCCAGGACGACCAGGCACGGCGCCCCGCGGCCGGGCCCGACGGCCGGCCGGAGGGCGGGATGGCCCGGCAAGACCCGGGGGTGGCGGCCGCCGCCGCCATCGAGCGGGAGCGCCGGGCGGTCGCGCGCCATCGGGAGTCCCCCAACCCCCCGCGGCGGGCCCTGGCCGGGAAGACGGCCGGGGTCAAGGAGATGATCGTGAACATGGGGCCGCAACACCCGTCGACTCACGGGGTGCTCCGGCTCGTGCTGCGGCTGGAGGGCGAGCAGATCACCGCGTCCGACGTGGACATCGGCTACCTCCACCGCTGCCACGAGAAGCTGATGGAGGCCTGGAGCTACCACCAGATCATTCCGCTGGTGGACCGCATCGACTACCTGGCGGCCATCGCCTGCGAACACTGCTTTGTCCTGGCGGTCGAAGATCTCTTGGGGGTCGTGCCCACGGAGCGGGCCGAGTACCTGCGGGTCATCGCCGCCGAGCTTCAGCGCATCGTCAGCCACCTCTTGTGGTTCGGCACCTTCGCCCTGGACCTGGGGGCGGTGACGCCCTTTCTCTACGCCTTCCGGGAGCGGGAACTGGGCTACGACGTGTTCGAGAGCTTCTGCGGCGCCCGGCTGCTCTACGGCTACTTCCGCATCGGCGGGGTGCGAAACGACTTCACCGCCTCCGCCTGGGAGAAGCTCGACGCCTTCTGCGACGCCATCGCGGCCAGCCTGCCCGAGTACGACAACCTGGTCACCAACAACCCCATCTTCCGGGCCAGGACCCGGGGCGTCGGCGTTCTCACGCGGGAGCAGGCCGTCGCCTACGGCTGCACCGGGCCGGTGCTCAGGGCCACCGGGGTGGCCCACGACCTGCGCCGGGCCGATCCCTACAGCATCTACGACCGGTTCTCGTTCGAGATCCCCATCGGCGAGCGGGGCGACGTGTTTGACCGCTACCGGGTCCGGTTGGAAGAGATCCGGCAGAGCGTGAGCATCATCCGCCAGGCCAGGCGGGACATTCCTCCCGGCGACGTCCGGGGCCAGGCGCCGAGGTTCATCAAGCCCGAGGGAGAGGTGTACCGCCGGGTGGAGGGACCGAGGGGGGAAATAGGCTGCTACCTGGTGGCCAATGGTTCGGAACGGCCCTGGCGCTGCAAGTGGCGGGGTCCCTCCTTCTCCCACCTGCACACGCTCAACTTCCTGCCCCGGGGGGCCTTCGTGGCCGACCTGGTCGCCGTGATCGGAAGCCTGGACCCGGTCATGGACGACGTGGACCGCTGATCTTCCGGGCAGACCGGCCCCGCGAGGGGCCAGCGGAACCTTCCGGGGGGAGGGAAGGCACGTGGGGCTGAGGGACGCGGTGGAGGGAGCCGTCGGGATGGCGGTGCGCCTGGGTCGCGGGATGGGGGTCACCCTCAAGAACGCCCTGCGGCCGCCCGTCACCGTCCAGTACCCGGAGTACAAGGAAGCCACCTCGGAACACTTCCGGATGTTTCCGGCCCTGGTGGTGGACGAGGCCACCGACAAGCTCAAGTGCACCGCCTGCATGGCCTGCGTCAAGGCGTGTCCCGTCGACTGCATCTGGATCAAGGGGGCCCGGGATCGTGACAGCAAGCCGTACCCGGAGACCTTCTACGTCGACATGAGCTGGTGCATGGAGTGCGCCCTGTGCGTGGAAGCCTGTCCCTTCGACGCGCTGGAGATGGCCCCCGACTACGAACTGGCGGGCTACGACGTGCGCGACCTGCTCATGGACAAGGACCAGTTGGCGGCGATCAAGCGGCCGCCCAAGACACCCTGGACCCGCCGGAAGGCGAGCTACCTCGAGGGGCCCGACGAGTGGTAAGCGGCCGCGGGAGAACCGCCGGGGCCGGGCCGGTGGCGCCCCGGCCGGGCATACTGAGAATTGACCGGACCGAGGTTTGACCAGGTTGAAGGCGAGGTTCTGGCCGTGCGCTACGACAAGCGGTTGAAGGAGGAACTCCGGGAACTGGTGGCCGGCGA
The DNA here is from genome assembly GCA_020725105.1 of Symbiobacterium thermophilum. Taxonomy (GTDB): domain Bacteria; phylum Bacillota; class Sulfobacillia; order DYFQ01; family DYFQ01; genus DYFQ01. The sequence continues at coordinate 40,903 of DYFQ01000017.1, forward strand.
GGTGCGGGAGGCCCTCCGGGACCTGGTCAAGCCGGGGCAGAGGGGCGGTCAAGGCGACGGCGGCGTCGACGTCCACCTTCACCCGCCAGGGCTGCCCCTCATCCAGTTGCCCACGGCGCAGCAGGCCGGGCCCTCCCCAGGTGGCCAACCCTGGCCTGCCCCGCAGGGACAGGGCCAAGGAATGCCGGGACAGGGTCAAGCCGTGCAGGGCCAGACCCAGGGCCAGGGGTGGGGAGGGCAGCAACCTGCCTGGGCGGCGGTGTTGACCGGCCAGGCGGGCCCGGGCCCGGCCGAGCTGGCCGCCCTCTTCCAGCAGGCCCGCATGGAACTGGCTCAGGAACTGGAGGCCAATCTCCAGAAGCTCAAGCAGGTGATCAGCGAGGGCCAGCAGATCGCCCGCAAGATGGAGCTGATCCTCGAACAGCAGGAGCGGCAGGGCGGAGGAGGTCAGGGTCAGCAGGGCGGTGGCGGCCGGGGCCAGCAGGGCCGGTAGGGCGAGGAGGATCAGGGCCGGCGGTGGCGAAGGCAGACCGGGCCGGCGGTGGCCGTGACGCCGCCCGGAGGAGGCCGGAACTGGCTTGGCCGAACTGGTCGTCGATTGCCTGGTGGAGATCCCCAAGTACAGCCAGAACAAGTACGAGTACGATCCGGCGACCGGCCGCTTCAGGCTGGACCGGACCCTGTACTCGCCGGTCCATTTTCCCGCCGACTACGGGTTCATCCCCGGAACCCTGGCCGAGGACGGCGATCCCCTGGACATGCTGGTCATCCTGTCGGCGCCTACCTTTCCCGGGTGCCTGGTGCGGGCGCGGGTCATCGGCGCCCTCCGGATGCGGGATGAAAAGGGCGTCGACACCAAGATCCTGGGGGTGTCGGTGGCCGACCCGCGCTTCGGGGAGGTACACGCGCTGGCCGACCTGCCCCCGCACGTCCGCAAGGAGATCGAGTATTTCTTCAGCATCTACAAGGACCTGGAGGGCAAGCCCACTGCCGTCTACGGGTGGGTTGACCGGGAAGAGGCCGTCCGCCTGGTGAACGAGGCCCGTCAACCCGGTGGTCAGGCAGGAATTGGAGCCGCGGGAGTCGAAACAGCGACGCCGGCGCCGTAAGTCAATACCGTCGGCCTTTCCGGGCCGGTGCTCAGGAGGAGCGCGCGCTCCCAGGGAACGGGAAGTGGGGGCGATGCACCGTAACCTTGAGCTGGGCACTTGGGTTACGGGAAGCCAGTAGTGCACCCGACCACCTTCGCGCGCCGGTGGTCGGTTTTGTTTTGCCGGGCCGGGCGGAGCAGGGAGGCGCGTCCGTGAAGATCATTCCCTTTCGCCGCGCGACCGTGGGTTCGGGTGACACCGGGGCGCGCGGTCCGGCCGAGGGCCCGGCGGCCAATGGCTCCCGCCGCCAGTGGTCCATGGCCACGCCCATCCCGCGGACCACGGAATTCTCCCAGGACCTGGTGCGCAACTGGCAGACAGCCCTGGATCGGCTGGAGGCGGCGGTCATGATCCACCTGGTGGAACCCGGCTCCCGGCGGGAGCGCCAGGCGCTGCGCAACCAGATCGCGGGGCTGGGTGGCCAGGTCCTGGCGGCACGCCGGTCTACCTGGGGCTGGCCCTTCGAGGCCTACGAGAGCCTCAAGGGTCTGGAGAAAAAGGCCAGGTATCTGGTGAGTCAGCTGGACCGGCTGGACCGGGAGGCGGCGGGCCCGTCGCCGCAGCGGTGGTAGGGGGCTCAGCCAGGCGGTGCGGCGCGTTCAGCCCGGCCGGTGACGCCGGCGGGTGCCGGCGGGACCTGGACCGCAATCCCGGGAGCGCCGGGTTCGGCCGCGGGCTCGCCGGCCGGCCAAAGGCTCGCGGCGGCGGCGCGGGCCCCGGGAACCAGTTCCGGCCGGCGTTCGAGCGCGCGCAGGAGCGCGTCGACCACCTGTGGATCGAACTGGACCCCCGCGTCGGCCCGCAGCCGGTCCACCGCCTGCCACGGGCTCAGGGGCCGCCGGTACGGGCGCTCGGAGGTCATCGCGTCGTAGGCGTCGGCGACGGCGATGATCCTTGCCCCCAGGGGAATGGCCTGGCCACTGAGCCCGTCAGGGTAACCGTGCCCGTCAAAGCGCTCGTGGTGGTGCCGGACCAGGAGCGCCCCCCGCCGGTACAGCTTCAGGCGGCCGGCGATGTCGCTTCCGGCGACGGGGTGCTGCTTTATCGCGTCCCACTCCTCGGGGCTCAGGGTGTCCGGCTTGTGGAGGATGGCGTTGGAGATGCCCACCTTGCCCAGGTCGTGAATCCTGGCCGCCGACGAAAGCTCGGCGATGTCGTCCTCGGACAGGCCCATCTCCCGGGCTATCAGCTCCGCCGTGCGGGCCACCCGCCGCGAGTGCTGGTAGGTGTAGGCGTCCCGCCGGTCGATCAGGTCCGCCAGCAGTGCCAGGGTCTCCAGGGTCTCCCGCTTGAGTTCGGTGTAGCTGGTAAGGGCATAGTGGACCATCAACAGGGGCAGCAGCAGCAAGACGATGCCGAAGGGGAACGCCTCGTAGACCACGGCCACCAGAATCCCCAGCGCGGCCGTGGCCAGGTACATCAGGATGGCGTCCTTCAAGGCGCCGGGGACCAGGCGCAGCGGTGAGATCTCCTGGCTCAGCCCGATGACCGTGCAGACCTGGGACACGTTGACCACGTAGTAGACGGCCACCATGGCCGCGATGGCCGGACCGCGGGCCAGGTCGGCGACGGGAGCCGGTCCCCGGTCCGGGGAAAGCAGCGAGTACGCCAGGCCGGCGGCGGCCACGGTCACCACGTACTGGGCCGCGTTGAAGGTCACCTTGTACCAGGGCTTGCGGATGGCGATGTCGGCCAGCCCGCTGGCGACCAGGGCGACCCACACGGTCCAGGCCGGCCCCAGGACCATGATGGCCGCGACGTAGAACGCGGCGACCACCGTCCACACGCCGTGCCGGGAGGTCGTGACCGGCCGCAACTCGGCCACCAGCGCCAGCACGGTGAAGGCCACCAGTTCCAGCCAGGGTCCGCCGTCCGCCGCGGCCCGCGGGGTCATGTACCAGAGCACCGCGCCGGCGGCGGCCACGGTCAGGGCGATGTAGGCGCGGGCCGCGGACCTCATTCCCCGGCTACCCTGCCTTCGAGGGTCCCGCCGGGGGCGGGCTGGGAGGGCGCGGGTGCTTTCGGGCGAACCGCGGCCGGGCCGTGAACCATGGCGCACCAGACCATCACCGCCGCCCCGAGGGCCAGCACGAGGTCGCCCGGGCTGAAGACGTTGCCCCAGCCCCACGGGGTGACCAGGGCCCACCGGTCGGCCAGCCAGGCCAGGCGGGTGCCCCGGTCCAGGAGGACGACGTTATTGACCGGGTGTCCCTGGGCCAGCGCGGCCAGGGCGGCCTCGTGCCCCGCCGCCTGGAGGGCCCGGGCGGCGACCGGCATGTAGCCTCCGTTGGTCGCGACCACCGTGCCGTTGGACACGACGCCCGCGAGAGCCAGGCGACTCCCCCGCAGCCCGCCGTTGAACAGCAAGAAGGCGGCGGCGGCCAGGTAGGTGGACACATGAACCAAGGGCGTGGCCGCCCGGTGCGGGACCGTGCCCAGCAGCCCGGGAGCCAGTGGCGAGAACCAGAAAAGTTGCAGGCCGAGGGCGGCCGGCACGACCCAGGTGGCACGGAAGGGAACCCTGGCCAGGCGGGCCAGGCTTCCCCCATGGACCCGGGCCGCCACCGTGGCGACCCCCAGGACCAGCAGGAGGAGCACGGAACGACCCCCTCACGCTGGTTATCGAGAGGGGGTCGGCCGGAGTTTAGGAAGAAGCCCGGGCCGGGGCGCCCTCCGCCGGCGCTGCCTCGGGAGCGGCCGGGCTCAGCCGCTCCAGGGTGGGCCGCATCCGGTAGGTCACCCAGAGCACCAGGGGCAGGAACGCCAGGATAAACAGGGCGTAATGGGCGATGTTAAAGATGCCCAGGGGCAGGACGAAGGCCAGCGGCACGTAGACCGCCAGGACGACCCACTGTAGCACCGTGACCCGCCCCAGGGTCGGGAGGAACTCCCGGTTGGTGCCGAACCGCCGCGCCAGCCGCCCCAGGACCACATAGTACAGGCCGAAAGCCAGGTAGTCGGCGGCTCCCAGCAGCGCCGAGACGACTCCGGGCGGCTCGTACCGCGCCCAGAAGTTGACCTGGCCGGCCAGGCCCAGCCGGCTGAGGGGCCAGAAGAAGTCGACGGCGGAGAACCAGACCAGCATGTCGGTGACGGCGTGGATGAGGACGCCCAGGCCCAGACCCCAGCCGAACGGGGCCAGGTCGGCCCGGCCGGTGCGCCGGGCCCGCCAGGCGTAGTAGCCGATCACGGCCACTACGGCAAGCAGGCTGTGGGTGAAGGTACGGTGGAAGACCATGGCCAGCTGGGAGTTGATGAGGTAGATGGGGCCGAGGAGGAAGAAGTCGGCGTCGGGCAGGAGGTTGCCCAGGACAAGGCCGAAGGCGAAGGCGCCCCGGGCCCGGGCCGCGTCGGCGTGGCCTGGCGGGAGGCCGGGGATGCGCCGGAGCGATGCGGCCGCCCGGACCCCGATGAGGCCGTGAAAACCCAGCTGAGCCATGTCATAACCTCCTGGTAGGCGTTGGCGCGGCCGGGGACCCGGCTCCAGAGGCCGAGCTTCGCCGGACGCGCCGTTTCCTCCTGCCTGGCTCCGTCCCGGCCGGCGCGGGCCGCCGCGGCCACGGCCGGCGTGCGGTCGGGCGGTCGTGAACGGCGCCGGGGGACGGCAGGACGGCGCGGGCGGGTGGCGAAGTAGGCTCGTGACCGGCAGTCCACGAAGGGCAGGGGATGCCCGATTGAACCGGCTGTACGAGGGGATGTCCCTCCGCGAGGTTACCGAGCACCTCTTCTTGAGTGACGATCCGGCTCCCGCCGATCTCATTTTTGTTTTTGGGGGCCGACACCTGGAGCGGGCCGAGCGGGCGGCGGAACTGTACCGCGAAGGTTTCGCGCCCCGGGTCATCGTGACCGGCGGGGACAGGCGGGGCACCGGCCGGCCCGAGGCGGAGGTCCTGAAGGAGGTCCTGGTTGCCCAGGGCGTACCCGAGTCCGCCATCCTGCCGGAGACGCGTTCGGCCAACACCATCGAGAACGTGCTCTTGGGCCGGGCCGCGCTGGCCGCCGCGGGCTGGCTTGACGGGCTCGGCTCCGTTCTGCTGGTCTCGGCTCCCTACCACATGCGCCGCGCCAGCCTGGCCTTTACCAGGCACTTCCCCGGGGTGTCGGTCCGCTGCTGCCCCGACCGGCGGACGGACATCACGGCCGATAACTGGTCGCTGACCGCCGAGGGGCGCCAGCTGGTCTTCCGGGAACTGGAAAAGGTCAGGGCGTACCTGCTGAAGGGCGACGGCTAGCCAGCGTGGACGCTCAGGACGCCGACCGCCTGGCGGAACTCATCCGCGGGGCGGAGGGGGCGGCGGTAGCGTTCACCGGGGCAGGGGCCAGCACCGGGTCGGGCCTGCCCGACTTCCGTTCGCCCGGCGGCCTGTGGCAGCAGGTGGACCCCTACGAGGTCGCCAGCATCCAGGCGCTCCGTTCCGACCCGGTCGGCTTTTACCGGTTCTACCGGCAGCGCCTGCGGGTGCTGGCCGGCGCCCGGCCGAACCGGGCTCACCTGGCGCTGGCCGCCCTGGAGGCCGCCGGCTGGCTACAGGGGGTCATCACCCAGAACGTGGACGGCCTGCACCAGGCGGCCGGCTCCCGGCGGGTGGTCGAGCTTCACGGGACCCTGACCCGGGCCGTCTGCCTTCGTTGCCGCCAGGAGGCTCCGGCCGAAGCCCTCGACCGGGAGGTCGCGGCCGAGGAGGATCTGCCCCGCTGCCCGGCCTGTGGCGGCCTGCTGAAGCCAGGGGTGGTGCTGTTCGGGGAGGTCCTGCCGGAGCGGGCGTTCCGGGCCGCGGAGACGATGGCGCGCCGCGCCCGGCTCATGCTGGTGGTCGGTTCGTCCCTGGTGGTGACCCCGGCGGCCTGGCTACCCGAGCTGGCCGTGGGCTCCGGCGCCCGGCTGGCCATCGTGAACCGGGAGGCCACGCCCCTGGACCACCTGGCCAGCCTGGTCATCCGGGCGGACGCCGGCCAGGTTCTCCAGGCCGCCGGGTCGCGCCTGGGGCTCGACCTCCCTCCGGTTCGGGCCGGCGGCGAGCCGCGGTCTTCCCGGGGCGGGCGGAGCCGGCGGGCCGGCCGCGGGTCGCCTTGAAGCGGGCGTGGCGCAGGGTCACCCGCCCGATCCGGTCCTCGAGGACGCGAAAACCCAGCCCGACCCCGTCGGGCACGGCGATGGTGCCGTCCGGCCCCAGGCTGACCGGCGGGTCGATGATGTCTTGCTCGAAGTACCGGTCCGACGCCGACAGATCTGCCGGCAGGGAGAAGTTGGGCAGCGACGCCAGGGCCAGGTTGAGGGCCCGGCCCACGCCCGTCTCCAGCATGCCGCCGCACCAGACCGGCACGCCTCGCCGCTGGCACAGGTCGTGGACCCGCACGGCGTTGGTGACGCCGCCCAGCCGGGCCTGCTTGACGTTGATCACCCGGCAGCTTCCCAGGTCCAGCGCCTTGCGGGCGTCGTCGGGGGTGACGATGCTCTCGTCGAGGCAGATGGGTGTCTTTAGCTGGGCCTGGAGTTGGGCATGGTCGACGATGTCGTCCTCGGCCAGGGGTTGCTCGATCATCAGCAGGCCTTCGTCGTCCATGGCCCTGAACACCGGCGCGTCGGCCAGGGTGTAGGCGGAGTTGGCGTCCACCTGCAGCCCGATGTCGCCAAAGTGGCGCCGGACGGCACGGACCACCTCCACGTCCCAGCCCGGCTTGATCTTGAGCTTGACCCGCCGGTAGCCCTGGGGCAGAAACCGGTCCACACGGTCAAGCAGCTCCCCCAGCGCGGGCTCGATGCCCAGGCTCACCCCCACCTCGATCCGGTCGCGGGTCCCGCCCAGCGCCCGGGCCAGGCTGGTTCCCTGTTCCTGGGCCTGAAGGTCCCAGAGGGCGGCCTCCAGGCCGGCCTTGGCCATGTGGTGGCGGCGGATGGCCCTGAACCGGTCCGGGAGGTCGCCTGGGCGGACGTCCTTGCCGAGCAGGGCGGGGATCAGGAAGTCGGCCAGGACGTGCCAGGCGGTGGCGTTGGTCTCCTCGTTGTACAGGGGCGCCGGCATGGTGGAGACCTCGCCCCAGCCGGCCCGGCCACCGGCCTCAACCCGGACCAGCAGGCAGTCCTTGTCGTCCTCCCGGCCGAAACTGGTCTCGAAGGGGAACACCAGCGGTAACCGGACGTGAAAGAGTTCTACCGCTTCGACGATCATCGTCTGGCCTCCGTTCCAGGTGGCCCCGGCCGGGGCCGGCCCGGCGTCATGGCTGGCCCGCGGGGCGGGCCAGAGTGAGGACGTAAGCGCCACAGGGTCCCGTGTCGCGGCTCAGCCGCACGAAGTCGGTGGCGGCGTAGCCCTGGTCAAAGGCGTGGGTGAACGCTTCGCGAACGGCCATGCGCCACCGGGCCGCCAGGGCGGGGTCGGCGGCCTTCAGGGGCTGCCACTCGGCGGGAACCTCCAGGCGGAGGGCGGGGACCGGCCCGTGGGTGGCCGGGTTGGACGGCGCCGGCAGGCCCCGGGGCCCCGGCTCGACCCGCAGGAGGGCCGGCAGGCTCGCTGCGTCGGGCGTTGGCGGTGGAGGCCTGCCGCCGGCGCGGGCGTTGACCTCAGGAGACGTCAGGTGCCACTGCACCTCCAGCCGGTCGGACGGCAGCCCCCGGTTGAGGGTGTCGGTGAGCGGCCCGTAGTAGTCGGGGTGGTAGCGGGTCGCCCTGGCCCCGAGCTTGCGCAGGTTGAAGTAGGCGTTTCTGCTCTCCAGGGGTTCGTAGGTCCAGGCCATGAGGGTCAGGCCGGCCGCCACCACGAAGCGCCGCTGCTCGAACTTCAACCGATATCCCAGGGCCAGGTGTTGCAGGCCGGGCAGGACGCCTGTCATGTGGGACCAGAACATGGGCCGGCCCCGGCGCAGGCCGACGAAGCCGTAGGAAAACCCCACCAGGGTTCCGTCGGGGGTGAACGCCCCCAGGACCAGGCCGCCGTTCTTGGCGGCCACCAGAAGCTGGTTGGCGGGGACCACATCAAGGGGCTCCATGCCCCAGATGGTTTGCTGCAACTGCTCGCAGCGGGCCAGGGTCTCCACGTCGTAGATCGGCTGGATGCTGATGGCCTGCGGCTCCGCTTCGGTCGGCAGTGGCACGTCCCTCTTCCTTCCGCGCAACCGTTCTTGCCTGACGGGGTCGAGAGCGGTTTTGCCTCACCAGTTCGACACCGGTCTTGGCCCACGGCCGGGAGTGGTCCTGGCCCCCGAACGCCGGGACTTGATTTGGTGATGGTTCTGGCGGGAAACGGCCGGTTCCTCCTGGGTACCGGTCTCAGGGATTACGGGCGACGACTTGACCGGAAGCGAACAGGAGTTCTATACTATGAACACCGAACACCTGTTCACCACACCGGTGGTTTCAGGGGGCTTGGCCTGTCGTGCGCTGGGTAGCTTATCTGCGGCTCACCGTATTCAGGACCGTGATCGAGCGGTGCCGGAGCGGGGCGCCAGACGCCGTCCCCCTGGCCGTCCGGGAGGGGAACGTCGTCATCGAGGCCTCGCCGGAGGCGATGGCCGCGGGGGTGCAGCCCGGGGACCTGGTGGCCCGGGCCCGGCTGGTCTGTCCGGACCTGGTGGTCGTACAGGCGGACCCGGCCTGTTATCGCCAGGCGGCCCGGGCGGTCTGGGACGTGTGCGCCCGGTTCACCCCGCTGGTCGAACCCGACGGCGAGCGGGGCACCTTTTTGAGCCTGGCCGGCGCGCTCAAGGAGGTCAGGCCCGGTCAGCGGCCCCTGGAAGGGCTGGTCCGGCTGCTCCGGTCCGTCGCCGCGGAGAGCGGGTTCGGGGCCGTGGGCGGGCTGGGAACGAACCGGCTGATCGCCAGGATCGCGGCTGACCGGGCGGAGGAGGCGGCGGCGGCCGAGGTGGCGGCCGGCCGGCGCTCAGGGGTGGTCTGGCCGTTCAGGGTCACGGTGGTGCGGCCAGGGGAGGAGCGGGCGTTTCTGGCGGAGTTGCCGGTGGACGCCCTCTGGCCGCTGGCGCCGGCGGTCCGGGAGCGTCTGCGCCGGCTGGGCATCGCCAGGCTGGCGGAGCTTCAGGCCATTCCCGAGCGGGAACTCTGGCGCCAGTTCGGGGCCGCCGCCCCCGAGATCGCCAGGTTCTGCCGGGGCGAGGACTCCCGGCCGGTGCTGCCCGGCTATCCCCAGCGGACGGTGGAAGCCGGCCTGAGCGTGGACGAACCGGTCGATACCGCGCCCGGCCTCGAGCACGTCCTGACCCGGCTGGCCCGGCAGATCGCCCGTTCCCTGGAGCCGGCCCGGGAGGGGTGCCGCTGGCTACTTCTGGAGTTGCGCACCGAGGACGGGCGGTGGATCGCGGCCAAGCGGAGGTTCTCCAGGCCGCAGCACAGCCCGAGCGCGCTCCGCGCGGCGCTTGTGGCCCTGGCCTCGGGCAGGTTTTCCCGGCCTCCCGTGGAGTTCCGGGTGACCGCCGGCGATCTCCGCCCCGTTCCCGGTCGCCAGCTTGAGTTGTTTCCGGGGACCTTGCCGGCGGAAGCAGGCCAGGCGGCGCCGGCGGAAGCGGCCCGGGAGCCCTGGGCCGCCGTGGCCGAAGGGCTCGAGGCCCGTTACGGCGCCCGGGTGGTGGTGGCCGGGCGGGAACTGCACCCCACTCACCGCGAGGCCATGCTGGGCTTCTGGGACCCGCTCCGGGGCGGGGCAGGCCGCGAACCCGAGCGGCCGCCGGGCGCCTGAGGGCTGAGTCGCCGTGCCGATGCAGGGTGGACCGCCGCGCCAGGCGTCAAGAACCCTCGGGGAGCAACAGGCCGGAAGCCGGAGGCGGGTCCGCCCTCCGGCACCGGCTACCGGGGCGCCCCGGGCGGCTGAGCCGCGGCGGGTGGCCGTGGCTACCGACGGCGCGGGCGACCCCCGCTGGCTGTGGCCGGGCCGCGACGGCCGCCGGGCGGTGGCGGAGGTGCTGGAAGTCTGGCCCGACGTGGGGGCCTGGTGGGACGGGGAGCCGGAAAAAGTGTTTTACCGGGTGCTCCTGGCCGGCGGCGCCGTCTGCGAGATCTACCGGGATCCCGCGGGAGCCTGGTACCTGTACCGGGTCTACGACTAGCGGTCTCCGGAGGCAAGGCGGAGATGGCGGAGTCCTTTGTCCACCTCCACGTCCACTCGCCCTACTCCTTCCTGGACGGGGCCTCAGGCCTGGAGACCCTGGTGGAGCGGGCGGTCCGGCTGGACATGGGGGCGCTGGCCCTCACCGACCACGATAACGTCTCGGGCGCCGTGGAGTTCGCCCGGCGGGCCCGGCAGGCCGGGCTCAAGCCGATCCAGGGCGCCGAGGTCACCCTGGAGGGCGGGGCCCACCTGGTGCTGCTGGCCGAGGGTCCCGGGGGGTACGCCAACCTGTGCCGGATTATTACCCGGGGCCACCTGGACAATCCGCGGGGGCGGCCGCGGGTGCCCTTCGCCGTGGTGGCCGGACACGCCCGGGGCCTGGTGGCCCTGTCGGGTTGTCGCCGGGGCGAGGTCCCCCGGCTGTTGCTGGCCAGGCGGCCCGACGCCGCCCGGGCCGCCGCCCTGCGGTACCGGGAGGCGTTCGGCAACCGGTTCTACCTGGAACTGGAGGGCCAGCCCCTGCCGGGTTCGCGGGCGCTCAACCGGGCCCTGGTGGAACTGGGCCAGAGCCTGGGCATCGGCCTGGTGGCCACCAACAACGTGCACTACGCCGACCGGGCGGCCTTCTGGCTCCAGGACTTGCTGACCTGCGTCAGGAGCCGGGTGCGGCTCACCGAAGCCCATCCCGAACGGCGGCTGAACGCGGAGTACTGGTTGAAGCCCGGCGCCGAACTGGCAAAGACGCTCCACCATCTCCCCCGGCCGGTGGTGACCCGGGCCCTGGCGGCGGCGGGCGAGATAG
>DYFQ01000069.1 GCA_020725105.1 Symbiobacterium thermophilum
GCGACAAAGATCAGCGCAGTCCAGACCCTTGCAGTCATCGGACAGCGGTAACGACACGGGGATTGACGTTCGGGCTGCTCACAAGATTAGCTCCTGGTCTCTGGAACGTGCGTAGAAACGGTCGGGGCCGGGCTCTCCGCGGCTTCCGCCGGCCGCAGCCGGTACAGCCGGCGGGCGCTGGCCACGAAGTAGAGACCCAACAGACAGATGACACCTCCCATGAGGTACAGCACGAGCTGATAAGTGGCGTCGCTCAGAAAGCGGCGCCCGGTGGCGGCGGCCACGGCCAGCAGGGTGAGCCAGGCCAGGTCCGAGCTGACATGACCGGCCCAGAAAGCCAGCCGCCGAGGCGGCCGGGCCCACGCCAACTGGGACATTCCAACCGTGAGCCACCAGAGGAACCAGTAGGGATTGCTGAGAGTAGCGAGGGCTCCGGCGACAAAGGGGCCAGGGCCGGGCAGGCCGGCCGCGGTGCCGGCCTTGGGAAGGGTAGCGGCGCGCGCGGCGGCCACCATTCCCCACCCCATCCACACCAGCACCAACCCACCGACGAGAGCGATCGTCGCCGCCACCCCCGGACGGTTGAGCACGCGGCCCAACCCGGCCGCAAGAGCGGCCACGATCGCCAGTTCGAGCAGGCCGTGGCTCAAGGCCGCCAGGGGCCCCGCCAGCGCTCCGAAACTGACCGCCTGGTGCAGGACCACCACCGTCAGCGGACCCGGCATCCCGCCTGAAGCCCAGTAGAGCGGCATCACGCTCCACGCCAGTCCGTGCGGGCACCGGCGTCTGGATTACGTCTGGGCCTGTTCAGGCTGTCGACCCATCGGCCGGATGCTGGATTCGTTTCCCCGCCGTGAGGCCGGCTCCTGGGAGGGATCATTTCAAGCGAGAATGGAAGTGAACAGCGAGGTGGCGCAAGGTGACTGCTGAGAGTCCCCCGCTCCAGGAGCTTGCCCGGCTGCTGCCCGGCCGCGTCGAGACCGACGCCGCCCGCCGCCACTGCTACGCCTTTGACGCCTCCCACTACTCGCGGCGCCACCCGCGGGCTCCCCTGGCCGTCGCCCTGCCGGCGGCGGTGGAGGAGGTCCAGGCCCTGGTCCGGTGGGCGGGCCGGCACCGCGTGGCCCTCATTCCCCGGGGGGCCGGGACGGGTCAGGCCAGCGGGGCCGTGCCGGTGGGGAACGCCGTGGTGGTCGACCTGAGCGGCATGAACGCCGTGCGGGAGCTGAACCTGGCCGACCTTCAGGTGGTGGTGGAGCCCGGGGTCATCCCCGAGCAGCTGAACCAGGCCCTGGCCCCGGAAGGGTTCTTCTTCCCGCCCGACCCCGGTAGCGTGAAGATGTGCACCATCGGCGGGATGGTGGCCAACAACGCCAGCGGCATGCGGGCGGTGAAGTACGGGACCACGAAGCACTACGTCCTGGGCCTCGAGGTGGTCCTGGCCGACGGAAGCGTCATCACCACCGGGGGGGCGCGGTCGAGAGTCCTGAAAACGGTTTCCGGCTACGACCTGACCGGCCTGTTCACGGGCTCCGAGGGGACGCTCGGCATCATCACGGCCATCCGGTTGCGGGTGGTCCCGCTGCCGGCGGCCCGGGGTCTCGTCCTGGCCACCTTTTCGGACCTGGAGCGGGCGGGGCGGGGAGTCCAGGCCGTGTTCCGGGCCGGACTCGTGCCCTCCGCCCTGGAGATCATGGACCGGTCGGCGTTGCGGGCCGTCCGTGCCTACCGGCCCGAGCTTTCCGTGCCCGAGACCGAGGCGGTCCTCCTGGTCGAGATGGATGGCCTGCCCGGGGCGGTAGAGGAAGCTCTCGAGCGGGCGGCCGCCGCCCTCCGCGAGGTGGCCGACGAGGTAAGCTTCAGCCAGGACCCAACCGAGTGCGAGCGGCTATGGGGGGCCCGGCGCGCTCTCCGGTCCGCCTCGGGCCGCCTCGCTGAGGGCGTGGGCGTGGTGACGGCGGGCGAGGACATCGGCGTGCCCATCTCGAGGGTGCCTGAAGCGCTGGGTGGCATCCGCAGGATCCTCCGGGAAACGGGAGTGCTGGCGACGGTCTACGGTCACGTCGGCGACGGGAACATCCACGTCGCGCTGCTGGCCGACACGCGGGACGAGGCGGAAGTGAGCCGGGCCGAGCTGGCCGCCGACCGGCTCCACCTGCTGGCTCTGGAGCTGGGCGGGACCACCACCGCCGAACACGGCGTCGGCATCAGCCGGGCGCAGTATATGGAGCAGGAACACGGGCCCGCCCTCGCCGTGATGCGGGCCATCAAGCGGGCCCTGGACCCCGGGGGCATCATGAACCCCGGCAAGATGGGACTTTGACCGGTGGACGGGCGCCTGCCGGCGATGGCGCTGAAGTGCGCGGCGTGCGGGCAATGCCGCCCGGTCTGCCCTTCCTTCGGGGCTTCGGGTGGCTGGGAGCACGAGTCGCCGCGGGGACGGGTCCTGCTGTCGGGAGACCTGCTGGCCGGGAAGGTGGCCTGGACCCCGGGGGCGGTGGAGACGCTTTCCCGGTGCCTGCTCTGTAACTCCTGCGTGGCCGAGTGTCCCAGCGGCGTGCCGGTGGACGACATCATTCTCGAGGCCCGCGCCAAGCGGGCTCGGGACCTGGGACTCCCGGCCGGCAAACGCGCTCTTGGCCGGGTCCTGGCCCGGCCCGGCCTCCTGGCCCTGCTGGCCAGGACCGGTGCCGTTTTGGCCGGCGTCGCCGGCGGTGGGGGTAATCGCATCCGCTGGCCGCCCCTCCGCCGGGCGGGCACCGGCGGCAGGCTGGTGCCCACGCCCGCGAGGCAGGCTCTCTCGGCTCAGGCAGCCCCGCGGGGGACGCCTACTTTCGTGTTCTACCGGGGTTGCCTGATCGAGCACGTGACGACCGAAGCCGGCCTGGCCCTGGTGGGACTGGCCCGCCTGGCCGGCGAGGAGCCCGCGTTCCTGCCGGGAGAAGTGTGCTGCGGACTGCCCGTCCTGGCCTGGGGCGACATCGCCGGCTTCCGGCGGCTCGCCGCCCGGAACATCAAGCTGTTCGGCGTGACTGACCTCCCCGTCGTCACCGCGTGCGCCACGTGCACGGCAACGCTGAGGAAGTATTACGTGAAATACCCCCCGCCGGGGCTGGAAGCGGAGGCGAGAGAGCTGGCCGGCCGGGTTCAGGACGCCGTCGAGTTCCTCGCGGCCCGGGAACTCCCCGCCGGGAGGGGACGCCTTGGGCGTTACACCTACCACCAGCCCTGCCACCACCACAAGGGCATCGAGCGCAAGGTTGACGGCTCCGCCCTCCTGAGCCGCCTGGGCGGGGTGGACTACGTCCCGCCGTCGGACCCCGCGGCCTGCTGCGGTTTCGGCGGGTCCTTCTCCGTCGACCATTACGCGGAGTCACGGGCGCTGGCCCAATCAAGACTCGAGAACCTGTTGGCGACGGGGGCCTCTGGCGTGGCCACCGCCTGCCCGGGTTGCCTGGTCCACCTCCGCGACGCCATCGCCCAGGGGGGGCACGATTTTGAAGCCGTGCACGTCCTGGAATTGATGTGGCGGGCACTGCGGTCTGGATGAAACCTGAGTTGCCCAAGCTCTACGGCCGGTACGCGGATTGGTGGCCGCTGCTTTCTCCCGTTGCCAACTACCAGGAGGAACGGACGCGAACGGGAGGGGACTGCGCTACCTCGAGTGGACTTACGACCCCGACCCGCGCGACCAGACGTACATCGTGCACTTCGCCTACCTTATTCCGAGACGAGGCCGGCGAGGTGAGCGTGGATCATGACCGGCACACCTTCGGCCTCTTTCCAAAGGCTACGTGGCTAAGTCTACTCGACAGAGCGGGGTCCGACGGCGAGCTGGTTGCGCTGGACCACAGCAAAGCCCTCGACCCGCAGCGTGACCTGGTTTCCCGGCTGAGCATGGGCCAGCAGCGCGGGCGGCACCCGCGTGGAGGCCACCAGCGCCCGGTCGTCGGCCAGCCGGGCGATGGTGGCGCCGGAGCCGACCGACTCACCCGGCTTGACCCTGACCTCGGTCACCCGCCCCGCCAGGGGTGCTCGGACCAGCAGGGCGGCGTCGGCAGGCAGGCTGGTCACCTGGTCCGGTTCGACGCCCAGTATCTCGGCCAGTTCCAGCCGGGCCGCCTCCAGTTCCAGCAGCGCCTGCCGGTACTGCAGCTCCAGCGTCTCGTTCTCCAGTTGAACCAGCGGCTGCCCGGCCGTCACCGGGTCGCCGGCCGCCACGTGTACGGCTCTGACGGTGCCGGCCACCTCGGCCTTCAGTTCCTGGCTGGCCAGCGGCTGGAGCGGTCCCGCGCCCGTCACCGCGACCACCAGATCGGTCACGTACGTCACGCCGGTGGCGTAGACCGTCGCCGTCTGAGCGCCACGGGCGGCGGTCCACCAGTACCAGCCGCCGCCGGCCAGCGCCAGCAACGTGGTGGCCACCACGGCCCACCGCAACAGCCGCCTGACGACTCTCCACAACCCGCGCACGCGGCCACCGCCCTTCAAGCGGGACAGGCGGCCGGACCGCCGCTCCCCCGCCGCCTGTGCCTGTCGTATCGCGTTTACCGCCGGTCAGTCCTGCCGGGTTCTGGTCTGCCTGCTACTGCGTCGTCCCCTGGGGTGCCGGCCCGGGAGCGGACTTGAAGTGGAAGGGGTGGCGCCCATGCAAGCGGCCGCCCCACCCGCGCCCGAACTTGCCCCCGGCGGGCCCGAGATCGGTCCGGTTTATGAACTCGCGCGCCCGCGCCTCACTGTCCGCCAGGATGCGGTCCGCCTGCTCCCGCGAGAGCTTGCCGGCCGTCACCGCGGCATCCAGCCGGGCCCGGAGGCCGGCCAGCAAGGCCTCGACCAGTCGCTCCTCGCTGACTCCCCGCTCGGCGGCGATCCGGGCCAGCGACTTGCCCGCCTTCAGCTCCGCGCGGAGCGCCTCCCGGTCCAGGCCCAGAAGGTCGCTGAGTTCGGCGCAGCCGACGGAGGGGAAGGCGCCGTGCCCCTTCCACCGACCGCCCCACCCGGCACCGAACTTGCCGCTCCCGGGTCCGAGGTCGGTCCGGTTCAGGAATTCGCGCACCCGGGCCTCAGCGTCCGCCAGGACGCGGTCCGCCTCCTCCCGCGAGAGCCTGCCGGCCGTCACCGCGAGGTCCAGCCGGGCCCGCAGGCCGGCCAGCAGGGCCCCGACCAGCTGCTCTTCGTCGATGCCCTGTTCGCCGGCGATCTGCGCCAGCGACTTGCCCGCCTCCCGCTCCGCTCGAAGCGCCTCGCGGTCCAGGCCCAGCAGGTCGCGGAGCCCGACCCATCCGGCGGCCAGCGCCGTCCCGCCCGTGACCGCGAGGGCCAGCCCCGCCGCCAGCACCACGACCAGCCAGCGCCGGGAGGACTTGCCACTGAGCATCGTGCTCCCTCCTGTCCACGTTGATATGGCAGGCGGCCCGGAAGCGCCGACCGCCGGTTATGAGGCTACCCGTTCGGGCTGAGGCCAGCCTGAGAATTACCTGAGAGAACGATAAGAAATGCCGGAGCCGACCTACCCTCCGGACTGCTGCGGCAGTTCGCCCAGGGTGACCTGCACCTCGATCTCCCGCCCGTCGCGCAGGAGACCGACCTTCACCGCGTCTCCGGCGC
>DYFQ01000018.1:0-16660 GCA_020725105.1 Symbiobacterium thermophilum
GTACTTGCCCAGGTTGGGCGGGGACGCAATCCCGAAGTCCCCCGGCCAGGGCTCCTTTTGCCGCTCCAGGTTGCCCGCGTCGGCCTGCTTCCTGGTGGACACCCGGGCGTACACCGCCACCCGTACGCCTTCGGGCGAGGACTCGCCCGGTATCCGGCGGACCTCCTCCTCCGGGTACCGCCGGTGACCGGAGGGCAGGCGCACGCACCGGATCCTGCCCTGCTTTTCCCATTCCCGGATGCGCTTCGGAGTAATTCCTGGCAACCTGGCCAGCCGGCCGATGGAATAGTAGCGCATGGTGCTTCGCTTATACCGCATTCGGAGCCTAATAGCTACATTCTTGGTAGCTGCTTCGAACCTCCCCGCGGTGGTCGGCCGTTCCTTCCGCCGTTTCTTGCGCCGTTCCCCCTGCCCGGCCCGTGGGACCCCTGGCGAATGATACCACGGCGAACGTCAGTTTGCCAAGTGGGCGAGGGGACTCGCGGGCGGGCGGATCGAAGACTTGGGCGAGTGTCTCCCGCCGCGCCTGCGGGCCGGCGAGTTTGCAGGGAGTGGATGACCCGGATGCTTGCCCACGTGGCCGACCTCATCTTCTGCGGCGGCCCGGTTCACACGCCGGAGTACATCCGTAGCGCCGGCCGGGCGCCGGCTCCAGACGGTCTGGCAGTCAGCGGCGACCGGATCACGGCCATCGGCGCCGCTTCGGACGTCCTCTCGCTGCGCGGCCCAAGAACGGCGGTGGTCGATCTCCGGGGGCGGCCGCTGCTCCCCGGCATCATCGACGCCCACTGCCACTTCGCCGGGTTTGGCTTCCGCCACCAGGCCATCGATCTGAAGGCGCCGGGACTCGACTCCGTCGAGGCCATCGTGACCGCCGTGCGGGAACGCGCCCGGGTCACGCCGCCGGGGACGTGGATCCGGGCCCACGGCTACGACCAGTCCAAGCTCCGCGAAGGCAGGCATCCCACCCGCTGGGACCTGGACCGGGCGGCGCCGGACCACCCGGTGGTGCTCGGCCGGACCTGCGGCCACATCAGCGTGGTCAACAGCCGCGGCCTCGCCCTGCTGGGCGTGGGACCCGGGACACCCGACCCGCCGGGCGGGCGGTACGGGCGCTACGGTGAGACGGCCGCCCGGTTGCGGGCCGCCCCCGGTCCCGCCGGTGAGTCGCTGGCCGCGGCCGGCGCTGAGCCCGACCCGGCGGAGCCCGACGGGGTGCTCTACGAGACCGCCCAGGACCAGCTGGGCGAACTCCTGGCCCCCACGGAGGACGAGATAGTCGGCGCGCTGGAGTCGGCATCCCGGGCCTACCTGGCCCTGGGGGTCACCAGCGTCCACGACGCCGGCGGCTGGGGCGCCGCGCAGTTCCGCGCGCTGGCCCGGGCCCGGGCCGCAGGGCGGCTGGGCGTCCGGGTCTACCAGATGGTGGTGGGAGAAGCCAACGACGAGTCCTTCGAGGAGGCCTGCTTCGCCGCGGGGTTCACCACCGGGTTCGGCGACGAGTGGGTCCGGGTCGGCCACTTCAAACTCTTTGCCGACGGCTCGTCCAGCGGACCGACGGCGGCCACCCGCAAGCCCTACACTTCCGACCCGGCAAGCTCGGGCATCCTGTACATGGACCAGGCGACCCTGAACCGGCGCTTTGCCCGGGCCCACCGGGCGGGATTCGCGCTCACCGCCCACGCCGTCGGCGACCGGGCGGTGGAGCAGGTGCTGCAGGCCATCGAACACGCCCTGGGCTCGGGACCCGGCCGCCGCCGGCCAGGGAAGGTGGCCCCGGGCCGGGCGGGGCCGTGGGCGGCGGCGCCTGGGGCGGTCCCCGGCCCAGGATAGAGCACTGCGCCATGGCGCCGCCCGACCTTCAGCGGCGGGTCGCCCGCCTGGGCGTGGTCCCGGTACCCCAGCCCGTCTTCTTTCACGAGTTTGGTGACGGTTACCTCGAGAACTACGGTCCCGAGCGGGCCGACACCATGTTCCCCTGCGGTGACTTCGCGCGGCTGGGCGTCCCCTTCGCCCTCAGTTCCGACTGCCCGGTGACAACCCCTGACCCCTGGCTGGGTATGGCGTTGGCCTGCACCAGGCGCACGGCCGGCGGGACCGACCTGGCCTTCGGCCAGGCGCTGGACCTGCCCACTGCCCTCTGGCACTACACCTGGGGTGGCGCCTACGCGAGCGGCGAGGACGGGCTCAAAGGAAGACTGGAGGTCGGCAGGCTGGCCGACCTGTGCGTCCTGGCCGAGCCGGTGCTGGGTCGCGACCCCGACCTGCTGCGCCGGGCCGTCGTCGACCTGACGGTGGTGGGCGGAGCGATCGCCTACCGCCGGGAGGGCTGAGGCGTGGCCCCGCTCCGCTCCCCGCTTCCGGCCGAGTTCTACCGGCGGCCCACGCTGGAGGTGGCCAGAGACCTGTTGGGTACCGAACTGGTCCGCGAGACGCCGGAGGGGGTAACCGCCGGGATTCTGGTGGAAGTCGAGGCCTACCTGGGGCCCGAGGACCGGGCCGCCCACTCCTGGGGCGGCCGGCGCACGGCCCGGACCGAGGCCATGTTCGGCCCGGCCGGCCACGCCTACGTATTCCAGACCTATGGCCTGCACTTCTGCTTCAACGTGGTGACGGCGGATGAGGGCGTTCCCCAGGCGGTGCTCGTGCGGGCGCTGGAACCCACCCGCGGCCTGGAACTGATGGCCCGCCGGCGGCAACTGCGGCTGGAGCGGGCGCTTCCCGCGGCTGTGTCGCCGGACGCGTTCCCGCCCCGGGTGCTGACCGGCGGCCCCGCCCGGCTCTGCCAGGCGCTGGCCATCACCCGGGAGCACTACGGGCACGACCTGACCCGGCCGCCGCTCTACCTGTGCCGGGGCCGGAGCCCCGTCCCGGACGAGGCCGTCGCCGCCGGGCCCCGGGTCGGCGTGCACTACGCTGGCGAGTGGAAGGAGAAACCCTGGCGGTTCTGGATTCGGGGCAACCCCCACGTCTCCAGGTAGCCCAACTCCCGCCCCGAGCCCGTCCGGCCGGGGCCATGAACGGCCATATATAATGGCGGCGGACGAACCGCCGGGGAGGGTCGCCGTGACCGCGCCTGAGACCGCCGAGGGCTGGTACGTGTTGCACGACATCCGCCGGGTTGACCAGGGGCGCTGGTCGGCGTTGAACCCGGACCGGCGCCAAGAGATCGCCGAAGCCACCGCGGCCTGGCTTGCTCGGGTGGCCCAACCGGGCGCCGGCGCCGGGTCCAGCGCCGCCTACCGGATGCTCGGACACAAGGGAGACCTGCTCTTCCTTCACCTCCGCCGCACCCTGGACGAGCTTCAGACCCTGGAGGCCGGATTCGACGCCACGCCCCTGGCCGCATACTGCGACCGGCCGACCTCCTTCGTCTCCGTCGTCGAGCTCAGCCTCTACGGCGCGTCGGAAGACGTCCGGCGGAACCCCATGTCCCAGCCCTGGCTGGTGCGGCGGCTCTACCCGCCGGTCCCGGACCGGCGGTACGTCTGCTTCTACCCCGTGAACCGGCGGCGGGCCGGCGAGGAGAACTGGTACGCCCTGCCCTTCCAGACCCGGCGCGAGTTGCTGGAGGCCCACGGCCAGACCGGTCGCCGGTACGCCGACCGGGTGACCCAGATGATCACCGGCGCCATCGGGCTCGACGACTGGGAGTGGGGCGTAACCCTGTGGGCCGACGACCCGCTGGCCTTCAAGAAGCTGGTCTACGAGATGCGCTTTGACGAGATCAGCGCGAAGTACGCCGAGTTCGGGCCGTTCTACGTGGGAATACGGCTCGCGCCCCCGGAACTGGCCCGGCGCCTGCGGTAGCGCCCTCCGACCATCTCCGTCTTGCCGGCCGGCGAGGGCTGCGCAGAAGGATGTAGCGGCCGGCCGGAAAATCACCTGGGTGGAGCTGAGTAAGAGCATCCGCTCCAGTCCCCCAGCGAGGTGAAGCAGATGGCCGGCCGGTTCGCGGCGTTTGACGAGTTCATCCTGGAGAAGATGGGCGAGACCCACCTGCCCGGGGTCAGCGTGGCGCTGCTGGAAGGGGGCGAGGTGGTCCACCAGCGCGGCTACGGCTTCCGCGACCTGAAGGACGGGCTCCCCGCCACGCCGGAGACCCTCTACGCCATCGCCAGCGTGACCAAGTCCTTCACCTGCCTGGCCCTCATGCAACTCCAGGAAAAGGGGCGCCTGAGCGTCGACGACCCGGTGGACAGATACGTCCCGCTGGGCATCAAGCCGTTCGGCGAGCCCATCCGGCTCTGGCACCTGATGACCCACACCAGCGGCATCCCCGCCCTGGCCTACGCCGAGGCCGTGCTGGGCAAGGAGCACGGATCGACCGAGAAGTGGCTGCCCATCGCGGGCCCCGAGGACCTCCTCACCTTCATGCGGGGCGCCCAGGACTGGGTTCACAGCCGCCCGGGCGAGCGCTGGTTCTACCTGAACGAGGGCTACGTGCTGCTGGGTGAGATCATCGAGCGGGTGTCCGGCCAGTCCTATGCCGAGTACGTGAGGGAGCACATCCTGGCGCCCCTGGGGATGCGGCGGAGCGCTTTCGACCGGACCACGGTGGAGGCCGATGCCGACCGGGCCACCCCGTACGTGATCGACAAGGAAGGGAAGGCCATCCCCAGCAGCTACACCTACGGCCGGATCCTGAGCGACGGCGGGCTCGTCTCCAACGTGCTGGACCTCATCCGTTACGTCCAGATGTACCTGGAGGGCGGGAAGATCGCGGGTTCCGCCGGCGGCCGGGTCGCCGGCGAGGGGTCGGTCCGGGCGATGATGGAGGGCCGCGTCAGGCTGCCCGCCGCCGGGTGGCTCGACGACGAGCGGCCCGGCGCCGTCCTCCGCCAGCCCGGCCTGTACGGCTACGGCCTCCACTCCTACCCCGACTTCTTCGGTCACCGGCTGGTGGGCCACAGCGGGAGCGTCGGCGTGGCCACCGCCTATATCGGCTTCATTCCCGACCGGAACGTCGGCGCGGCGGTCCTGGCCAACGGAACCGGGTACGCGCCCAGCCAGATGGCCATGGTGGCTCTGGCCACCCTCGTGGGGGAGGACCCCCAGGGCCTCCCCTTCGTCCGGATCGAGCGGGCCCTCGACGGCCTTGCCGGAGTGTACGAGACCTTCCGCGGCACCATGCGGGTGACGTTCCGCCGCAAGGGCGACTTCCTGGTGGCGGAGTTCAAGACCAAGCACCACGAGGAGCACGTGCCGCTCATTCCCGAGGTGGTCGAGGGCAACGAGCCCCGGTTTTACACCCTGAGCGTCGGGCGGCGGACGCCCGTCGAGTTCTACCGCAAGGGCGACGCGGTGGAGGTCATCTACGAGCGGTACAAGCTGCGGCGGGTGGGGCCGCTCTGACCCGGTGGCTCCGCCGCGCTTCCGCCGGGCCGGGGGGCACAAAGGTATGGTGGTGAGGTGAGGTGATGCCATGTCTCCCGCAGCGCCCCCGGCCGACCTGAGCCGCCTGGCGGCAGGCCGGTCAGGCGAGTTCAGCCCCCGCCCGCTGGTCATGGGCCGGAACGGCGTGGTGTCCTGCGGCCACAACCTGGCCGCCACGGCCGCCCGCCACGTCTTCGACCTCGGCGGAAACGCCTCCGACGCCGGCGTGGCCGCCGGCGTCTGCCTGAACGTTCTCACCCCACACCTGACCAGTTTCGCCGGGGTGGCCCCTATCATCATCCGGGATCCCGACCTGGCCCGGCGGGACCCCGCCTCGCGGGGCGTGGTCACCGTCAGCGGCCTCGGCCGCTGGCCCAAGGCGGCCAGCCTGGAATACTTCCACCGGCACCACAACGGCAAGCTCCCCGAGGGGGTGCTGCGGTGGGTGACGCCGGCTGCGGCCGACGCCTGGCTCCTGGCCCTGGCCGAGTTCGGCACCCTGTCGCTGGGCGAGGTCGTGGAACCTGCCCTGGACCTGGCCACCCGGGGCTTTCCGGTGTACGAGAACCTGCACCTGCGTCTGGCCGCGGTCCGGGACAAGCTGGTGGAGCTGTGGCCCACCACGGCCGAGGTCTTTGTCCCGGAGGG
The DNA here is from genome assembly GCA_020725105.1 of Symbiobacterium thermophilum. Taxonomy (GTDB): domain Bacteria; phylum Bacillota; class Sulfobacillia; order DYFQ01; family DYFQ01; genus DYFQ01. Next base: position 6,025 of record DYFQ01000018.1, read on the forward strand.
CCGGGTGCCGGAGATCGGCGCCCTGCTCCCCCAACCGGCCCTGGCCACCGTGTTCCGGGCCATGATGGACGCCGAGGCGCGGGCGCGGCGCGAAGGCCGCGACCGCCGGGAGGCGCTGGAGGCCGCCCGCGACGTGTTCTACCGCGGCTGGGTGGCTCAGGCTTTCGGGGACTTCGCCCGGGAGCGGGGCGCCCTCATCACTTACGACGACATCGCCGCGAGCCGGGTGCGGCTCGAGCCGCCGGTCTCCGTCAACTACCGGGGGGTCGACGTTTACGCCTGCGGGTTCTGGTGCCAGGGCCCGGTGCTGCTCCAGTGCCTCAACCTGCTGGAGCCCTTTGACCTGGTTGCCCTTGGCCACAACTCCGAGGCCTACCTGCACCTGCTGGCGGAGGTCCTGAAGCTGGCGTTTGCCGACCGCGAAGCCTACTACGGCGATCCCGACTTCGTCGAGGTGCCCGCGGCGGGGCTGCTTTCCAAGGCCTACGCGGCCGCTCAGGCCCGGCGGATCGACCCCGACCGGGCGGTCCCCCGGCTGCCCGATCCGGGTAACCCCTGGGCCTTCGAGCCCGGCGCCGATCCGGCGCTGGGGCCCCGCCTGGTGGACGTCGAGCGCTACCTGGCGTCCGCCCCGGAGCCTGCGGGCGACACGAGCTACGTTGCCACCATGGACGCCGAGGGCCGCATCTTTTCGGCCACCCCCTCCGACCCGGTCATCGAAGGGCCGGTGTGTCCCGCCACGGGCCTGAGCCTGAGCTTCCGGGGCGTGCAGTCGCGGCTGGACCCCGACCACCCCAGCGCCGTCGCGCCGGGCAAGCGGCCGCGCCTGACCCCCAATCCGGCCCTGGCGCTGGCGGGCGGTGAGCCGCTGTGCGGCTTCGGATGCCCGGGCGGTGACACCCAGACCCAGGGCATGCTGCAGGTCTTCCTCAACATGGTAGACCACGGGATGAACCCGCAGCAGGCCATCAACGCGCCGCGCATCGCGTCGTGGAGCTTCCCCGACTCCTTCTACCCCCACCCCTACTTCCCGGGGCGGCTCTGGGTCGAACGGAGCATCCCCGAGGAGATCCGGCGGGGACTAAAGGCGCGGGGCCACGACGTGACGGTCTCGCCCCAGCCGTACGGCGGGACCTCCATGATGCACGTGGTGGCGAAGGCACCAGGGTCGCGCACGCTACTCGCCGCGGCGGACATCCGCGGCGAGGCCTACGCCCAGGCGTGGTGAGACGGGCCTGGTGAAAATCCTTCGTCAGTCTCGCGCCCGGGCGGCGATGGCCAGCCAGTTGCGGGGGATGTAGAGCATGCCCTGATCATCCCGCCGGCCGTGCTCCGCCAGGGCGGGACCGACCGCCGCCCGCAGGGCGGCCGCCGCGCTGTCGGGGGGGAAGCCGTGCAGGGCGCCTGCGGCGTAGTCGCGGTAGCCGCTGATCAACTCCCACGCCTGCTGTCCCAGCCGGGCCTGGACCTCGGTGACCCGTACCAGTTCGAAACCGTGGGCCGTCACCAGGCTCTCGTAGTGGTCGCGGGGCAGGAACTCCGCCGCCGAAGGCCGCCGGCTCTGCTTCTCGCGGCTGACACCCAGTTCACGCAGCTTTTGAAGGGCCAGCCTGACCTTCTTCTGGTAAAAAGGCAGCGTCCAGCCGGGCCGGGCCTCCTGGTAGAAGGCCGTGTTGAACAGAAACCAGCCCCCGGGCTTCAGTGCCGGCCGGACGCGTTCCAGAACCTGCTGCTGGCCTTCCCGGTCGAGGTTGTGGATGGCGTTGCCGAACAGGATCACATCAGCCCACCGGGCGGGAACGGCCATGTGCTCCACGGCGGAGCACAGGCACTCCAGTGGGCGGGCGAGGCGGGGTGCCAGCCGCTCATGTGCCAGCTGGAGAGCCTCAACCGAGCGGTCCACGCAGGTGATCAGGGGTTGCTGCCAGCCCCGGGGTAGGCCTTCGACGAAAAGTTGAACCATCGTGCCGACCCCGGTGGCCAGGTCCAGAAGCCGTTCGACCTGCCTGGTCCCGGCACGCTTCATGGTCGCCAGCCACTGGCGGACAATCCGGCTGTTCACCGACAGGTATTCCACGGTTTCGGCAAAAGGCTCAAAGGTCAAGGTCATGTCGCACCTCCCCGATGGGAACGGCCGCAGCCGCCCGGAAACCGACAATAGCTTTCCTCCACTCGCGCCAACGGGCCACCTCGGGGGGCCGCAGCGATGGAAGCACCCACGGGGCAGGTGCGTCGCGTATGTCTATGTCGCGCGTCTCTCCTCATTCTGGGGTATTTGCACTTTCCGCGCTTCGTTCCTGCAGGTCTTGCCGGTGGCGGCGCAGCCCTGGTGACAGGCACCGCGCCATCGTGGAACCCGAACCCATGAAGGGGTCCAGGATAACGCCTTCGCCCAGCGGAAGGGAGGCGCGCACGATCTGTTCAAGCCTCCAACCCCGTTCCGGTACCGGCACTAGGCCCGCAGGATGGGCAGGGTCAGGCAGGTCGGACCGCCTTCGGCCTTGAGGCAGATCTCCTGGCCCCTGAAGGTGAAAACCTCGCAACCCGCCGCTTCCAGCCGGCGCCTGGTTACGGGATTGCCTTCCAGCATGACACACCGGCCCGGCGCCAGGGCCAGCACGTTGGGGCCCAGGGTCTCCCACTCTTCCGGCGGCACCTCAACCAGGCGATACCCCCGCGCCCGCAGTTCCCGCCAGAAAGGAACGGACAGGAACGGCAAATAGACCACCGCCGTCCGGTAGTCCACCGGGCTGATCAGCGACATCAGGTGGAGGCAGGCGTCGGGACCCTGATGGTATGGCAGTTCCACGGGAATGACCTTGACCCCGAGCGGGCCGAGGGCTTCCCCCAGCTGCCTAAGTCCCTCGGCATTGGTCCGGAAGCCCAGGCCCACCGCCAGGGCCTCCTCGTCGAGCCACACCAGGTCGCCACCGTCGGCCCGGGCCTCGCCCTGGAGGGCGTACGCCACCGGAACGCCCAGCGATTCCAGGCGGCGGGTGATAGCCACCTCCTCACCCTCGCGCAGGCGCTTGCCGGGCCGCAGGATGACGGCGCCGGCATCGGTCACCAGGGCCGGGTCATGGACGAAGATGGCGTCGGCGCGGCCGTGCTGGGGCTCGTCGTGGAAGAACACCTCGACCCCCTGCTGCCGCAAGAGCGCCACGAAGGCGCCGTGCTCCTCCAGGGCCGACTGCAGGTCCGGGCGGCCCCCGTAGTGCCAGGGAACGGGGTCGTCCACCGCAAAGTGCTCGTCGGGCCGCTTCACCAGCACCCGCCGAAGGGGCGCCACCATGCTGTGCCCGCCGTAGCTCCGCTCCACCACGGCCTTCCTCTTGGCGTCACCGGCGCGGAGGGGGCCCCGACCCCCACTCCGCGCCGACCGTCGTTTCTCCGGCGACCCTACCGTGTCGCCGCCTTTGCCGCCGCTGCGGCCGCCGGCACCACCGCCGGCACGCCCGTCTCCCGGATCACCTCGTTGAAGGCCTTGAGTTCTTCGGCCTCCACCGCCCGCAGGGCCTCCAGTTGCCGGTCCACCGCCCCCGACAGGACCTCGAAGACCTCGTAGGCCTGGCGGGTGGGCCGGGTGTCGGAACTCCCGATCGCGCCCATGAGCACGGCCAGCTTGGCGTTGAGCTTGATCGGGTAGTTCAGGTTGTCCTGGCGTGCCCTGGCCTTGACCTGGATCAGCTCTTCCTCGATGGCGGCCAGCTTGGGCTTGAGGGCGGCGGCCGCCCGCTTCACCGTCTCGGCCTCCGGGCGGTCCTTGACCCGCCGCTCCCACTCCTCCACCTGGCGGCGGATACCGCGGATGCGGTTGATGGCGTCGTGGGTCTCGGACAGCTTGTCGCGGACCTGGCTGGCCAGCCTGAACTGCTCCTCCAGGTCGGCCTGAGCGCCCTCGAGGCGCGGGTCGGCGATGAGTCCGAAGGGCTGGGTCCAGGTCTGGTCGCCCACCTGCAGCCGCACCTGGTAGCGACCGGGGGGCACGGCGGGCCCGGGGACGTCCTGGCCCCATAGCACCGCCCCGTCGATCTTGGAGGGACCCGGGAGCCGCAGGTTCCACGCGAACCGGTTCAGCCCGGCCTCGGCGGGAATCCGGGGCTCGGTGTCCTTCTTCTCCTCGTCCTGCTTGGCCTCGCCGCTCCCGGCCGCCGCGGCCGTCTCCCCCGCCCCGCCGGACGGCTCGCCTTCGGCCTTCGCGGGCTCTTCCGGCTTTGACTTGAACTCTCGGAGGAGCTTCCCGTCGGCGTCGAGGAAGCTGAGGGTGATCTCCGCGGTGGGCTTTTCCTTCAGGAAGTAGTGGACGATGACGCCCTCGGGCGGGTTCTGCCCGCAATCGAGGTACACCGGTTCGATCTTGCCGTCGGGCTTCTTCTTCAGGGCGTAGGTGGTGACGATGCCTCCCGACGGGGCGTACTTGTTGGCCTCGGTGTAGTCCTTGAGGTCGATGGAAGCCCACGGCGGGGCGCCGGACCGCCAGCGGACGGTGTCCCGCGGCCGGAAGAGACGCGCCGGCGCCTCGGGCAGACCGTCGGCCAGCTGGTGCAGGAGGGTCACGTCGTCCAGGATCCAGAAGGACCGGCCGTGGGTCGCCACCACCAGTTCGTTGTCCCGGATGGCCAGGTCGTGGACGGGGACCACCGGGAAGTTGCCGCCCAGGGGCTGCCAGGACGCCCCCCCGTCGAAGGAGACGTAGATTCCCACCTCGGTGCCGGCGTAGAGCAGGCCCCGGCGGCCGGGGTCCTCGCGGATGACCCGGGTGAAGTGGTTCTCGGCGATCCCCTCGGTGATCTTCCCCCACGTGCGGCCGTAGTCGTTGGTCCTGTAGAGGTAGGGCCGGAAGTCGTCGTGCTTGTAGCGGGTTGCCGCCACGTACGCCGTGGCCGCGTCGTGGGGCGACGGCTCGATGATGCTGACGAGCGCCCACTCCGGCAGGTCGGCCGGGGTGACGTTTTCCCAGGTCTTGCCCCCGTCCCGGGAGACGTGGATCAGCCCGTCGTCGGACCCGGCCCACAGGAGCCCTCTCTCCAGCGGCGACTCGGCAAAGGTGAAGATGGTGCAGTAGTACTCGGCGCCGGTGTTGTCCCGGGTGATGGGCCCGCCCGAAGGCTCCAGCTTCGACGGGTCGTTGCGGGTCAGGTCCGGGCTGATGACCTCCCAGCTGTGTCCCTCGTCAGTCGACCGGAAGACGTGGTTACCGGTGACGTAGAGCACGTTCGGGTCATGGGGCGAGATGACGATGGGGAAGGTCCACTGAAACCGGTACTTCAGGTCCTTGGCCCCCGCCCCCAGCCCGTACTCCGGCCATACGGATATGTCCCGTTTCTGCCGGGTGCGGCGGTTGTAGCGAGTCAGGTAGCCCTGGTAGCTCCCGGCGTAGACGACGTCCGGGTCGTCGGGCCGCACGGCGATGTAGCCCGACTCGCCGCCGCCGATCTCGTACCACTCCGCCTGGGTGATGGGCCCGGCGTCGGAACGGCTGGGCACCGACATGGTGGTGTTGTCCTGCTGGGCGCCGTAAACCCGGTAGGGGAAGCGGTTGTCGGTGGTCACGTGGTAGAACTCGGCCGTCGGCTGGTTGTACAGCGTCGACCACGACAGGCCGGCGTTGAACGAGACGCACGCCCCGCCGTCGCAACCCAGGATCATCCGCCGTGGATCCTGGGGGTCAATCCAGAGGTCGTGGTGGTCCACGTGGGGCGACGGCATGTCGCGGAAGGTCCGGCCGCCGTCGTGGGACCGCCAGAGCTGCACGTTCAACACGTACACGGTCTCGGCGTCGGCCGGGTCGGCCACGATGTGCATGTAGTACCACGGCCGCTGCCGAAGGTTACCCTCCTCGCTCACCTTCTCCCAGGTGGCGCCGCCGTCGTCCGAGCGGAAGCAGCCACCGCCCTCGGCCTCGATCATGGCCCAGATCCGGTCGGGTCTGGCCGGGGACAGCGCCATGCCGACCCGGCCCCAGAGGCCCTTCGGCAGGCCGGGGTTCCTGGTCAGTTCCACCCAGGTGTCGCCGCCGTCGGTGGACTTGTAAAGGCTGGACCCGGGCCCGCCGCTCCGGAGCCCGTGGGGCATCCGCTGAGCGTCCCAGAAGGCTGTGTAGAGGATGCGGGGATTGGTGGGGTCCATCACCAGGTCGATGGCCCCCGTCTGCTCGTTCTTGAAGAGGATCCGTTCCCAGGTCTTGCCGCCGTCTCTGGACCGGTAGACCCCCCGGTCGGGGTTGGGGCCGTAGACATGACCGAGCGCAGCGACGTAGACCAGGTCCGGATTCTCGGGATGGACCCGCTCCCGGGCGATGTTCTGGGTGGCTTCAAGGCCCAGGTGAGTCCAGGTCTTGCCGCCGTCGGTGGAGCGGTAAACTCCGTCGCCGTGGGACACGTTGGACCGGATGCAGCACTCGCCCATGCCGGCGTAGATGACGTTGGGATCCGACGGGGCCACGGCGATGGCACCGACCGACGCCCGCTTGAAGAACCCGTCGGAGACGTTTCGCCAGGTCACGCCGGCGTCGGCGGTCTTCCAGACGCCGCCGCCGGTGGAGCCGAAGTAGAACGTCTCGCGCTCCGTCGGGTGGCCCGCCACGGCCACCACCCGGCCGCCCCGGTGGGGGCCGATGCACCGCCACTCCAGGGACTTCAACAGGTCAGGGTTCACGGTGGGCACGATCCCGCCTCCTTACCGCTCACGGATTACGAATCGCGTTCAAACACCGCAAGCCACCTGCCGGGCGCCGGACCGGACTCCCCGGCCTGACGCAGGAGCACGACGAGCAGCGCGGCCAGGGCCAGGAGGGCGAAGCCGATGGCGGCCAGGAACACGGCCCGGATGCCGCTGAAGGCCAGCAGCGCGCCACCGAGGATGGGCGCCAGCGCCGCCCCGGGACGGTAGATCGCGGCCCGCACCGAAAAGGTCGACGCGATCCCCAGGGCCTTCCCCTCATCGGCGAAAAACGCCATCTCCGCCGGCACGCGGACCGCGTCGGTCAGGCCCAGGAGGCCGTTGATGACCACCAGCGCCAGGAAAGCGTCCTGGTACGGCAGGAGCAGCACCACCGCCGCGTAGGCCGCCGTGCCCAGGGTGACCACGGGCAGCCGGCCGTAACGGTCCGCCAGCGTCCCGCCAAAGCGCTGGGTAACCATGTTCATCAACCGTTCGGCGGCGATGATGGTGCCCACCTGGAAGCTGTCCATGGCCAGGACGAGGCCGGCGTGGATGGGAAGGTACGTACGGATCAGGTTCTTGCCGAAGGAGAACAGGAAGCGGTAGGCCACCACCGCCTGGATCCGCCGGCTCCGCACGATGGCCCGGTAGGTGAAGCCGCTGAACCGGGTGGTCCCCTCCGGAGTCTGGCGCCGCACCAGGACCGCCGCCAGCAGGGTCAAGCCCATCAAGAGCCCGTAGGGCAACCCGAAACCGTAACGGAGGTAGAGCCAGCCGCCCGCCATGGCGCCCAGCACGGAACTGAGGCTCTCCACCGCGTTCATGGTGCCCAGGAGCTTGCCGCGGGCGTCCCGGGGCGCCAGGTCGCCGATGAGGGAGAGGCAGGTCAGCCCGGCCGCCGTGGTGCCTACCCCCTGCAGCACCCGGGCCAGGGTCAACGACTCCACGTCCCGCACAAGGAGAAAGGCCGCCGTGGAGCCCAGCGTCACCAGAAGCCCGCCCAGCAGCACCCGCCGCTGCCCCCAGCGGTCGGCCAGCCAGCCCGCGGGAAACAGCGTCACCGTTCCGGCGGCGGCGAAACCGGTGGTGAACATCCCGATCCACAGCGGGTGGGCCTCGTACAGCCGGGCATAGACGGGGATGAAGGTGGACAGCATGGCCACCCCGAACCCCGCGGCGAAGTTCGCCAGGTAGAGGCCGAAAAGGGGACTTTCCGCGGGCCTCACGGCCGGATCCGGACGCGCCATGCCTTCTGAATTCGCAGCGGCAGCCTTTAGTCCCTGCGATATTTCGCCCGTGGAAGTAGTTCGGACGCGGGGGGCCGAGCAGGAATACCGGAACGACCAGCCCGAACCCCACAAGGACGGGCGTGGCGGAGGGTCGGCGCGGGGCGAACACCTGGAACCTCCAGAGCCTCGGCGAGCGTGCCGCGCCTGCCCCGTTTCAAGCGGCACGCGAGTGCTGGATGTCGGGATGAAACCTTGCGGGGCGCGGGTTTCTCGGGACTGACCTGGCGACAGACGGCTCGTACCATTGGACGGTAGTTGGCAGGCAGAGTTCGCGATAGACTCAACGGATCCCGGGCAGGATCTTGCGATTGTGGTGAGCGAGACATGGACCTGTATCTCGTGCGGCACGGCGAAACAGAGTGGAACCGGGAGACCGTCTTCCGGGGAACGGTTGACATCCCCCTGAACGACAACGGCGTGGCCCAGGCCCGGGCGGCGGCCCGTAGCCTTAGCGGAGTGCCGGTTTCGGCGGTGGTGTCAAGTCCGCTCAGCCGGGCCAGGGCAACGGCGGAGGCCATCGCCCGCCCCCACAAACTGGAGGTCCGGCTCGACCCCGACCTTACCGATCTCTGCTTCGGCGAATGGCAGGGCCTCGGTCTCGAAGAGGTCCGGCGCCGCTTTCCAGACCTCTACCAGCAGTGGGTCAAGCGGCCGGAAGCTGTCCGCTTCCCTGGCGGTGAGGATCTGCCGTCCGTGCTTGACCGGGCGCTGGCGGCCGCCGACCGGGTGCTCCGGGAGCGGCCGGGCGAGGCGGTGGTCCTGGTAAGCCACCGGGTGGTGCTGAAGCTCCTGGTAGCCCATGCCCTCGGCCTGGGGGCGGCCGGCTTCTGGCGGGTCGCGGTCGAGCCGGCCAGCATCAGCCTGCTCTCGGGTTCCTCCGCGTCCGACCTGCGGCTCCGGCGACTCAACGACACCTGCCACCTCTCGACCCTGGCCAGGGGTGGCCACGGCAGGGATTTCTAGCCAGCGGCTCGGCGACGACCCGGCGGGCGGTTTTCGCGATATAATCTCTTCGTGAAACGAAGGACCCTCGGCTTCCTGAGTCTGGCTCACGGCGTCACCGACCTCAGCCCCGGCGGGTTGCCCGTACTGCTGCCGTACCTGAAGGCGGCCTTCGGGCTCTCCTACTCGGCAACCAGCGTCATCATGCTCCTGAACCACCTGGGGTTCTCCGTCAGCCAGCCGTTCATCGGCTACTGGAGCGACCGGCGGGGGGCCCGCTGGCTCATGCCGGTGGGGTGTCTGTTTTCCGCCGCGGGAATGGCGCTGGTCGGCGTCACGCCCAGCTACTGGCTGATCTTGCTCTGGGTTGGCCTGAGCGGGCTGGGGACCGCCGTTTTTCACCCCGACGCCTACAAGGCCGCCAACCTGATCAGCCCGCCGGGCCGGCGGAGTACGGCCATGGCCCTGTTCTCGGTGGGAGGCAACGTGGGTTTCGGGCTGGGACCGCTCTTCATGGCCGCCCTGGTCGCGGTCTGGGGCCTACCGGGGACCCTGGGCGTGGCGGTACCCGGCGTGCTCATGGCGCTGGTGCTGTGGCGGATGGTGCCCGGCCTACCCGGCGCCCGGCCGGCAGCTTCCGGCGCCGCCGTGGCCCCGCCGCCCGTGTCTGAGCTGTGGCGCAGTCCCGTGAGGGGGCCGTTGATCCTGCTGCTCGGCTACGTGCTGGTCCGCTCGTGGGTCCACCTGGGGCTGACGGCTTTCATCCCTCTGTACCACGTCACCTACCTGGGTGGCGACCCGGCCTTCGCCAGCCTGTTGCTGGCGGCCTTCCTGGTCGCGGGAGGGTTCGGCACCGTCCTGGCGGGTCCCCTTGCCGACCGCTGGGGGCGGCGCCCGGTCATGCTGGTCTCCATGCTGTTGCTGGTACCGCTGACGCTCCTGTTCCCCGGCCTGCGGGGGGCGACGGCGGCGGGGCTGGCGGCGGCGCTGGGGGCGGTCATCGTCTCCACGCTGGCCATCACCGTCGTGTACGGCCAGGAACTTCTGCCCCGCAACCTGGCCCTGGCCCCGGGACTCGTCGCCGGGGTAGGCGGGGCCACCGGCGGGCTCGGCGTGGCCGCCCTGGGTGTCGTGGCCGACCTCTGGGGCGTGCCTGCCTCGCTGTACCTGCTGGTGACCCTGCCCATCCTCGGCTTCGCCCTGGCCTACCGGCTGCCGGACCCCCCGTCTCCGGCGGCCTTGCGGCCGGCGCCAGCCCGTGCTCCAGGTCGTTCCGGATGAAGTCCCGCGCCCGATCCTCCTCCCGGACTTGCGCCTCCGAGGATGACGACGCGGCCGGCGGGTCCTGGCCGACTATGCCTCTTTGAAGTCGAGCTGGGAAAGAAAAAGGTCCTGGTACCAGTGTCGTGCTCAGTGGGGGTCTACCAGACCCCGGCGCCACCGTCCACGAAGATGCTAGCCCCGGTGACCAGCCGCGCCGCGTCCGACACCAGGAACAGGACCGCGCCCACCACGTCCTCGGGCTTGCCGATCTCGCCGAGGGGGATCCGGCTCACCCGCGCCTCGACGAACTCCGGGTTCTCCAGGTCCCTCCGGTTCAGGTCGGTCTCGATGAGGCCGGGATTGACCTCGTTGACGTTGATCCGGTACTTCGCCAGTTCCAGAGCCAGCTGCCTGGTCAGCATGCTGACGCCGGCCTTGGTGACGTGCCCCCGAACCGGCACCAGGCCATGTTCCTGCTG
>DYFQ01000018.1:16670-50280 GCA_020725105.1 Symbiobacterium thermophilum
GTGACGGCGTAGTGGGTGAGGAGCGGCGAGGCGTTCCTGGCCACCACCGACGACACGTTCACGATGCGCCCCCGGACGCCGTGGCGGACCATGCGGCGGGCCACCCCCTGAGCCACGAGGAAGGCGCCGCGGAGATTGGTCCGGTGGATCCAGTCCCACTCCTCGACGGAGATGTCCAGGAACGGAGTACGGGCCAGCACTCCGGCGTTGTTCACCAGGATGTGTAACGGACCCAGCCGGGCCTCGGCCTGGTCGAGCAGGCGCTGGACTTCCGCCGGGTCGGACACGTCGGCCTGGATGGCCACGGCTTCCCCGCCGGTCCGCTGGATCGCGGCGACGGTCTCCGCCGCCGCGTCGGCGGAACGGTGGTAATTGACGGCTACCCGGGCGCCCGCCCGTCCGAGGCCGAGCGCCACCGCCCGGCCGATGCCCCGGCTCGCTCCCGTGACCAGCGCCGCCCTACCCCTCAGGTCGTGCTCCACTCCGGTTCCCCCCTGCCGCCGACCCGCCGAGATCAAGCACCGCCCACCGCCAGCCTGGCCACGCGGAAGGTGGGCGCCCCGGCGAAGCCCCACACCGGCACGAACCGGAGATCGGACCCGACGGCGTCGATGTCGCGCAGGAGATCCAGCAGGTGGCCGGCCACGGTCATCTCGCGCACCGGCTCCGCCAGTTTCCCACCGCGGATCCAGCGCCCGTTGACCCCCAGCGACAGGTGGCCGGAGATGGGGTTCGCGCCGCCGGTGCCGAGACCGCTCAGGTCCATGGCGTAGAGGCCGTCTCTGACCTCGCCGACGATCTCTTCCGGGTCAGAATCTCCGGGGGCGACGAAGAGGTTGGTGGGCAACACCGCCGGCACGGCACGGAACGATTCCCTGGCCGCGTTGCCCGTGGACCGGCGGCCGGCCTTGCGTGCGGTGTAGCTGTCGTGGAGAAACCCCTTCAGCACCCCGCCGTCGATCAGTACCGAGCGCCCGGTAGGAGTGCCCTCCCCGTCGAAGGGAGCGCTGGCCAGCCCCTGGGGCAACCGGCCGTCGTCCACCACCGTCACCAGCTCCGAGGCAACCCGGCTGTCCTCCCTGCCGCAAAACAGCGAGCGGTTCTTCTGCACCGCGTCGGCCGAGAGAGCCTGGGACAAGAGGATGCCGGCCAGCATGGCTCCGGCGTGGGCCTCGAAGACCACGGGCACCGTCCGGCCGGGCGCCTGGCGGGCCCCGAGGAGTGAGACGGCGTGGTCCACCGCCTCCGCGGCCAGGCGCTCGGGGTCCAGGGCGGCCAGGGAGCGGCCGTACACGAAGGCGAACCCCGTCTGCACGTCCCCCGCCGACTCGGCCTGGGCCTGCAGCAGCATGAAGCAGCCGTTGGCCCTGTACTGGCCGCGAAACCCGCGAGAGGTGGCAAGCTCCACGTCCAGGGCGCGGTCGGTGTATCTCAACGTCCGGACCGAGCGGACCCGGCCGTCACGTTCCAGGGCCAGGCGCTCGGCGGCGACCGCCAGCCCGACCTTGTCCTCGACGCTGGCCCCGTCGAGGCTGGCGTCGTAACAGTCGAGCGGGGAGAACTCCGCCGGGTCGGGAAGTCCCTGGTGCTCGTCGGGCGCGGAGAACGCGGCGTTCTCCACCGCCTCTTTCACCAGTCGTTCCAGCCCCGCCTCGGAAAGGTCGGTGGTGTAGGCAAACCCCAGCCGGTGGTCACGGAACACCCGCATGCCGGCCCCCCGGCCGGCCGCGGCGGAGAGCTCTTCCACCTCACCGCGGTAAACCTTGAGGCTGGTTTCCCGCCGGTGTTCCAGGTAAAGCTCGGCCTCGCCGGCGCCGAGCTTCAACGCCCGGTCCAGGCAGTCCTCGATCCGAAGGCCGGTCGTCATCAGCCATCCCTCCGCTCGGTCCCGCCCACGGTCAATTGCTGCACCCGTAGCGTGGGCTGGCCCACTCCGGCCGGGACACCCTGCCCGTCCTTGCCGCAGGTGCCGGCGCCGTGGTCCAGGTCGTCGGCCACCATGTCGATGCGGTGGAGCACGGCCGGACCGTTGCCGATGAGGGTGGCGCCCCGCACCGGCTCCTCCAGGCGTCCGCCACGGATGAGGTAACCTTCGGCCACCGTGAACACGAAGTCGCCGGTGGCCGTGTTCACCTGGCCGCCCAGGAGGTATCTGGCATAGAGACCGTAATCGGTCGCGCGGATGATTTCCTCGGGCCGGTGCGGGCCCGGACCGATGAAGGTGTTGGTCATCCGGGGGATCGGGGGGTGCCGGTAGGACTGGCGCCGACCGTTCCCGGTGGAGGGCCGGCCATCCTTTCGAGCCCGGATCCGGTCGTACATGTAGCCCGTCAGGCGCCCCGCTTCGATGAGCACGGTGCGCTCGGGCGGCTGGCCCTCGTCGTCGAAGCCAAATGACCCCCACTGGTTCGGAAGGGTCGCGTCGTCGTAGGCCGAGACCACCGGCGAAGCCACCTGCTGGCCCACCCGGCCGGTGTACACCGAACCCTTCTGCACGGCGTCGGCCTCCAGGCCGTGCCCACACGCCTCGTGGAACAGGACCCCGCCCCAGCCATTGGCTATGACCACGGCCATCGGCCCCGACGGCGCCGGGCGGGCGCGGAGGTTTACCAGCGCCTGCTCGGCCGCCCGCCGGCCCAGTTCCTCCGGCGGCCACCGGTCGAACAACTCGAATCCCTGCTGCCGCCCGACCCTGGCCGTGCCGGTCTCGAGTTGCCGGCCGTCGGCCGCGATGGCCCTTACGGCATAGTTCAGGTAGACCCGCTCGTCCTCGGCCCAGAGGCCTTCGGAGTTCACGACGCCGATGCGCCTGACGGTCTCGCTGTAGTCCACCGTCACCTGCCGGATGAGGTCGCTCGTCCCACGGGCGGCCCGCTCACCCCTCACGACCAGGTCGACCCGGTAGGCGCCGTCGGCACCGGCGAAGGGACGTCCTACGGTCGGCACCCGGCGCTCCGGTCCCCGGGAGAGGTCGATGACGCGGGAGGAGGCGTGCCGCCGGCTGGCCGACGCGGCCGTCCGGGCTGCCTCCAGCAGGGCTTCGTCGCTCAGGTCGTCGGTGTACGCGTAGGAACTGGAGTCGCCGGTCACCACCCGGATCCCGACTCCCATCTCCCGGCCGCTGGTCACGCGTTCGATGCGGCCGGTTTCGGCGTGGATGGTCCGCCTGGCGGTGTCCTCGAAGTAGACTTCGGCAAAGTCGCAGCCCCACCGGGTGGCCGCGCGGAGGACGCGCCGCAGCGTGGGTTCGGTCAGCAATCACTCGCGCCCCTTTCCGGGAAGATCGACCGAAGCAGCCGCTTCTTCCCCGAGGGACGGTTTTCCTTGAGGGCCGGTCCTCATGTCGCGCTGCCCGGAGCGCGCAGAGGCCTGTTACTTATGGTAGCTCCTTGAGCCTGGAATCGTCGAAGTAGGCGGCCAGCACCTGACGCTGGAACTCCGTGGCGTCACGGTCGGCGGCCAGGCCGGGCAGCGCGGGCGCGGCCGGCACTCTGCGGGCGCCGGCCTGGAGGGCGGCCACTGGATACGCAGGCGGTTGGGGTCGGCAAGGGCCTTGCGACCGGACCGAGCTCAGCCCGAACCGGTGTCGCCGGGACCACCTCCGGGCGGGGGGCCGTACTTCTCCAGCTGCTTTTCCAGCCGCCGGAGAACCTGCGTGCCCAGGGTCTGAGCCACCCCTTCCCTGAAGCTCGCATAATCCGCGTACCCGAACTGCCGGGCCAGCGCCTGCTCCATCTCGGCCCGCGTCGGGCCGGCCGCTTCGGGCCGCGACGGTCCGGCATCAGGCATCGACATCGCGCCTCCCTGACATACCGTTCCCCCACCCCGACCAGAACCGCCGCCGCCAGCGCCGCCGGAGGACGCACGGGCGGGACGGCGAGCATGAAACGGGCCTGGGGGAAGAATGTCCCAGAAGCAGCAGCCTACTCCTGGCAATATTCCCCAGCCGGCGCCGCCGCCCGGCCCCCCACGGTCGAAAACACCTGGAGGAAACACCCGGAGGAATTCAGGCCCAGGAGCTCATGATCTCCTCGTCGGAGAACCGCCGCTACCAGACGGCGGGAGGTCCAGCAGCCTCTTGAACGCCTCGTCGGACAGGTTGGCCCCCGAGACCACCACGGCGATCCGGCTCCCGAACCGGCCGGCACCATACCGCAGCAGCGCCGCCACCCCGGCAACGCCCGCCGGCTCGGCCACCACCCGCTCAGTGGCCAGGAGCACCGCCATGGCCTCGAGCAACTCGGCGTCGGTCACCGGCAGCACCCCGGCCACGTACCGGCGGGTAAGCTCCAGGGTCCACTCCCCCGGCTTCCTTGCCGCCAGGCCGTCGGCCACCGTTTCCACCCGCTCCAGTTCGACAACGCGGCCGGCGGCCAGGGACCGGATCATGGAGTCGGCTCCCTCGGGCTGAATACCGAAGACCCGCGGCGCGGGGTTCAGGTAGCTGCCGCAAGCGGCAAGCCCGCTCACCAGTCCGCCTCCTCCGACCCCCACCAGCACGGCGTCGAAATCCCCGGCGGACGCAAGTTCCAGGGCCAGGGTTCCCTGGCCGGCGATGACGTGGGGGTCGTCGTAGGCGTGGACCTGGCTGAGCCCCCCGGCCCGGCCGAGCTCCAGGCTCCGCTCGTAGGCCGCCTGGTAGTCGTCGCCGTGCTCCACCACCCGGGCGCCCTCGGCCTGGATGGCCGCCACCTTCTGCGGGTTGGCTCCTCGGGGCACGCACACGACGGCCGGCCGGCCGTACAGCCGCGCCGCCCGGGCCACCGCCAGGCCGTGGTTGCCGGCCGACGCGGTGATCACCCCGCCCGTGGTACCGGAGTCGGCCAGGGCCTGGAGCTTCACCAGGGCACCACGCAGCTTGAAGGTACGAATGGGAGTGAAGCAGTCCAGCTTCAGGTAGATCTCGGCACCGACCCGGGCGGACAGATTCGGAGCGGCCAGCACCGGCGTGGGCGGGAAAACCCGCCTGACCACCGCCTCGGCGTGAACGAAGTCACTGAGTTCGAGCCCAACCACGGCGCCACCCCCGCACTGCGGCGCGGCCTCCGCGGCCGCGCCCCATGCGCGGTGCGTTCAACCTCCCTCAGGCCCGCACCTGCTGCTCCAGTTCGAAGATCATGTCCCGCAGGGTGGCGGCCCGCTCGAACTCCAGCCGCCGGGCGGCGTCCTTCATCTCCTTGCGGAACCGCTCGATCAGGGCGGGCACCTCGCGCCGCGGCAGTTCCTTCAGGTTTTCCGGCAGGTACTCCATGGTCCGCTCGGCCACCCGGGTGGCCTGGATGACGTCGCGGACCGCCTTTCTGACCGTTTCGGGAGTGATGCCGTGGCGCCGGTTGTATTCCATCTGGATCCGGCGGCGGCGGTTGGTCTCGGCGATGGCCCGCCGCATGGAGTCGGTCACCACGTCGGCATACATGATCACCTGGCCGTGGACGTTTCGGGCCGCCCGGCCGATGGTCTGGATCAGCGAGGTCTCCGACCGCAGGTACCCTTCCTTGTCGGCGTCCAGGATGGCCACCAGCGATACCTCGGGCAGGTCGAGGCCCTCCCGAAGGAGGTTGATGCCCACCAGCACGTCGAAGACGCCGAGCCGCAGGTCGCGGATGATCTCCATCCGCTCCAGGGTGTCCACCTCCGAGTGCATGTAGCGGGCCTTGACACCGTGCTCCTTCAGGAAGTCGGTCAGGTCCTCGGCCATCTTCTTGGTCAGGGTGGTGACCAGCACCCGCTCGCGGGCGGCCACCCGGCGCCGGATCTCGTCCATCAGGTCGTCGATCTGGCCCTCGGTGGGCCGGACCGCCACTTCCGGGTCCACCAGGCCGGTCGGCCGGACGATCTGTTCCACGAGCGCGGCCGAGTGCTTGAGCTCGTACGGTCCGGGGGTGGCGGAAACGAACACCACCTGGCCCACCCTGGCCTCGAATTCCTGGAAGGTCAGCGGCCGGTTGTCGTAGGCCGACGGCAGCCGGAAACCGTGGGCCACCAGGGCGTCCTTGCGGGACCGGTCGCCGTGGTACATCCCCCGAAGCTGGGGAACGGTCTGGTGGGACTCGTCCACCACCACCAGGAAGTCCTCGGGGAAGAAGTCCAGGAGGGTGAAGGGGGGCTGGCCGGGCGCGCGGCCGGTGAGGTGGCGGGAGTAGTTCTCGACTCCGGGGCAGTAGCCCACCTCCCGGAGCATCTCCAGGTCGTAGCGGGTGCGCTGCTCAAGCCGTTGCGCCTCCAGGAGCTTGCCCCGGGACCTGAAGTACGCCAGCCGGTCCTCCAGTTCGGCCTCGATGGCCACGATGGCCCGGCGGAGCTTCTCCTCGGTGGTCACGTAGTGGCTGGCGGGGAAGATGGCCACGTGGTCCCGTTCCGCCAGCACCTCGCCGGTGAGCACGTCCATTTCGGTGATGCGCTCGATCCGGTCGCCCCAGAACTCCACCCGGACGGCCCGCTCGGTGAAGGAGGCCGGGAACACGTCCAGCGTGTCGCCGCGGACCCGGAAGGTCCCCCGCTCGAAGGCGACGTCGTTGCGCTGGTACTGGATGTCCACCAGCTTTCTCAGGGTTTCGTCCCGGTCGCGCACCATGCCGACCCGCAGCGAGACCGACAGGTCCCGGTAGTCCTCGGGGGCGCCCAGGCCGTAGATGCAGGAGACACTGGCCACGATGACGACGTCCCGCCGCTCGAACAGGGCCGAGGTGGCGGAGTGGCGGAGCTTGTCGATCTCGTCGTTGATGAGCGCGTCTTTCTCGATATAGGTGTCGGTCTGGGGCAGGTACGCCTCGGGCTGGTAGTAGTCGTAGTAGCTGACGAAGTACTCGACGGCGTTTTCCGGGAAGAATTGCTTGAACTCGCTGCAGAGCTGGGCCGCCAGGATCTTGTTGTGGGCGATCACCAGGGTGGGCCGCTGAAGCTCCTCGATGGCCCACGATACGGTCGCGGTTTTCCCGGACCCGGTGATCCCCAGCAGCGTGACGGCGCAGTGCCCGGCCCGCACCGCCTCCACCAGTTGCCGGATGGCCCGGGGCTGGTCTCCACTGGGGTTGAAGTCGGCGACCATCTTGAAGGGCGGCATCGAGAACCTCCGAAGCTGGCGCGGCGGGCGGCACCTACCGGCGCCAGAGGTCTTTCAGGGCCCGCCAGGCCCGGTCCAGGCGCCCCATGGGTGACAGCCGCCCCAGTTCCACGTGGCTTTCGTCGCCGGGCTCGGGAACGGGGATGATCCCCAGCGGCGTCTGGCCACCCATGTAGTGGTCGGTCCGGGCCACAAACTCCGAGCCGTCGGGCCGCCTGACGGACAGTTCCAGGTAGAAGCTGGCGTCCAGCAGGGCGTGGCGCAGTTCCTCCCGGCCGTTCACGAGCCGGTCGTTGACGGTCAGGATCACGTCGCCCGACCCCAGGCCCAGGCCGGCGGCCGGGGAACAGGGCATCACGTCCAGCAGTCGCACGCCTCGCTCGGGCGGGACGAAATAGGGCCGGCCGTGCTGCTCCCGCCCCATGCCGACGCGAACGACCCACTCGTGGCCGAGCGGCGCGAACAGGGCGGCTACCCACCAGAAGGGCGCGGAGCGGGAGGCCACGACGGCCAGCGCGAGCAGGCTCACGCTGTACAGCATCAGGTAGAGGGCGCTTTTCCGCACCCTTACCTTGGGCGGCACCGTCAGCGCCAGGTCCCCGTAGCCCAGAATGGCGGCCACCGGAAGCAGGGTGTACACCACGTCCGGGCGGTCGGCCAGTTCCGCGACGGGCCGGATGAGAGGCCACCACTCGGGCATCTCGATGAGGCCTTCCAGCAACTCGCGGTGGGGCACGGCGATGAGGAACAGCACCGCCAGGGGCAACGGCCAGAACTTCTGCAGGCTGAAGCCGCCCACCACCCGGTTGAACCGGTCGCGCACATAGAGGGGCGTGGCGTGGGCGGCGCCGCTCATCCAGATGAGCAGGCTCTCGATGATGTGCAGCACGGCCACGAGGCCCATGAGCCCGGGGATGTTGACCTGGGGCCAGCCGACCACCAGCGAGGTCAGCGCCACCAGGCCCCCGGCGTAGGCGAAGCAGACGAACCTGGGGTGAACCAGCATCAACACCACGGCCACCAGGAGGACGTAGCCGATGCCGGTCCCCTCGAGGGACACCCCGACCACCGCCATGACCAGGCTGCCGGTGATACCGGCCACCGCCCCGGAGGCAAACGCCAGCAACGTGCGCTGGAAGACGGTGGACTTGGCCGCGCCGTAGATGCGCCGCTCCAAGTCGTGGATCCGGCCGTACTGCATGGCGGTGATGCCCACCAGGATCCAGAAGAACAACGAGTTGGACGGGCTGAAGACGAACTGCGGAATCGTCTTCACCACGGCCAACCCGATATCAAGCCACGGATAAAGCACGATCAAGTCACCGCCATCGTGGCGCTAGCCCCCGCGGATCCGCTCGGCCAGGAGTTCCAGGGCCTTGCGAAGCTGGACGTTGCGGGGATCGTCGGGATCGTCCAGGCGGACCCGGCCTTCGTCCGGCCCGGCTTTTTCGTTCTCGACCACCACGTGGGGCTCGATGCCCTGACCGTGAATGGTGTGGCCGTTAGGCGTCAGGTACTGGGCGGTCGTGATCCGTACGGCGGTCGGTTGCTCCAGGTAGTTCAACTCCCAGACGCGCTGGACCGACGCCTTGCCGAAGGTCCTGGTGCCGACCAGGAGCCCCGCCTCCCGGTCCTTGATGGCGCCGGCGACGATTTCCGACGCGCTGGCCGAGTTCTCGTTCACCAGCACCACCAGGGGGATCCCCAGCCCGCCACCGCTGGCCCGGTAGACCTTGGGCGCGGCCCCGCGCTCCACCACCTGCACTATGGGGCCGGCAGGCAGAAGGAGGTCGGCGAACTCGATGGAGACGTCGAGGTAGCCGCCGGGGTTGGAACGCAGGTCCAGGAGCAGGCCCTTGGGCTGGGCCTGCTGCGCGGCCTGCCACGCCGCCCGGAACTGGGCCATGGTCTTCTCGTTGAACATCATGAGCCTGATATAGGCCACCGGCCCGGCCTCGGTCCGGAAGACCTTGTGGCTGACGGTGGGAATCTCGATGACGGCCCGCTCGATGGTGACGTCGAAGTCCTCCACACCGGCCCGGCGGATGGTCAGGGTCACCTTGGTGCCCGGCTTCCCGCGGATCATCGTGGCGACCTCGTCCACCTTGCGGCCGACGACGTCCTGCCCGTCGACCTTGACGATGCGGTCACCCTCTCGCAGGCCCGCCTTGTCGGCGGGAGTGCCGTCAAACGGGGCGACGACCACCACGTGACCGTCCTTGGCTTCAATCTGCATCCCCACGCCCGCGTAGAGGCCCGCGCCCTCGATGCGCATCTCCTCGAACAGGCGGGCGTCGAGGTAGTACGAATATGGGTCGCCAACGGCCTCCACCAGACCGCGGGTAGCGCCCTCGATCAGCTTGCCCGGGTCGGAAACGGCCTCTGGATCGACGTACTCCTGTTGCAGCCGCTTGAGGACGTCAAAGAACTGGCGCCATTCGGGGGTGTCCAGGTCGGCCGGTGCCGAGGTCAGATACGGGCTAAGGTAGGAGCGCGCCCAGGGTATCCGTCCGGTGGCCATCCCCCAGGTCACGGTGTTGGTCAACAAGAGCATGACGATGAGCCAGAGGACGGCCGTGCGACGCCGCATCATGGGTCCGGTTTGCCCCTTCCCGCCCGGGTGTTCCCGCCGTCGCCCGGAGCGACGGCGGGGCTCCAAAACCCCAGCACCCGGCAGATGCTTGACCCTACCGGGGAACGCGCCCTCAGTTTACCACAAGGTACTGGTGGCGGGTAGCGCGGGATTACCTGGGAAGCCAGCCCAGCGGGTCGACCTGTTTGCCGTCCAGCCGGACCTCGAAGTGCAGGTGCGGGCCGGTCGACAGTCCCGTGCTGCCGACCTTGGCGATGACGGTTCCCGCGGGATGGACGGTGTTGCTGACCCCCAACACCAGCCTGGACGCGTGGGCGTACAGCGTCGACACTCCGGCGCCGTGGTCCATGATGATGGTCAGCCCGTAACCGCCGAGCGGGCCCGAGTAGATCACGCGGCCCAGCGCGGCCGCGTAGATGTTGGCGCCGGTGGGAGCGGCGATGTCGAGCCCTTTGTGCATCCGGTACTGCCGGATGACGGGGTGGAAGCGCATGCCAAAGGGCGACGTGATCCGCCGGTACTGCGGGTCGAGCGGCCACCGGAGCTTGATCTGGGAGCGGTCGGTGGGCAGGCCGCCCAGCCGGGCCATCTCCTTTTGCAGCGCGGCGATGTCCTTGGAGATGCTGTCCTCGAGGCGTTCCTGCTCCTCGATGGCGCGCAGGTACTCCTCCGCCTGGCTCTGCAGGGAAGCCAGGGTCCGCTCGCGCTGGAGCTTGTCCGCTTCGAAGCTGGCCTTCTTGAACCTGGTCTCGGCGGCCAGGCGTTCGACACGGGCGCGGGCCTCCTCCAGTTCCGCCTTGCGCCGGGCGACCGTCTCGCGATAGGCGTCGGCCTCGCGCATCAACTGGATGTCGGCGCCGATGATCTGCTGCAGGACGGAAAGGCGGGTGAGAAAGTCGGAAAAGGTCGTCGCGGAAAAGAGGACCTCGAAGTAGCTGACGGTACCCAGTTCGTAGGCGGCGCGGACCCTGCCCCGCAAAAGCTCGATGCGGCGGGCGAGCTGGGCCTCGGCCGCCCGCAGTTCCCGGGTGATGGCTTCCACCTGCCGGCGGGCTTCAGCCAGTTGCTGTTCGAGAACGGCCAATTCCCGCTCGGTGAGGTGCAGCCGCTTCTCGATGCGCTGCAGCTCCGAGAAGACGCTGCGCTCCCGCTGCTTGGTCTGCTGGAGCAGCTGGCGGTGGCGGTCCAGTTGCCGCTGGATCCGGAGCAGGTCGTCCTGCTTTTCCTTCAACTGGTCGGAGACGCGGCGCAGGTCGTCCGCGGCCGAGGCTCCGGCCGGCGCCGCCCGGAAGCCGGTGAACAGGCCCGCCACAAAGACAACGGCCAGTCCCAGGGCCAGGACGCGACTGACTTTCCGGGCTCCGCCAGACACCGCCATCCACCTCACGACCGGGACCCGGCCACCCTCCGGCGGGGAGCCGGCCCTCTCGGATCCGGCTACACTCGCAAGAAGCGCCGCAACGAAACCGTGCTGCCAACGGCGCCGAGGAACGCGCCCAGGACCACCAGGACCAGGTTCGTCCGACGGACGAACTCCCTGGCCGCCTCCCCCGCCAGCAGCGGCAGGAACGGAACCACCCGCTCCGCCTGCTCCACCAGCCACGGATACCCCTGCCAGGTGAGGCCGGCGGTCAGGCCCGCCCCCAGCATCCCGAGGAACAGGCCTTCCAGCAGGAAGGGCCACCTGATGAACCAATCGGTGGCCCCGACCAGTTTCATGATGCCGATCTCTTCCCGGCGGGCGAAGACGGTGAGCCGCACGGTGTTGGAGATGATGAGCACCGTGGCGACGGTCAAAAGCGCCACCAGGCCCAACCCGATCCAGCGGACAAACCTGGTGACGCTGAAGAGCTTGTCCACGAACACCTGGCCGTAGTTGACCTCGGCCACGCCCTGGAGCCGGCTGATGACCTCCGCCGTGGGCACCACCTGCTCGGGCCGGGCCACGGCCACCTCCAGGCTGTCACGGAGGGGGTTCATCTCCTCCACCGCGTCCAGGAGTTCGCGCCGGCTGCCGAACTGCTCCCGCAGCCGTTCCAGAGCCTCCTCGCGGGTCACCACCTCGACGGAGGCGACCCCCTCCAGCCCGGCCACGGCCTTGGCCAGCGCCTCGCGGGTCTCGGGAGTCGCGTCCTCGGCGATGAATACCCTGATCTGCACCTGGGCCTCGACCGCGGCGGCCAGGTGGTCCAGGTTTCCGGCCACCAGGAGCGTGCTCGCCAGCACGGTCAGGCACACGGCCACGGTGGTGACGGAGGCCAGGCTCATGAGGGAGTTCCTGCGCAGGCTGGCCAGGGCTTCACGGGTACCGTAGGCCAGGGCGCGGATCACGGCGACACCACCGCCCGCATCTCTTCCAGCAGGGAGGACAACTCGTCGTCGTCCCGCACGTAGCGGCCGTGGTGCTCGTCCCGGATCACCCTGCCCCGCCGCAGCGCGATGACCCGCTTCTGCATGGCGTTGACGATGTGCCGGGCGTGGGTGGCCATGACGACCGTCGTTCCCCGGCGGTTGACCTCCTCCAAAAGCCTCACAATGCCCCAGGAGGTGTCGGGGTCCAGGTTGCCCGTGGGCTCGTCGGCCAGCAGCAGCCAGGGGTTGTTCACGATGGCCCGGGCGAGAGCCACCCGCTGCTGCTCGCCGCCGGAAAGCTGGTTGGGATAGGCTCTGGCCCGGTCACGGAGGCCCACCAGGTCCAGCGCCTGCGGCACGCGGCGACGGATCTCGCGCCGCGACGCCCCGATCACCTCCAGGGCGAAAGCGACGTTGTCGTAGGCGGTCTTGTTGGGCAGGAGCTTGAAGTCCTGGAAGACGACGCCGATCTGCCGGCGCAATGGGGGAACCTGGCCGGGCCGCAGCCGGGCCACGTCGCGGCCGTCGACGTAGACCTCGCCCTCGGTCGGGACTTCCTCCCGGTAAAGCAGCTTGACCAGGGTGGACTTGCCCGCCCCGGAAGGCCCCACCACGAAGACGAACTCGCCCCGGTCGACGAACAGGTTCACGTCCTGGAGGGCGACCACGCCGTTGGGAAAGACCTTGGTCACCCGAACCAGTTCGATCAACGGCCGTCACCCTAGCCTTCCTGGCGGGAGCGAGGCTTCAGCTCCGGGCCAACAAAAACGCGGCGACTTCCGCCTATCCCGGCTGAAGCCCCCGCACTGGCCGCCAGATAGCCGTTTTCGCCGCAGGCGAATCGACACGGCCCGCGCGATAGCCACCTTCACTGGATACGGGTGCCGGTTATTCGACATAAAACACGGTTTTTCCTGCGACTCACAGCGCTCTCCGTCGCAAACCTTGACGGGCGTGCTGCAAGCCAAGGCTTCGATCCGCGCCAACCCGGCGGGCATCTACGATCGAGACCTGGTCATGCAGATTATGGACGAGCAGCGGCGAAACGACGAACTGCGCCGGCACGCCGCCACGTAACAAGGTCCAGGCCAGCGGAAAGAGGGTTTCGTGCGACTCCCCGGGTTCAGTCAGCCTTCCTCCGCAGCACCCGGCGGGCGGCGGAGACGATGTCGTCGGGGGTCAGCCCGCGGGCCTTCAGCAGGTCCTTCCAGGTGCCGGACTCGCCGAACACGTCCTTGATGCCCACCCGTTCCATGGGCGTGGGCCGGCGTTCGCCCAGGACTTCCGCCACCGCGGAGCCCAGGCCGCCGATGACGCTGTGCTCCTCGCAGGTCACCACGGCGCCCGTCCGGGCGGCGGCCGCGCAGACCGTCTCCTCGTCCAGGGGCTTCACCGTGGAGACGTTGAGCACCAGGGCCTCGATGCCCTCGGCCGCCAGCCGCTCGGCGGCGGCCAGGGCCTGGCTGACCATGATGCCGCAGGCCATCAGGGCCACGTCCCGGCCCTCCCGTAGGACGGTGGCCCGGCCCAGCCGGAACCGGTAGCCCTCGGCGTCGAAGATCACCGGCACGCTGGGCCGGCCCATGCGGAGATAGACCGGGCCGTGGTGGGCGTGGATGGCCCGCACGGCCTGGGCGGTCTCCACCGCGTCGGCGGGCACCACGACGGTGAGGTTGGGCAGGCTCCGCATGAGGGCGATGTCCTCCACGGTCTGGTGGGACCCGCCGTCCTCCCCGACCGTGACGCCGGCGTGGCTCAGGCAGATCTTGACGTTGAGGGCCGGGTAGGCGATGGAGTTCCGCAGCGGTTCAAAGGCCCGGCCGGTGCCGAAGACGGCGAAGGTGGAGACGAAGGGCTTCTTGCCCGCCAGGGCCAGGCCGGCGGCGATGCCCATCAGGTTCTGCTCGGCGATGCCCACCTCGAAGAAGCGCTCGGGAAAGCGCTCGGCGAACTTGATGGTCTTGGTGGACTTGGCCAGGTCGGCGTCGAGGACCACGATGTCCGGGTCCTCGGCCCCCAGCTGGGCCAGGGCGTCGCCGTAGGCGTCCCGGGTGGCCACGGCCCGGGGCGGCGACTCGGTCTTGGCCAGCAGCAGGCGGGGCCCGTCCACGGTCACGCCTCCCCGTCCAGCGGCGGCGGCGGCTCGAGGCCGGCCGCCGCGGCCCAAGCGTCGAGTTCCGCCAGGGCCTGGCGCAACTGCTCCGGCGAGGCCGGCTTGCCGTGCCAGTCCAGTTCGTGCTCCATGAAGGACACGCCCTTGCCCTTTACCGTGTGGGCGATGATCATGGTCGGCCGTCCGGCCGTCCGGCGGGCCTCGGCCAGCGCGTCGAGGATCTGGACCAGGTCGTGGCCGTCCACCTCCACCACGTGCCAGCCAAAGGCGCGGAACTTGTCGTCCAGGGGTTCGGGGTTCATGATCTCCCGGACCGGACCGTCCGTCTCCAGCCCGTTGAAGTCGAGAAGGGCGCACAGGTTGTCCAGGCGGAAGTGGGCGGCGGCCATGGCGGCCTCCCAGACCATCCCCTCCTGGCACTCGCCGTCGCCGATGACGGTGTAGACGCGCCACGGCCGGCGGTCGAGCTTCCCGGCCAGCGCCATTCCCACCGCGATGGAGATGCCGTTACCCAGCGAGCCGGTGGCCGCCTCGACGCCCGGGGTCTTCAGGTCGGGGTGCCCCTGCAGGAAGCTGCCGAGCTGGCGCAGGGTGAGGAGCTCCCGGCGGTCGAAGAACCCGCGCTCGGCCAGGGCGGCGAACTGGGCCGGGCAGCCATGGCCCTTGGAGAGGACGAACCGGTCCCGTTCGGGCCAGTCGGGGCACCGGGGGTCCACGCGCAGCTCGTGAAAGTAAAGGGCGGCCATGATCTCCGCCATCGACAGGGAACTGGAGGGATGACCCGAGGCGGCCCTGGTGGTCATGATCAGGCTGTGGCGGCGGATCGTGTAGGCGTGGGTCTGGAGCCGCTTGATGAGGTCCGGGGGATAGCTCACCGGTGACCTTGTGCCTCCTTGCGCCCCGCCCGCCGGCGCCCGAGCCGGGCCAGCAGCACGGCGGCGGCGAACCGCGGCAACACCAGCTGGCGGCGGAGCCGCCTGGGCTCCCGGACGAGCCGGTAGAGCCATTCCAGGTTGGCCCGCTGCCAGCCCTCGGGCGCTCTGGCCACCCGGCCGGCGATCACGTCAAAGCTACCGCCCACGCCCATCAGCACCATTTTAGCCAGAGCCGACCGATTCCTGCCCATCCACCGCTCCTGGCGGGGGGAACCCATCCCGACGAAGACCAGGTGGGGTCCGGCGGCCCGGATCGCGTCCAGGACGGCCGGAAGCTCGCCGGCGGTGAGGTACCCGTGGCGGAACCCTACCACCGTGGTGGCGCCGTAGGTCTTGCGGATGCGGCTCTCGGCCGCCGCCGCCACTTCGGGAGCGCCGCCCAGGAGGTAAACCCGGTAGTCCCTCCTGGCCGCCAGTTCAAGCAGCCTCAGGAACAGGTCGTAGCCCGCCACCCGTCCCGCCAGCGGCCGGCCCAGCAGCCGAGACGCCCAGACCAGGCCAACTCCATCCGGGACCGCCAGGTCGGCCTCGCGCAACACGGCCAGGAGTTCGGGGTCGCGCCGGGCCGCCATCACCATCTCCGGGTTGGGCGTCACCACCAGCCCGCCCGCGCCGGCCCGGACCAGCCGGTCGACCACCTCGACCGCCTGGTCCATGGTGACATTATCCACCGGAACCCCCAGGACGTCCACTCGCAGGGAGCCTTCAGCCGCCACCGGCGCTACCCGCCTCGCCGAGCGCCCCGAGGGCCAGCGAAGCGTTGTCCCGCGCCGCCGCCGCCAGGGGCCTGGTTGCTCTGAGGATGTTGCGGCTGAGCTTGTCCCGGTCCCGCCAGGCCGTCTCCAGCCGGAAGAGCACGTCCTCGGCCCGGGCGCTCTCACAGTGCAGGGCCGGTCCCAGGCCCACCTTTTCGGCGAACGCCGCCACCCACGGCTCGGAGCTGACGGGGACCGTCGGGACGCCGGCGGCGGCCGCCAGGACCATGCTTTCCAGGTCCATGCTGAGCAGGAGGTCAAACCTGGCCACGTGCTCCACCAGTTCGCCGCCTTCGATCGGCCGGCCGTGAACGGTGACCCGGTCAGGGTGCCGCACGGCCTTGAGCACCGCCCGGCAGACCACCAGATCGTTGGGGTAGCACATGGGAAACAGCGCGACCTCGGCGTCCAGGTTGGCCGCCAGGTGGTCGGCCACCCTGGCCAGCATGGCGACGCGCGAGGCCGCCTCTTCCGACGAGCGGGGCGCGATGCCCAGCACCGGACCCCTTGCCGGCCGGCCAGCGGGGGCCGCCCCACTCTGGCCCACGTCCCCGCCCAGGGACAGGCAGGGATAGGCGGTCACCTTCACCGGCGGGCGGCGGACGCCCAGGCCCTCCAGCGCCTCCCGACTACTGGCGCAGGGCAGCAGGATCAGGTCCGCCTGGTCGAGCAACCGGTGGCAGAGCCGGCGGAGGAGCGGCGACCGCAACGGGCCAAACCCCAGCCCGCACAGGACCACCTTGCGGCGCAGGGCGTTGGCGAGGCCCATGAGACCCAGCGTGTAGCGGACGTCGGAGCCACGGTTCAGGTCGTGGAACCCCCCACCCGCCACGAGAAAGCCACTGGCCGAGCGGAGCGCCCGGGCGATGGCCACCACGTCGGACCGACCGATCGACCTGACGCCGTGCACGCGGCCGGTCCGTCCCGGCCGGCCCGACACCACGGTAAGCCCGACGTCGGGGTTTTGCGCCCGCAGATCGCGGACCAGGGCGGCCAGGGTGGCCTCGTGGCCCGCGCCGCCCAGGCCGAAGGGGCCGCACAGCACCAGACCGGGCATCTCAGTCGGCGCTCTCGGCCTCGATCACGAGCCAGCCAGGCTCCAGCCGGACCTCGCGGGCCCGCAACGGGGTGGGAAACAGGGTCAGGTCGATGAACGGCTCGGGGCCGCCCAGCATCTCGGTTAGCACCGGCAGGAACTCGGCAGGCAGTTTCACGCCTTCGACCGCCACCTCCTGGAACACGAAGGCCACCCGGGTGCCGTCCTGGACGGCGGTCATGGTCCCCACGGCCGCGACGCGCACCGGCCGCCCGGCCAGCACCATCCGCCCGCCGACCCTGAGCCGGCCGGCTTCGACCTCCAGTTCAGGCTCGGTGAGCCGCGGAACGCTCTCCAGGAGGTACTGGCGGAGGTGGTCCTGGTGCACCCGGACGGTGACTTCGAGGCCCTCGGCCCGGGTCACCACCACTTCCCTGCGGGTGAGCAGCTCTCGCAGGTTGAGGCTGAGCTGTCCGACGCTGACGGTGAGTTCGTCGATGATCAGGCCGGTGGTGGGGACGCTCCTGGATTCCACGGTCACCCGGTCGATCCGGCCCAGGAGCATCTTGAGGGCGGGATACGCCTTCAGCCGCACGTCGGCCTCGGCCGGTGGGCCGAACTTCCGCACCAGGCTGACCTCGAGGGCCCGTTCCGCGAACCTGGGCAACGCCAGTTCCGCCAGGCCAAGCAGGATAGCCAGGCTTACCAGGGCAACGATCAGAGGCCGCAACATGGAGGACCTCCCTTGTGCCGGCTCCTGCGTGAAGCTTTCGTGTCCGGACGGTCAATTCCTGGGACGGACCGGGCGAGCCAGGAGTTCCCGGCCCGGCCGGGTCACCGCCGGGCCGTTAGCCGGGGCGCGGCCCCCCGCCGTGACCGCCGCCGGGCGGGGTGCCGCCCTGGTGGACCCGGGAGCGTTCGGCCTCCAGGAAAGAGTAGATGAAGGGGTCCAGTTCGCCGTCCATCACGGCCCGGATGTTACCCACCTCGACGCCGGTCCGGTGGTCTTTGACCAGGGTGTAGGGGTCGAAGACGTAGGACCGGATCTGGCTGCCCCAGGCGATCTCCCGGTGCTCACCCCGGAGCTGGGCCAGTTCCTTTTCCCGCTCCTCCTCGCGGAGCTTCAGCAGGCGGGCCTTGAGGATCCGCATCGCCGTCTCGCGGTTGGCGTGCTGCGACCGCTCGTTCTGGCAGGTCACCACGATGCCGGTGGGCAGGTGGGTGAGGCGCACGGCGGAACTGGTCTTGTTGACGTGTTGACCGCCGGCGCCGCTGGCCCGGAAAGTGTCCACCCGCAGGTCCTCGGGGTCGATCTCGATCTCGCCGTCTTCGGGCAGGTCGGGGATCACGTCCACCGACGCGAACGAGGTGTGCCGCCGGGCGGAGTAGTCAAAGGGCGAGTGCCGGACCAGCCGGTGGACCCCCCGCTCGGCGCGGAGAAAGCCGTAGGCGTTGTCCCCCTCCACCAGCAGGGTCACGCTTTTCAGGCCGGCCTCCTCCCCTTCCACCATGTCCAGCACTTCCAGCCGGTAGCCGTGGTCCTCCGCCCACCGGATGTACATCCGGTAGAGCATCTCCACCCAGTCCTGAGCGTCGGTCCCCCCGGCGCCGGCGTGAAGCGCAAGGATGGCGCTGTGACGGTCGTAAGGGCCGTTCAGCAGGGTCTCCAGTTCCAGGTGTCGCACGTCCCGCCGCAGCCGACCGAGTTCCTGGCGAAGCTCGGCGGCGATAGACGGGTCGGCCTCCTCGGAGGCCAGTTCGGCCAGGGCCAGGGCGTCCCCGGCCCGCCGGGTGAGGTCGTCGAACCGCTCCAGCCGCGCCTTCGCGGTAGCCAGCGCCTGGACGGTCTGCCTGGCCCGCGCCTGATCGTCCCAGAAGCCCGGCCGGGCCATGGCCGCTTCGAGGGACTGCTTTTCCTCCCTCAGGCGGGGCAGGTCAAAGGGAATCCCCCAGTTCCCGGAGCCGGGTCAGGAGATCTTCAAGGGCACGGCGTTCCTCGTCATACATGTTGGTCTTGTACCTCCGCTACGCGTTGCGCCCGCAGCACTTCTTGTACTTCTTGCCGCTGCCGCAGGGGCAGGGGTCGTTGCGCCCCACCTTGGGACCGACGCGGACCGGCTCGCGCCGGGACGTCTCGCCCTGGGCCACCGCCGGGGCCGCCTCACGGCCGTGGCCCGCGTCGGGGACGGGCCCCATCCCCTCCAGGCCGGCGGCCATGCGGTACGGCTGGAGCTCTTCCTTCTGAAGCACCAGCCGCCGCTGCCGGGAGGCGCCCAGCCGCCCGGCGGCCCGCCCGGGCTCACGGACCAGGGTCAGCCGGTACACGTACTTGACCGCGTCCTCCTGGATGGCCTCGACCGTGGCCTGGAACATGTCGAAGGCCTCCATCTTGTACTCGATGAGCGGGTCCTTCTGGCCGTAAGCCCGGAGGCCGATGCCCTCCCGCAGGGTGTCCATGGCGTCCAGGTGGTCCATCCACTTCTGGTCCACCACCCGCAGGAGGATGGCCCGGACGAACTCGCGCATGAGTTCGGGACCCAGGTCCCGCTCCTTGGCGGCGTACTCCTCACGGGCCAGTTCCAGCAGGCGCTCCCGAACCTCGGCCCGCCCGAGACCCTGCAGGTCCGCCACGCGCAGCCGGCCCTCGGGCACGAAGCTCGCCTCGGCGGCCTTGATGAGCCCCGCCAGGTCCCAGTCCTCGGGATGGGCCCGCTGCTCGCAGTAGAGGTCCAGCCACCGGTCGACGATGGCCTCCACCATGCTCATGAGCGGCCCCTGGAGCTCGTCGCCGAAGAGTACCTGACGCCGCTGCCGGTAGACGACCTCACGCTGCTTGTTCATGACGTCGTCGTACTCCAGCACCCGGCGGCGGATATCGAAGTTCCGTGACTCCACCCGCTTCTGGGCGTTCTCGATGGCGCGGGTCAGGAGGTTGTGCTCGATGGGCATGTCTTCCTCGAAGCCGATCCGGTCGAGCAGGCCGGCGATGTTGTCCGAGCCGAAAAGCCGCATCAGGTCGTCCTCGAGGGCGATGTAGAAGCGGGACGACCCGGGGTCTCCCTGCCGGCCGGAACGGCCCCGTAGCTGGTTATCGATCCGGCGGGCCTCGTGGCGCTCGGTGCCGATGATGTGCAGGCCGCCAAGGGCGATCACCTGCTGGCGCTCGGCGTCGCACTCCGCCTTCTGGGCCGCGAAGAGTTCCTGGAACTCGCGCCGGGCCCGGAGCACCTCCGGGTCGTTGGTGGGCGTCTTCTCGGCGGCGGCCGCCACCACCTCGGGCGAGTAGCCCCGCTTCAGGAGTTCTTTCCTGGCCAGCCACTCGGGGTTGCCGCCCAACATGATGTCGGTGCCCCGGCCGGCCATGTTGGTGGCGATGGTCACCGTCCCGAGCCGCCCGGCCTGGGCGATGATCTCGGCTTCCTTCTCGTGGTACTTGGCGTTCAGCACCTGGTGGGGGATGCCGCGCTGCTTCAAGAGGGCCGACAGCCGCTCCGACTTCTCGATGGACACCGTGCCCACCAGCACCGGCTGGCCCCGCGCGTAGCACTCGGCGATCTCGTCCACCACGGCGCGGAATTTCCCCCGCTCCGAGCGGTAGACCACGTCGGGATGGTCCGCCCGGATCATGGGCCTGTGGGTGGGGATCACCACCACGTCCGTGCCGTAGATCTTGCGGAACTCCTCTTCCTCGGTGGCGGCGGTGCCCGTCATGCCGGCCAGCTTCTCGTACATCCGGAAGTAGTTCTGCAGCGTGATGGTGGCCAGCGTCTGGGACTCCCGCTCGATCTTGACGCCTTCCTTGGCCTCGATGGCCTGGTGCAGCCCGTCGGAGTACCGGCGGCCGAACATGAGCCGGCCGGTGAACTCGTCGACGATGATGACCTCGCCGTCCTTGACCACGTAGTCCCGGTCCCGCTTCATGAGGGCGTGGGCCTTGAGGGCGTTGTAGAGATAGTGGGACAGGTCCATGTGCTCGTGGTCAAACAGGTCGTCGATGCCCAGCAGCTTCTCGACCTTGCGAATCCCCTGCTCGGTGGGGTGGGCGGTGTGCGCCTTCTCGTCGACCGTGTAGTCTTCGTCGACCCTCAGCCTGGGCACGATCCGGGCAAACTGGTAGTAGAGGTCCGTCGGCTTGTCGGCGGCGCCGGAGATGATCAGCGGCGTCCTGGCCTCGTCGATGAGGATGGAGTCCACCTCGTCCACGATGGCGTAGTAAAGCGGTCGCTGGACCAGGTGCTCCGCCGACGTGGCCATGTTGTCGCGCAGGTAGTCGAAGCCGAACTCGTTGTTGGTGCCGTAGGTGACGTCCGCCCGGTAGGCGGCCTTCTTCTGCGCGAAGTCAAGCCCGTGGACGTTGACCCCCACGGTCAGGCCCAGCAAGCGGTAGATGGGTCCCATCCACTCGGCGTCACGGCGGGCAAGGTAGTCGTTGACCGTGACCAGGTGCACGCCGCGGCCGGTGAGGGCATTCAGGTACAGCGGCAGCGTGGCCACCAGGGTCTTGCCCTCGCCGGTCTTCATCTCGGCGATGTTGCCCTCGTGAAGCACGACGCCGCCCACCAGCTGCACGTCGAAGTGCCGCTGGCCGATGGTGCGGACGGCCGCCTCCCGGACGACGGCAAAGGCCTCCGGCAGGATGTCCTCCAGCGCGGCGCCGCCGGCCAGCCGGGCCTTGAACTCGTCGGTCTTGGCCCGAAGCTGGGCGTCGTCCAGTTGCCGGACCGACGGCTCCAGCGCGTTGATGGCCTCCACCGTCTGGCCGATCCGCCGCAGGACCTTGGCGTTGTAGTTCCCCAGCAGCAAGCTGGACAGCAGCTTCAACACGCTGAACCCGTTCCTTTCCCCGGCCGTCGCGGGTCCGGGCGCCCTATATGATACCACACCGGGCGCCCGGCGCGGGTCGAAGCTGGGCTGCTCAGGGCGACGCGGGTTTCACCGCGGGTCGCGCTACCGCTCCGGCGCTGCTGCCTTCCGTGCCGGAGGCGCCTGCATTGCGGGAGGACGCATGATGGCGTTCACCGCCACGAAGGTCCCGGCCAGGATCAACCCGTCGCCGGCGCTGAACACCGCGGGCTTGGGAAAGGGGGGCGGCAGGACGAAGATGTCGGCCAGCACCCAGAGACGGGTGCCCGGCACCAGCAGTTGATGGGTGAAGCTCGCGCCCAGCTGCAGCCCGCTGATCAGGTGAACGTATCCGGCCTGCAGCAGCGCCGCCTCGGAAACGGGCATCCGGCCGCCGTTGGCCGCGATCACCACGAAGTTGGCCAGCATGCCGAGGCCGATCAGCTTGAAGCCGGGGGTGAAACGGTTCTGCCAGGCGGCCACCAGGATCAGAACGTACGACAGCAGGTGGGCGCCGGCAGCCACGACTCCCGGCAGCGGCCACCCCTGCCCCGCGGCCAGCATCAAGAAAGCCTGGAGCCCGAAACCGGCGAAGACCAGTTCGATACGGCGGAAGTTGTATGCTGCCAGGGCGGCCAGGCTGCCACCCCGCAACAGGGCAACCACCACCGCCACCAGCACGCCGGCAGTAAGCAATGTGTCAATCCTCCCCGGGCAGTCAAACAATCTCGATAGCGAAATGATGGCACGACCGCACGGTCGCTCAGTCGTTCCCCGATGAGGCGGCGTCGACCCGCCGGGCGCGGCGGGAAGCGGTCCGCCCCTTGGCGCCCGGGGCGCCGGCCTTGCTCAGCTTGGGGCGCAGGGCAGCGGCGGGCCTGGCCCGGTCGGGCTCGGGCGCGGCCTCCGCTTCGCCCGGCTCGCCGGCCGGCGGGCTCCCCGCGAGGATCTCCTCCTGCCTTTCGATGGGGATCGGGGGCTCGGCCAGTTCCAGCTTACCTTCTTTCACTGCCGCGATGAGGGCGTCTACGACGACGGGGCTGAATTGCCTCCCGGAGTGACGGCGCATCTCCTCGAGGGCACCCTGCAGGGTCAGCGCGCGCTTGTAGGGGCGCACGGTGGTCATGGCGTCCAGCGCGTCGGCCACCCCGATGATCTGCGCGCCCAGGGGGATCTCCTCGCCGGAGCGGCCGGTGGGATAGCCGTTTCCGTCGTACCATTCGTGGTGATACCTGATCCAGTCGACGACTTCCTGGTCCAGCGGCCGGACCTCGCTGACGATGTCGGCGCCCAGGGCCGGGTGCCGCTTCATGACGGCGTATTCCCCCGGCTCGAGCCGGCCCGGCTTCAGCAGGATGCTGTCGGCGATGCCGATCTTGCCGATGTCGTGGAGCACGGCCGCGTACTCGAGCCGCTCCAGCTTGTCCTCGCTAAACCTGAACTGTCGCCCGAGCGCCACCGCGTAGCGGGCCACCCGGTCGGAATGGCCACGGGTGTAAGGGTCCTTGGCCTCGACGGCGCGGACGAGGGCCCGCACGGTGCTGCCGTGAAACTCCTTCAGGTCGGTGTATCGCTGCATAGCGTAACGGGCCACCAGCAGGGGCACGAAGAACAGGACCGCGCCGACCCAGCCGACGCTGGCATACACCAGGGCAAGCAAGACGCCGACCGGGATCAGGGCCAGGTTGTGAGGGGTGGCCCACCGCATGTACTTGGTCCAGAGGGGCAGGATGGCCACGCCGTCACGCAGACTGAAGAAAGCCGAGACGAAGCCCGCGTTGAAGACGAAGTACAGGCCGCCGGCCACGACAATCGCGCCCAGGCTCCGCAGCTCCGCGACGCCGCCGCCACTGCCGCGGAGCGCTTCGTACGCCAGGCCCGCCAGGGTGGCAGAAGCGCCGAGTTGAGCCCGGTTGAACAGAACCCAGAGAACCGGTATTTTCCCTCTGAGGTCGACCAGTCTGACCGTGCCCAGCGCAGCGACTAACCCGGCCCAGCCAGACCCGAAGAGCATGATCGCCGCCACGATCACGCCGGAACCGACCGACACGGTCGCTTTCATCCCCGGTAGCCGGACGGGCACGGCCTCGGCAAAAACCGCCAGCACCATGACGACCAGCAGGGACGGCAGGCGCGCGGCGGGCGCCCTGTGGAGAGCATAAGCCAGCAGGGCAAAGCCGCCCGCCGACGCGGCTATCAGGTACGCGCGAGAATACCTTTCTGACCTGGCCGAACCAGTCACGGCAGCCACCTCGGCCCAACAAAACAAGACCGGCGACACACGCCTAGGCACCGATCTGGAAGTTCGCCCCCCCCGCAACCACCAGGGCGAGGAGCGCCAGCAAAACCTTCAGGACACGGGCCATCTGAGCCATTCCCCCGCGCGCAGCATTCGGCCGACATTCGCTAGCGCCGGCCGCGCCCGCTCCGCTCGGGTCGCCCGCTCCGCTTCAGGAAGCCGTCCGGGTATGTCGCCGGTCTTGAAGCTTTTTCAGTTTTTTCTGGCCAGCAGCGCGAAACGGCGGTTGATGGCGTCCAGCGCCGCCCGGGCGACCGCTTCCATCGCGTCCGGTCGCACGACGGCGCAGCCGACGAACAGCTCCTCGCTGCCGTCGGTGGTCAGCGTCACCAGCACCACTACCGCCTGTTGCTGGGCCACGGACACGAGGACCACGTCCTCGAGGGCAAACAGAGCGTCCGTTCGGAAATACCGCTCTACCGCCCGCAACGTCGCCGCCGCCATGGTGCGCAGCCGCGAGGTTGTCGTGTGGGGCCCGGTCGACACGCCCTCGGCGGTGACATCGTCCAGTTCGACCTCGACCCGGGCCTCACCCTGCCGGCCTCTCACCGTGTAGCTCACGGTCTTCAGCCGTACCCGGGTTACGGCTCCGACGGCCCGTTCGTCTTCGGCCTGGACCTGGGCGATGCTGATCTTCTTGTGGTCCACGGAGATGCCGAAGTGGGCCATGAAGGCCGACTCGATGTCCCGCACGATTTGCTTGGGATTGCGCCCGGCGCCCGCCAGGACGTGGATCTCCTCGATGTTCCCGCTAGAGTCCACCACCACCCGTGCGGAAATGACCTCTCGGATCTGGCGGATGATGTCGTCGTACCGCCGCACGTTGAGAGCTTGCTGGGCGTCGGGCTCAACCGGCTTCCCGGACGGATCAACTGATCGGTTACCCATCCACGTCCCTCAAGATGACCTTTGCCCTACCACGCCCGGCGGCATGCCTCGCCAGTAACCAGTAATACCGCAGTACATGTGACTTCGACTTAGCAGCCGCCGTTCCTGCGTCAACTCCCGTCCTGACACGGGGCAAAGACCAACAAGATTCGACACATTACGACCACAGGTGCCCCCCGCCGCGGGCTGCGTCACTTAGGGTTTCGGCCGCGCAGGGGCAGAACTTTATCGCGGCCCAGCCCAATCGGCTCGGACGCCATCACCGCCGGCGGCACCTCCGGGCCGCCGGGAGGCCCCAGGGCCGGCACGGCGCCCTGCTCGACGAGGGTCGCCGCCATACCCCAGACTCCGCCCGAGACCAGGCAGTGCCCGCCCAGGATGATGGGTTTGGGCGCGGCCAGCACCGCTTCGGTGAAGCGCCGGACTTCCGGGTCCCCGATCTGATGGGGCGTTCCCAGGTCCGAGTGGAAACGGTCCCACTCGCTCACGTCTTTGTGCCAGTGGGCGAACAGCACCCGCGTGTCGATGAAGGCGGCGTCGGCCACCCCGCACAGGTCGGCCACGAAGGTCTCGGGGCCGACCCGGTCGATGTAACGGCCGAGCAACGAGGTCACCTGGCGCCGCTCCACCAGCCCCATGGCCCGCATGCCCCGCTCCTCGCTGAAGACCCGCACCCGGACGGGAAAGTGGGCGTTGAGGTACCAGACCACCGTCGGGCCCACGCGGCCGGCCAGCGCCACTTCGGCCCCCGGGCGGCACAGGACCGCTTCTGCCCGGGCCAGCCGCTCGGACGCCCAGCCGGTCTCCGCCACGGCCCGGCGCAGGCGCGGCCCGGTCCGGGAGAGCCGGCCCAGCATCAACACGTCGGTGGGGGTGTCCAGGTCGAAGTTGATCCACGGCGAGTTGGGCAAGAGCACCCGCTCCAGCCCTACCTGCCGCAAGGCGTAGCCAAGCTGGTTGTCGGAGGTCGGAAGGGGGATCAGGCGCACGGCGCCGGCAGGGGTCCAGCCGACCACGTCGGCCGACTGGGGGTTGTTCACGACGACCCGGGGGGTGTTCACCTGCAGGGCGCGGGCGATGCGGCGGAAGTCGGCCGGTTCCATCAGGGGCGCCGAGGCGCCGCCGAGGTAGAGCACCCGCTCGGGGGCCAGGTCCGCCAGCACCCGCAGCAAGGATCGGCCGAAGTGAAAGTCCTGCGGGGCTTCCTGGTTCACCCGGACCTGGGCCCCGGCGGCGGCCGCGAGTTCGGCCAGATCGGGGTAATTGGTACACAGGACCACCGGCTCGTAAGCGGGAATCGCCCTGAGCTTCTCGATGGTTTCCAGAGTGGCGGCCCGCCGGACCGCCGCCATGGCGCGGTCGATGTCTGTCCGGGGGTCGCCGCCTTCGAAGATGATGGCGCACACTGGAGCCGCCGCGTTCCATCCCCCCACGTGGCAGCCGTGGCGGCCGCCAGGCTCTAGGCTTCAGGCTCGATGAGCCCGTACTTGCCGTCCCGCCGGCGGTACACGACGTTGATCGTCTCGGTATCGACGTTGGTGAAGACGTAGAAGTCGTGGCCCAGGAGGTTCATCTCCATCACGGCCTCTTCGGGGCTGATCGGCTTCAGGTGGAACCGCTTGGTCTTGACGATGGGCGGCTCCTCGGGTTCTTCGTCCTCCGCCATGCCCTCGGCCCAGGGCTTCACGCCGCCCAGCTTCTGAAACCGTTTCCAGAGGCGGGTCTTGTACTTGTCGACCTGCTTGCCGAGCTTGTCGACGACAAGGTCGATGGCGGCATAGACGTTGTCCGTCTCTTCCTGGCCGCGCAGGAGAACCCCGTTGAGGGGTACCGTGACCTCTACGATGTGCCGGCCCCGCTCCACGCTCAGGTTGACCTGGGCCGGCAGGGAAAGGGGGGTCTCGAAATATCGCTCGAGTCGCGAGAGCTTCTTCTCAAGGTACCGCTTGATCTGCGGCGTGACGGAGATGTTCTTGCCGCGAACCACGATCTGCACTGGCGATCATCTCCCATCGGCGGAGTCGGGCCAACCCTCGGCGTTCCCTCTGCCCTCCTTCTTTCATGGGTCAGGGCCGATTCCCTGCCCTTGCCCGTCCAACTCTTCTACCTTCAGTATCGGCCACCAGGGCCGGTTTGCAACCGGCGATTGCCGCGACGGGCGGGCCAAGAGGGGAAACAAGGCGGACAAAAAACTGCCCGGGTTGACCCCGGGCAAGCGGAACCACACACACCTCGAACCGTTCGA
Source organism: Symbiobacterium thermophilum (assembly GCA_020725105.1). Taxonomy (GTDB): domain Bacteria; phylum Bacillota; class Sulfobacillia; order DYFQ01; family DYFQ01; genus DYFQ01. Next base: position 43,792 of record DYFQ01000018.1, read on the forward strand.
CCATCCCCGGCATTCGCTCCTGTCCCACCATTTCCTTCCGCCCGGCCGCGCCCGTCGCATAGGCCGGGCGGGCCGGTACCATACTACGGCCAGGTATCGCGGGGGAGGACTGTAAGTTGCAGACCACCGATAGCTTCCAGCATTTCGTCAACGAGCTTTCGGAGAAGGTCGGCGCCGCCCGGGAGGCGGGCTGGCAGCAGGGGCAGATCGTGCAGCAGGCCACCAGGCTCGGTGACTGGCTGGCGCGGGAAGTGAGTCCCCGGACTCCCGAGCAGAAGCTCTTGAAGGAACTGTGGCAGGCGGCCGACGAGCGCGAACAGCAGGCCATCGCCTCCAGCATCGTCAAGCTGGTTCAGCGTCAGGGCAAGGTACACTAGGCCGAATATTCCTCGACCCCGGCCACGACCAGCCCGTAGACCTGGCCGGCGCCCGCCGCCAGCAGGGCCCGGGCGCCCGCGTCAAGGGTTGCCCCCGTGGTCATGACGTCGTCCACCAGCACCACGCGCGCCCCGTCAACGGAGCCGGGAGCGGCGGCGAAGGCGTCACGCACGTTGGTGGCGCGTTCCTCGGCCACCAGGTCCACCTGGGACCTGGTGGCCCTGACACGTCTGAGGGCCCCGGCGGCAACCGGCAGGCCGAGCCAGCGGCCGGCCGACCGGGCCAGCAGGAGGCTCTGGTTGAAGCCGCGCTGGCGCAGCCTGGCGGGGTGAAGCGGGACCGGCACGAGGCAGTCGACGGGCCCGAAGGCGCCGCGTGCCACGACCCCGGCCAGGAACGGGCCCAGAAAGTCGGCAAGCCAGGTCGCCCGGCCAAACTTCAGGCGCAGGACCGCCTCCTGCACCGGCCCGGAATAGGGCGCCGCCGCCCGCGCCAGGGCAAAGGCCGGCGGCCGCTCGCGGCAGCCGGCACAGTACCACGCCTCGCCGGGTTTGCCGCACCGGGGACAGACCGCCGCGCCCGGCCCGCAGCGGGCCAGCAGGGCGGCCAGGGTCTGCCCGCAACCGCCGCAGAGGGCGTCGGGGCCGGAAGCCGGGCGGTCACAGACGGGGCAGCGCAACAGCCGTGGAAACACCAGTTCCAGGGCGCCGGCGGCCAGTTCCCGGGCGTACGCCGCCCAGTCCGTCGGTTCTGCGGCCAACTGGCGTCCCTCCCTGGCCGGACCGCCCGCCGGGCCCGCGCAAAAGCCACGTCAGGCTCCGCCGGATCGCGTCAGCCTCGACTTGGCCGGTCGCGTCGTAAACCACCACGACGGGAGAGCGGCAGAGAAACAACCCCGCTTCGGCACCCGACCCCGCGGCGGGAACCTCGACCACGCGAACCCCGGGCTGCCGCCTGGCGAGCCGGTGGAGAATGGCCGCCGTCTCGTCGGTCGAACCGTGATCCACCAGCACCACGTCGCGCACGGCGCCGCCGGCCCCCGGTTCCAGGTCCAGCGCGTGGCGGACCAGCCCCTCGACAACCGGAGCCTGGTTGCGGAACAGAAGCAGGAGACTGCAGCTGGCTTCGGGAGCCGGGGCCAGCCGGTGGCGCAGCCAGCCCCAGCCGGACCGGGCCAGGGTCAGCAGGCCCACGCCGGCAAGAAACCAGAGGGTCCAGGCCAGCCAGGCCTGGGCCGGCTCGAGCATGCGAGTCCTCCCACCGGCCCGCGATTCCAAGCCTGGTGGGCGCGGTGGGGCCGGCCCTCCATCCTATGCCGGGCCGCCACGCCAGGGAAACTCCCGGCTACTCGCCGTTGCCGCCGGCCGGGGACGCCCGCGAGACCGCCACCTGCTCCGCCGAGGTCAGCCCCGCCTCCCGCCGGAGTTCCCCGACCCGGTCCGTCCGCTCCCAGGGAAGGTCCAGGTCGGACCGGCCGAAGTGACCGTAAACCGCCGTCTGCCGGTAGATGGGACGCCGGAGGTCGAGGTCACGGATGATGGACGCCGGCCTCAGGTCAAAGCAGCGCCGGACGAGTTGGGTCAGCTCGGCGTCGGGAGCGACGCCGGTGCCGAAGGTGTCCACCAGCAACGACACGGGCCGGGCCATCCCGATGGCGTAGGCCACCTGAACCTCGCAAACGCGGGCCAGCCCGGCGGCGACCAGGTTCTTCGCCACGTAGCGCAGGGCATAGGCCCCCGAGCGGTCCACCTTGGTCGGGTCCTTCCCGGAGAACGACCCGCCCCCGTGCCTGGCGTAGCTGCCGTAGGTGTCCACGATGATCTTGCGACCGGTGAGGCCGGTATCGGCCTGGGGCCCGCCCAGCACAAAGCGGCCGGTGGGATTCACCAGATAGCACAAGTTCCCGCCTAGCAGCTCCGGCGGGATGACCTGCCGGACCACGCGCTTGTACAGGTCGTCCTGGAGGGTCTCCAGGCTGACGTCGGGCTCGTGCTGGGCGGAGATCAGAACGGTGTCCACCCGGACCGGCCGCCCACCGGCGTATTCCACGGTCACCTGGGTCTTGCCGTCGGGACGCAGGTAGGGCAGGATTTTCCGGTGCCGGACCTCGGCCAGCCTGCGGGCCAGGCGGTGCGCCAGGACGATGGGCATGGGCATGAACTCCGGGGTCTCGTCACAGGCAAAGCCGAACACCATGCCCTGGTCCCCCGCCCCGATGGTGTCGGCGTCGCCGGCCCCGGCTTCCCGGGCTTCGAGGGCGGTGTCCACGCCCCTCGCGATATCGGGGGACTGTTCGTCGATGGAGGTGAGCAGCGCGCACCGCTCGGCGTCAAAGCCGAGTTCGGCCCTGGTATAGCCGACGTCGGTGATGGTCCGGCGAACCAGGCGCCGCAGGTCGATGACGGCCGACGTGGTCACTTCCCCGGCCACCAGGGCCAGCCCCCTGGTCAGCAAAACCTCCACCGCCACCCGGGCCGCCGGGTCCTGTTCCAGGTAGGCGTCGAGGATGGCGTCGGAGATCTGATCGGCCAGCTTGTCCGGGTGCCCCTCGGTGACCGACTCCGAGGTGAACACGAACCGTCCCCCGGCACGCAGGTGCGTCATTGCTCAGCCCCTTTCCAGGCGGGCCGCCGCGACCGAAACAAAAAACCTCTCCAACCGGAGCCGAAGAGGTTCGGGGCCGCCTCTCATCTCCCAGAAGGTTGGATCCGTGGCGGGCGCCGCGCTGGCAACGCCCGCATTACCACTTCTGCCGGAATTGGCACCGTCACCGCCGGGCGGCCGGTTGCCGGGGAGTCATCAGGCCGGTCCCTCGTCCCGCTCTTGATAAGGGCAGGTGGTCATATTCACTTTGAAAGCATCGTAGCACGCGGGGAAAACCCTGTCAACGCAGGGGCTCAGCGGCCCGGCGGCCCGGACGGCCCACCCACGGCCTCGGCGTCTGCCAGGGCAAACAGGACCTCTCCCTCGGCCGCCAACCGGTCAGCGACCGTGGCCCGGCCGCGGGCCTTGCCGAGCCGGCCGCGGAGGGTCACGAGCTCGACCTCGAGCCGGAGCAGGTCGCCGGGCAGCACGGGGCGGCGAAACCGGACCCGGTCGATCCCGGCGAAAAGGCCCAGCTTACCCCGATGCTCCTCGGCGGCCAGCAAGGCCACCGCCCCCACCTGCGCCATGGCCTCCAGGATCAGCACCCCGGGGAAGATGGGCCGGCCGGGGAAGTGGCCTCGAAACACCGGGTCGTCGGGACTGACGTGCTTCTGGCCCACGGCCCGGCGGCCGGGCTCCAGTTCCAGGATCCGATCCACCAGCAGAAAGGGGGGGCGGTGGGGAATGATCGCCTGAATGGCCGCGGAGTCCAGTTCCACCCGTTCCACCCGCCCTGGTATAGCCTTCCCCGTCAAATGACCCGGCTCTGCTCGAACACGTGGTCGTGATAGGTCTCGTAGAACTCCAGGGCCCGACCGGTGCCCATGGCCACGCAGGACATGGGATCCTCGGCCAGAAACACCGGGACTCCCGTCTCGTCGCTGACCATCCGGTCCAGGCCGTGCAGGAGCGCACCGCCCCCGGTCAGCACCATTCCCTTTTCGGAGATGTCGGCCGCCAGTTCCGGAGGCGTCCGCTCCAGGACCGACCGGATGGCCCGCACGATGGCCTCCAGGGGCTCCCTCAGCGCCTCGAAGGCCTGGGCCGAGGTGATGGTCACCGTCTTTGGCAGCCCGGTGATGAGGTCGCGGCCCCTGATCTCCGCCTGGGCGCTGCGGGCCCGCGGGTAGGCCGTGCCCGCCTGGATCTTGACGTCTTCCGCCATCCGCTCGCCGATCATGAGCCCGAACTCCCGCCTCACGTAGCGGGCGATGGCGTCGTCCATCTTGTCCCCGGCGACCTTGATGGAATCGGAGAGCACCACCCCGCCCAGAGAAAGAATGGCCACGTCGGTGGTGCCGCCACCGACGTCCACCACCATGTTCCCCGACGGCTTGGTGATGTCCAGGCCGGCTCCGATGCTGGCCGCCAGGGGCTGCTCGATCAGGTAGGTCTTGCGGGCGCCGGCCCGGGTGGCCGCTTCGATGACCGCCCGCTTCTCCACGGTGCTGGCCGCCGACGGGATGCCGATCATGATCCGGGGCCGGAACAGCATCCGCCGGCCGCAGACCTTGCGGATGAAGTAGCGCAGCATGGTCTCGGTGACCTCGAAGTCGGCGATGACCCCGTCTCTGAGGGGCCGGACGGCCACGATGTGGCCCGGGGTCCGGCCCACCATCCGCCGGGCCTCGTCCCCGATGGCCAGCACCTTGCCGGTGGCGGTGTCGACGGTCACCACCGAGGGTTCCCGGAGCACAATCCCTTTCCCCCGCAGGAACACCAGCACGTTGGCGGTGCCCAGGTCGATCCCCATGTCGGTGCCGAGACTCGCCACGACCGACCCCACCCTCCCGCGTCGGGACAAGCCCGGCGCACAAAAAAAGAAGCGTCAGCGCCGGGCCCGAACCTGCTCGGTGGCGTCCGCCTGCTTACCGGCCGCGGTCTACCACGCCGGCCAGCATTCGCCAGCAGGCCGGCGAATCCCTCCGCCGTGGTGGAACGGCCTGCCAGGCGTCCGGTACCGAGCCCGCGCGGTTTCAGAGGAGGACCTTTTCCCGGTACTTGCGGCGGGTGGCCTCCCCGCCCCGGATGTGGCGCTCGGCCTTGTTCTGGTTCAGGATGTCCTGGACCTGGGAGGCCAGTTGCGGGTTGACCCGGGCCAGGCGCTCGGTGACGTCCTTGTGGACGGTAGACTTGGAAACCCCGAAGACCCTGGCCGCCTCGCGGACCGTGGCCCTGGACTGGATGATGTGAGAGGAAACGTCAAGCACCCGCTTCCAGATGTGATCCTTCACCCCTGGGCCTCCTCTCGCGGGGTTCGCCGAGGACGTTCGCCCGACGCGGGGAACCGGCCAGGCTGCTAATCTATATGGCCCGGCCCAGGGAAAAATGCTGGTGCGGGAAGTCGCTGATCTGAAGAACAGCCCTGTTCAGCGCGCTACGAGGTAGGCGAAGGGATCGCGCGGCTGGCCGTCCGTCCACAGTTCGAAATGAAGGTGGGGCCCCTCGGCCACCTCGGCGAGCCCCGGGTCACCCACGTAGCCCAACACCTCGCCGACGTCCAGCGCCTGGCCGGGCCGGACGGTGGCCGCCTGCAGGTGGGAATACACGGTCCGCACCCGGCGGCCGTGGTCCAGGATCACCGTGGTCCCGTGCAGGGGCGAACTCAGCACCTGATCCACCCTGCCCGGTAGCGGGGCGGTGACCGGGGTGTCCGGCGCCGTACGGACGTCGATGCCCTGGTGGTAGCGCCAGTCGGCGTGGGTCCGGGAATACGCCCAGCCGAAGGGAACGATCACCTCGCCCACGACCGGCCAGGGCAGGGTCCCGGCGGCCGGAGGCAACTCCAGACCCGCCTCTCGCCGGTCCTTGGCCACCTCCGGCGCGGCGGCCGCGCCGGCGCCGGCCTGTTCCCCGGTCGCCGGGGCGCCGGTCACGCCACCGGCCTCGCCGGTGGCCGCCGTCCCGGGCTCCGGCTGGGACTGTGTTTCGGCCAAAGGCGGCGTCTCCGGCGGTGCCTGGACCCCCTGCCGCGCCGCGGCCCCCCACCTCAGTCCCAGGCCGATCCCAGCCAGCACGGCCGCGACGGCCAGCAGGGCGCCGGCGCGCCGCGACCAGAGCCGCGGCAGGCGCGGCAGCCTGCCGGCTACGGAGCGTGGCCGGCGGATCGGGGATCGGGCGGACTCGCGCGTCCGGTTGATGATGCGTTGCACCGAGTCGGGCCAGGGCCCCTGGTCCACCAAAGGAGTCACCCCTGGCCCAGCATTTCCAGAAATCTCCTGGGTTATGCAGGTTTGCCCCAGGCGGCAGCATCCGGCCTCAGTCGTCGAACAGGGGTTCCAGGGTTACGTCCCGGTAATAGTGGGCCAGGATGGCTTCGTAGGTCTTCCCGGCCCGGGCCATCGCGTTGGCGCCATACTGGGAAAGACCTACCCCGTGGCCGTAACCGCGGGTGGTGAAGGTGACGCGGTCGCCCGACACCCGCCAGGTGAACCAGGCCGAGTTCAGGCCCAGCGCGCTACGAAA
>DYFQ01000070.1 GCA_020725105.1 Symbiobacterium thermophilum
AGAGCATCGCCTTGCCAAGGCGAGGGTCGCGGGTTCGAATCCCGTCTTCCGCTCAGGGTCGCGTCCGGCCAGATTTTCCGGTCGCGGCGGCACGGCGACGTAGCCAAGAGGTAAGGCAGGGCTCTGCAAAAGCCCCATTCGGCGGTTCGAATCCGCCCGTCGCCTCAGTTTTTGCCGTGGCCTGCGGCGAACGGGCCGGGGTGGGGGAACCGGTAGACCCGACTCACTTAAAATGAGTTGCCCGGAAGGGCGTGCGGGTTCGAGTCCCGCCCCCGGCACCAGGCTAACCGGGGCCTGCCCCCTGGACATAGCGCCACGGGCGAGTAGCTCAGCTGGTTAGAGCGCCTGCTCGACAAGCAGGAGGTCACAGGTTCGACTCCTGTCTCGCCCACAGGTTTAGCAGGGAGTTTGCAGTACGAACCAGCGAGACGCGGACCGTAGTGCAGGAATTCTGCAGGAAAAGCAGCGGGGCACAGGGGCCCAGCCTGCGCCCCGGGTTCGCTGCGGTCCTTAGCCGTGACGAGCCTCGTCGGGGGCGGCCGTCAGGATGGCGTCCATCCGGGCGGCCGCTTGCTTCTGGAGCGCTGGCGCCACGTGGGAATACGTGTCCAGGGTGAGTTGGACGGAGGCGTGGCCCAGGAGTTCCTGGACCACCTTGGGATGCTCCCCGGCGGCCAAGAGCAAGGTTGCCGTGCGCACCAGCCGCGCGGCGTCCAGCGGAGTTCCCACGCTCGTCGGGAACACCAGATCGTTATTCTGCCAGATGTCGCCCCGGGCCACGCGTTCCTGAGCTTGGTGGACCCGCTGCTTTTTCAGGGCCTCAACAATCTTGACTTTGACAGCGTGAGTGCCGGGATCCCGACGTCTACCAGGCAAGATGAGAAAACGAGGCTCAGATTTTGGCACCACTGGCCCCAGCGACGGCTCCCAGCTCCTGTAGCTTGGGCGGGATCCGGTAGCGAAGGGCCTGGAAGATGGCGGTGGCCTCAGGAGAAAGCTCGGTCCTCACCAGCCACTTGCGGTCCTTCAGGCTCCAGTTCCCGCAGGCTCTTGAGGGACCGGAAGGAGCGCTCGACGAGCATGAGTTGACGGTAAGCTCGGGCGACCTCTTCGGTGGAAAGGCTCCGGTGGCTGGTGTGAACGACGTACTTGCCGTCGTAACGGGCGGCGTCCCTTACCTTGGCCCAGTCTAGACCCAGCTTTCCGTTCGCCGGCAACCGCTACGAGGTCGAGCCCCGGCTGGTCGGCAAAAGGGTCGAGGTCCGCTACGACCCCTACGACCTGGCCGAGATCGAGGTCACATCAGACGGGCGCCACTGGCCCGACGTCCGTAGCGAGCAAGACACCCAAAGTCCACCCTCATCCCGCTTTCAAGCCGAACTGGACCCCACCCACAGGCCCCTTTACTACCTGCTGCTGTGGATGATCCTGACCGGCCTGGTGGCTGCCGCGCGCTGCGCCCGGCCGGCTCCGCGGGACAACGGGGCGGACGTCTCCGGCGGACAGCGGGTGGTCCGGGCGATGGACCTGTTCCCGACCATCGAGGGGACGCGCTGGGACTACGCGGGGGAGGCGGCCCCGAAAGCATCCAGCACTACGCCCCGGGGATCGGGCTCGTGAAAAACGTTTTCAACCCCGGGCCGGACGAGGTTCGCCAGGAACTCAGCCGGTTCTCGCTGGGCGCCGGCGGCGAGGGAGGCGGCTAGGGCCTACCCCGGCTCCACCGGGATCCGGTCGAGCACGGTGACGCCGCGCGGGGTGACCCGGCAGCGGTAGGCATACGCCTCGACCCCGGCGGCGACGGCCCGGCGAAGGGCGCCGGCAAAGGCAGGGTCGGCGCCGGTGTGCGGCCGGAGCCGCCCGGCGTCGTCCCGTTGAACGAACCAGACGACCGCGGCCCGGTAACCGGCCTCCAGCGCGGCTTCCAGCTCGGCGAGGTGGCGGGTTCCGCGGAGGGTCGGTCCGTCGGGGAAGAGCGCGACGCCGCCTTCCACCAGGTTGCAGGACTTCGTTTCGACCAGTGCCCGGGGGGCCTCAGCAGCCGCGGGCCGGACGCGCCGCAGCAGGAAATCGACCCGGCCGGCTTTCCAGCGGACCTCCCGGCGCTCCACCGTCCAGCCCTCGAAGGCCGGCAGCGCGCCGGCGGTCACCGCGGCCTCGAGCAGCCGGTTGGGCATCCTGGCATCCACCGAAACCCAGCGGCCGCCGTGGCGGATGGCGTACAGCGTCCCCTGGGTTCGGAGCCCGGGCCGGAGCGCGGCCAGGCCGGACGCCCCGTCCACGAGGAGCTCGGCCATGCGTCCCGAGTTCGGCAGGTGCAGGCGGACCGGCCGGCCGCCCCGCTCCGCGTCGACGGCGAAGCGGTTGGCCCGCCGGCGGATCGTCACCGGCACGAGGTTGTCGGGGAAGCCAACTGCGACCCTAGCCGTGGCCATGCCGTCTGCTTCGACGTTCGCGGCGGTCATTCCCCGGAGGGCGCCCCGCCACCCGCCTTGACCCGGCATCTCACGATTATGAAACTTGACGTTGAGTTCGTCGAGGCCCGACGGCTGGAGAAACTGGGCGCCGGCCACCTCCAGGGTGTTCAGCTGGATGGCCCCGAGGCTATCCATCACGTGGCTGAAGCTCTGGTAGACCTCGGGCTGCTCCTGGCGCAACGGGGCGAGGGCCTGCTCCATGTGCCACCGCACCGTGGCTTCTTGAGCGCGCGATCCGAAAGGCCTCATGGGCCGGCACCAGTTGTTCCCCTCCGAGAGCCCGGCGCACAATGTGTGCGCCGTGAGCCTGACCCACGGCCATCCCCCCTTCACCCGGCTGCTGGTCCGAGGATGGGAACTCGTCTACTGCTGGCAGCCGGGGCTGACCGGGGGCCGCCGGCCGATGGAGCTTGTCCCAAGCCTTGATCGGGACCGGTGGCGAGCGGAGTACCGCCGCCACAAAGAGTACGGCTCCGGGTGGCGAATAGGGCCGAGAGGCGCCAAGCAAGTTGGGGGCCCTGGTCGAACGAGAGGTAACGGGAGGTGACGTCGCGTGCTGGCATACGCCGAGGCGGGCGAGGGTCCGGCCGTCGTTCTGCTGCACGGCTTCCCGCTGGACCGGTCCATCTGGGAGCCCCAGCTGTCGTACCTGGCCGGCAGTTACCGCGTGATCGCCCCGGACCTGCCGGGGCTGGGCAAGAGCGAGCCGTTTGTCGAAGGGGAACGTCCGAGCATCCCGGCCATGGCCCGTCTGGTCCTGGACCTCCTGGACCACCTCGGAGTGGAGCAGGCGGCGGTGGCCGGGCACAGCATGGGGGGCTACGTGACCCTGGCGCTGTACAAGGCGGCCCCCGATCGGGTGGCCGGCCTGGGCCTGGTGTCCACCCAGGCCGGCGCCGACACGTCCGAGGCGCGGCAGACCCGCTTCGTCACGGCGGAGAAGGTCAAGGAAGAGGGGCCCGGGGCGCTGGTGGCCGGCATGGGCACCAGACTTTTCGCGCCGGGCGTCGACCCCGAGGGCGAGGTCTACCGGAGGGTCACCCGGGTCATCGGGAACACCTCGGTGGCGGGCATCCGAGGCGCCCTCTTTGCCATGGCTGACCGGGAGGATCTCCGTTCCCTCCTGGTGCAGGTCAAGGTGCCGACCCTGGTGCTCACCGGCGAGGAGGACCAGTTGATCCCGGCGGAGCGCTCCCAGGTGATGGCCGCGGCCATCCCCGCCGCCGTGCTGGTCAAGGTGCCCGGTGCCGGACACCTGCCCATGCTGGAGCGGCCGGCAGAGGTGAATCGGGCCTTCGAGCACTGGCTGGACCTGGTGTACTAGCCCCGGCCGGAGCCGGGCCGGCCCGATGGGCTGCTCATGGACCGCCGGCACCGCGCGCGGCGGAGGGAAGGCAGGAAGGGGTAGGAGGGTGGACTTGCTGTTCCGTCCCGCTCACGAGGTGGCGGATCTGGTCGCCGCCGGGGAACTGTCGGCCGCCGGGGTGCTGGAGGCCGCTCTGGCCCGGGTCGCCCAGCGCAACCCGGCGCTCAACGCGTTCATCACCGTCACCGCCGATCAGGCGAGGGAAGAGGCGAAGGCCGCCGACCGGGAGCTACGTGCCGGCGGGCGCCGGAGCCCGTTGCAAGGCCTGCCTCTTGCCCTGAAGGACCTGTTCGCCACCAGGGGCGTCCGGACCACGGGCGGGTCGAGGGTGCTGGGGGACTGGGTGCCCGACTTCGACGCCACCGTGGTGCGTCGGTTGCGGGAGGCGGGCCTCATCACGGTGGGCAAGACGGGTACACCCGAGTTCGCCGGCAGCCCGGTCTCGGCCAACCCCCACTACGGGCCGGTCAAGAATCCCTGGAATCTCAAGTACGATACCGGGGCGTCATCGAGCGGCACCGGGGCGGCCATCGCCGACGGCATGGCCTTCGTGGGGCCGGGCACCGACACCGGGGGCTCCATCCGGATCCCGGCGGCCGGCTGCGGGCTGGTCGGCCTGAAGCCCACTTACGGCCGGGTGAGCCTGCGCGGGGTACTGCCCCTGTGCACGGGCCAGGACCACGTGGGTCCGATGGCCAGGACGGTGCGGGACGCGGCACTCCTCCTGGACCTCCTGGCCGGCTTCGACCCCGACGACGCCACCTCGGCCGACGTGCCGTACGAGGCGGTGACGCCGGGCCTGGAAGCGGGGATCGAAGGTCTGCGGGTGGCGTACCTCACCGACGACGGCCAGGGGCCCGTCGACCCCGAGATCGCGGCCGCCGTGACCCGGGGCGTGGGTCTGTTGTCCGACGCCGGGGCACGGGTGGAAGAGGTTCGCCTGCCGATGCTGGCTGACTTCCTGCCCCACGCGGAGAACGTGTGGGCAGCCGAGGTCGCCGCCGACCACGCCCGGTGGCTGCCGGAGCGCGCGGCGGAACTGGACCCCCGCTTCCGCTCCTTCGTGGAGGCGGGCGCCCGCATGGGGGCGACGGACCTTCTCAAGAGCCAGCGAGCCCTCAGGCTGATCCTCCGCGACGTGGAACGGGCACTGGGGCCCTTTGAGCTGGCGGCCGGGCCCACGCTGCCCTGTTTCGTCCCACCCGCGGGGGAGCAACGGGACGAGCTGGTCCGCTTCACCGCCCCCTGGGACTTCAACGGCTGGCCGGCGGCCAGCGTTCCCGTGGGGCGCGGTAGCCAGGGGCTGCCCATCGGCATCCAGCTGATCGGCCGGCCATGGTCGGAAGGCCTGGTCCTGCGGGCGGCCCGGGCGGTGGAGGCGCAGTTCGCCCTGAGCTTCCCGCCGGACCAGCCTGAATCCATCTAGGAAATGGCCTGTGCCGTGTCACCGGCTGTAAAGGTGACGGTTAAACCACTCCACGATCTGCTCCATGAGGTGGACCCGGTGCCAGGGCTTGCCGGTGCGGGACATTTCGTGGAACTCACCCGGGTAACGCATGAACTCGACCGTCTTGCCCAGCTTCTTCAGGGCCACGTAGAGCTGCTCGCCGTGGTCGATGG
>DYFQ01000019.1 GCA_020725105.1 Symbiobacterium thermophilum
CCTGGGGCACCTCACCCGGCTCCGCACCTACCAGGTAGAGCGGGCCCTGGTCCTTGACCGGACCACCCGGCGCAACCTGGAACTCACCGAGACCCTCAGGGAAGGCCGGCGGAAGGGGTCGCTCCTGGGGGTGCTGGATACCACGGCAACGGCCATGGGCGGCCGGCTCCTGCGCCAGTGGCTCGGCCGGCCCCTGCTCGACGTGGCCGCCGTCACCGCCCGGCTCGACGCGGTGGACGAACTGGTAGGCGACCCCTTCCTCCGGGCCGATCTGCGGGAGGCGTTGAAGCAGGTCTACGACCTGGAGCGGCTCACCGGCCGGGCGGCGGCCCAGACGGCCACCGCCCGGGACCTGGTGGCGCTGGGCCAGTCGCTCCGGGCGGTGCAGCGGCTCCGGGCGATGCTGGGCGAGGTCCGGGCCCCGCTGCTGGCTGAACTCGCGGCCGGCCTGAACCACCACCCCGACCTGGCCGACCTGATCGGCCGCGCCCTGGTCGACGACCCACCCCTGGCCCTCACCGAAGGGGGGCTCATCCGCCCCGGTTACCACGAAGAGGTGGACCGGCTGCGCGCGGCCCGGCAGGAGGGCCGCGACTGGATCCTCAAGCTGGAGGCCAGGGAGCGGGAGCGGACGGGCATCAGGTCGCTGCGGGTCGGGTTCAACAAGGTCTTCGGTTATTACCTGGAGGTCACCCGGCCCAACCTGCACCTGGTGCCGCCCGACTACGTGCGCCGCCAGACCCTGGCCAACGCCGAGCGGTTCGTCACGCCGGAACTGAAAGCCCACGAGGAAGCGGTTCTGGGGGCCGACGAGCGCCTGGCCGACCTGGAATACGGCCTCTTCGGCGAGGTCCGCGTGGCGGTGGCCGCCCGGGCGGCCGGCCTGCAACAGACCGCGTCCGCCGTGGCCACGCTGGACGTCCTGGCGGCCCTGGCCGAGGTGGCCGTCCGCCGGCGGTACGTGCGGCCGGAGGTGGTGGAGGAACCGGTCCTGGAGATCAAGGCCGGGCGCCACCCGGTGGTCGAGGTGATGCTGGGGGAGGGGCGGTTTGTCCCCAACGACCTGTACCTGGACACCCAGGACCACCGCTGCCTCATCGTCACCGGCCCCAACATGGCCGGCAAGTCCACCCTCCTGCGCCAGGCGGCGCTCATCACCATCCTGGCCCAGCTGGGAAGCTTCGTCCCCGCCGCCCGGGCAAAGGTGGGCCTGGTGGACCGGGTGTTCACCCGGGTGGGGGCGTCGGACGACCTGGCGATGGGCGTCTCCACCTTCATGCTGGAGATGCAGGAGGTGGCCTACATCCTCCACCACGCCACCTCGCGGAGTCTGGTGATCCTGGACGAGGTGGGGCGGGGGACCAGCACCTTTGACGGCATGGCCATCGCCTGGGCCGTCGCCGAGCACCTGGTCGCCCCGGGACCGGACGGCCGGCCGCGGCTGGGCGCGCGGACCCTGTTCGCCACCCACTATCACGAACTGACCCAGCTTGAAGAGGCCTACCCTGGCGTCCGCAACGTGACGGTGGCGGTCCGGGAGGAGGGCGACCGGGTGGTCTTCCTGCACCAGCTGGTGCCCGGCAAGACCGACCGCAGTTACGGGGTGCACGTCGCCCGGCTGGCGGGCCTGCCCCCGGAGGTCGTCAGCCGGGCCGAGGAGATCCTGGCCGAACTGGAGGTCTCGGCCGAGGCCACCCGCTCCCGCCTGGGCTCGGTGGCCGAGGCGCCCGGTCAGGCCGGTGCCGGGGCGGGCCGCCGGCCGGAAGACGGAGCCGGCGGGCGGGAGGCGCCGGGGGTAGAGGCAGTCGGGCCTCGCGGCCGGCGGGCACCACGGCCCCGGGTGATCACCCAGTTCACCCTGTTCGAGACCAGGCCCAACCCGGTCCTCGAGGAACTGCGCCGGCTCGACCTGGACAGCTTGAGTCCGCGGGACGCCCTGGCAAAGCTGTACGAGTTGCAGGCGCGCCTCAGGCGGGAGGGGGACGGCTGATGGCCGCCGGCCGGCCCCCCGTTCGCCGCCTGGACCCCGACACCATCAACCAGATCGCCGCCGGCGAGGTGGTTGAGCGGCCCGCCTCCGTCGTCAAGGAACTGGTGGAGAATAGCCTGGACGCCGGAGCGAGCCGGATCCACGTGGAGGTCCGGGGCGGCGGAATCCAGTCCATCCGGGTGGTCGACGACGGGTGGGGGATGGGGCCGGACGACGCCGGTCTGGCTCTGGAGCGCCACGCCACCTCCAAGCTCCGGTCCGCCGCCGACCTGGCCACCGTGGCGACCCTGGGGTTCCGGGGCGAGGCCCTGCCCAGCATCGCCGCGGTCGCCCGGCTGACCCTGGTGACCCGACCGCCCGAAGCGGTCGAGGGGACCGAGATCCGGGCCGAGGGCGGCCGGATCACCCGGCGGGCCGCCCCGTCGCCCCCGGGCACCTCGGTGACGGTGACCGACCTGTTCTACAACACGCCGGCCCGCCGCAAGCACCTGCGGCCGGCCGCCGCCGAGGCCGCCGCCATCACCCACGCCGTCACCGCTTTGGCCCTGGCCCACCCCCGGGTAGCCTTCAGCCTGGTCCACGACGGGAGAGAGGTGCTGCGAACCCCCGGCTCGGGCCAGCTGGCGGCCACCGTGGCCGCCGTCTGGGACCCGGGCGCCGCCCGGCGCATGGTCCCGGTGGACGGCGGGCTCGGCAAGATCAGGGTCACCGGTCTGGTGGCCCGGCCGGAGACGGCCCGGGCCAGCCGCGCCCGCCAGCACTTCACCGTCAACGCCCGGCCGGTGGAGTCCACCGCCGTGGCCGCCGGGCTGGAGCGGGCTTACCGGACGCTCTTGCCGCCGGGGCGCTTCCCCGCCGCGGTACTGCACCTGATGGTCCCCGAGGGAACGGTGGACGTGAACGTGCACCCGGCGAAACGGGAGGTTCGCTTCGTCGACCCGGCGGCGGTGTCAAGGGCCGTCGAACTGGCGGTGACCGAGGGCCTGAGCCGGGCCGGCGCCGGACCGTTACTCGCGCCCGGCGCGCCGCCGGCTGCCGGCTCCCGGCCGGAGCCGCGGACCGAACCGGGCGTCCAGGTGGCCGACGCGGGAGCGCTCTACGCGCCGTGGGATGCTCCCGGCCCCGGCCGGGACGATCCCGCCGCCGGCGCCGTCATGATCCCCGAAGCGCAGCGGGCCCCGGTGACCGAGGGCGCGGCCCAGGTCGACTTCGAACGGCTGGAGCCTCTCGGCCAGGTGCTGGATTCCTACATCGTCGCCCGTGGACCCGACGGGCTCTACCTGGTCGACCAGCACGCCGCGGCGGAACGGCTGGTGTACGAAGCGGCGCTGGACCTGAAGCCAGGCGGGCCGGTCAGCCAGGCGCTGCTGGTCCCGGTCGCGCTGGAGCTTGATCCGGAGGCCTTCGCCCGCTGGGAATCGGTCCGCGGTGACCTGGAGGAGCTCGGGTTCGCCTTCGAGCCCTTCGGCGCCGGCAGGGAGCTCCTGGTCCGGGCGGTCCCCTACGTGCTTGGCGAGACGGCCGACACCGCGCTGGTCAGCGACGTCCTGGACCTGGCGCTGCGAGGACCGGCCGAACCGGACCCCCTGGCCCGCCGGGAGGAGTTCGGCCGGGTGCTGGCGTCCTGCAAGGCGGCACTCAAGGCAAACCAGGCGCTTTCCCGGGAGGAGATGGCGGACCTGCTTCGGGCCATGGGGCGGGCCAGGCAACCCTACTACTGCCTGCATGGCCGGCCCACCGTCCTCCGGCTCGGCCGCCGGGAACTGGAGCGCCGGTTCGGGCGCGGCTGAGCCGCGCCGCGGCGGGCGACGGGGGTTTACACGTGACAGTACCTCGGTGTCAGATGAACGGCGCCAGGCGGTTCCCCACCGGCAGCCCCGATCCCGGAGAAGAGGGGAGGGGAGAGGGAGCCGGAAGGAAGCGGGTGCCGATGCTGGTGCTCGTCGGCCCGACGGCCACCGGAAAGAGCGCGGTCGCCGTGGAGGTGGCCGTTCGCCTGGACGGCGAGGTGATAACCGGCGATCCCCAGCAGGCATACCGGGGCATGGACATCGGCACCGCCAAGCCCTCGCTGGCCGAGCGGAAGGGCGTTCCCCACCACCTCCTGGATATCAAGGATCCCACGGAACTCTTCACCGTTGCCGAGTTCCAGCGGCTGGTCTGGGAACTGGCGCCCGCCATCCGGGCCAGGGGCCGCCTGCCCATGCTGGTCGGGGGCACCGGGCTCTACGTGACGGCCGTCCTGGATGCTTACGATTTCCCGCCGCTGGAGCCGGACTGGGAACTCCGGGCCAGGCTCCGGGGGGAGGCCGAGGCGCTCGGGCCCGAAGCGCTTCACGGCCGGCTGGCCGAGGTCGACCCCTCGGCGGCGGCCAGGCTCCACCCCAACGACCTGCGCCGGGTCATCAGAGCCCTGGAGGTGTACTACCGGACCGGGCAGCCCCTCTCGGCCACCTGGGACCGCTCGCCGCCGGAGGCGGTGGCGCTGGACGCCCTGGTGGTCGGGCTGTTCATGGACCGCGACGCCCTGGACCGGCGGATCGAGGCCCGGGTCCAGCAGCAGCTTGACGCCGGACTCCTGGAGGAGGTGGCGGCCCTTTACCGGCGGGGCCTCGACGAACGCTACTACCCCTTGCGCGCCCTGGGCTACCGGGAACTCCTGCCCGTCGTGAGGGGCGAGCGCAGCCTGGAGCAAGCCCGGGCCGACCTGGTCAGAAGCACCCGTCGCCTGGCCCGCCGCCAGCTGACCTGGTTCCGCCGGGACCCCCGCGTCCGCTGGCTCCGGACCCCCGCGGATAATCCCCTGGCCGTGGTGGAAGCTATCACCAGGCTGGCGCAGGAGAAGTGGGGACGGCGACCGAAGTCCTAGCCCGATTTTCAACCGCCGTTCGGCCGGCCCGGGAGTGGGCCGGCGGGCAGACTCCGGATGCCGGCGGGGGGTCGTGGCCGGCCACTGTACCGGTATAATGGAACCACCAACGCCCGGCCTTTCGGCGCACCGACCCGGCGCCCGGGCCGCTGGGGGGCAAGGCAATGTCGAAGGGACAGGCAAACCTGCAGGATTACATCCTGAACCAGATCCGCCGCGAGAACATCCCGGTGACCATCTACCTGGTGAACGGAGTCCAGCTACGAGGCGTGGTGCGTGGTTTTGACAGCTTCACCGTCGTGCTGGAGAACGAAGGGCGCCAGCTGATGATCTACAAGCACGCCATGTCCACGGTGAGCCCGTCCCGGCCGGTGCAGTACGTGGTCCCCGACGCCGAAAGAGCCCCCGAACCGCCGGCCGCCGAGTGACGGCCCCGGCCCGCGCGTAGACCGGAGCCTCCGTTCCCTCATAGCATGGCATAGCCGGCGCCCCGGCTGCCTCCCGCCTGCGGCGGACGCGGCCAGTCGGGGCGCGCCGCTTGCCCGCGGGAGGGAAAGGATGGCCACCGAGACCCCGGCCGCGTCCCCGGAAGAGGTCCTCGCCCAGGTGGAGCGGGGAGAACTGAGCCCCGCCCGGGCCATCTCCCTGATCGGCGCCATGGAGAGCGGCTCGGCGCCCGGAGCGGGCCGGGCGCCCGATCCCGCCCTGATCCAGCAGCGGCGGGTGGAGGAGATCCTGCAGGAACTGGACGAGTTGATCGGCCTGCAGAAGATCAAGCGTCTGGTCCGGGAGATCCGCGCCTTTATCGAGATCCAGAAGCGCCGGGCCCAGCTGGGCCTGGCCACCGAGCCCATGGTGCTGCACATGATCTTCCGGGGCAACCCGGGCACCGGCAAGACCACGGTGGCGCGCATCCTGGGCAGGCTCTTCGCCGAGATGGGCGTGCTGCAGCGGGGGCACCTGGTGGAGGTGGAGCGGGCCGACCTGGTCGGGGAGTACATCGGCCACACCGCCCAGCGGACCCGCGAGCAGATCAAGAAAGCCCTGGGCGGCATCCTCTTCATCGACGAGGCCTACTCCCTGGCCCGTGGGGGCGAGAAGGACTTCGGCAAGGAAGCCATCGACACCCTGGTGAAGGCCATGGAGGACCACAAGGACAACCTGGTCCTCATCCTGGCCGGCTACCAGCGGGAGATGCGGCTCTTCCTGGAGACCAACCCGGGGCTCCGGTCAAGGTTCCCCATCCACATCGATTTCCCCGACTTCAGCCTGGACGAGCTCCTGGCCATCGCCGACCTCATGCTGGAGCGTCGCCAGTACCGGCTGTCCCCGGCCGCCCGCCAGGCGCTGGCCCGCCTGCTGGAGCAGCGGACCGGGCCCGCCCAGGAGAACCTGGGCAACGCCAGGATGGTGCGGAACCTGATCGAGCGGGCCATCAGGCGCCAGGCCACCCGCCTGGTCCGCCGCTCCAGCCTGACCAGGGAGGAACTCATGCTCATCGAGGAGGAAGACCTGCGCCCGGACCCCGACGACCCGTGAGCCGGCGCGTTGGTGGCCGCCGGCGGGGGGAGAGGATGAGCCGTGCCGCAGTACAGCATCTTCAACGACGTCCTGGGGCCGGTGATGATCGGCCCGTCCAGTTCCCACACGGCCGGGCCCAACCGGATCGGGCGCCTGGTCCGGGCGATGCTGGGGGCGCCGCCGGTAGCCATCCGCATCGTCTTCGATCCCCACGGTTCGCTGGCCTACACCTACCGCGGCCAGAAGGCCGACTGCGGCTTCGTGGGCGGGCTCATGGGTCTCGGGGCCGACGACCCGGCGCTGCCCCGGGCGGTGCGGAGGGCCCGGGAGGCCGGGATCCGGGTCGAGTTCGGCGTGGAGCCGATTCCCGGCGCCGACCACCCCAACGCGGCGGTGATCACCGCTACGGCGGCCGACGGCCGCTCGGTCGAGGCCGTGGGCGTGTCGACCGGCGGCGGCATGATGGTGATCCAGGCGGTGGACGGGGTGCCCGTCCGGCTCACCGGGGGCCGGACCGAGGTGCTGGTGCGCCTGGACGCCGGCAGCGACGCCCAGGCCGAGCGGGCGGCCGCCACCCTGCGCCGGCTGACGACCGCGGGGCTCCCGGCGGCGGCCGCGCGACCCCCGGTCAGCATCGGCCGGTCGGACCGGGCCGTCCTGGTCCACGCCAGCCTGGCCGGACCCCTCGGCCGGGCCGACCTGGCCCGGCTGGAGGGCCTGCCGGGGGTGCGGTGGGCCCGCCAGCTCGAGCCCGTGCTGCCCGTTCCCGACCGACCGGAGCACGGGCCCCTCTTCGTCTCGGCCCGGGAGATGGTGGCCTACGCCGAGGCCAACGGGCTCAGCCTGGGCCGCGCGGCGCTGGCCTACGAGGCCCGGCGGGCCGGCTGGGACCCGGAGCGGACCAGGGACGCCATGCGCCGGATCCTGGCCGTCATGCGCGACGCCGCCCGGAAGGGGCTGGAGGGTACGCTCGTACCGGCCGGGGGTCTAGTGAAGCCGACCGCGAGACGACTGGACGCCGCCGGCCGGCAGGGGCGGCTGCTGGGAGGCAACCCCCTGGCCCGCGGGGTGACGCTCGCCATCGCCGTGATGGAGGTGTCCAACTCCATGGGGGTCATCTGCGCGGCGCCCACCGCCGGGTCCTGCGGCGTCCTGCCGGGGGTGCTCCTGAGCGCCCAGGAGGCCCACGGGTTTTCCGACGAGGCCGTGGTCGACGCCCTGTTTGCCGCCGGCGGGGTCGGCCTGATCATCGGCCGGCGGGCCACCTTCGCGGCGGAACTGGCGGGCTGCCAGGCCGAGTGTGGCGCCGCGTCGGCGATGGCTGCCGCCGCCCTGGTGGAACTGGCGGGCGGGTCGCCGGCCCAGGCCGAAGGAGCTGCCTCGGTCGCCCTCCAGAACACGCTGGGCCTCATCTGCGACCCGGTGGCGGGCCTGGTGGAGGTGCCCTGCTTCGGCAAGAACGCGCTGGGGGTCGGCAACGCCTACGCGGCCGCCGACATGATCCTCGGGGGATACGATGCCCTCATCCCCTTCGACGAGGTGGCCGACGCCATGAAGCAGGTGGGGGAGATGATGCCCCGGGAGATCCGGTGCACCGCCCTGGGCGGCGTGGCCGCCACCCCCACCGGGATCCGCCTCCAGGAACGGTACCTCGCCCGGGTGAAGGCCGAGTTCGACCTGGACTAGGCCGGGCGTGCACCCCGCGGCGCCCCCGCTCGTAGGCTGTGGGGGGGCACTTTTCTCGCCGGCGCCCGGCCGGCGGGGTCGAGGAGTCCCATGGGCCAAGCACACGCCGCCAGGTCCGTCCTGATCTTGGGCAGGCCCAACACCGGCAAGACCCTGTTCGGCATCAACTTCGCCGCCTGGCTCGGCGTGCGCGCCCTGGACATCCAGTTCCGCCCGCCGTCCGGGGAACCGCGCCGCTTCACCTACCGGGTGGACGAGGCCAGGGCCGCCCTTTGCGGCCCCCGCCCCAACCAGACCCAGGGGCTCCAGTCCATCAGCGTCTCGCTGCCGGCCCGCAAGGGCAAGCGCCCCGGGGTGCTGGTGGACAGCTGCGGCCTGACCGACGAGGTCCAGGCTGACCCGAACCTTCGCCGGGCCATGGCCCAGGCGCTCCGGGCCATGCGCCACGCCACGGTTATCCTGCACCTGGTGGACGCCGCCGCCGTGGGCCGCGGCGAGGCCGCCCACCACAACCCCGTCGACCACGGGCCAGCGGCCGCCCATGACTCCGGGCCGGCCGGACTCGTGCGCGGCCTGGGAGAGCTTGACCTTCAGCTGGCCCGCTACGGCAGGTTCCGCCCCGGTTACGCGGTGGTGGCCAACAAGATGGACCTGCCGGAAGCCGAGGTGGGGCTGGCCCGGCTCAGGCGGACGCTGCCGGACACCGTCATCCTGCCCGTCTCGGCCCTCCGGCAGACCGGCTTTTCGGAGGTGCGGCGGTTTGTCAGACAGCACGTTTGAAGCGGTGGCCGCCTTGCTGAGGACCATCGGGGCGGCAGGCCTGACCGGCGTGGGCGTGAAGCTTCTGGACGACGCCCTCGACGAGCCAGAGGGCGGGCCTCCCGGCCGGCCGGCCTACGCCATGCTGGCGCTGGCTCTGGCCTGCCTGATGCAGGCCGGCCTGGCGGCCGGGCTGTTCCTGGCGTCGTACGCCTGGGGCATGGTGCAACACCTGGCCGACCGCCACCCGACCGGGCTGCCCGGCTGGGCCGAGTCCCTCATCGCCCTGGCGCTGGGCACCGCGTTTCTTGGCTGGCGGCTCATGGCCGCCGCGTTCCTGCTGGTCGGCTGCCTCCAGTGCCTCGACGCCCTGGTGGACCTGCCCGCCGACCGGCGCCGGTCCGGGCCGTCACTGGCCCTCAGGTTCGGGGCCGGAGAGACGGCGCTGGCCGGCGCGGCCATGGGCCTGGCCGCGGCGGCGCTGGCGCCCGGCCTCGCCGCGGCGGTGCTGGGGAGCGGCGCCAGCCTGATCTGGCTCACCCGGCCCCGCCCGGCCCGTCCGGCCGAGAGGTGGGGGATGGGGCCGTGACGCCATCGCTCCTGGCCGCGCTGGCGGGCGGCCTGGCGGTCCTGCTGCTGGTATGTCTGGTGGCGTACGCCACCGGGCGCCGGCGCGGCATCGCGGCCGGCCGCGGCGCGGCGCTGGCCGAGGCGCCGGTCGACCTCCGCTGCCGGGCGCTGGAGTCCGGCTGCTGCCCCGTCTGCGGCACCAGGTTTCCCGCTGCGGACACGGGCGACGCGCCGCCGGACGGCCTCGGGTCGGAGACGTGTTATAATCCTGGTGCGAGGTGAGCATCTGATCGAGGAAACCACGGGCGACAGAGGCATCCTGGTGGGGCTGGACCTTCCGGGCCGCCGGGACGGGCCGGACCCCGAGGAATCCCTCGATGAACTCCAGCGCCTGGCGGAGTCGGCCGGGGTCGAGGTGGCCGGCCGGGTCCTGCAGCGGCGGGACCGGCCGGACCCCAGCACCTACATGGGCCGCGGCAAGGCGGCTGAGCTGGAGGCCCTGCGCGAACAGGCCGGCGCCAACCTGATACTTTTCGACGACGAACTCTCACCGGCCCAGGCCAGGAACCTGGAGGCCATCCTCCAGGCCCGGGTGCTGGACCGCACCCAGCTCATCCTGGACATCTTCGCCCAGCGGGCCCACACGACCGAAGGCAAGCTCCAGGTGGAACTGGCCCAGTTGCAGTACCTGCTTCCCCGGCTGGCCGGCAAGGGGACGGCCCTCTCGCGGCTGGGCGGCGGCATCGGCACCCGGGGCCCGGGCGAGACCAAGCTGGAAACGGACCGGCGGCGCATCCGCCGGCGGATCAGGGACCTGAAGGAGCGCCTCGAGCAGGTGCGGCGGCACCGCGGCCTCCACCGGAACTTCCGCCGGGCGATGGACGTTCCCGTCGTCGCCCTGGTGGGTTATACCAACGCCGGCAAGTCAAGCCTGCTGAACGCCCTTTGCCGGGCGGACGTGACCGTGGAGGACCGGCTGTTCGCCACCCTGGACCCGACCACCCGGCGGCTAGAGTTGCCGGGCGGCAGGGTGGTGCTGCTCACCGACACGGTCGGGTTCATCAGGAAGCTGCCCCACGACCTGGTCGCCGCCTTCCGGGCCACCCTCGAGGAGGTGGCCGAGGCCGACCTCCTGCTCCACGTGATCGACGTCAGCCATCCCGGCTGGGAGGAGCAGGCGGCCGCCGTCCGCCAGGTCCTCCAGACCATCGGCGCGGCCGACCGGCTCCTGGTCCACGTGCTCAACAAGGCTGACCGGCTGCCCGGCCGGGACGGCCAGCCGGGCCGGTTGCCGGTGCCCGTCGAGGTGTTCCTGCGCGAGCACCGCGACGCCATCCTCACCTCGGCCACCAGCGGCGAGGGGCTGGATGCCCTGCGCCGCCAGGTCGACGCGGCCCTGGCGTCGCGCCGGCGCCGGGTACAGCTGGCCATTCCCTACGCCGACGCCCACCTGCTGGCCCTGCTCCACCGGCGGGGTACCGTGCTCGCCCAGGCCTACGAGGCTTCGGCAATCCGCGTCGAGGCCGACCTGGAGCCCGCCTGGGCGGAACGTTTCCGCCCCTGGCAAGAACCTGACGGCGACGCGCGGCGCCGGCAGGGTGAGGGACGGTAGGCGGTGGAGGGGCCGTCCCCGCCCGGCTTCACCGGCCGCCGCGGCGCTGCCGGCCTCGATGAGGCGCTCCCGCCGACCCTGCACCCGCGGCTCAGGCGCCTGGCCCTGGCCGCCGCCGAGGCGGTCGCGCCCGCCTGGGACGCCGTCGACCGGCTGGTCCAGGCCAACTGCGCCCGCGTCTGGGCCGCCTTTCGCGAGGCGGGGGTGGCCGAGCACCACCTGCTGGACGGGACGGGCTACGGCCTGGACCACTCCGGGCGCGAGGCGCTCGACCGGCTCTACGCCCGCCTCTTCGGCGCCGAGGCGGCGCTGGTCCGGCCCCACTTCGTCTCGGGCACCCACGCCCTGGCCGCCTGCCTGTTCGGCGTGCTGCGGCCCGGGGACCGGCTGGTGGCGGTGACCGGGCAGCCCTACGACACCCTGGCCGGCCTGATCCACCAGCCGGGCAGCGGTTCCCTGGCCGACCTGGGAGTGAGCTACGTCCAGTGCGAGCCCGGGCCCGGCGGCCTGCCGGATCCCGGCCGGGCGGCAGACGCGGCGGCGGCCGCCCGCCGGGGCCAGCGAACCGTTTACTACCTCCAGCGCTCCCGCGGCTACGCCTGGCGGCCCGCCCTGGACGTGGCGGCCATCGGCGAGCTCTGCGGCCTCATCCGGTCCCAGGATCCCGGCGCCGTGACCCTCGTGGACAACTGCTACGGCGAGCTGGTGGAGCTCCGGGAGCCGACGGCGGCCGGGGCCGACCTGGCCGCCGGCTCGCTCATCAAGAACCCCGGGGGCGGGCTGGCTCCCGCCGGCGGCTACGTGGCCGGCCGCCGGGCCTGGGTCGAGCTGGCCGCCAACCGGCTGACGGCGCCGGGACTGGGCGGCCGGCTGGGCGCGTACCTCGGCGGCACCCGCCTGCTCTTCCAGGGGCTCTACTACGCCCCCCTGGTGGTGGGCGAGGCCCTCAAGGGCGCCTGCTTCGGCGCCTGGCTCATGGCCGAACTCGGTTTCCAGGTGGACCCGGCCTGGGACGCGCCCCGGGCCGACATCGTCCAGGCGGTGCGCCTGGGCTCCCGGGAGGCGCTGGTCACCTTCTGCCAGGGCCTGCAGGCGGGATCGCCGGTGAACGCCTTCGTCAGGCCGGAGCCCGGGCCGCTGCCGGGCTACGGCGACCCGGTGCTGATGGCCGCCGGCACCTTCGTCCAGGGCGCGTCACTTGAGCTGTCCGCCGACGCCCCGCTGCGCCCGCCCTGGGTGGCCTACGTTCAGGGCGGCATCGCGCTGGCCTACGCCCGGCTGGGCTGGCTCTCGGCCGCCCAGGCCCTGGCCGACGCCGGGCTCGTCCGACTCTAGCCTTCCCACGGTAACCCGCCGCCGGTCCGGCTCCAGCCTGCGGTCCGGCTCTAGCCTGGCCCCGCGCCGCGTAATGGTGTGGGGGAGGGGCCGTGGAAAACCTCGTCGCCCTGGTCAGCCTGTGCCTGGTCCTGCTCGGCCTGGCCGGCGCCTTCGTCCCCCGGCTGCCCGACGCGCCCCTCATCTTCCTGGGGGCCTGGCTCTACGCCCATTTCACCGGCTACCGGGCGGTCGGGCGCGAGCTGGTGCTGGGCCTGTTCCTGCTGGCCCTGGTGGCGGTGGGCCTCGACTGGGCCGCCTCGCGGCTGGGCTGGGGCTGGTTCCGGATGACCCCGGCGGGGCTGGTCGGGACCGTCGCCGGCGGAATCGTGGGCCTGGCGCTGGCGGGGCCGGCGGGTCTGTTGCCCGGGCCGCTCCTGGGCGGGCTGGCCGGCGAGGTGGCCGCCGGCCGCTCGCTTCGGGGCGCCCTGCAGGCGCTCGTGGCGGCGTGGCTGGGGTTTTTCGGCCGGGTGGTGCTGAAGGGGCTGATCATCGTGACCATGGCCGCAGTATTCCTCTTCCGGGCGTTCTAGCCTATACTGGAACTACCACTGAAACCTCGGCCGCGTGAAAGCTGGGAAACTGGACAGGAGTGGGCGCCATGGCCACGGAGCGTCTGACCGCCCGGTCGGCCATCTACCCCATGCGGGTGGTGCGCCGCCTGACGGGCCTCACCGACCGGCAGATTCGCTACTACGAGCAGACGGGCCTGGTGGTTCCGGCGCGGACCCCGGGCCGGCAGCGGCTGTACAGCCAGGAGGACATCGAGCGCCTGCTGAGGGTCAAGGCCCTGCTGGCCCAGGGGTTCACCGTCAAGGGGATCCAGGACTACTTCCGCCGCCTGGAAGCGGGCCGTCAGAAGGCCAGGCCCGGCCGGACGGTTCCCGAGGAACTTGAAGAGTCCCTGGAGTGGCGCGACGCCAGGCACTTCTTCGACCGGGCCCTCCCCAAGCCGGCGGGCAGCCTCTACAGCGGGCCGGTCCGTTCCGACCTGGAGAAGAGCAAGCCGTGATCGCGGGGCCGGCTGGACGGGACACGAATACTTGCATGGACCATCTCCGGGCGGGCCTTGCAGCTCGCAAGCAGCCACGGGTGCCGCCCGGGATAGGGGCATCGGCCCGGCGACAACCGGCGCCGGGTGGCTGGTGGTGGAACGGCCGCGGCGGCCCCGCGATTACAGGCGGCGGAAGAGGCCGATCACCTTTCCGAGCACCTCCGCCCGGTCGGTCACGATCGGCGCCATGGCGTCGTTTTCCGGCTGGAGCCTGATCCGCCCGTTCTGCCGGTACAGTCGCTTGACAGTGGCCTCGTCGTCCAGGAGCGCCACCACCACGTCCCCATCGTCGGCCGTCTCCTGCCGCCGGACCAGTACCCAGTCGCCGTCGTAGATGCCGACGTTGACCATGCTGTCGCCACGGACCCGGAGCATGAACACTTCCTCGTGGCCGACCAGGTCGTAGGGGAGGGGGAAGATGTCTTCGACGTTCTCCACGGCCAGGATGGGCTCGCCGGCGGTCACCCGGCCTACCAGGGGCACCGCGACAAAACGGGTCCGCTGCACGGCCCGGTCCGCGTCCAGCACCTCGATGGCCCTGGGCTTGGTCGGGTCCCGCTTGATGAAGCCCTTCTCCTCCAGGCGGTTGAGGTGCCCGTGCACCGTGGAGCTTGAGCTCAGCCCGATCGCCGCCCCGATCTCCCGCACCGAGGGCGGGTAGCCCCGTTCCCTGATCCGGCGCTTGATGAAGTCTAGGACCTGCTGCTGCCTGGCGGTGAGCCGCTTGGAAACCCGCCTCGGCATCCCGTGCCACCTCCTGCGGGGTCGACCCGCGCGTGTGCTGGGGATAACTGGCAGGGTCATTATACCATGCAAAAGTGCGTTCGCAAAGCATCTGTTCGCCTCAGGCCCTGTAGACACTTGACGCCAAACCGGTGTTCGGGGTACAATCTCTCTGGCCACCCGAACATCTGTCCGGTAAGCCGAGGGGGGGCAGCGCTCATGGCGGAGGTCAGGCCCTTTCGCCAGCCAGAGAGAGACTTCGAACCGCGGCGCGTCAGGCTCTACGCGCCGGCGAGCCTGCGCCTCCGCCGGCGCAGAGGCCGCAGGCCGCGACTGCGCCCGGACCGGTTGAGCGTCCTGCTGGTGGCTTTGGGGGCGGGCGTTGCCCTGCTGGCGGCCGGCTGGGGCCTGGCCGGCTGGGCGGCCCACGGTTCGGCGGCGGGGCCCGCGGGGCCGCCCGCCGGTGGCTTTGCAACCCTGGTCGTGGCACCCGGGGACACCCTCTGGGGCATCGCCGAGCGTCACGCCCCGGCGGACGTGGATCTCCGCTGGGCCGTCCACCAGTTACAGCAGTGGAACCGACTGGCCAGCCCGGCTCTGAGCGTCGGCCAGCGGTTGCTGCTTCCCGCCGCCTGGCTCGAGGGCCGTTGAGCGCAGCGCGGGGGAGGCAAGAAGGAAAAACGGCACCCGCGCCGAAGACATTGATGCGTTAAATGCCAATTAAATGCATCAAGATCGGGGCGATGGCGGTGACGCTCGCTGAGGCCGTGGAAGCCTTCCGGCAGGACCTGGTGGCGGCCGGGTACGCCCGTCAAACGGTCCGCGGCTACCTGCACGACCTGGACATGTTTCTGAGGTACGCCCGCCCCGACCGGGCCCTGGCATCGGTGGACGCCGACCTGTTGCAGGCCTACTTCCGCCAGCTTCTGGAGACCGGTCTCAGCCGCGCCGCCGTGCACCGCAAGGCCGCGGCCTTGCGGACCTTTTTCAAGAGCCTGGTCCGGCGCGGCGCCCTCGGGTCCAGTCCCTTCACCGACCGGGTGGTCCTCCCCCGCCGGAGTCGGCGCGCGCTGCCCCGCGTGCTGAGCGAAGACCAGCTTGATCGGCTGATCGCCGCCGTGACCGAACTCCACCAGGCGGCGCTCGAAAAGGCTGTCGGGACTGTCCGCGACCCGGAGCGGGCCGCCGCCCTCAGGCGCCGCTACGAGTTCCTGCGCCGCCGCGATCTGGCCCTGACGACGCTCCTGGCCGACGCCGGCCTGCGGGTCAGCGAACTTGCGGGGCTGAACCTTGAGGATCTCAACCTGGCGGGCAACGGGTCCGTCCGGGTAATGGGCAAGGGCAACAAGGAGCGGATGGTGCCACTAAACGCCCCCCTCTGCGAGCTCATCCGCGAGTACCTGGCCCACAAACCCGGGTCCCGGGACGGCGCCCTCTTCGTGACGGAGGCCGGGAACCGGCTGGCCGTACGGTCCATCCAGCGGCTGATCCGGATCGTGGGCGACCGCTGCCAGTTTCAGCTGTCACGGCCGCTGTCCCCTCACAAGCTGCGGCACGCCTTCGCCACGCGGCTCTTGCGGGAGACGGGGGACATCACCCTGGTCCAGCGGGCGCTGGGCCACGAGGACATCACCACGACCACCATCTACGCCCGGGTGGCGGACCGCGACCTGGAGGAGGCCATGGCCCGTCTGGGGCGACGCCGCCGCTAGCCGCCCCCGTGGCCCGCGGCGCTAGCGCCGGGCGGCGGCAAACGCCAGGTCCACCGCTTCCTCCGGGGTCCGGCAGGCTCTGATCCCCGGGCCCGGCAGGCGCCAGGGGTCGAGTTCCCAGGTGTCGAGGCCGAACACGGGCAGTCCCATCTTGAGAGCCAGGCCGATCTCGGAAAGGGTGCCGTAACCCCCGCTCACGGCGATCACGGCGTCGGCGGCCCGGACGACCAGGGCGTTGCGGGCCTCGCCGATCCCGGTCGGGAGCGCGACCGTACAGTGAGGGTTGGCGTCGGCCCGGTCCGTGCCCGGCAAGAGCCCCACCGCCAGTCCACCCGCGCGCCTGGCGCCCCGGCAGGCTGCCGCCATCACACCGCCCAGGCCCCCGGTGACCACCACGCCACCCCGGCGGGCCACCAGCGCCCCCACGGCCTCGGCCACGGCTTCGGCCGGGGGCTCGGCCTGGCCCGGGCCGATGACGGCGATGTACGGGGGCTGGCTCATCGCCCGCTCCGGTAGCCGCCCCCGAGCGGCCGGCCGGCCCGGTCTAACCCGGTCCGGCTTGCCGGCGGGCTTTGTTCCACTTCCCCGGCTTCACCGACCGGTACGGGTGGCTCGACCTCGCCCGTGGCCGCCGGGCCGTAAACCGCCCACAGGTTGTTCAACACCAGCAAGAGCGCGTCGGTGGAGATGCTGCCAGTGTACAGGACGGGATCGCTGGGCAGCCGGTCCAGTTGCCCGCGGGTGTCGGCGGCCAGCGCGATCATCCGGCGCACCAGGCGCCGGAACTCTCCCTCGCTCCCCCGGGGCAGCATGGCGTCGAGCCGTTCGGCGGCGGCCTGGATGTCCACCAGCCGCTCCCGGACGAAGGTGGCCGGCAGGAAAAAGCTCAACGGCGACCCCCCTTCGCTCCAGCTGCAAGCAGCGCCACCTCTTTTGCCGACAACGGACGGCACCTCACCATTTTCTGGGTTCCCTACAAATTTCGACAATTCCTCCCTTGACTTGCCCCCGGGTCGAGTGACGGCGCCGGAGCCGCCCGGAGCGCCCGGCTTTTCGCCCGGCACCGAGGCCAGCCTTTGCTAACATAGCGGGCGCCCGCGCACCCCACACTAGGCTTGCCGCGCCCGAGGAGGTGAAGTCCGACATGGCACAGTTTGTCGACGGGCGCAAGCTCCTGCCCGAGGCGACCCTGGACCGTTTCACCTACGAGATCGCCCGGGAAATCGGCATTCCCGAGCCGGCCGTCACCGGTTACGGCGGGGACATCCCGTCCCGCTACTGGGGACACGTGGGCGGTCGAATCGGGGGGAACATGGTCAAGGTCCTGCTTCGCCAGGCGGAGCAAGCCCTGACTGACGGGACCTTCTAGGGCAACGGCATCGACCGGCTGAGCGGGGTCCGACCCGCTCAGCCGGTTTGGTACGACCGCCGAGCCCGGGCTCGGGCCTGCTCCAGCCGGGGCGGTCGTCGGCTATTGCATGTTGATGCCTACCGTGCCACCAAAGGCACCGACCGCAAAGGACGCCAGTGCCTTCTTCACCATGGCGGCGGCGGTGACCGTCTGGGGAAACAGCAGGGCGCCGACGATGGCCAAGGCAAGGACGTAGGCCAGGCCGGCAAGCCCGCCGTTCAGCCAGCCGAGGGTCTCCGCCTTATAACCGGTGTACAGCCCGCCCGCCGCCACGCTGGCGTAGGTGGTGAGGGTCATGATCAGCGGGAGCAGGCCCTCGGAGAAGGTGGCCCGCAGCATGACGGCACCGAGAATTCCCGACGCCACCAGGGACACCACGAAGGCCACCACTGCCCCCATCAGCACCAGCACCAGATCGACGCGGCCAGGGGGTTCCGGCTCCTTGGCCCGCAGGCCCGCCCGCATCGGCCGTCACCTCGCCACGAGAAGGTGGAAGGAATGAATCCCGTTCCACTGTTATGGCGAGGGTGGCGCGGATATGTTGCCCAGGGCCCAAGCCCCTGAAGTTATGCCCCAGCCGGTCAGCGTCCATTGCCCTGGCTTCCCCCGGCCTCTGGCCCGCTCTCCCGGAGGCCGGGCCAGAACGGCCCGAGGACCGCCTTGAGTTCGGCCAGCCGACGGGAAAAGGCCTCGTCCACCAGGTCGGCCGGGGGCGCGGGCCAGGCGGGCTCCCCCGGCGGTTCCGCCATGGCCAGGCCCAGGTTCCCCCAGGCATCGGCTACCGCCAGCAGGGACGCGCCGAGCGCCGCCAGGTGGTAGCCCCCTTCCAGCACCCCGACCAGCCGGCCGCCGGCCACCTGGTCGGCCAGGCGTCGCACCGTCCGGGCCAGCCACGCGAAGTCCGGAACCGTGAGCCTCACCTCGGCCAGGGGGTCCAGCCGGTGGGCGTCCAGCCCGACCGAGACCAGCACCAGCCGGGGCTCAAAAGCCCTGGCCAGCGGTTCCAGCACCTCTTCGAAGGCCCTCCGGTAGTGGCGCCCCTCGGCGCCGGGCGGGACGGGGACGTTGACCGTCCGCCCCTCTCCCCTCCCCCTTCCGGTTTCCGTCAACCAGCCGGTCCCGGGGTACAGGGGCGCCTGGTGAATCGAGAAGAACAGAACGTCCCCGTCGTCGTAGAAGACGTCCTGGGTGCCGTTGCCGTGGTGCACGTCCCAGTCCACGATGAGCACACGTTCTATCCCGCGGGTCCGCAAGGCGTGGCGCGCGGCGACGGCCACGTTGTTGATCAGGCAAAACCCGGTGCCCAGATTCGGTCCGGCGTGGTGTCCCGGTGGCCGGACCAGGGCCAGCGCGCGCCCGACCCGGCCGTCAAGCACCGCGTCGACCGCGGCCACGGCGCCGCCGGCGGCCAGCCGGGCCACGTCGTAGCTCTCGGGGCTCAGCACCGTGTCCGGGCTCCAGGCCCCGCCCCCCGCCCGGGCGAAGGCCGCCAGGCGGCCGAGGTACTCGGGCCGGTGCACGGCGGTAAGGACCGCCTCGGGGACGACCACCGGCTCCACCCGGACCACCCGGTCGAACACCCCCGCGGTCTGGAAGACCGAAAGCACGTGTTCCAGGCGGACGGCCCGCTCGAACTCGGCGTGCGGCGCGTGCAGGAGGTAGTCGGGATGGGTCACCAGGCCAAGGCCAGCCGCCGACACCGTCACCGTGAAGCCTCCCCCTCACCGCGGCCGGGCCGCGCCCGGCGCGCCCGCCGCTCCACCGGAAGTACCCGTCGCCCCACCCGAAGCACCCTCCTCCGCGCCGCCGGAGGCACCCTCCGTCGCCCCGCCGGGCGTGACCCAGCGGACGCCGGGCGCCGGTCCCTGGAGCCAGCGGCTGATCTCGGCCAGGCAGGCCTCGGCGGGCCCCCGGAACAGGCTTGGGCCGGGCAGCGACTCGAGGAAGCGAGCGCCGTAACGGTAACGGGGGTCGGCCACCCGGGGATCGACCACCACCACTACCCCGCGGTCGGTCTGGGTCCGGATCAGGCGGCCAAACCCCTGTTTGAAGCGGAGCACCGCCTCGGGCAGGGTGAGGTGCTGAAACGGCGGCAGGCCCCGCCGCTCCAGATCCTCCAGCCTGGCCGCCACCAGTGGCTGGGTGGGCGGCGAAAAGGGCAGCCGGACGATGACCACGCAGGAAAGCGCCTCCCCCGGCACGTCCACCCCTTCCCAGAAGCTGGCCGAGCCGAAGAGCACCGTCCGGCCCCGTTCCTTGAACTCTTCCAGCAGCCGGAACCGGCTGCCGTCGATGCCCTGGGCCAGTAGACACAGGTCGTCCTGTTCCAGCGGCTCCCGAAGGCGGGAATAGACCTCCTGCAGCAGGCGGTGGGAGGTGAAGAGGACGAGCGTCCGGCCACCGGTGGCCCGCACCAGCCGGTGCAGGAAATCCGCCAGGACCGTCACGTAGGCGGCGTCAGTCCGGGGCCCGGGGACGGGCAGCCCCTGGGGGATGCACACCAGGGCCTGTCGGCGGTACTGCAACGGAGACTCCACCACCACCGTTTCCACCCGGCCGGGCTCCCAACCGGAAAACCCCAGCTGCCTCATGAGGTGGTCGAACCGGCCCGCCACCGTCAGGGTGGCCGAGGTGAGGATGGCCGTGCCCAGGCGCTCCCAGAGTTGCCGGCGGAGGGTGTCGCCCACGTGGATGGGCGCCGAGCACAGCGTGGCGTTGGACCACCCCTCGCGGACCGCCACCTCCACCCAGCGGACGGTGGCCGGCTCGGCTTCGGGCTCCCCCGGGTCCAGGAGATCGCTCATGGCCTCGCCGTGCTCCCGGGCCAGCGCGGCCAGGCCCGCGGCGTCATCGGTCACCCGGCGGAGCCCGAGGGCGCCCGCCCCGTCCCAGTCCTCGACCACGGCGCCCAGGTCGGCCAGCCGTCCCGCCAGCCGCAAGAGCCGCCCGGCGGCATTGTCCCGGGCCGCCGCCACCGCTTCCCACTCGGGGGCGGCGGCATGCTCCGGCCGCAGCCGGAGGGTGAGGGATTCCCCTCCCCCTTCCGCGTCCCGGCTCCAGGCCATGGCCAGCCCGGCCACGGGGGCGATCAGTTCCTCCAGGGCGGCGTCGACGTCGTCCAGTTGCGCCAGGGCGGCATCCACCAGGGCCAGGCAGCGGTCAGCGGCCTCCTGGTCGCGGGCGGGCAGCCCGGCCCTGGCCACCCCCTGCAACCGCTGGCGCCAGAGGGCGAGCGGCCCGGGCGCCCGCCGGCCGCCGGCGGCCCGCCCACGGGCGCCCCAGCCCAGACCCGACACCCACCGCCGCACCTCCCAGACGGAGACCTGCTTGCCCAGGTGCCGGCTGGCCACGTCCTGGAGATGGTGGGCCTCGTCCACCACCAGGGCATGATACTCCGGGAGCACCCGCCCCCCGGACTGCAGGTCCGAGAAGAGCAGCGAGTGGTTGACCACGACCAGGTGGGCCGACTCGGCGGCGGCCCTGGCGCCCACCATGAAGCAGTGGGCGTGGCGGGGGCAGTTGGCGGCGGTGCAGCTTTCGTGCTCGGCGCTGACCGCCCGCCAGAGATCCTCCTGGGGACCGAACAGGTTCAACTCCGAACGGTCGCCGGTCTCCGTCTCCGCAAGCCAGTTCAGGAGCCGGACGTGGAACAGGCGCTCGGCGGGACCCAGGGGTTCGGGGTTTTCCACCAGGCCCTCCCACTTGCGCAGGCAGAGGTAGTTCCCCTTGCCCTTCAGCAGGGCCGCCCGGAAGTCAAGGCCGGTGGCCTGCCGCACCAGGGGCAGGTCCTTCTCCCACAGCTGTTCCTGGAGGTTGATGGTGTGGGTGCTCACCACCACCCGCCGGCCCGTCTCCAGGGCCCAGGCGATGGCCGGAATCAGGTAGGCCAGGGACTTGCCGGTCCCCGTGCCGGCCTCCACCAGCAGGTGGTGCCCGTCCGCCAGGGCGTCGGCCACGGCGTCCATCATCTTCAACTGCCCGTGACGGTGCTCGTACGCCTCCATGCTCCGCGACAGCGCCCCGCCGGGCAGGAACACGGCCCGCAGGTCGTCCCGGTCCAAGGGCCGCGGGTGCTGCCGGGCCGGGGCGGCAGAAGCCAGCCGCTGGGCCCACGTGGCGACGGGCCGCCGCCGCGCGGGCCCCTCCAGCCGGCGGACACGGGCCCCCAGGGCCTCGGCGATCATCGCGCCGAGAGGGCTTACGGCCGCCGGCAGCAGGGCGGCCATCCGCTCCAGGCTCTCCAGGTCAAGTTCCTGGAGCCGCTGCTGCTGGGCGAAAAAGAGGAGTGCGGTGGCCAGGGCGTCGTCGCCCGCCCGGTGGGCTTCGGCGAGCGCGACCTCGGCCAGCCGGCAGGCCTCCGACAGCCGGTGACTGCGGGCCCGCGGCCACAGGATCCGCGCCAGGTCCAGGGTGTCCAGCACCGGACCGGCGGGCATGGCCAGCCCCGCCCGGGCCAGGTGCGCTTCGAGAAAACCGAGGTCAAAGGGGGCGTGGTGCAGCACCAGGGGGATCTGGTGGCCGACCGAGGCCAGCAAGGCCACCAGGTCGGCCAGGACCTCGCCGGCCGGGGGCGCGCCGGCCACGTCCTCGGGGCGGATGCCCGTGAGCCGCCGGATCTTGAGGGGCAGTGGTCCCGCAGGCCGGATGAAGCGGTTGAAGACGGCTACGGGCCGGCCCGCCACGGCGTGGACGGCGGCAACCTCCAGAATCTCGTCACGGGCCGGGTCCATACCCGTGGTCTCCAGGTCGAGGGCCACGATCTCCCGGGGGATGGCAGGACCTCCCTCCTGGCTGCTGCTGGGTTCTTGGGCCGGGAAAGAGAGTCCTGCCGCGGGTCGTCTAGGCCCGGCGGCCCCAGCCCAGCCAGGTGAGGACGGCGGCGCCGGTTCCGCCGGCCAGCGCCAGGGGCATCGTCAGGTAGAAGATGTCCCGGCCGGCATAGACGACCGACGCCCAGAAGGACCGCCCGGTGGGATTTTCCGTGAGCAACAGCCAGGCGATGAAGGCCAGGCCCACGCCCAGCCCCGTCAGGGCGCCCGGCCACGCTGCCCCGAACGGCGCCGGCGGCACGCAGCGGCGGACGTGGAACCACCAGCCGGCCACCATGGCGGCGACAACGTGGGCGGCGACGAAGGCCAGCAGGGGTCCGATCTCGGCCTGGTGGACGAAGCGGGCCAGGGCCAGGCCCAGGGGGCCGGGCCGCCCCTCGCGGAGCCAGAGTCCCGTTCCCAGCAAGGCCAGACCGGCCACGGACCCGGCCAGGAGTCCCAGCGCCGCCGCTCCCAGCCGCACGAGGCCCCGCCCCACCCGGGTATCGCCTCCCGGGGCCAGCCTATGCCGGGTCAAGGGAGGCCAGACCCGGTCACCCGCGCC
The DNA here is from genome assembly GCA_020725105.1 of Symbiobacterium thermophilum. Lineage (GTDB taxonomy): Bacteria > Bacillota > Sulfobacillia > DYFQ01 > DYFQ01 > DYFQ01. The sequence continues at coordinate 22,655 of DYFQ01000019.1, forward strand.
GCCGGTGTCGCTCGCCGCATTGTCCCGGGCGGGGACCGGTGGTACACTCAGACCCGGTGGTGGCATGGCTGGGGAAGCGGCAAGGATGCACATCTGGGTCAGCGGGCTGGTGCAGGGCGTGAACTTCCGGTACCACACCAGGCTCCGCGCGCGCCAGCTGGGGCTGGCCGGCTGGGTCCGCAACCTGCGCGACGGCCGGGTTGAGATCGTCGCCGAGGGGCCCCGGGCTGCCCTGGAGCAACTCCTGGCCTGGTCGGCACAGGGCCCGCCCCAGGCCCGGGTCACCCGGGTGGAGCACCGGTGGGAACCGGCCACCGGCGAGCCGGACGCTTTCGAGATCACCTACTAGGCGGGCGGCCCTCCGCCCGCCGTTCCACCATCCCGCGGGGGATACCCGGGCCCCGGGGCCGGCCCGGCGGCGGCGGGCCGGGTCGCCGGGAGCCGGCCGACCCGCGCTGCAACCACTCGGACACCGAGGCCACGACGATCAGGGCAACCAGCAGCAGCGCCAGCAGGCTGGCGCCGCCCCACGCCCTGCCAAACCCGGTCTCCCCGCCCAGCAACAGATCGTACTCGGCTGCCGACCGGACCCCGTAGAGCACCCCGCGGAGCGCGCCCGACTCGACCAGCCTGGCGGCCAGGGCGTGCCGGGTCGCCACGATGCCTCCCACCACCGGCACGGTCGCCTGCTGGCCCGCCAGGCTCCAGACCTCCAGGCCTGGATTCCCCTGGCCGCCCTCGGGCTGCCTCACGAGGCCCGCCAGGAGGTCGGCGCCCCGCAGGCTCCTGAAACCCTCGAACAGGGGCAGCAGGTCCAGCGCCCGGCCACGGACGTCCTGGTGACCGGTGCCAGCGCGGATATCGACGACCATCGCCGCCAGGGTCGCTTCCGCCTCGCCCCCCGTCCGCAGGAGGACGACGGCGTAGTCGTGGCCGTAGCGCGGGCGGCCGAGGGCCTCGGCCACCGCCTCCAGCCCACCGGTCACGTCGAGCACCTGGTCGCGGGGGATGTCGGCGGTGATGGCGATGACCGCCCGCCCGCCACGGCCCAGCACGTGGCGGAGCAGGGCCTTGGCCTGCTCCAGCAGGGCCTCGGTACCCGTCCCCTGCTCCAGTCCGATGAACACTACCCCGCCCTGGCGGATGCCGTGGACGGCCCGGTAAACGGAGCGGGTACTCTCACTGACCTCCACCCGGGAGGGAAGCAGCAGCGCCAGGACGATGCCCACCAGCACCAACGCGAAGATGGCCCGCGCGTTCAGGTTGGCCAGGATCTCCCACAGCCGCCTCACCCGGCGTCCCCCCTGGGGGCCGCGAGCACCACCTGGACCACCAGCCGCCGGTCCCGGGGCCCGCGTTTCCTTCCGCGTGACGGTAGGGCCGGTCGGTCACATCCACCTTTGCCGCCGCCGCCCCCCGTTCCGCTGCTACTTGGCAACCCCTCGCTCCTGCTGCGGCTCCAGCCGCTTACCGAAACACCAGCCCAGGCCGGACACGCTGAACCCCGCTCCTTCGAGCCAGGCACGCTCCAGGGGCCCGTCACAAAAGAGCCAGCCGGAAGGGGGACGGTCCTCGCCGCCGGCGGTCACCCGGCGGAGAAGCTCCGCCCCGGCCCCGCCGGGCCAGCCCTCCGCCCCCAGCCACACCGCTCCCTCGCCCGCCTCTGCCACCCGGACACCCAGGCCAGCCAGTCGCGAATCGCGCCTGGCCACCCACACGCGGAGCGGTTCCCGGCCGGCCCCGCCGGGTGCCCGGGATGCCTCCCAGGCGGCCAGGGCGTCCCGGAACAGGGCGGCCCCCTGGTAGCCAGCCTCCAGCGCCGGCCCCACCAGGGTCAGGGCGTCCGATGCCGCCTCGCTGACCTCGAGGGGGCCGCCCGGGGCCTGCTCGGCGCCACCCGGGGCGACGACACGGCCGCGCACTCGACAGTAACTTCCTGTCACCCGGAAGCCGGCCCGCTCCAGGAAGGCGGCGCCAGCGCTTCCCGGCGTCACCGCCGCCGTCAACCACCGGGCCCCGCCGGCAAGGGCCCGCGCCTCGGCCAGGGCCAGCAACCGGCTGCCGACGCCCCGCCTCCGCGCAGGCGGCTCCACGTACGGGCCCTCCAGCCGGGCCCGGCCCCGGGCGAGCCTCTCCGGGGCGAGGCCCACGCCCACGTAGCCGATGACCGTCCCTTCTACCTCGGCCAGGTACACTTGCAGCGGTTCCACCCCGGCGCGGCCGCGGCCCAGGGGTTCGGCGGGCGGCGGAGCCTCCTGCCAGCAGGCGGCGGTCAGCTCGGCCAGTCGCGGGTGGTCGCCGGGGCCCGCCCGCCTGATCCCCACCAGGCGCAGCGACCGGTGGACGGGGAGGCGCAGCTCGCCACCGTCCTCGAGCCTGACCTGCAGATCCACCCCCGTCACCTGCTCCAGGCCGGGTTCGAGCCCCCGCTCCACCAGGGCACCCAGCACCAGGGGAGCGACGGTGGCCCACAGCTCTTGCTCGGGGCTGCCGGGAGCGCCGGCCGGCCCTTCCCCCCGGGTCCCGTCCGGGGGCAGGGCCCGGGAGACCCTGGCGTGCAGGGCGGTGGCGGGTAAACCCGTCCGGCCCGCCTGGCGGGCCAGACGGCGGAACAGGGAACTGATCCGCTCCAGGGTGTAACCCTGTTCCTTCAACCGGTAGAGCAGGCGGAGGCTGTCCAGGGCGGCCGCCGGGAAGTGGCCCGTCCTGCCGCGGGGGCTGACGGTTCCGGTCACCGGCCGGGGGAGGAGACCGAGGGTGGCGTAAAACCGGAGGGTCCGCCGGGTCACCGGCAAGCCTTCCGCCTGTGCCAGCCGGACCAGCTCAGCCCCGCTCAGCCAGCCGGCCGGCAGGTCCGGGGAGCGCCCCGCCATGGCCTATCGTGCCTCCCGACCAGTCCCGTGCGGAGCAAAACCGAACAGGGCGTGATGTCACGTGACAGTATTCCCCTGGAACCCGCGGCGGTCCTGCCCGGCCTGAGACAACCCGCCGGGGCCGGGCGCGCGGCGCGCCCGCACCGCGGGAGACGCGCCAGGCGTCAGGCCTCCGGGACACTGACCCCGGCCAGTTCCCGCGCGCGCCGGACCTCGCGGGCGTATTCCCGGACATCGTCCACCGGTGTCTCCACGATCAGCGGCAGGGTTCTGAGAAACGGGTGTCGCACGATGGTCCGGATGCCGTCGGGACCCAGGTGCCCCTCGCCGATGCGGGCGTGCCGGTCCCGCCGGCTGCCCAGGGGCGCCTTGGAGTCGTTCAGGTGAAGGCAGCCCACCCGGTCCAGGCCAAGCGACCGGTCGATGTCCTCCAGCAGCCGGTCGATGACCTCCGGGCTGCGCAGGTCGTGACCGGCGGCGAACAGGTGGCAGGAGTCCAGGCAGATCCCCAGACAGGCGGGACGCCCCAACCGGTCGATGATGGCGGCCAGCAGACCGAGGTCGGATCCGATCTCCGTCCCCTGGCCGGCCATGGTCTCCAGCAACAGCCGCGGCCGGTCCGGCGCCCCGTCAAGCGCCGACTCCAGCAGGGCGACGACGCGGTCGAGCCCCCGTTCGGGACCGTCGCCGCCGTGGCTGCCGGGATGGCAGACCACCAGTTCCGAGCCGAGTTCTGCGGCCCGCCGGAGGTCGTCGGCCACCACCTGCCGGGCAAAGGCGTAGGCCTGGGGGTCCGGCGAGGCCGGGTTGACCGTGTAGGGCAGGTGGGCCACCAGGGGCGCCACGTCCAGCCGGCGGCTGGCCGCCCGGCCCCGGGCGATCTCGTCGGCGCCGATCTCGCGGGCCCTGCCGCCCCTGGGATTGCGGGTGAAGTACTGAAAAGTGTTACAGCCGAGTTCGGCCGCGAGCTCGACGCCGTGGTCCAACCCCTTGGTGATGCTCAGGTGCGCTCCGACCCGCATGTCCCTTCACCCCACACTCCTGGCCTTTACCCGAGCGTTCAACCCGCCACCGCGGCGGTCCTTGTGTCATGAGCTTTTCGAGCAGGAAGCCGGGCTCGGGTCCGTAGAAGGGATGCGGGCCAGAGCCGACGGAGGTGTGATGGATGTCCCAGGCGGAAAGTCCCGGCGGGCCGGCCCCGGGCCAGGTGACGCCGGTTCAACTGTGCGACGCCATCGAGCAGCGGGTGCGGCCGGCCACCTTTCCGGTGGCCATTCGTTTTGCCGGGTCCGGTGAGCCGGACCCGCCCAAACTCAGGCGGCCGTTCAGGGACCTGAAAATCCAGATCACCATCTGCCAGGGCATCAGCCTGGCCAGGCGCTACGGCTGGACGGTGGGCCTGGGAGCCCAGGACCTCTCCTGTCCCATCGCCGCGGTGGCGTTCGGCTTCGAGCCGGAGGTCGACTGGTACAGCGAAGGCCACCTGGCCGCTGGGATGTACACCGGGTCCCTGGCGGCGGGGGCCCTGACCGAAACCGCCGTCCCCAAGCTCGAACTGGGCGGGGCCGAGGCCGTCTGGCTGGCGCCGCTGCGGCGGGCCGCCTTCGAGCCCGACACGGTGCTGGTCTACGGCAACTCGGCCCAGGTGATGGTCCTGGTGGCGGCGGCGCTGTACCGGCGGGGCGGCTCGCTCACCAGTTCCTTTACCGCCCGCGCCGACTGTGCCGACATCGCCATCCAGCCGCTACGGTCAGGCCGGCCCGAGGTGATCCTCCCCTGTTACGGCGACCGGGTGTTCGGCCAGACTCAGGACGACGAGATGGCGTTCGCCTTTCCTTATAGCTGGGCGGAGGAGATCATGACCGGCCTTGAGGGAACCTACCGGGGCGGGGTGCGCTACCCCATCCCCCACTACCTCAGGTACGCGCCGGGCTTTCCCGAAACCTACGAGCGGCTGCGCCAGCTGTGGCGGGAGGGCGCCGGGCGATCCGCCGCCGATGAGGGGAAGGCGGGCGCCGGGGGCGCAGGCCGGCGGCCGCCGGGTCAGGCGGTGACTTCGGAGAAGTAGACGACGGTCACCGTGTCGTCCGGGGTGACCTCGCGGTCGTAGATCCGCCGGAGAAAGGCCAGGACGTCCTCGGACGTCTTCATGTCCTTGTTCTCGCCCCCGATGTCTTCGGGGGTCAACTCCCGCACCCGCTTCACGTCCACCTTGTCCAGCACGGCGGTGTACAGCCGCTTGCGGGGCTGGAAGCGGTCGCCGTAGGTGACCCAGACCAGGTCGCCCCGCTGGTACTTGGCGGTCTTGTCGCCCAGCCGGATGGTGCAGCGCTTTTCCCGGGTTACCAGGTTGCCGTGATACACCGACGAGTAGAAGTTGAGTGCCCGCATGGCAGAGCCTCCATGACCCGGGATTCCACGGCCTGGCAAGGATTCCTGCGCTCACTCCGGCGCGATCACCACGAGCGCGTCGCCCAGGCTCACCGTCTGACCGCGCTCCACCCGGACTTCCCGCACCTGGCCGGAAACGTGAGCCTGGATCTCGTTTTCCATCTTCATGGCTTCCAGGATCACCAGCACATCGCCGGCTTCCACCCGCTGGCCCGGCCCCACCCGCACCTCCAGCACCGAGCCGGGGAGGGGCGCCGAGACCACCTGGCCGTCAAGCTGAGCGCCAGCGGCCGGCCCGGCCGCCTGCCGGGACGCCTGCGGAGGCGCGACGGTGGAACCGCCGGCCGCGGGGTTGTTACCCGCCGGCTTCGGCTCCCGGCTTGGCTGGACCGGCTGCGGGGCGGGCTGGACCTGCCGCTGTGGAGCCGTCCGGTTCTCCCCGGGGGCCCGCGCGCCTTCGTCCAGTTCCTCGACCCACACCTCGTAGGTCTCGCCGTCCACCGTCACGCGATACTTCCTCATGCCTTGTTGTCCTCTCCCGCCAGCCATTCCGGCCGCGTCGGGGTCGCCCCGGGCGGCCCCGCCGCCGTCAAGGGGCCCCGATCCGGCCGGGTCCTCATACCGGGATGTTGCCGTGCTTTCTCGCCGGGCGCTGCTCGCCCTTGGCCACCAGCGCCTCCAGCCCGCTGATCAGCCTGGGGCGGGTGGCCCGCGGGTCGATCACGTCGTCCACGTACCCCAGCCCGGCCGCCACGTAGGGGTTGGCAAACCGCTCGCGGTACTCCGCGATCCGGGCCTGCCTGACGGCGGCCGGATCCTCCGCCTGCCGGATCTCGTCCCGGAAGATGATGTTGGCCGCCCCCTCCGGCCCCATGACGGCGATCTCCGCCGTCGGCCACGCCAGCACCAGGTCGGCGCCCAGCGACCGGCTGCACATGCCGATGTAGGCGCCGCCGTAGGCCTTGCGGACGTTCACCGTCAGCTTGGGGACGGTGGCCTCGGAGTAAGCATACAACAGCTTGGCCCCGTGGCGGATGATGCCCCCGTATTCCTGGGCGGTACCCGGCAAATAGCCCGGGGTGTCCACCAGGGTCACCAGCGGAACGTTGAAGGCGTCGCAAAAGCGGACGAAGCGCGCCGCCTTGTCCGAGGCGTTGATGTCCAGGCAGCCCGCCAGCACCCGCGGCTGGTTGCCGACCACCCCGACGGAGCGGCCCCCCAGCCGGGCAAAGCCCACCACCACGTTCTGCGCCCAGTGGGCGTGGACCTCGAGAAAGGTTCCGGCGTCCACCACGCGGGTGATGATCTCCCGGATGTCGTAGGGCCGGTTCGGGTCCAGAGGCACCAGGTCTTTCAGGTCCTCCTCCTGCCGGTCAAGGGGATCCCCCACGTCCTTGAAGGGCGGGTCCTCCATGTTGTTGGCCGGCAACAGGCCGAGCAGGGCGCGGACGAGGCCAAAACATTCCGCCTCGTCCCGGGCCAGGAAGTGGGCCACGCCCGACTGCCGGTTGTGGGTGTCGGCCCCGCCAAGCTGCTCGAAGGTGACCTCCTCGCCGGTCACCGCCTTGATCACCTCGGGGCCGGTGATGAACATGTGGCTCGTGCCCTGGACCATGAAGACAAAGTCGGTGAGGGCCGGGGAGTATACGGCTCCCCCGGCGCAGGGCCCCAGGATCACCGAAAGCTGGGGAATGACCCCCGATGCCAGGGTGTTGCGCCAGAAGATGCGGCCGTAGCCGTCGAGCGCCGCCACACCCTCCTGGATCCTGGCCCCGCCCGAATCCTGGATGCCGACGCAGGGGGCGCCGGTCTTCAGGGCCAGGTCCTGGACCTTGCAGATCTTGCCGGCGTGCATCTCCCCGAGGGTGCCGCCGATGACGGTGAAGTCCTGGGCGAAGGCGAAGACGGTGCGCCCGTCCACCCGGCCGTAGCCGGTCACCACCCCGTCGCCCGGAGCCTCCCGCCCGGCCATGCCGAAGTCAGTCGCCCGGTGGCGTACAAACGGGTCAATCTCGACGAAGCTGTCCGGGTCATAGAGCAACGCCAGCCGTTCGCGGGCGGTGAGCTTGCCCTTTTCGTGCTGCTGCTCCACCCGGTCGGGGCCGCCTCCCGCCAGCACGCGGGCCCGCGCCCGGGCCAGCGCCTCCAGGGGCGTCTCGGGCGGGGCCTGCTCATCGCCGGTTGCCCTGCTCGCTGTGTCATCCCCCGCCATGGTTTGCCTCCCCCGCCCTGGCCTCGACCAGTTCCAACAACACGCCGCCGGCGCTCTTGGGGTGGACGAAGATGAAGCGGTGCCCGCCGGCGCCCACCCGGATCTCGTCGTAGACCAGCCGGACGCCGCGCCCCCGGAGGCGCGCCGCCACCGCCTCCAGGTCATCGACGGCGACGGCCACGTGGTGGATTCCCTCGCCGAAGCGCTCGATGAACCGGGCAATGGGCCCGTCGGCCGCCGTCGACTCCAGAAGCTCCAGCCGGGTTGAGCCCACCGGTAGCATCACCAGGCGGACCCGTTCGGAGGGAACCTCCTCCGGCTCGCCCGCCGCCTCCAGTCCCAGCCCCTCAGTGTAGAGAGGCAGCGCGGCGGCGATGCTCTTCACGGCGATGCCCAGGTGATCAAGGCTCACGGCCCGTCCCTCGTTATCAGGTTCTAACATCAAGTCACAATCCCTTCGGCTTCGCCGGCCGGCCCACGGCCCGCCGGATGTAATCCACCACCTCGGAGGTGGGGGTTCCCGGCCCGAAGCACGCGGCGATGCCCGCTTCTTTCAGCCTGGGCACGTCCTCCGCCGGGATGATCCCGCCCCCGATGATCAGCCGGTCGTCAAGGCCTACCCGCCGGAGTTCCGCCACCACCCGCGGGAAGAGGGTGTCGTGGGCTCCGGACAGGCTCGAGAGCGCGACCACGTCCACGTCCTCTTCCACCGCCGCGCGGGCGATCTGCTCCGGGGTCTGTCGGAGGCCGGTGTAGATGACCTCCATTCCCGCGTCCCGCAGGGCTCGGGCGATGACGATGGCCCCCCGGTCGTGGCCGTCCAGGCCCGGCTTGGCCACGAGCACCCGGATGGGGCGAGACGCCCCCCCTGCCTCCCGACGGCTCATCCTCCTACCTCCCGGCACTCTGCTGGCCTGGCCCTGACCCGCCGCCTAGATGGCGGCAGCCCGGTACTCGCCAAAGGCCTGGCGCAGCGTGTCACAGATCTCGCCCAGGGTGGCATAGGCCCGTACCGCCTCCAGAATGGGCGGCATCAGGTTCTGGTCGCCGGCGGCCGCCTGGCCCAGCCGTTCCAGCGCCGCCCGGACCTTCTCCCCGTCCCTTCGAGCCCGGAGCGCCTCCAGCCTGCCGGCCTGCTCCCGGGCGACGGCCGGGTCGGGCCGGAGGATGGCCGTGGGCGGCTCCTCCGCCACCTGGTAGGCGTTGACCCCCACCACGATCCGGTCGCCTCGTTCCAGCGCGAGCTGGTGGGCGTAGGCCTCCCGCTGGATCTCGTCCTGGAAGAAGCCCCGCTCGATGGCGGCCACCGCGCCGCCCATGCCGTCAATCCGCGCCAGGTAGGCCTGGGCTTCCTCCTCCAGCCGGTCGGTCAGGGCCTCGATGAAGTACGAGCCGCCCAGGGGGTCGATGGTCTGGCCCACGTTGGTCTCGTGGGCCAGGATCTGCTGGGTCCGTAGCGCCACCCGCACCGCCTTCTCCGACGGAAGCGCCAGTGCCTCGTCCATGGAGTTGGTGTGCAGCGACTGGGTGCCGCCCAGCACCGCCGCCAGGGCCTCCAGCGCCGTGCGGACGATGTTGTTCTCGGGCTGCTGGGCGGTGAGGGATACCCCCGCCGTCTGGGTGTGAAAGCGGAGCATCCACGAGCGGGGGTCTCGGGCCCCGAAACGCTCCCGCATGATCCGGGCCCACAGCCGCCGGGCCGCCCTGAACTTGGCCACCTCCTCGAGGATGTCGATCTGGGCCGCGAAGAAGAAGGACAGCCGCGGGCCGATGGCGTCCACGTCCAGCCCGGCCTGGCGGGCCGCCTCCACGTAGGCAATGGCGTTGGCCAGGGTGAAGGCGATCTCCTGGACGGCGGTGGCCCCGGCTTCCCGCATGTGGTAGCCGGAGATGCTGATGGCGTTCCACCGGGGCAGGTGCTCGGAGCACCAGGCGAACACGTCGGTGACCAGCCGCACGGACGGGCGGGGCGGGAAGATGTATGTGCCCCGGGCGACGTACTCCTTGAGGATGTCGTTCTGCACGGTGCCCGCCAGGGACGACGGGTCCACCCCCTGTTTCTCGGCGACCGCCACCACCATCGCCAGCAGCACCGCCGCCGGCGAGTTGATGGTCATCGAGGTGGAGACCTGGTCCAGCGGGATCCTGTCGAACAGTCGCTCCACGTCCTCCAGGGAGTCGATGGCCACGCCGACCTTGCCCACCTCGCCCTCGGCCATGGGGTGGTCGGAGTCGTAACCCACCTGGGTGGGCAGGTCAAAGGCGACGGACAGCCCCGTCTGGCCCTGCTCCAGGAGGTATCTGAACCGCCGGTTGGTCTCCTCGGCGGAGCCGAACCCGGCATACTGGCGCATGGTCCAGGGCCGGGCCCGGTACATGGTGGGCTGGACGCCCCGGGTGAACGGGTATTCCCCGGGAAATCCCAGGTCGCGGCAGTAGTCCAGCCCTGCCACGTCCTCGGGCGTGTACAGGCGCCTGACCTCCAGGCCCGAATGGGTGGCAAAGCGCTCCCGCTGCTCCGGCACCCGCTCCAGTGCCCGGGCCAGAACCCGCTTCTCCCACGCCGCCCTGGCCCGGCTGACGGCCTCCAGTTCCTCCTTGCGGTACACGGCCCACCCCCTCCCGCTGGCAGTGCAGCAAAGGGCGGGGTCGCTGACCCCCGCCCTTTGCGCCGTCGTCAGAAGTTCCGAGCGGGTACGCCGGGCTAGCCCAACCAGCCCCGAACCCGCATGGCCTCCGCGACCCGGGCCACGGCGACCATGAAGGCGGCAACCCGCAGCTTCACCTTCTTGTCCCGGTGCATGGCGTAGACCCGCTCGAAGGCCTCCACCATCTTGGCCTCCAGCCGCTGGTTGACCTCTTCCTCGGTCCAGTAGAAGTTCATCAGGTTCTGGACCCACTCGAAGTAGGAGACGGTCACGCCACCCGCCGAGGCGAGGATGTCCGGCAGGACCAGCACCCCGCGGTCGAACAGGATGTCGTCGGCCTCCGGGGTGGTGGGGCCGTTGGCCGCCTCGCCGATGATCCTGGTCTTGATACGGCGGGCGACGCTCACCGTGATCTGGTTCTCCAGGGCGGCCGGGATCAGGATATCGCACTCCAGGGTCAGCAGGTCGTCGTTGGAGATGGGCCGCGTGCCGGGCGCCCCCTCGACGCTCCCGTTCTTGTTCTTGTATTCGAGCACCTTGACGGGGTCCAGCCCGTCGGGGTCGAAGGCGCCACCCCGGGAGTCGCTGACCGCAATCACCTTGGCTCCCAGTTCGTGGATGAGCCGGGCGGCGATGGAGCCTGCGTTGCCGTAGCCCTGGACCACCACGCGGGCGCCTTTGAGCGGAATCCCCAGCTTCTTGGCGGCCTCCCGGACCGTCACCACGCAGCCGCGGGCGGTCGCCTCGTTCCGCCCCGCCGAGCCGCCGATGATGAGCGGCTTGCCGGTCATCACGCCGAACTGGTTCTCCCACCGGAGCTTCGAATACTCGTCCACCATCCACGCCATGATCTGCGGGTTGGTGTACACGTCGGGCGCGGGGATGTCCTTGCTGGGCCCGATGATGGGCGCCACGGCCCGGATGAAGCCCCTGGACAGCCGTTCCAGTTCGCCCGGGGACATCTCCTTGGGGTTGCAGGCTATGGCACCCTTGCCGCCGCCGTAAGGCAACCCGAGCACGGCGCACTTGAAGGTCATCCACATGGACAGCGCCCGGACCTCGTCGGGAAATACCTGCGGGTGGAACCGCAACCCGCCCTTGGCGGGGCCCAGCGCGTCGTTGTGCTGCGAGCGGTAGCCCATGAACACCCGGACCGAGCCGTCGTCCAGCTGGACGGGAATGGCCACCTCGAAGAAGCGCATCGGTTGCTTGAGGATCTCGTAGACTGCCGGTTCGAGGCCGAGGGCGTTGACGGCCTCCCGGACCTGGTGCTGGACGATGTGGAAGGGGTTGAGGGTCTCTTCGCGGGCTTCGGCGGTTGCCGCTGCAGCGGTTGCGGCGTCTGTCGTCACGGTCGCCTGACCTCCTTGATCGGGCATAGCTGGCCGGGAGGACCACAACAAACAAGCCTGACGGCCGCGCCGTGGCCGATGCGGACGCCGTGCCGTTTGCAAGGCGGCTCGTCCGGGTCCCTTGACCTCCGACGGCGGGCTGTGTCAGGCTTCATTCCCAGCCGCATGTCCCATCCCATCATAGCCAGAGCCCGTCTCCGGTGTCAACGAAACCCGGTTCACTCCCCGGCCGGCCTGACTATGGTGCCCACGCCCGACTTCTGCAGTTGCACCTCGAGATCGTCGCTGAGCTTTAGCCTGACGGTCTGGTCGTCCACCCGGGTGATGATCCCGTGAAAGCCGCCGATGGTGATGACCCGGTCGCCCACCTTCAGCGCGGCCAGCATGTCCCGCCGCCGGCGCTCCCGCTGCTGCTGGGGGCGAATGAGGAAGAACCAGAACACCAGAAACAAAAGGACCAGCCACAAGATGCCCCCGAATTCCATGTCACGCCTCCTTGTCCTGGCGCCGCCCGCGGCCCGAGCGTGCGGCCCCTCGGTCCGGGCAGAACCATCACCATTATCTATCACCGGGCAGTTCTAGGTCTTGGCTCAAAAGGCCTGCGCCGCCGTAGGCCTCCAGCACCGGGCCGGCGAAGTCCCGCAGCCGCCCCTCGGCGACCGCCCGCCTGAGCCCGGCCATGAAACGTTCCATGAACACCAGGTTGTGCCAGGTGGTGAGCCGGATGCCCAGCACCTCGCGAACGTTCAGCAGGTGTCGGACGTAGGCCCGGGTAAACCGCCCGCAGACCGGGCACGGGCAGCCCGGTTCCAGGGGGCGCAGGTCCCGGGCGTACGCGGCGTTGCGCACCACCAGCGGGCCTCCGCCCGTCAGCACCGTGCCGTGGCGGGCCACCCGCGTCGGCAGCACGCAGTCAAACAGGTCGATGCCCCGCAGCACCCCTTCCACCAGGCCGGCGGGGCTGCCCACGCCCATGAGGTAGCGTGGCCGGTCGGCGGGCAAGAGCGGCACCGTCGCCTCCAGCGCCCGCGCCATCTCTTCCCTGGGCTCCCCCACCGACAGACCTCCCACCGCGTAACCCGGAAAGTCCAGGGCCACCAGGTCGCGGGCGGACGCGGCCCGGAGGTCGGGATAGACCGAACCCTGCACGATGCCGAACAGCAAGCCGGGGGCACCGGGACCGGGCAAGTCCGCCGCCTCGCGCCTGGCCCGTAGCCAGCGGTCCCGGCAGCGGGCGGCCCAGTCACCCGTCCGCTCCACCGCCAGGGCGGCCCGGTCGCGCGGGCACGGGTAAGGGGTGCACTCGTCCAGGACCATCATGATGTCCGAGCCCAGCATCAGCTGGGCCTCGATCGCCCCCTCCGGGGACAGGAAGTGCTCCGAGCCGTCGTAGTGGCTGCGGATGAGCACGCCGTCGGCGTCGATGACCTGGAGCCGGGCCAGGCTGAAGACCTGGAAGCCGCCGGAGTCGGTGAGGATGGGCCGGTGCCAACCCATGAAGGCGTGGAGCCCGCCGGCGGCCCGGACCACCTCGGCGCCCGGCCGCAGCATCAGATGGTAGGTGTTGGCCAGGAGGATGGCCACCCCGATCGCCTCGAGTTCCCAGGGAGCCATGGTCTTGACCGCCCCCTGGGTGCCGACGGGCATGAACGCGGGCGTGTCCACCGCGCCGCGGGGCGTGGTGAGCCGGCCCGCCCGGGCGGCCGAGCCCGGGTCCTCCGCCAGGACCTCAAAGCGAAACTCCATCGCACCACCCGCGTTTCAGAGGATCAGCATGGCGTCGCCGAAACTGTAGAACCGGTACCCCAGCCGGATGGCTTCCCGGTAGGCGCCGAGGATCACTTCCCGCCCGGCAAACGCGCTCACCAGCATCAGCAGGGTCGAGCGGGGCAGGTGAAAGTTGGTGACCAGGGCGTCCACCGCCCGCCAGCGGTAGCCCGGCACGATGAACAGGTCGGTCCAGCCCGTCCCCGGCCGGACGCGGCCGTCGGGGTCGAGGCCGGCCACGGTCTCGAGGGTCCGGCACACGGTCGTCCCCACCGCCACCACCCGGGAACCCCTGGCCCGCGCCGCCTCCACCGCGGCGGCCGCCTCGGGCCCCACCGCGTACCACTCCTCGTGCATCCGGTGGTCGGCCACCCGCTCCGCCCTGACCGGGGCGAAGGTGCCGAGCCCCACGTGGAGCGTGATCCAGGCCAGGACGACCCCGCGGTCACCCAGCGCCGCCAGGACCTCCGGGGTGAAGTGAAGACCGGCGGTCGGGGCGGCGGCGGATCCCTCCCGCCGGGCGTAGACCGTCTGGTACCGCTCGGCATCCGCCAGCGGCCGGGTGATGTAAGGCGGCAGGGGAACCCGGCCCACCCGCTCCAGAGTGGCCAGGAGGTCTTCCCGGGGCTCCACCGCCAGGCGCACGAGCCCCCCTTGGGCCCGCTCCAGGACGAGGGTCCGGACGGCGCCGGCTTCAAGCTCGAGCCGGGCGCCGGGCCTGGCTCTTCTGGCCGGCCGGGCCAGCGCCTCCCAGACCCCCTCCCCCATCTCGCGCAGGAGCAGCACTTCCATCCGGGCGCCGGTGTCGGCCCGGCGGCCCACCAGCCGGCACCTGAGCACGCGCGTGTCGTTCAGCACCAGGCAGTCGCCGGGCTCCAGCAGGGACGGCAGGTCGGTGAACTGGCGGTGTTCCAGGCGCCCGTCCGACCGGTGGAGTACCAGCAGGCGGGAAGCGTCCCGGCGCTCGAGCGGCTCCTGAGCGATCAACTCCGGCGGCAGGTGGTAGTCGAAGTCGGCCACCGCCGCCTCGGCCGGCGCCTGGGTCGGATCCATCACCGCCGGCCGGCCTCCGGCCCGTATCCCAGGGAGATCGGGCGAATAGACTGGTCCCGTGACACGCCCATGGGAAGCCGCACCTTGGTTTCAGCGCGCATAGCCGACCTCCTTTCCCGGGAGCCGCGGTCCCGGCGCCAGGTAATTCACGTCCACCTGAGTCACCCGGGACCGGGCCGGCGGGCCGCCGTAACCCTGTGGCTGGCCCTCATCCTGGCATGGCTCTGGGGAGCCGTGGTGCTCCACGCCAGCCTGGCCCCGGCCGTTCTGGTCGAGCTGGCCTCGCCCGATGTCCGGGCTCCCGGGCTGAGCCTCGTGCGCCTGGTCAATCGGGCCCCGGTTCCGGTCCGCCTTGACGCCGTGGCCATCCTCACGGGACCCGGCCCCGAGGCCCGCGCCTTCCGGCTCCCCGCCGGCGTCTGGCTCCTGCCCGGCGCCGACGTCACCCTGCCCCTCCCGCTGGCTCCGAGCGACGGGCCATCGCTGGCCCTGTCGCAGGTCTGGGTCCGGTTGAACGTGCTCGGGGTGCCGGTGAGCCAGCCGGCTGCCAGCGCCGCCGTGCTGGTGGTCAGGTCCAGCGTGGCCGGGCCCTGACCGCGGGCCACCGTTCCCATGATACCGCATCTCCGAAGCCGGCCTCGCAAAGCCTCCCCGGCCACGGGCCAGTAGTCCCTTTGACCTATGCCGAAAATGCTCCCGACGGTGGCTTGGCAGCCCTGCCGACACGGGCTACCCTCGAACCAGGGAGGATCGCCATGGGGGTCCCGCCGCGCGTGACCATCCTGCTGGGGCATTTCGGCAGCGGCAAGACGGAGGTGGCCATCAGCCTGGCGCGCCGCCTGGCCCGAGGCAATGTCCGTCCCTGCCTGGTTGACCTCGATTTTATCACGCCCTTCTTTCGGAGCCGCGACGCGGCTGCCTGGCTCGAACGCGAAGGTGTCGACGTCATCGCGCCCGCCGGGCCGCTGGCCGAGTCCGACCTGCCGACCATCCCGGGCCCGGCGCTCCGTGCCCTGCTGAGCGTGGACGCTCCTGTCGTCGCCGATGTCGGTGGCGACGAGGGGGCCCGGGTCATCGGCAGCCTGGCCACCCGTCTGCGCCCGTCCGACACCCGGGCGCTGCTGGTAGTCAACCCCTTCCGCCCCAGCACTCGCGAGGCCAAAACGGTCGCGGGCTACGCCCGGTGGGTCGCCGCCGTGGCCCGCGTCGACGTTGCCGGCCTGGTGGCCAACCCCCACCTGGGACCGGCCACCGAGCCCGAGCACGTGCGAAACGGCTTCCGGGTGGTGGCCGAGACCGCCCGGGCGCTCGGCGTGCCGGTGGCGTACGCCGCCGTGCGCCAGGACCTGGTCGGGGGAATCGGTTCCCTGCCTGCAGAAGTTCTGCCCCTTAGGCTGGCCATGCGGGCGCCCTGGGAGCCGGGTCCCAACGCGCGGAGCCCCGGTTTCGACACCCCGGGCCGCGGTCGAGGAGGCTTCTGGCATGGCTGAGATCCACATCCAGCTTGATCAGGACCGCTGCAAAGGCTGCGAACTCTGCGTCGAGGCTTGCCCCCGGGACGTGCTGGCCATGGCCAGCCACATCAACGCCCTGGGCTACCAGCCGGTGGAAGTGGTGGCCGCGGAGCGGTGCACCGGCTGTCGCGCCTGTTACGTGGTGTGTCCCGACGTGGTGTTCACCCTCACCCGGGCCGCGTGACGGCCCGGCCGGAAGGAAGGTGAGCCCTGATGGCAATCGCCGCCACCCAGGCCGAACCGGCAACCGAGGCCTTGCTCTACAAGGGTAACGAGGCCCTGGGCGAAGCCGCCGTCCGGGCGGGCTGCCGTTTCTTCTTCGGCTATCCCATCACCCCCCAGTCGGAGTTGCCCGCCTACATGGCCCGCCGGCTGCCGGAGGTGGGCGGGGTCTACCTCCAGGCCGAGAGCGAGGTGGCCGCCATCAACATGGTCCTGGGGGCCAGCGCCGCCGGTGTCCGGGTCATGACCTCGTCGTCGGGACCCGGCTTCAGCCTGAAGCAGGAGGGCATCTCCTACCTGGTGGGCTGCGAACTCCCGGCGGTCCTCGTCAACATCATGCGGGGCGGCCCGGGGCTGGGCAACATCCTGCCGTCCCAGGCCGACTATTTCCAGGCCACCAAGGGCGGCGGCCACGGCGACTACCGGTTGATCGTGCTGGCTCCGGCGGGGGTCCAGGAACTGGCCGACCTGACCGGGCTGGCCTTTGACCTCGCCGACGTTTACCGCAACCCCGTCATCGTCCTGGGCGACGGCCTCCTGGGCCAGATGATGGAGCCGGTCCGGTTCCCCGCCCTGCGGCCGGCCCCCGACCCGCCCGACTGGGCGCTTACCGGCGCCCGCGGGCGGCCCCGGCGACTCATCACCTCGATCCACCTGGCCGCGGAGGCCCTGGAGGCCCACAACCAGCGGCTGCAGGCCAAGTTCGCCCGGATGGCCGAGCGGGAGACCCGCTGGGAGGCGGTGGAGACCGAGGGCGCCCGCCTGGTGGTGGTGGCCTACGGGACGGCGTCGCGCATCGCCCGGGCCGCGGTGGAACTGGCGCGGGAGGAAGGCCTGCCGGTGGGGCTGCTCCGGCCCATCACCCTCTGGCCGTTCCCCGCCAAACCCCTGGCCGAACTGGCCGGCGGCGACGCCGCCCGGTTCCTGGCGGTGGAGCTGTCCGCCGGCCAGATGGTGGAGGACGTCCGGCTCGCCGTCGCCGGTCGGGCACCGGTGGAGTTCTACGGTCGCATGGGCGGGGCCGTCCCCACACCCCGCGAGATCCTGGAAGTGATCCGCCGCCAGCTGGGAGGCGATGGCCGGTGAGCGTGACCACGAAGGAGAAGGTGCTGGCCCGGCGGCCCGATAGTCTTGCCCCGGCGGTGACCCACTACTGTCCCGGCTGCGGTCACGGCGTGCTCCACCGGCTGGTGGCCGAAGTCATCGACGAACTGGGCATCGCCGAGCGCACGGTCGGGGTCGCTTCGGTCGGCTGCTCGGTGTTCGCCTACGACTACTTCGACCTGGACTTCGTCCAGGTGCCCCACGGCCGCGCCCCGGCGGCGGCCACGGGCCTGAAGCGGGCCCGCCCGGACCTGGTCGTCTTCACCTACCAGGGCGACGGCGACATGGCCGCCATCGGCACGGCGGAGATCATCCACGCCGCGGTCCGGGGCGAGCGGTTCACGGCCGTCATGTACAACAACAGCATCTACGGGATGACCGGAGGGCAGATGTCCCCCACCACCCTGCCGGGGATGGTCACCGACACCACCCCGGCGGGCCGGGACCCCGCCGAGATCGGCTACCCGTTCCTGGTGGCCGAGACCCTGGCCGCGCAGCCGGGAGCGGTTTACGTGGCCCGCACCCGGCTGGGCGACATGGCGAGCATCGTGAAGACCCGCCGGGCCCTGCTGCGGGCCTTCAAAGCCCAGCTGGACGGAGAGGGCTTCAGCATGGTGGAGGTCCTGGGCTCCTGCCCCGTCAACTGGGGGATGAGCCCGTCGGAGGCCAACGCCTTCGTGGCCCGGGAGATGGTGCGCCATTTCCCGCTGGGCGTCTTCCGCGACGGCCCCGCGACGCCACCGGCAGTCGCGGAGGCTGACGGCGGCGGGGGCCGGGGCACGGGCGGGAATGTGTCCGCAGCCAGAGGGACCGGCGCCCAGCGCCCGGCCCAGGAGGGGACCGGCCGTGGCGACGCATGAGATCATCATCGCCGGTTTTGGCGGCCAGGGTGTGCTGACCGCCGGGCAGTTGCTGGCCTACGCCGGGCTGGCCGAGAAAAAGCACGTCTCCTGGTTCCCGGCGTACGGCCCCGAGCAGCGCGGGGGAACGGCCAACTGCTCGGTGGTCCTCTCCGACCGGCCGGTGTCGTCGCCGGTGGTCTCCGAGCCCACCGCCGTGGTGGCCATGAACCAGCCGTCGGTGGACCGGTTCGAGCCGCTGGTCCGCGCCGGCGGCGCCCTGGTGGTCAACACCTCCCTCGCCCGCCGCAAGTCGCCGCGGCAGGACCTGACGGTGGTGGAGGTGCCGGCCACCGAGATCGCCGGGGAACTTGGCAACCTGCGGGTGGCCAACCTGGTGGCCGTGGGGGCGCTCCTGGCCGCCACCGGCGCCGTGCGCCCCGAGTCGGTCCTGGAAGCCCTGAAGAAGCTGCTAGGCCCGGGCAAGGCCGCCCTGCTGCCGCTGAACCGGAAGGCCCTCGAGCGCGGGCTGGCCATCGGCCGGCGGTTGCTGGCGGCTGCCGAGACGTAGCCGCGGGCCCTTTCTCCCGCCTCGGTCAGGCCGTGGCCGAGCAGTCCGGGGCTAGCTGCGTCGCTCGACCGACGCGGCGGTCAACCCGAAAGCCAAGAACATTCCCCAGAACCACGGGTTGGACACGAAAAAGCCGACCGTATACTGTGGCCAGCCCGACTGGGGCCCGTCCACCGCGCCTGCCCACCGGGCATAGGAAAACATGAGGGCGATCAGGCAGGCCCCGCCCACCAGCGCCGCGGCGGCGGCCAGCGCCCACGACGCGGCGCCGGACCTGCCTGCAAGCCAGCGCCGCCAGACGGCCGCGACCTCGGCGGTGATGGTCGCTGCGCCAAGGAAGAGGGCGGCCACGAACGCCGGCAACAGTGGGAAAAGGCCATTCCCGGAAATCTGCGAGGGCCCGGAGGTAAGCGTTCGAACCAGAAAGAGGCCTGCCACCAGCAACACCGCACCGGCGCCCACCCTGGCCAGCCTCGACCGGTCGGTCGGCGGTTGCATTCTGAAACCCCCCTCCTGCTCGGGCCAGGTGCCCGGCCGGCGGGAGCCGCGGGCCGGTCCGCCCCGCTCGGGGACGGTTGCGGGTCGCGGCCCGGCCTGATCCCGGGCCGACACCGAGCAGGTTCGCGAGGCCGGAACGCTCATCCTTCCCGCCGGCAGGTCCCCTCCCGCCGCGGGGTGCGGGGTCATGAGTCGCCGGCCCGCCTCCGGCCTCGCCGGCGGCCGAGTTCGGCCAGGACCTCGGACGGCTCCCGGCCGAACCAGGCCAGGGCCACCAGGCTGTGGAACCAGAGGTCGGCCACCTCGGCCACCAGGGTCTCGGCGTCGGCGTCCTTGGCGGCCAGCACGACCTCGGTGGCCTCCTCGCTGACCTTCCTGAGGACCGCGTCCAGCCCTGCCGCGTACAGGCCGGCCACGTAGGAGCCGGGCTCCGGCTGCCGGCGCCGTTCGGCAAGCACCCGCCCCAGTTCCGCCAGGACGTCGGGCGGCGGGCCTGACTCCCGAGGGATTTCGGAAGGCGGCCGCCCCGACTCGCGGGGCGCGCCGGCCGCCGGCCGGAGGGCCGGCCGGTGAAAGCAGGTCTCCTCCCCGGTGTGGCAGGCGGGACCCGAAGGCTCCACCCGGTAGAGCACGGCATCGCCGTCGCAGTCCAGAACCAGTTCGGCCACGCGCATGCGGTTCCCCGAGGTGGCCCCCTTCTCCCAGAGCCCGTCCCGGCTACGGCTCCAGAACCAGGCCTGGCCCGTCCGAACGGTGCGCTCAAGGGCCGCGGCGCTGGCGTACGCCAGCATGAGGACGTCCCCGCTGGCCAGGCTGGAGACCACCACCGGCACCAGGCCGTCCGGCCCGAAGCGGACCTGCCCGAGCCAGTCAGCCGCGGCACCCGTTACCCGCGCGGACGGGCCACCGCCGTCGGGCGACGCGGCCGGCATCACGGCTCCCCTCCGTTCACGCCCGCCTGTGCCGGCGGGGCCCCGTCAGGGTCGGCCCACGGCGGCCGGACCGGAATCCCCCGGGCGGCCACGGCCGCCTTCAACTCCGCCAGGGTGGCGATGCCGTCGTGGAGGATGCCGGCCAGCAGCACGGCGTCGGCCCCGCCCACCAGGAAGGCATCTACCAGGTGCTCGGCGCTCCCGGCGCCGCCCGATGCAATCACCGGGATCGGCACGGCGTCCGCCACCGCCCGGGTGAGTTCCAGGTCGTAGCCGGACCGGGTTCCGTCCCGGTCGATGCTGGTCAAGAGGATCTCCCCGGCCCCCAGCGCCTGGGCTTCCCCGGCCCACGCCAGCGCGTCGCGGCCGGTGGCGCGGGTGCCGGCGCGGGTCCAGACTTGCCAGCGGCCTAGCGCGCAGGGCATGCCGGGCGCCAGGGCGGCGTCGATGGCCACCACCACGCACTGGCTGCCAAACCGGGCCGCGGCTTCGGCCACCAGCTCCGGGGTCTCGACGGCGGCGGTGTTGATGGACACCTTGTCGGCACCGCTCTCCAGCAGCCGCCGGATGTCGTCCGGGCTCCGGATGCCCCCACCCACGGTCAGGGGGATGAAGACGCGGGCCGCCGTCCGCTCGACCGCCGCGAGCAGCGCCCGCCGTCCCTCCAGGGTGGCCGAGACGTCCAGGAAGACCAGTTCGTCGGCGCCGTCCGCCTCGTACCGGGCGGCCAGTTCGGCCGGGTCACCCGCGTCCCGGAGGTCACGGAACCTGACGCCCTTCACGACCCTGCCGTCCCGCACGTCGAGACACGGGATGAAGCGCCTGGTCAGCACGGCTCATGCCCTCCCTCGGCGGGCGGCCGCCAGGGCGTCGCCCAGTTCCAGCGCCCCCCGGTACAACGCCAGGCCCAGGATGACCCCGGCTACCGCCGGGCGACCCGCCGCGGTCGCCACGTGCGCCGGGCTGGCCACCCCGCCGGCCACCACCACCTCGAGCCCGGCCGAGGCCACCAGGTCCACGAGGTCCCAGTTGGGTCCGGCCAGGGTCCCGTCCCGCTCCGCGTCGGTGACCACCGCCCGGCGGCAGCCGGCCGCCGTCCAGCGGCGGGCGACGGCGGCCGGGTCGCCGCCCGCCCCGGTCCAGCCCCGCACGGCGGCCCGCCCGTCCCGCACGTCCAGGCTGGGGAGAATCCGCTCACCCCCGAACCGGTCCAGGCAGCGGGCAAGGAAGGCCGGGTCAGAAATGGCCCTGGTGCCCAGGATGGCGCGGGTGACCCCCAGCGACAGCGCGGTCTCGACGGCGGAAAGGGACCGGAGCCCGCCCCCGAACTGGACCGGCAGGCCGGTGGCCTCGACGATGGCCGCCACCACGCCAAGGTGGGCCGGCCGCCCGGACAGGGCGCCGTCCAGATCCACCACGTGCAGCCCGCCGGCGCCCGCCGCCTGCCAGCGCCGGGCCACCGCCACCGGGTCGTCGCCCACCACCTCCTCGGCCTCGGGCCGCCCTCGCACCAGCCTGACGCACCGGCCGGCGCGCAGGTCGATGGCGGGCAGCACCCAGAAGCAGGCTGCCGGGGTCGCCCTTCCCTTCCCGGTCGGCGGCCGCCGGTCGCCCGCCCCCGGCCGCCCGGACCCGGTCACCGGCCGTCCCTTCCCGCCCCGGCCGAGACCCACCGGCCGAAGGAGGCCAGCACCCGGAGGCCGACCCGCCCGCTCTTCTCCGGGTGAAACTGGACGGCGGCCATCCCGTCCGCCTGGACGGCGGCGCACAGGTCGGCGCCGTAGGGCACCGTGGCCGCCACCACCCCGGCGTCGGCCGGCACCGCGGCGTAGGAGTGGACGAAGTAGAAGTATCCGCCGTCACCCACCAGGGTACCGGGCCGGGTGGGCGTCACCAGGTTCCAGCCCACGTGGGGCACCTTGTGGCCCGGCGCCAGCCGGCCGAGGGACGCCACCCGCCCCGAGAGCACGCCCAGCCCGGGAACGCCGCCGCCCTCCGCCGCCCCCTCGTCGCTGGCGGAGAACAGAAGCTGCAGGCCCAGGCAGATGCCCAGCAGCGGCACCCCGCGGCCCATGGCCTCCAGCACCGCCCCGTCCATCCCGGTCGCCCGGAGCCGTTTCATCGCCGGCGCGAAGGCCCCCACCCCGGGGAGGACCACCCCCCTGGCCCGGGCCGCGTCGCGGGGCCGGTCCACCACCCTGGCGTCCAGGCCGACGGCGGCAAACGCCTTGGCCACGCTGGCCAGGTTGCCGACCCCGTAGTCCAGGATGGCAATCATGCTTCCAGCACGCCCTTGGTCGAGGGGACCTCCGGGCGGCCGGGCAGCCTGGTCACGGCCTGGGCCAGCGCCCGGCCGGCGCCCTTGAAGGCCGCCTCCAGGAGATGGTGACTGTTGTCCCCGGCCAGGCTCGCAAGGTGTAGCGTGAGACCTGCCCCGGTGGCCAGGGCCCGGAAGAACTCCCGCCCCAGCGCCGCGTCGAACTGCCCCACCGCCGGCTGCGGGGCGGCCACCCGGTAATCAAGGTACGGGCGGCCCGAGCAGTCCAGGGCCACCTGGACCAGAGCGTCGTCCATCGGCAACAGCGCCCACCCGAAGCGGGCGATGCCCGACCGGTCACCCAGCGCCTGGCCGAGGGCGCGGCCGAGGCAGAGGCCCACGTCCTCCACGGTGTGATGGGCGTCCACCTGGAGGTCGCCGCTGGCCCGGACCACCAGGTCCAGGCCGGCGTGGTAGCCCAGGGCCACCAGGCAATGGTCGAAGAAGCCGATCCCCGTCACCGCCTCCGCCCTGCCCCGCCCGTCCAGGTTCACCGAGACCTCCACGTCGGTCTCGGCCGTGGTCCGCCGGACCGCTCCCCGGCGTTCGGCCGAGGCTTCACTCGCCATCGGGTCACTCCCCCTCCCCGGCCGCCCTCGCCGTGCCGGCCAGACCGGCTCCGGCCCGACCGTGTCCCGGCCCGGACAGGGTGGCCGCCAGGGCCTGCACGAACGCCCGGTTCTCGGCGGGCAAGCCCACCGTCACCCGGAGAAAGCTGGACAGGCCGGCAACTGAAAAACGGCGGACCAGCACCCCTCGCTCCGCCAGGCCGCGCCACACGTCGCCGGCGGCGGGCCCCAGGTCCAGCAGGAGAAAGTTGGCGGCCGACGGCACCGCCGTCAGTCCCAGCTGCCGGAGAGCCCTGGCCAGCCGCTGGCGTTCCCGGCCCAGGGCGGCCGCGTTCCGCGCCACGTAGCCGGTGTCAAGGGCGGCCCGCACCGCCACGGTGGCTGCCGCCTGCGCCGGGGCGCTCACGTTGTAGGGCATGCGGACCGCCTCCAGGGCGGCCACCAGGTCGGGGGTGCCGAGAAAGTAACCGACCCGCAGGCCGGCCAGGCCGAACGCTTTGGAGAGCGTCCGGAACACGCCGGTCGGCCCGCCGGCTCCGGCCGATAGCAGGCCCAGCACGTTGTCGGGCAAAAACTCGGCGTAGGCCTCGTCCACCAGGAGCGGGGCCCCCGCCGGCCTCCGCCGGGCAAAGGCCTCGAGAGCTTCGAGGGGCGCCACCGTCCCGGTGGGGTTGTTGGGCCGGCACAGGACCATCACGCGGTAGCTTCCGGCCTCCGATGGCGCCCAGGCCTCGGCCAGGGCCGGCCAGTCGGGCAGGAGGTCTTTGCCCAGGGGAACCCGGACCACCGGCAGCCCGAGCTGTTCGGCAACCGTCTCGTACGCCTGAAAGGTCGGCGGTGACACCACCACCGCTTCCGCCGCTCTCCCCAGCCGCCTGGCCGGTCCCAGCGCCCACAGGGCCAGGCTGATCAACTCGTCGGAGCCGTTGCCCACCACGATCCGGTCGGCCGGCACCCCGGTGTAGCTCGCCAGGGCGGCCCGTAACTCGGTGGCCCGCTCCGACGGGTAGCGGTGGAGGGTGGCCCCGGCCATGGCCCGGGCGATGGAACGCCGGACGCCGGGCGGCGGGGGCCACGGGTTCTCGTTGGCGTCGAGTTTCACGGGACCGGTCCGGGTCCCCGGCGTCCGGCTCAGCTGCGTCTGGCTCACCTGTGGCCCGCCTCCCGGACGGCCACCGAGGCGGCGTGCAATGGCAGCCCCTCCGCCCGGGCCAGCCGCCGCGCGGCCGCCCCGAGGCGCGCCGGCCCCCAAGGCCCCAGGGCCAGGAGGTTGGTGCGGCGAACGAAGTCGTAGACCCCCAGAGGCGAGCCGAACCGGGCCGTGCCGCCGGTGGGCAGGACGTGGTTCGGACCGGCGCCGTAGTCGCCCAGGGCGACCGGGCTCCAGCCCCCCAGGAACACCGCCCCGGCCGAGGTCACCCGGTCAAGCCAGGCCCACGGATCCTCCAGGTGCAGGGCCAGGTGCTCGGGGCCCCAGGCGTCGGCCATGGCCACCGCCTCGCCCACATCCGGGGCAGCCACCGCCAGGCCTTCCCCCAGCGCCACCCTGACCCCGCTGGCGTCCGGCAGCTCAAGCGCTGCCTCCACCTCGGTCAGGATCGCCTCCAGCACGCCGTCGCCGGCCGCCACCACCAGCACGCGGGCGTCGGGCCCGTGTTCGGCCTGGGCCAGCAGGTCGGCCGCCACCCACCCCGGCCGGGCCGCCGCGTCGGCCACCACCGCCACCTCGCTCGGTCCGGCCAGCATGTCCAGGCCCACCTGCCCGTATAACAGCCGCTTGGCCGTGGTGACCCAGCGGTTGCCTGGACCCACCACCTTGTCACAGGCGGGAACGGACCCGGTACCCAGCGCCATGGCGGCCACGGCCTGGGCGCCGCCGGCCAGGTACACCCGGTCGATGCCCAGGATGGCGCAGGCGGCCAGCACCGGCGCGGCGCCACTCCCGTCAGGTCCGGGCGGGGTGCAGACCACGATCTCCTCCACCCCCGCCAGGCGGGCCGGCACCGCCGCCATCACGAGCGACGAGGGGTACGCCGCCCGGCCGCCGGGGGCGTAGATTCCCACCCGCCGGACGGGGCGGACCAGTTGCCCGGCGACCCCCCCCGGCACCTCCACCAGGTAGCCCGCGGGAAGCTGGGGCCGGTGGAAGGCGGTGACCCGCTCGACGACCTCGCCCAGGGCGGCCGCGAACGCCTCGCCCGCCGCCTGGCGGGCCGCCTCCATCGCCGCCCGCGACACGCGGAGCCGGGCGGGCTCCAGCCGGACGCCGTCAAGCTCCTCCCCGAGAGCCACCAGGGCCGCGTCGCCTTCGGCCGCCACCCGGGCGATGATCCGGCGAACCTGTGCCTCCACGTCCGCCTCCCAGGCCTGGCCGCGCCACCGGGCGCGCCGGCCCGAACCCTCAAGCCGGGTCCAGAATTCACCGGCCGACAACCGCCTCACGCAAGCGCCCTCCGCTTCTCTTTCCGGCCCGCCGCCGCGGCCTGCCGGAGCGCCTGGACCAGCGGGGCCAGCCGACCGTGCTTGAGCCGGAAGCTCACCGGGTTCGCCACCAGCCGGGCGGTGACCGCCGCGATCTCCTCCACCTCCACCAGCCCGTTGGCGGCCAGGGTCCGCCCGGTAGCCACCAGGTCCACCACCGCGTCGGCCAGGCCGGCCCGGGGGGCCAGTTCGACGTTGCCCGACAGGCGGATGACGGCGCCGGGCAGTCCCCGGCGCCGCAGGTACGCCTCGGTGACCCGCGGGTAGCAGGTGGCCACCCGGAGGCCCCGGCCGGCGCTCGGGAGCCACCGGGCGGTGTCCGGCGAGGCCTTTTCGCCCGCCGTGGCCAGCGGGGCCGCCAGGACCATCCGGCAGGCGCCCACTCCCAGGTCCAGCACCTCCAGGATGGCAGGTTCCTGCTCCATGAGGACGTCCTTGCCGACCACCCCCAGGTCGGCGGCTCCCTCTTCGACGTAGGTGGGCACGTCGGCCGGGCGCGCCAGCACCGCCCGCACCCGCCTGGCCGGATCCTCGGCCAGCATGGTGCGGTCACCCAGGCCCGCCGCCACCTCCAGGCCGGCCCGGGCCAGCAGCGCCTCGGTCGGCTCCAGCAGCCTGCCCTTGGGCAGGGCAACGGTTACCCAGTCGTTCCCGGTCACCGGGGACCCCTCCCCGGGCCGCTGCCCGGCGGGCTCAATGGATCCCCCAGGCGGCCGCCCGCTCGGCACTGGCCGGCGTCACTTCCCGGTACCCGCCGGTCCCGTAGACCAGCACCCGGCGGACGCCCTGGGCCGAGGCGCGCTCCAGGCGCTCCTCCAGCGCACCCACCAGCGGCTCCAGGGCCACCCGGAAGCCCCGCCGGCGCAGGCTCTGGGCCAGCCTGGCCGCGGTGGCGTGACGCCCCCCCTCCACCAGCACCAGGTAGTCCAGGGCCGGGGCGGCCCCGTTGTCTTCCACCACCGGTAGCAACTCGGTCACCCCCAGGGCAAAGCCGGTGGCGGGCAACGGCCGCCCGTCCAGCGCCACCAGCCCGTCGTACCGCCCGCCCCCGCCGACGGGGGTCGGGACCCCTTCGGCGTAGATCTCGAACACGGGGCCGGAGTAATAGCCCAGGTCCCGGGTGACACCCGGGTCCACGGCCACCTGGCCCCCCAGCCCCCACCCGCCGAGCAGTTCCACCACCGCCTTCAGGTCGGCGGCTGCCGCCCGGGCCCGGCCGGGCGGCAGCCGGTCGACCAGCCCGCCGATCCATGCCGGGTCGCTGCGAAACCGGCCGGCCCCCAGGAGCAGATCCGCCAGCCAGCTGGGGGCCGCGCCGCCGGTAAGCACCCGGTCCAGCGCCACCAGGTCGCCCCGGCGAAGGGCCCGCCACACTTCCTCCCGGACCGCCCGGGAGACGCCCTCGGCTTCCAGGGCCCCGCTCACCAGTCCGACGTGGCCGACGCCGACCCGGAACCGGCGAACTCCCGCGGCCCGCAGGCTGCTGGCGGCCAGAGCGATCACCTCGGCGTCCGCCCAGGGCTCCCCGGCGCCGATCAGCTCCGCACCCGCCTGGAACACCTCGCGCGCCCGCCCCCGGTGGGCCGGCGCGTCCCGGAAGACGTTGGCCAGGATGCAGATGCGCACGGGCAACGGCCAGCCGGCCAGGCTCCCGCCGGCCATGCGGGCCACGGCGAGGGTCAGGTCGGGCCGCAGCGCCAGGTTTTGACCGCCGCCGCCGACAACCCGGAACAACCGCCCGTCCCACTGCCCGTCCCCCACGTCCGGCCGGGTCTCCAGCGTGGCCGGGAGAACCTCACGATAGCCCCAGGCGCGGAACTCCCCCAGGAGCCGGTCCTCAACGCGGCGCTTGGCCTCGGCCAGCCCGGGCGCGTAGTCGCGAAACCCCTCCGGCAGGCTGGCCAGGGGAAGGTCGGGCGTGTCCGCGCGAGCCAGGACCACTCACCACCCTCGTCACCGAAGCTCGAGGCTTTAGGACTTTAGCGTAGTAACGCCATAAAGACCAGCAACGAAAAAAGAGTACCACGACCACCGGCTGACGTCAATAGCTTTCAGGGCTGGTCGGGCCAGTGGGGCTGGTCGGGCCAGTGGGGCTGGTCGGGCCAGTGG
>DYFQ01000001.1:0-25336 GCA_020725105.1 Symbiobacterium thermophilum
GTCGGGCGACAGTTGCGGGTCGCTCACGAAGACGAAATCAAGCAGGTCCCGGGGGGAAAAGGGTTTGCGATCGGTGGCCGCCACGGGTTTCGCCTCCTCCGGAGGGGGTCATTGAGCCTTTGGCCAGTGGGCCTGCTCTTTCCTTCCGGCGGGGAAGGCCCGTGGCCGGCCAGTCCGGGTCAGGCGCGCGGGCCCCGGCGCCGGCCGGGGCTGTGACCGCCGGGCCGCGGAAGTCGCCGGCGGTCGGGGGTCACGGCGCGAAGAATCGCCGCACTATGGCGCCGGCGAAGAGGTCGAAGTCGCCCAGGTGGTCCTGAAGGATTTCGTAAACCTCTGTGGGGCCGATCTGGTCGTAGAGGTGGACGGCCCGGTTGCGGAAGCGGACCATGTTCCGGAAGGTATCCCGGTGCTCCTCCGGCAGGATCCGGGCGTCGACGAGCAGGTCGATGGCCTCGCGGTACGTCTTGGGAATGCCGAGTCGCAGGCGGGCCGTCACGTGGTTGGCGATGTCGATCATGGCCTCGATGGACACCTGCAGCAGATGAGTGGCTGCCGCCTGGGCGGTGCGGTCGGCCAGGAACGAACTCGCGCCCTGCCGGCCAAGGGCTTCCAGGTGCCGCACGTTATCCCTGATAAACTGCAGCTTGTCCCTGACCTTGTCCCGGTCGATCTCCGGCAAGTCAGCCATCCCGGTAGGCCTCCGCCGCCGCCTGATCGTACTCCTTGAGGAATTCCCGGTAGTCGATGACAAAATCCCCGTGGCGCTTGAATACCTGCTCCTGAAAGTCAGCGAGAGAAACCGGGTCGCTGCAATACAGCAGCCGGCCACCTTCCAGGACCTTGAACTGCAGAACCACCGGGGCGCGGTTGAGGTTGGTCACCGACACGTCGTCTTCGGCCAGTGCGTCGATGACCTCCCCCACCAGCCTGAGGTGCGCCTCATGGTCGGGTTGGCTTCCGGGCCGGTGCACCACGGCGACGTCCACGTCGCTCAGCGGGGTCTGGGCGGCCGTTCCGTAGCTGCCGTGCAGGTAAGCGGCAACAACGGACGGATGGCGGCTGAACACCGCAGGCAGTCTGACCAGCCGGTCGTCGACGGCTATGGGAACGCCGGACACGCGAAGCTTCCGAGTCATCCCTCAACCCATGCCTTCCCGCGATCGCCTGCATTGTACCGCGTTCCGGGGGCCGAGCGCCAGCGCACCACAACGTCGGTCTTACGCGGCCGTTCCCAGCAGGCGGAGCATCATGAGGTAGGCCAGGGCCAGCGAGCCGACGGGGGAAACCGCCCAGGTGCTGAGGATGGCCCGGACGGTGCCATTCCGCCAGGTCCGGCCGATACCGTGGGCGGCGGAACTGACCCCGATGATGGCCATGGTGGTCGCCTGGGTCAGGGGAACGGGATAGCCAAATAGCGAGGCCAGGATGACCAGGCTGCCGCTGGTGAAGGAGACGATGGTTCCCCGGGCAAGACTGAGGCGGGTGATCTTCCGGCCGTTGGTTTCCAGTACCCTGGCTCCCAGCATCACCGCCCCGGCCCCCATGGCCAGGCCGCCCATGACCACGCCGGAGCCGAGAGGGAGGACGCCTGCCGCCACCAGGGGCCCGATGGCGTTACCCACGTTGTTCATCCCCGCGGCCACGGCTTCGTACGCCCCGGCCCCGACGAGGACCCCGGCCAGCGCGCGCCGGGAAGCCTCCGGCCGACCCCGCCGCTCCAGGACCCGGTAGAGCAGG
Source organism: Symbiobacterium thermophilum (assembly GCA_020725105.1). GTDB lineage: Bacteria > Bacillota > Sulfobacillia > DYFQ01 > DYFQ01 > DYFQ01. The sequence goes on from DYFQ01000001.1 coordinate 1,738, forward strand.
TTGCGGGCGGGGGTTTCGACCCACCGGCAGAGGGCGTAGGCCACGGCGAAGGCGGCGACCGGTACCACGGCCCAGCCGGCCAGGATCCAGCCTACCTTTCGCAAGTCCAGGCTGCCGTAAGCCATGCCCACCCCGATGATGGCGCCGACCGTGACCTGGCTGGTTGAGAGGGGGATGCCGAACCAGTTGGCCAGAAAGAGGGTGATGCCGGCCGCCGCCAGGATCACCACCGCCACGGGCAGGCTGACCAGTTCCGGCGGAACGATGCCTCCGGCGATCGTCCGCACCACCCGGTGGCTACCGGTAACCGCCCCCAGGAGGGCGCAGGCGGCAACCAGCCATAACGCGGTCCGGCGGTGGACCGCCCCGCCGCCATAGGCGGAGCCCATGGCCGCCGCCGTGCCGCTGGCTCCGATGTTGAGGGCAAAAACGACCGAAGCCAGCAGGGCTGCTGGAACCAGCACCGCCCGTCCCCCCGTGGCCGCCTCGGCTGGCCCCGGTCACCGGCCGGCGGGCCGGGTCCCGGGGAGGCGGCTCTCTCTGTCGAGCCGCGCGCCGCGCCACCAGGGCAACGGCGCCCTGCCGCGTCAGTGCCATGCTATGGGGTTCGGACGGCGGTGGTCAGCCAGAACTGGCGTTATTTGCCGTTCCGCCGGCTTGTTCGGCCCCGTCCTCCCGCTGATAAACGAGTTCGCCGCCGATCATGGTCAGGTCAACCTGAAGTTCGGGCCACGCCTCAGGCGCCGTGGCGGCAAGGTCTCCGGACAGGACGACCAGGTCGGCCAGCTTGCCCGGTTCCAGCGAGCCGACCGCCTGTTCCCGAAAGCCCGCGTACGCCCCGTTTATGGTGTACATCCGGAGGGCCTGGGAAAGGGTGACCGCCTCCTCAGGGCGCCAGGCGAAGCCGGCCGCTGTCTGTCTGGTCACCGCCGCCGCCAGGCCCACCAGCGGGTCTACGGTCGTGACCGGGCAGTCCGACGAACCCGTCGCCGGCACGCCTGCCGCGAGGAACGAGCGCGCGAGATAAGCCCCGGCTTCCCGGCGCCCGCCCCGGCCCACCAGTTCGAAGTAGCCGTCGTTCATCATTGGCAGAAATGCCGGGTTGGTGACGGGCACCACGCCCAGCGCCCGGATTCGCTCCAGGTGGCCAGGGCCGATGAAGCAGCAGTGCTCGATGCGGGGCCGGGCTCCCGCCAGCCGGCGGGTGCCGGCGGCGGCCGCTGCCCGGTCCACGTGCTCGAAGGCGACCAGGGCCTGCTCCACCGCGGCGTCGCCGATGGCGTGCACCGAAAGCTGGAAGCCGGCCAGGTGGGCGGCCAGCAGAAGCTCGTTCACCTGCTCTTGGTCGTAGTAGAGGATGCCCCGGTGGGGACCGGAGGGCCCCGGCCGGGGGTAGGGTTCTGTCATGGCTGCCGTGGCGGCATCGTCCGAGCCGTCCAGCATCAGCTTGTAGGGGCCGAGCCGGAACCTGCCGTCACCCACCCCGGTGACCAGTCCGGTCTTGAGGTAGAGGTTTCCCAGGGCCCCTGAGTCCCCGCCCCCTTGCAACGTCTGGGTGACCCTCACCCGGAGCCTGCCTTCCCGGGCTGCCTCCGCGACCACCCTGATCTCGTCGGCCTGGCCACCGCTCATGTCGTGGGCGGAGGTGATGCCGTGAGCGAGGAAGTACCGCTCGGCCTCGGCGACCCCGGTCCGCAGTTCGTCCAACGTGTAGCGGGCCAGTTCCCGGACGGGCCGCTGAGCCCGTTCTTTCAGCACGCCCGTGGGTTCGCCCCTGGCGTCGCGCTCGATCTCCCCGCCCTGGGGGTCCGGGGTTTCTCTGGCGATGCCGGCCATGGCCAGGGCGCGGGAGTTGGCCACGGCCACGTGGCCGCAGGCCCGCACGGCCACCACCGGGTGATCGGGCGCCGCCCGGTCCAGGTCGTGGCGGGTGGGGTGGCGCCGCTCCTTGAGGTCCAGGTCCATGTAGCCGACGCCGCGAATCCACCGGCCGGCCGGGGTCCGGCGCGCCCGGTCGCTGATGCGGGCCAGCAGGTCGGCCATGCTTCGCACGTCCGGCCCGCCCAGTTCAAGGGCGAACCGCCGGCGGACGCCGGCGCCCAGGAAGTGGTTGTGGGACTCCACGATCCCCGGGATCAGGCTTCTTCCCCGGAGGTCGAAGACGCGGGTGCCGGGGCCGGCCAGGGCCAGCACGTCGGACTCCCGGCCCGCGGCCAGGATCAGGTCGCCGGCGACGGCCAGGGCCTCTACGACGGTATCGCCGGGATCCACCGTGTGGATGGGCCCGCCCCGGAAGACCCAGTCGGCCCGTCCCGGCCGGCGCTCCGGCCGGCCGCTGCTTCCGGACGAGCGGGTTCCGGCGCGCGGCGTCATGCGGCGTTCACCTCCGCCAGGGTTTCAGCCAGGACTTCCAGCACGTGTTCCAGTTCCTCCCGGGTGATGGTCAGCGGTGGCTCGACCCGGATCACCTTGGCGTTGAAGGTCGCCCCGGCGACCAGCACACCCCGCTGGAAGAGGCCGCGGGCCACGGCGTAGCCGGCGGCGTCCGACACGAACTCCAGCCCGATCAGGAGCCCCTTGCCCCGGGCCTCCACCGCCACCCGCGGGTAGCGGGCCACAAGCGTCCGGGCCTCATGAAGGAAGAAGGCCCCGAGTTCGGCGGCGCGTTCCGGCAACGCTTCCTCCAGCACCACGTTGACGGCGGCCAGGGCCGCGGCGCAGGCCAGGGGGTTGCCGCCAAAGGTCGAGGTGTGGAGCATCGGGTTGGGGATCATCGGCTGCCAGATCTCGGCGGTGCCGACAAAGGCGCCGATGGGCATGACCCCGCCGCCAAACGCCTTGCCCAGGGTGAGGATGTCGGGCGCCACGCCCCAGTGGTCGCAGGCCCACAGTGCTCCGGTGCGCCCCAGGCCCGTCTGGACCTCGTCCAGGATCAGGAGAGCGCCGTGCCGGTCGCAGGCCTCGCGAACCCGGGGCAGGTAGTCGTCGGGCGGCACGTGGACGCCGCCCTCGCCCTGGATGGGTTCGAGCAGCACGGCCGCCACCGGATCGCCGACCGCCTCCGCGGCGGCCAGCACTTTCTCGATGACGCCGGCGTCGCCGAAGGGCACGTGGACAAAACCAGGCACCAGCGGCAGGAACGGCTGGCGCCACGCGGCCTTGCCGGTGGCCGAAAGAGAGCCCATGCTCTTGCCGTGAAACGCCCGGGCCGCGGCGACGAAGGCCTTGCGGCCGGTGTACAGGCGGGCCAGCTTGAGCGCGCCCTCCACCGCCTCGGTGCCGCTGTTGGTGAAGAAGGTGTACTGCAGGTCGCCGGGGGTGATGTCGGCCACGACGTCGGCCAGAAGAGCGCGCAGGGGGTCCAGCAGTTCCTGGCTGTGGAGTGCCTGCCGCGCCAGCTGGTCGCGGACGGCCTTCACCACCTTGGGATGCCGGTGGCCCAGGCTGTAGATGCCGTAGCCACCCAGGCAGTCGATGAACTCCCTGCCCTGCAGGTCCCGGAAGACGGTGCCGCCGTCCGTCCACTCGACGGCGGTGTAGTCAGTGGAGACCGACTTGCGGTACTCCAGGAAGCCGGGGTTCACGTGGTCCCGGAAGCCGGCCACCGTTTCCCGGATGATCCAGTCCCGGGTGGCTTCGTCTGGTTCGCGGGTCGCGATGCAGTCCAGGATCCTCTGGGTGCGGGCGATGATCGCCTGGCGGTCCATCCGGCCACCTCCCTCGTGACCCGGCCGGGCCCCGGAACCCCACAGGGGTGGAGCCGCCTGGCGCGGGGGTTGCGGACGGCGGCCGCCGCCGCTAGGCTATTCGGGTTGCGTCTGGTTGCGGTGGACCGAAGCCGGAGAGACAATTGGCCCCCGGAGCCCGGATTTCCTTCTTGGCCGCGACGACCGTGTCCGGGGTGAGGTCCGGGCCTGCGTGAATGCCTCCGCGGAGCAGGTGCGCCGGCCGGCAACGGACAAATCCCACCGGGAGTGAACCGGCGCCTGCCGTTCAGCGGCGCCCTGGCTGCACTGGGGGTGGAACCATGGCCTTACGGCAGGTGATGGAGGCGCTTGACCTTCTTGGTCGGGCCGACGTCACCGGTGACGAGGTGGTACGGCTGTTCCGGGACCGGGGAGTGACCGAGGTCCGGTCGGTGCGGGTTCACGGCGAGGAAGGTTACACCGATGCCGTGCGCGTCGAGTTTCCCGCCGCGCCGGGCGGCGCCGGCCCGACCCTGGGCATCACCGGGCAACTGGGCGGCGTCGGCGCCCGCCCGGAGATGCTGGGCCTGGTATCTGACGGCGATGGGGCCGTGACCGCCCTGGCGTCCGCCCTGAAGCTGGCGGACCTGTTCACCCACGGCGACCGGTTGCCAGGAACGGTCATCGTCACGACCCACGTCTGTCCCCGGGCGCCCATCATCCCCCACGACCCCGTACCTTTCATGGGAGCGCCCATCTCCATTCAGGCGCAACTGGCCCACACGGTGGACCCAGCCATGGAGGCTATCCTTTCCGTCGACACCACCCGGGGCAACCGGGTGATCAAGTACAACGGCTTCGCCATCTCGCCCACCATCAAGGAGGGGTACATCCTCCCCCCGGCCCCTGATCTGATCGGCCTCATGGAGATCGTCACCGGCGAGCCGGCCCGGGTGATGCCCGTGGCGACCCAGGACATCACCCCCTACGGCAACGGGCTCCGCCACATCAACAGCATCTTCCAGCCGGCCACCGTCACCGCCGCCCCTGTCGTGGGGGTGGCCATCACGGCCGGGGTGCCGGTGCCGGGCTCGGCCAGCGGGGCCAGCAACCCGGTGGCCATCGAAGCGGCGGCCCGCTTCTGCGTGGAGGTGGCCATCGCCTACACCCGGGGCCGGTGCCGGTTCTACGACGAGGCAGAATTCACGCGGCTGGTGTCCCGGTACGGTTCCATGCGCCGGTTCCAGACGGCTGGCGAGGAGGGCGGCGAAGAAGCCCGTGATTGAAGGAGGGAGCGAGCAAGCCCATGGCTGAGCAGTTCCAGGTGCTGGTGGGAAGGCCCGGGGCCTCGCGCCGTATCGCGCTGGTGGGGATTCCTCACGACGCCGCGTCGACCCTGGGTCGGCCGGGAGCCCGGTATGCTCCGGCGGAGATCCGGCGGGCACTGGGGTGGTTCCTCAACCGGGTCCGCGACGGCAGGGTCTACGACGTGGAGGCCGGCCGGATCGTTGCCTTTACCGATCTTGTGGTGGAGGACCACGGCGACGTGCCCGTGCCGGCCCACGACCACCTGCGGGTTCTCGAGACGGCCCGGGAAAAACTGGAGAGCCTGCTGGCTGATGACGTGTTCGTGATTGCCACGGGCGGCGACCACTCGGTCAGCCTCGCCGGGCTGCGGGCCTTTTCGGCCCGGGCCCGCGGCTCCCTGGGGATCATCCAGGTGGACGCCCACCTTGACCTGGTGGACGAGAATTTCCGCCAGGGCCGCTATTCCGGGTCCAGCCCCATGCGACGGGCCCTGGAACTGGGTCCTTACCGGCCGCAGAACCTGGTCCAGGTCGGTGTCAGGAGCTTCAACTACCCCGACCAGTTCGAGTTCATCCAGGCTCAGGGCATCCGGCAGCTTCCGGCCGCGGCGATTCACGCCGCGGGGGCACGGGAAGCGGGGCGCCAGGCTCTGACCTGGGCGCGGCAGGGCACCGGCGGGGTCTACCTGACCATCGACGTGGATGCCCTGGATCCGGCCTTCGCTCCCGGCACCGGCGCGGACGAGCCCGGCGGGCTCACCTCGGCCCAGCTGCTGGAACTCGTCCGGCTCCTGGCGCCGCGGGTGGGCGTCATGGACGTGGTGGAGGTGAACCCCATGGCTGACCGGGGCGGTGTCACCAGCACCCTGGCGGCCCAGGCCATCTTCACGGCCATCGTGGCCCGGGCGGCCGAGGGTTAGCGGGCCGCCGGGCCCTGGTCCCGGCCTGACGAGCGGCGCGAGCCATTCCGCTCCTTCGGGGAGGGGAGATCGTCCGGGCGGTGGCGCCCTCCGTGGTGGGACTCGTCGCCACCAGGCTGTTCCAGGCGGCGTCCCGCCGAGGGCGTTCGTCCGCTCCCAGTGCCGTTGCTTCGCTTACGGCATCGCGCAGGAGCTTTTCCAGCCGGTCGGCATAGGGCTCGAGGTCAGGCCGGTCCAGGGCTCTTACCAGTTCGGTCGGGCGGAGAAAGCCGCAAAGGGTGCCCTCTTGTGCCCGCTGCACCGCGAGGCGGGCCGGGATCAGGTAAGCCAGGCGAGGCTCCTCCCGCAGCGCCTCGCGGGCGCCTTCGGGCTCGCAGGCCTCGATGAGGATGATCTCGGACCCCGGGTCAGCCCCCAGGTCACGCAGGCCGGCCGCCACGTCCGCCGTCCAGCGGGCGTGCACCCCGTACTTGGTCAACGCGGCGTGCAGCGCCCCAACCACCTCGTCCACCGGCCTGGGAGCCAGGACCGTGAAGTCGTAGGCTTCGGCCATCCGGAACACCTCCCCGGGTCCTGGACAAATCGTCCCCGGGAAACAGTCTGCGGATGCGCCCTCAAACCGGTGCGTAAGGAAAAGGAAGTTACACGGCCGGCCGGAAGGTCTTCGTGGGGGGTGACAAAGTGATCTATCGACAACTTGGCAGGACTGGTCTTCGGGTTTCCGCCTACGCCCTGGGGACCAACAGCTTCGGCGGACGAGCGGACGAGGCGACCTCCGTCGGCATCGTCCACCACGCCCTGGATCATGGCGTGAACCTGATCGACACGGCCAACGTGTACACGGCTGGCCAGTCGGAAACCATCATCGGCAAAGCCGTCCGGGACCGGCGGCACGAGGCCGTCATCGCCACGAAGGCCGGGTTGAAAACGGGCGACGGACCCAATGACTCCGGTTCGTCGCGCCACCACCTGTTCCGGGAAATCGAGGGCAGCCTGCGCCGCCTGCAGACCGACTACATCGACCTCTATCAGATCCATGCCTTTGACCCTGCCACCCCGCTGGACGAGACCCTCCGGGCCCTGGACGACCTGGTAAGCCAGGGGAAGGTCCGCTACATCGGCTGCTCCAACTACGACGCCTGGCAGCTCTGCAAGGCGCTCTGGACCAGCGATCGCCTGAACCTGGTGCGTTACGACTCGGTCCAGCCGCCGTACTCGCCGGCGGACCGCCGTATCGAGCGGGAGCTGCTGCCTCTCTGCCGGGACCAGGGCGTCGGCGTCATCGTCTACTTCCCGCTGGCCGGCGGGCTGCTCACCGGGAAGTACCGGCCGGGGGCCCCTCCGCCGCCCGGCTCACGGGCCGTGACGCAGCCCCGCTTTGCCGATCAGTTCCTGACCGACGCCAGGCTGCGACTCGCGTCAGAGATGGCCGGTCTGGCCCAGGAGGTCGGCGTCAGCGTGGCACAGTTGACCCTGGCCTGGGTGATGGCGCAGCCCGGAGTCACGTCCGCCATCGTCGGGGCGACCCGCGTCGAACAGCAGGCGGAAAACCTGCGGTCCGTGGACCTGTCCCTGGATCCCGCCGTTTTCGACCGGGTTGCGGAGTTGTCAGCATGAGCCTGGGCCGACAGAACATCCCTGGGATAGACCGGTTGGACCGGCACATGCTAAGGCCGAAGTGTACGGTCAGGAGGTGTGAACATGGCCGAGGGTCAACGCACCAACCGGTCACTCGTGCCCCACGCCCGTCAGGCCCTGGATCAGCTGGCCTACCAGACGGCCCAGGAACTCGGAATTCCCTGGGGCGGCTACCTGGGCGACCTCCCGAGCCGGCAAACTGGGGCCGTGGGCGGCAACATGGTCCGCCGGATGATCGCCCTGGCCGAACAGCAGATCAGCCGCGGCAGCCTCCCGCCCTCGCCCGGTCGCGCTCAGTAGCCGGGATCGGCAGGATCCAGACCGCGACCAGAGCCGCAACCAAAGCCAGCCTCTAGTTGAACCGAGAGCCGGGTGACCCCCGGCTTCTCATGTTTAATCCAGCCGAAGCCCTGGGATTCCTCCAGCAGCCGCGGCGAGCCGCCTGGGCACCGGCGGCATTGGGCCGCCACCCTAGTACGGATCGGGCCAGCCCAGGATTTTCCCTGCGGCGCCACACCTGGGCAAGGCACCGCCGCCGGGCAATCGCCAACGAGGCCACCGGCGAGGCGTCCGTCCGCAGCGTGCCGCCCAGGCCGACCATCCCCGTCAACGAAGCCTCCGACGTGCTCCTGCGGATGGTTTCTTCCTGGTGCTGGCCACCGCGTGCTTTGGACCGGACGCCCTGGGACCCGGGTTACACCGGCGCCCGCTACCCGGGCGTGGCCCGGTACGTCCCCCTCACCGACTACCACGGCCGGCCCGTGGACGGCCTGGCCGACGACCCGGCGCTCGGCAACACCTGCCTGCTGGACCCGGTCGGCGGTAGCGTGAGCTTCTACGACACGCGGGTAAGGCTTATACCGGTGGAGAGCTAGGCCGGCAGGCAGGACCTGGGGCGCGCACCGGGAAAAGGCAACCCATGACACCGGACCGTGGCGCGCGCGGAATCGTGTTCGATCTGTTCCACACGCTGGTGGACCCCGAGGCCTTCCGGCCTCGGGGTTTTTCTCGGCTGCGGCACGCCGCGACGGTCCTCGGCGTCGACGAGGCCGACCTGTCCCGGTACTGGGACCAGATGTCGCTCCGTCGCAACACCGATGCCTCGATAGGCGTTGCCGGCCTGCTGGCGGAGTACCTCCGCCGCGCCGGGCGAACCGCGAGCGCCGCGTTGCTCGAGGAGGTCGAAGCGGCATTCGGACGTTACCAGGACCAGGCTATCATGCAGCCTGAAGCCGCGGTCGTCGCCGCCCTCCAGACCTGGAGGGGCAAAGGCCTCCGGCTGGGCGTTCTGAGCAACGCCGATGCCCGGGAAGCCCGGACCTGGGGGGCCTCGCCGCTGGCCTCCCTCGTGGACGCCGCCTGCTTTTCCTGTGAGATCGGGGTCGCCAAGCCAGACCGCCGGGCTTACCAGGCCGTCCTTGACCGGTTGGGGCTGCCGGCGGCCGTCTGTTTGTTCGTCGGCGACGGCGGCTCGGGAGAACTCGCCGGGGCCCGGGCCGCCGGGTTCCGGGTAGTGGTGTTCATGCGGGGGCACGTGGCCCGGAGCGGCCTTCGTCCGCCGCCCGAGCTGGCCCGGCTGGCCGCCGAGGCCGACGGCACCGTGGACGTTCTCCAGGACCTGGACCGCTATCTCTGACCCTGAGAGGTGAAAGGGGCAGCCATGCTGTTCGGACCGTTGACCGTTCGCTCCCTGACGCTGAAGAACAGGATCATGCTGTCGCCCATGTGCCAGTATTCCGCCGGTGACGACGGACGCGCCACCGACTGGCACCTGGTCCATTACGGCGCCAGGGCCGTGGGCGGGACGGGCCTGATCATGCTGGAAGCGACTGCCGTGGAGCCCAGGGGCCGGATCAGCCGGCAGGACCTGGGGATCTGGAGCGACGAGCAGGTACCCGGTCTGGCTCGCGTCGCCGCCTTCTGCCGCGCTCACGGCGCCGCCGTGGGACTGCAACTGGCCCACGCCGGGCGCAAGGCGGCCCGGGACGTGGCCGAGGCCGGAGGAGGGGCGGTGTCCTCGACGGCCAGACCCTTCCGGCCCGGCGAGACCCCTGACCCCCGGCCCCTGACGCCGGACGCCATCGGAGGGGTGGTGGAGGCGTTTGGCCGGGCGGCGGCCAGGGCCGTGGCGGCCGGGTTCGACGCCGTCGAGATCCACGGAGCCCACGGGTACCTGATCCACCAGTTCCTCTCCCCGCTGGTGAACGACAGGGCCGACGGGTACGGGGGAGACCTCGAGGGGAGGTTTCGCTTCCTGGGGGAGGTGATCGAGGCGGTCCGGGGGGCGGTCGGCGAGAGCTTACCGGTCTTTCTGCGGCTGTCGGCCACCGACTACGCCCCGGGCGGGCTCACGGTGGAAGACGTGGCCCGGGTGGCGCAACTGGCCCGCCGGCGCGGCGTGGATCTGATCGACGTCTCCAGTGGCGGGGCCGTGCCGGTGGACTTTCCCGTCTACCCCGGCTACCAGGTGGATTTCGCCAGGACCATCCGGGCCGTCGCCGGGCCGCCGGTGGCGGCGGTGGGGCTCATCACCCGACCGGAAATGGCGGAAGCAATCCTGGGCAACGGCTGGGCCGACCTGGTCGCGCTGGGCCGGGAACTGCTGCGCGATCCCTGCTGGCCGCTGCGGGCGGCGGGGACCCTGGGGGTCGAGGTCGAGTGGCCCCGCCAGTACCTGCGGGCCCGGCTGTGAGCGCGGGCGCGGCTCGAAGCGCGGCCACCAAGCCCGCGGCGCAAGGCCTGAGGGCGCACGAAAGGGGGGAGGGACCGTGGCCAACTGGCTCTTGAAGACGGAGCCCAAGGAGTATTCCTACGACGACCTGGAGAAGGCGGGCCGGGACGTCTGGGACGGGGTGAGAAATCCCACCGCCCTGGCCCATCTGCGGTGCATGCGGCAGGGGGACCGGGCCTTCATCTACCATACCGGTTCGGAGAAGGCCGTGGTCGGTCTGGCCGAGGTGGTCAGCGAGCCGTACCCCGACCCGGCCGCCGGCGGCCCGCGGGTGGTGGTCGACGTGAGCCCGCTGGGACGCCTGCCGCGCCCGGTGACCCTGGCCGAGATCAAGGCCCGGCCCGAGTTCGCCGGCTGGGAACTGGTACGGCTGCCGCGCCTCTCGGTCATGCCCGTCTCGCCCGAGCGGTGGCAGCGGATCCTGGAACTGGCGGGCGCCACGCCCTGAGCCGGGCATGGGGGCAAGGCGGCCCGAACCAGGGAGCCGGGGCGCGACTCAGCGGGCGTGGCGGCCCGGGCCAGGCTCCATGCGCCGCGTCAGCAGCCGCCCGACGGCCATGACGGCAAAGGCCGTGGCGGCGACCCCCAGCGCGCCCGCCACCGCGGTGGCCACCCTTTCACTGCCGATGCCCGGGAAAAGGTAGTCGGCGAAGGGAGTTCGGAGCCACACCGCCGCCCGCTCGGCGAACCCCAGGTCTTCCGCCACCCGTTCCAGCCCGTCCGGGTCGGGCGACGCGAACGGCGCGACGGCGACGGCCAGCGCCGCGGCGAGGGCCAGCGCCCACCAGAGAAATCTTGACACGGTCAGTTCGCCTCCTCCAGGCGGGCGGCCCGGACCATCCGGAAACCGGCCAGGTCCGGCCGCACCTGTGCCACGTAGGCCAGGACGGCGACGGTGATGGCGCCTTCGCCCAGGCCGATGAGGGCATGCCAGGTCAGCATGGCGCCCAGCGCGAGCCCCAGAGGGACCAGGCCAGACACGGCCAGCATGACTGCCACCGTGGCGGAGGCCGCCAGCGTCGAGCACCAGGCGCCGGCAAACGCTCCGGCCAGCCGTCCCCGGGCCGAGGGCCACAGCCGGCTCACCGCGGCGTAGATCCCGTAACCCGACCAGGTGGCGACGATGGCCAGGTTCAGCACGTTGGCCCCGAGGGCGGTGATGCCGCCGTCGCCGAACAGAAACGCCTGGACCGTCAAGACGGTGGTCAGGAGAAGGATGGCGGTCCAGGGGCCCAGGATTGCCGCCGCCAGCACCGCTCCGACCAGGTGGCCCGAGGTGCCGCCGATGATGGGGAAGTTCACCATCTGGGCGGCGAAGATGAAGGCGGCCAGCACGCCCATGGTCGGTACGTGGCGCTCCTCCATGACCCGGGCCGTGTGCCGGGCGGCGTAGCCAACGGCGGCGGTGCTGATCGCGGCGCTGCTGGCCCAGGTTTTAGGATCAAGAAGCCCGTCCGGGATGTGCAAGTGTATCGCCTCCTGTCTCGTCGCGCAGGCGTCCGCCTGCCGTCATTCCGATGCCTTCCCGCCAGCGTTCCAGCCGGCCGCGGTTCCTGGCGCGAGGAGCGCTTCGAGAGCCTCGACGGCCTGGCCCACGGTCATGGGACAGGGGCGGGGCCGCCAGCCCCGCGCGCGGCGGAAGACCTCGGCCACGCGGGGCGGGCGGAGCCCGGCCCGGGCCAGCAAAGCCTCGTCCCGCAGGAGCGCCGGCCCGCCCCGGGCGACCAGGCGCCCGCCGGCCATGACGGCGACGGTGTCGGCCCACTCCGCCGCCAGGTCCACGTCGTGGGTGGCCATGACCAGGGTGGTGCCCTGCCGGTTGAGCCGGTCCAGGATGGCCAGCACGGCCCTGGACCCGGCGTGGTCCAGCGAGGCGGTGGGTTCGTCCAGCAGGATGACGTCGGGCCGCATGGCCAGGACGCCCGCGATGGCCACCCGTTTCTTCTGGCCGACGCTCAGCCGGTGAGGCGCCCGGCGGGCGAGGTCAACCGCCCCGACCGCCTCGAGTGCCGCTTCCACCCGCCGCGCCACCTCGTCAACGGGGAGCCCCAGGTTGGTCGGGCCAAAGGCGACGTCTTCCCAGACGGTGGGGGCGAAGACCTGGTCGTCCGGATCCTGGAACACCAGACCCACCCGGCGCCGGATCTCGAGGCAGGTATCCTTGTCCACGCCCGTCCCGAGCACCCTCACCCGGCCGCTGGCCGGCAGCAGGATACCGTTCAGATGCAGCAGCAGGGTGGACTTGCCGGCCCCGTTGGGGCCGAGCAGCGCCAGCCTGGATCCGGCCGCCACGGCAAGGGACAGTCCCCTGAGCGCCCACGTGCCGTCGGGGTAGGCGTAGCCGAGTCCGTCGACCTCGATGACCGGCTTCACCACGGCCACCCCCGGTCCCACAGGAACAGACCCAGGGCGAAGCTCACCAGGGCGGCGCCGGCAAGGGCGTGGGTCAACGCGACCGGCCCGGCCCGCACGGGTCGCGCGGGGTGCCCCAGGCCCCGGGCCAGCATGGCCCGGTACAGGCGCTCGCTGCGGTCGAGCGAGCGCAAGAAGAGCATGCCGAAGAGAGCTCCCAACCCTGACCGGGCAGGCTGGTGCAGGATGCCCCGGGGGACGAAACCGCGGGCCAGGCGTCCCCGCCACATGCGCTGGAACTCCCCGGAAGCCACCGGAACGTAGCGCACCGTCAGAGCCGCCAGGGTGGTCATGAGGGCCGGCATCCCGATCGCCCGCAGGCCCCGCAGGGCCTCGTCCAGCCGGGTGGTGGCGGTGAACAGCCCCGCCGCCCAGACGGCGGCCCAGACCCTGAGCACGACAAGGAGGGCGGCCCGCGCCCCGGCGCCGATGACAGCCAGGCCCCAGGCCGGAGGCCCGAGGGGAAGCACGGGCTCGCCCGGGGTGGTGAAGGCCAGCGCCAGCCCCGCCAGCCCACCGAAGGGGAAGACCACGAGGGTCCGGCGAAGGAGCCGCCCCGGGCCCAGGCCTGAGGCCAGCAGCAAGGCACCCGTGCCAGCCAGGGCCAGGGCGAGGGCGGCGGGGGAGCGGAGCGTGACCACGGCGACCACCAGCGCGAGGCTGGCCACCAGCTTGACCCTGGCGTCCACCAGACCAAGACCTCGCGGGGTCCCGGACGCGCTCACAGCAGTTCCGTCCCGGTGGAGGTCAGGGTCAGGCGGCCGTGGAGGACTCCCTTCACGCTGGTCAGCCGGTCGGCCACCGCCCGGGCCTCGTCCGGCCGCCCCTTCACCACCAGCACCTCGAGGCAGTGGTCGTGGTCCAGGTGCACGTGCATGGTGGAGACGATCAGGTGGTGGTAGGCGTGCTGCAGGTCGGTGAGGAGGTCGCCCAGGCCGTTGGTGTGGTGGCTGTACACGATGGTGATGGTCCCGGCGACCTCGCCGGTCCCCTGTTCCCACCGCTCTTCCACCAGCTTCTCCCGCATCAGGTCGCGGATGGCTTCCGAGCGGGTGGCATAGCCTTTGGCCTTGATGATCCGGTCGAACCGGTCAAGGAGTTCACCGTCGAGGGAGATGCCAAAGCGCACCAGGCTTGACACGGGAACCGCCTCCTGCTCGGGTTCGTCGGCACCTGCTCGCCCGTTCCTTTCGCCCCTTCAATCGTAGCACGAATGGGTGGATCATGCTACGCCAGCGGCGCGCCGTTCATGCCCGCCGGGCGCCAGCCTGCGGACCGACCGGCGTGGCCCCGGAGGGACCTTTTCGCAGCAAGAGGCCCATGGCAGCCAGGCCACCGGCGGCAAAGGCGGCCGCCAGGTAGAAGCTGGCCGCCAGCCCGAGGAGGCCGGCCGCCAGGCCGAAGGCAGCGGGACTGACCGTGTCCGCCACGCGGTTCGCCATCTGCCGGATTCCGAGGGCCGTGCCGTGCTCGTAGGCGGGGGCGTCGCTCACCGTCAGGACCATGGTGACGGGCAGCCCCGCCCCGTGGCCAAGCCCCGTCCCGGCCAGGGCCAGGAACAGGGGAACGGCCGTCTCCAGCCAGGGCACGCACGCCCAGGCGACGGTGGTGAGGACGAGCGCCCGGCGCAGCAGTCCCAGCTCCCCGGCCCACCGCACCAGGGAGGCGAGGAACGGCCGGACTGCCACGGCGGCCAGCGAGGGCGCGGCAAACAGGACGCCGATGGCCGTCGGGGACATCTGCAGGCCGGCCAGGTACAGGGGGAGGAAGGAGCGGCGGATGCCGCCCGAGAGGATCAGGCTGAAGCTCGTGAGGCTACCCAGCACCACCCCGCGCCGACGCAGGAGCCCGGCCGCCTCCCCAAGCGTGTCGCGGAGGGAAAGGGAGCGCTGGTCCGCGGGGGGCGGATCGGGCAGCCGCCAGGCGTGCCACACCCCCAGGACACCGACCAGCCCGCCGGCGGCGAACACGACCCGGTAGGCCGCGTCCTGCGACGTACCCGCGGCGAGCGCCAGGTCCGCCACGACGCCCCCGGCGACGGGTCCGACCAGGTTGCCGAGGGATATGGCGACGATCCAGGTTCCGAACTGCTGCGCCCTCTCTTCCGGCCGGACCACCCGCGCGACGAAGCTCTGGCCGCACAGCCACACCGCCAGGGAGGTGACACCCAGCAGCACCTGGGACAGGACGAGCAGCCCCAGGTCCGAGGCCAGGGTGCGCACGGCGCTGCTGGCCACCATGCCTGCCGCGCCCGCGATCAGCAGCCGGCGGGGCCCCAGCCGGTCGGTCAACACCCCCACGGGAAGCGCCAGGAAGATGGGGAAAAACTCCGAAACGGCCACCACCAGACCCACCATGGCTGGCCCCGCGCCCATGCCGGCGGCGAAGAGGGGCACCAGGGGGGCGGCCGCGCCGTAGCCTGCCGAGTGGTAGAAGACCATGAGCGCGAGGTCTCGGAGGGCCCCGGCGGCGGGGGTGCTCCGGACAGTCCTGGCGGTGTCGCTCATGCTGGCGGATTCCTCCGGGTTGCGAAATTTCCCTGCCGACTCCGGCCCGCGCCCGGGTTCATGGCCAAAGGAAAGGGCCGGAGAGCGGGAGAAGGTGGCATCCATGGCGACGGGCCGCAGGAGGCGGATGTGGTCGTGCTGGACCTGCTCCTCACCAACGGCTGGATCGTGGACGGCAGCGGCAACCCGGGATACGCGGGCTACGTCGGCGTCAAGGCCGACCGGGTCGCGGTGGTAGGCCGCCAGCCGGCGGGCCGGCCGGGTCGCGCCGCGCGGGCCGGGCTTCCCGAGGCCCGACAGGTCCTGGACGCCGCCGGCATGGTCGTTGCCCCGGGCTTCATCGACATCCACACCCACTCCGACGTCTCTCCCTTCGTCAACCCGCTGATGGAGAGCGCCGTCCGCCAGGGCGTGACCACCGTGGTCAGCGGAAACTGTGGATCCTCCCCGGCGCCCTACACCCCGGAGAAGAGTGACGACTCCATGAACTGGCTGCGCAGCCTGGCCCCGGACGCCCCGTGGGACTGGCGCGGCTACGGGGAGTTTCTGGACCGGCTGGAGGAATGGGGGCTGGCGACCAACTTTGCCGGCCTGGCCGGTCACGGCACCCTCCGCGTGGCGGCCATGGGCGGGGCCAACCGGCCACCCAACCGCAACGAGTTCCGCCAGATGGCCCGGCTGCTGGAAGAGGCCCTGGACCACGGGGCGTTCGGTGTTTCGACCGGGCTCATCTACGTCCCCGGCTGCTATGCCGACACCGGGGAACTGGTCGGTCTGGCGCGCGTGGCCGGGCGCCACGGCCGGCTCTACGCCAGCCACGTCCGGGGCGAAGGGCCGACACTGTTCGAGGCGGTCCAGGAGGCCATCGCCGTCGGCCGGGAGAGCGGCGCGCCGGTGCAGGTGAGCCACCTGAAGCTGGAAGGCCGCTCCATGTGGGGCCGGGCCGAGGAGCTTCTGGACCTGCTCGGACAGGTCCGGCGAGGCGGCATCGACGTGGCCGCCGACCAGTACCCCTACCCCGCCTGGTCCACCGGCCTGGCGGCCCTGGTACCCCCCTGGGCCATGGAAGAGGGTCCGGAGGGGCTCGCCAGGCTGCTGGAGGATCCCTCGACCCGGGATCGCATCATCCGCGCCCTGGAGCAGGGTGAGCCGGGCTGGAGCAGTTCGGTGCCGGGTGTCGGCTGGGAAAACGTGGTCATCTCCGACTGCGAGAACCGGACCTACGAGGGCCGCAACCTGACCGACGTCGCCCGCGAACGAAACCAGTCTCCGGCCGACGCCTGCCTGGCCCTGGTGCTGGAGTACCCGCGGACGGGCGTCATCGGTCATGCCATGGCCGAGGCCGACGTCCTCCGGATCCTGCGTGAGCCGGACGTGATGGTCGGCTCCGACAGCCTGGCCCTGGCGCCCTATGGCCCCATGGGCCACGGCAAGCCACACCCGCGGTCGTACGGCACTTTCCCCCGGGTCCTGGGCCGTTACGTCCGGGAACAGGGCGTCCTCAGCCTCGAGGCGGCCGTGCGGAAGATGACTTCGCTTCCCGCCGACCGGCTGGGCCTCAAGGACCGGGGGCGCCTGGCGGAAGGGGCCTTCGCCGACCTGGTGGTGTTCGACCTGGCCGCCATCCAGGACCGGGCCACTTTTGAAGCTCCCCACCAGTACCCGACGGGCATCGCGGCCGTGTTCGTCAACGGAACCCTCGTCCTTGAGGGCGACCGGCACACCGGCGCCCTGGCCGGCCGGGTGCTCCGCGCGGGCCGGTAGCAGCCGCCCGGGACCGGCAGTTCTACCGGGCTACCTCACCTATACCCTGTGACGCGTGTCACGGCCTCCCCTTTTCCTTTCCGGCGACGCTTAGCTTGACATCCTTGCGCGCCGCGCGACCGTGGGCTGGGTACCTGGTCCTGGCGCTGGTCGCCGGCGGCGCCTGGGCAGCCGCCCACGTGGTCCTGTGGCGGCGTCCCGAAGCCGGGCTTGCCGGCCGGCTGTTCAAACTGTCCGGAGTCTACTTGCTGATTCTGTTCGGCGCCCTGGCCGCGGACGTGGTCCTTCGAGGCTAACCGGCCAGGGGCTCCGCACGATGGGGAAGCCGCGGTCAGAGGCAGCCGGGGACCCGATGCCGGGTCCCCGGCGCCATTTCCAGGGAGCCTTGCCTTGTCGCGTGTCCGGAAGCCGGTTAGAATTGACGCGTGAGCGACCTCACCAGGGGCCCCATCCTGCCTAACCTGCTGGCCTTTGCCTTGCCCATCTTTGTTGCCACCTCGCTGCAGACCGTTTACACCATCGTTGACGCCCTCTGGGTGGCCCAGCTCGGGGCGCGGGCCATTGGCGCGGTGTCCGTCAGCTACGTCGTCATCTTCATCATGCTGTCGGTGGCCTGGGGCACGACGGCCGCCGTGACGGCCCTGGTGGCCCAGTACTTCGGCGCCCGGCGGCGGGACATGGTGACCAGGTCCATCGGTAACGGCATCCTGCTGATCGGCGGGATCGCCCTGGCGCTGACCGGACTGGTGTTGGCCCTTCACGGACCCATCCTCCGGGCCCTCGGGACGCCCCCCGAGCTATACCCGGATGCCGCCGTGTACCTGGTGATCAGTACGGTCGGCATGCCATTCATGTACGCCTTCACCATCGTGGGAGCGGCCATGCGCGGGGTAGGCGACTCGGTGACCCCGATGAAACTGGGGCTCATCTCCAACGGCTTCAACGTCCTGGCCGACCCGGTGCTCATCTTCGGCCTGGGCCCGTTCCCCCGGCTTGAGGTGGCCGGCGCCGCCTGGGCGACGCTGCTGGCAAAGGCCCTGGCCGCCCTGTGGGGGCTGTGGCTACTGCAGCGCCGGGAGGTCACGCGGGTCCGCCGGGAGGATTTTCTCCCGGACAGAGGGATCATCCGCAACCTGTTGAAGATCGCGCTGCCCGCCGGGCTGACCAGCCTGGTACAGTCGGGGGCCAACAGCGTGGTCATGGGTCTGGTGACCCCTTGGGGCACGGTGGCCGTGGCGGCTCACGGTATCGGCCTGCGGGTCGATTCCCTGCTGGTGATGCCGGCCGTCGCCATGGGGCTGGCCGCGGCGCCCATGGTCGGGCAGAACCTGGGCGCGGGCCTCGCTGAACGGGCCTACGTCGCTGGCCGGGTGGCGCTGCGGGTCATCTTCGTGCTGCTCACGGCGCTAGGCGGGATCATGGCCCTGGCCGGTCCCTGGCTGGTCTGGCCGTTCGCCCGGCACGACCCCGCCGTTGTCCAGACCGGCGCCCTCTACTTCGCCATCCAGGGATTCTTTTACGGGCTGTTCGGCGTGCTGCTGGTCCTCAACCACATGCTGCGCGGGGCCGGCGACGCCACGGCCACCCTGGTGCTGAGCTTCATCAGCCAATGGGTGTTCCGGCTGCCCCTGGCGTGGGTCTTTGCCTTCGGCCTCGGCTGGGGCGTGGCAGGCGTCTGGTGGGGAATCGTCGGATCCTACCTGCTGGGCGGCGCCGTTGGCATCGGTTATTTCCGCTCCCGCCGGTGGATGCAAAAGGCCGTGGTTCGGGCCCCGGGCGTCGCGGAAACGGTGTCTTCGCCACCGGTCGCGCCAGCCGGCCGGTGACAGGGGCGTCAGACTCCCGGGGGCCGCTACCCTAACGGTTGCGGATTTCCTTGAGGTAGTTATAGATGCTGAACCGGGAGACGTTGAGCGCCCTGGCGGCTCGTTCGATTGACCCCTTCATCACGAACACGCCCCGCGCCTCCATGCGTTCAACCGCCCTCATCCGGTCCTCCTTCCGCATGAGGGCCACCGGAGTGCGCACGGCCTCGATGGACTCGGCGATCAGTCGGTCCACCATGTGTCCAACAGGCTCGGGGGTGATGGGTTCGAGGGCGACGTGCCGGTCCAACGGCGTGGTGATGGTCTCTTCCATGCAGAACTCGTCCAGGAACGCCTTGCCCATCAGGGCCTCGGTCAGGTCCATGTTGATGCACACTGCCCCATAGGGGTTGCCGCGACGGTCCCGAAGCATCACGGAGGTGGACTTCAGTTGCCGTCCGTCAGGGCCCGAGGTCCGATAGTTGACGACGGCGTCGACGTCCGGCCGGTACAGGACCTGAAATCCCAGGTCGCCCGAGGGTCCGGCGAGGACCGACATGCCAGCGGTTCTGCCGGTAACGTGGCCGTTGGCGATGGCCACGATGGACTGCTCGGGCTTTCGCAGATCGTGGAGGACTACCTCGCATCGGTGACCAAAGGTCAGAGCAATCGCTTCTACCAGGGGTCTCAAGGCCTCGAGAACACGGTCCTCAACGCCCTTCCGGGCCGGCCGCTGGTTTCCCGGCATTGGTGGTGCATCGGTCTGGCTACCTGGGACCGTCAACTCGTCTACCCCCTTCGGGGCATGCACAGCTACTTCGTGGCGCCCGGAAAGTAATCGGAAGGTTTCCTGCCGGTCCTTCGTCATTTACCACGGATAAGAGATTGGCCGCCGGTTGCCTCGATCCTCCTGGCTGCCCGCTCTCATCAAGGTAATGTGTGGTTCAGCTTTCCGGCCGAAGACGGTCGCTCCGGGTGTAACCGACCTGCTTCCGTGGGCCAGAGGAGAGGCGCCCGCCGCCGGCAGTCCATCTGCTGCTCTCCACGGCCTGGGAAGGAACATGTTCCCGACGTGGGGAAGTCATCTCCCGGCCCTTTCAGGGGATGGAGCTACAGTCAGGAGCGGGTCCGCCCTTGGACGCAAGCGACCGGCAGACGTGGGAAATCGTGGAGACTCCCCCGGGCGGGGCTCTGACCCGATGAACACCAGGCGGCTGAGCCGCGCCCTGGTGCTGGGTGTCTTCGGAAGCCGGCCGGTGACCCGCTTCATGATCCGGCACGGGATGCGCTGCGGGGCGGCCAGATTCGTCGCCGGCGAGCACGAGGCCGACGCTTTCGCGGTGGCCGGGCGGCTCGTCCAGTCAGGCGCCCGCGTGTCCCTCACTTACCTGGGCGAGTACGTGAAGGACGCCGGGGCGGCGCGCCAGGCGGCCGACACGTACGTCAGACTCCTTGAAGCCAGCCGTGACCGGGACGTTCCCGTCGGCCTCTCGGTGAAGCTGACCCAGCTGGGGCTAGACGTGGACCGGGGCGTCTGCCTGGGAAACGCCAGGCTCATCCTGGCGGCAGCCGCACAGGGCGGCGCCCCGGTGGAGATCGACATGGAGGACTCTCAACACGTCGACGCCATCCTGGACTGCTTCAGCGAACTGCACGGGGAGTTCCCGGAACTGGGCATCTGCCTGCAGTCGTACCTCCGGCGAACGCCCCGCGACGCCGCGGCCCTCGTTGCCCGCCGGGCCCGGGTCCGGCTGGTGAAAGGGGCCTACGTCGAGCCGCCGGACGTCGCCTACACCCGGCGTTCCGACATCGACCGGCAGTATCTGGAGCTGGCCGAACAGTTGCTGGACGGCGGGTGCTTCCTGGCGGTCGCGACCCACGACGCCCGGCTGATCGAAGGCGTCCGGGGCATGATCGCCCGGCGGGGCCTGGACGAAGGCCGGTACGAGGTGCAGATGCTCCGGGGCATCCACACCGCGCTGCAGGCCCGGCTGCTGGCACGGGGCGTGCCCTTGCGGGTGCTCGTGGTCTACGGGCGCGAGTGGTACCCCTGGTTCGTCCGCCGGCTGGCGGAGCGGCCGGCCAACGTCGGCCTGCTGCTGCGAAACTTCCTGCTCCCGTCGGGGCTGAGGGACCGCCCCGGCGCGTAGCGGAGCGGTGAGACACCTGTTGCCGCCAGCCCCAGCCTGCTTCGCCCGCCGGCCGTTCCTTCCCGCCACTGCCACAATGTGGGGAAAACTGAGGGTCGGGGGTGAATAAGGTCGGACACGAGGGAATCAAAGCCGGTTGAGGAAATGTTCATTGTCACGATGCTTCCCTCATTCCGGACGGTGGGGGCTGGTGGGCAGTGGCGTTTTACCGGGTCATCTATTCCGCGGCCAAGCAACCCATCGGCATCCTGGCGGCTGACGACCGGGACTTCCGCGTGTTCAGCCAGGACCGGGGCATCGCCCGGCGATTTCTTGGGGAGATTCGCGCCCAGGCGCAGGCCTTGCGGCGCGACCAGAAGCGGTTGGGCGCAACCCTGCTGAATCGGGTCCGCGGTCCGTACAGCGACCGGTTCAGCCTGGGACCGGTCAGGGAGACGCCCCTGGGCCTGGACACCCTCCTGTCAACCTTCCGGGCGCAGCCGCACCAGTTCTGAGCCGGGCCGGTCTCATCGGGCCCGCATCCTGCCGCTCCTGGAGGAGCCTCCCTCGCCGGCGCAGAAGCCCGTTGGCCGGGAGGGATCCCGGCCGGTGCGAATCAGCGCGTCCGCGGGGGACACCTACAGGCTCTGCCCGCGCAAGTTCCGGTTTCAATACGTCGACGGCCTGCCCATCAAGCCGAGCCCCCACCTGTTCCTCGGGACGCAGGTCCACGCGGCGCTCAGGTGGTTCTTCGAGCGTCCGCTACCGGAGCGCACGTGGGAACGGCTTGAACGGGTCTTCCGGCGGAACTGGCGGGACGACCCGGAACGGGGACGCTCTTTCTCCAACCGGGAAGAGGAACGCCGCTTCGGCCTGGAGGGGCTGGCCTACCTCCGGGCCTTCTTTGACGGGGAGGACACTGCCGCGACGCCTCTCTGGCTCGAGGAATGGGTCGAGATGCCACTGGACGGCGGCCACGTGCTCGTCGGGCGGGTCGACCGGGTCGACCAACTTGACGACGGCAGGCTGGAGGTGATCGACTACAAGACCGGCCGCCCGCCCCACGACGACCGGTTTGCCCTCCGGGACCTGGGCCCCCAGGTCTACCCCGTGGCCGTGGAGGAGACCACCGGCCGGCGGGTCGGCCGGATGACCCTGCTCTACCTCCGGGAAGGCCGCCGGGTCAGCTACGAGCCGTCACCGGCTGACCTGGAGGCGGCCCGGGCGGCCTTGATAGACCTGGCCGACACGATCAGCGGGGACAGCCGGTTCGTGCCCCGGGCCGGGCGCCGGTGCCGCTGGTGCGACTTTCTCGACCGCTGCCCCGAGGGCCAGGCTTACGTGGCGGGAGCAGAGGTCGCCGCCGCCGGGGCCGACGACCTTCCGTTCTAGGCTTGCCGGGCCGGCAGCGGAAGACTGGCTAGTACCTGAGCAGGGCGGCGACGCCCCCCACTTCCTCGAGTTGGGGAACCCCCTCGACGATGTCGATGCGCGCCCCGTGGTTGGCTGCGTCCTGCATGAGCAACTGCACCAGATGCTGGACGGGTTGCAGTTCCTGGTTGCAGTACGGGCACCGGCCCAGGGCCTGGCCGGCGGCCTCGCGAACCGGCGCCCGGCAGTGGCTGCAGCGGAAGCCGCGGGCCCGGGCGTGGGGGCTCACCAGCAGGCGGCGGACGTTCCCCGCCTGGACCTGGGCCAGCACGTCGTCGATCCCGGTCGCCCCCGGGCCGCCCTTGCGGCTGGCGGTGATGGCCTCCTGGACCAGCCCGGCTTCCTCGGCCCGCTCCACCTCCTCGACGGCCTCCAGGGTGGCCCGGCGGACCTCGTCGGGCGGCGCCGTCATCTCCAGGTCGAACTCGCCCTTGAGCAGGCGGCGAAGCGAAGGCCCCAGCCGTTGCTTGAACCTGCTCCGGGCCTCCACGGGACCCGCCAGCAGGATCCGCTCGATCTGCTCCTCGCCCCGGACGAAGTCTCGGAGCGCCTCAACCGCCGCGTCCAGGTGGATCCGGACCTTGTCTTCTATCCGCCGCTGGTACCTGGACTGGGAGAGCCCCTGCCAGCCACCTTTCCTGTGCTTGCCGGGCACCTCCGACAGGATCTCGGTATACTCCTCGACCTCGCCCAGGTGGATGAGGAGGATGCGCGCCGTCTCACGGTCCACCAGGACGGCGCAGTAGCGCTGGTAGGTGTCGAGCAGGTCCAGTAGCGGCCCCACCGCCGGCCGCCGGGCCAGCAGCACCTGGTCCCGAACGGGGACCTGGACGTGAGCCTCGTACCAGAAGTCCCGGGCCTGGCAACTCACGACCACCAGGCCCCGTCTGAGGTCCCGCGACCGGGTTTCAAGGAGGTGGACGATGCTCTGATGGTCCTTGCGCAGGGCGGCCTGTTCCCGCCGCGACCTGGTTGCCACGGCGTCCCTCCACAGGTTCTTGAACCGGATCAGGTACTCCTGACGCGGGTTGGCGGCCGGGTCCGTGGTGAGGGCCACCGTGGCGTAGAGCACCTCGTTGGGCCCGATGGCGAGTAACTGCCGGATGTCGTCACGGGTAACCACTGGACATCCTCCTCAAAGGCAGAAATTTCCTTGGCGGCCCGGCCATTCCTGCCCCGGGAACCCCGAAGGGGATTTTCCACCAGCTTCTCCGACCCGTCGTGCCGCTCTTTGCCAGCGACGTGGGCGTCTCCCCCGGCCTGGTCGGC
>DYFQ01000001.1:25346-45165 GCA_020725105.1 Symbiobacterium thermophilum
GGCGTCGGCATCGGCTTCTGGGTGTGGGACGAATGGAACAACCTGGTGGTGGAGCACATCATCATCGCCATTTTCGTGGTCGGCCTGGTCGGCCTGGCGCTGGCCGTGAACGGCCTGGCCCCGGCCCTGGCCGGGCGGTGGTCCTGAATCCGCCGGTCAGCGCGGACCGCCTCCCGCCAGCCGGGCGGCTCTGGCCTGGACGGCAGGGATTTGTGAGACCGCCGGCGAACCGTCGAACCCCGAATGTCTACGTCAGCGCGGCCACCCGCGGCAAGATTCCGGCGGCCGTGGAGTCCCTGGGCTACCGCTAACCCCTTTTTCCCCGCTCTGGCCCGCAGGGTTGAGGACGCGGCCCACGCCGCCGGTTACAGGGTTATGCTGTTCAATTCCGACGACCGGGTGGACAAGGAAGCTTACTACTGCCTGGCCTGCGTCGAGCACGCCCTGGACGGTCTGATCCTGGACACCTGCGCCGAGAAGCCCGACCACCTGGTGCCGGTCCTGGCGGCGGGGCTGGCGGTCGTACTGGTGGACCGAGGAGTCCGGCAGCCGCCGGTTGACTCGGTGGGGGTGGACAACGCCGCGGGCATGACCGGGCTGGTGAACCACCTGATCGGCCTGGGCCACCGGCGGATTGGCATCATCACGGGCCCCAGGAACCTGAGCGTGGCGGCGGAGCGCCTCGCCGCCTGGCGGCAGGCCCTGGCCGCGGCGGGCATCCGCCCGCAGCCGGCCTGGGTCGCGGAGGGGGACTTCCGCTTCGCCGGCGGTTTCAAGGCGGCCCCCAGACTGGTGGAGGCAGCTACGACGACATTGACATGGCGTCATGGACGGGCCCGCCGCTGACCATCGTCCGGCAGCCCACCTACCGCATGGGGCAGCGGGCCGCCAGGCTGCTCCTGGACCGCATCGAGGGGCGGGCCGGCCGGAAGCCGCGGCGGGTCAGGCTCCGGCCGGATCTGGTGCTCAGGGAGTCCACGGCGCCGCCGGCGGACGAAGGAGCAGGTCATGGCTGACATCGTGGTCATCGGCAGCATCAACATGGACCTTGTGGTCCGATGCCCGCGACACCCCCGGCCGGGTGAAACCGTGCTGGGATCGGACTTCGACACCTATCCCGGCGGCAAGGGGGCAAACCAGGCGGTCGCCGCCGCCCGGGCAGCCGGTAGCGGACCGGGGTCGCTGGCCGTGGCGATGCTGGGCCGGGTGGGCGACGACGGCTTCGGTCGGACCCTCTTACAGGGGATGGCCGACGCGGGCGTGGCGGTGGAAGGGGTGCGGGTGGACCCGGATCACCCCACCGGCGTGGCCGTCATCACCGTGGACGCCAGCGGGGAGAACGCCATCGTCGTGGCCCCCGGCGCCAACGGCTACGTCTCCGCCGCGGACGTCGAAGCGGCCGCCCCGCTCATCGCGGGCGCCCGGTTTGTGCTCCTGCAACTGGAGATCCCATTGCCCGCGGTGGCTCGTGCCGTGCAACTGGCCCGGCAGGCAGGGGTCGGGGTGCTGCTGGATCCGGCTCCGGCGCCCCCCGCGCCGTTGCCCGGGGACCTGCTGGCGGGAGTGGAGGTCGTGACCCCCAACGAGGGGGAGGCAGAAGCACTGACCGGGGTGGCCGCCGGCGACACGGCCGGCGCCATGGCCGCCGCCCGCGCGCTGCTGGACCGCGGGTGCCGGCGGGCCCTGGTCACCCTGGGCGCGCGGGGTGCCGTTCTGGCGGTGGCCGGCGACGGGCCCCGCCTGATACCGGGCTTCAAGGTACGGGCCGTCGACGCCACGGGGGCGGGTGACGCCTTTTCCGGGGCCCTGGCGGTGGCGCTGGCCGAGGGCCGGAACTGGGAGCAGGCGGTGCGGTTCGCCCACGCCGCCGCGGCCCTGGCTGTCACCCGGCGGGGAGCCCAGTCGTCGCTGGCCGGCCGCCGGGCCATCGACCGCTTCCTCGCGACCGGAGCAGCTACCGCCTGACAGACCGGCCCGTGGCCCGATGGATGGTTAACGGCGGATCTTCAGAGTCAGCGACGGATCTTCAGAAAGGAGAGGACGTGACAGATGCGCGGAGCCGCAGTCGTGATGACGGCGGCGGCACTGCGGCCTTCAAGACCCTCCTCTTCGAACGGATCCGGCGCCTGGGGGAAGGTGGGACAGTGGACCGATGAAGCTGCTGCTGGACGTGGATACCGGGGTGGACGACGCCCTGGGGCTGCTCTACGTGGCCCGCTCGCCCGGCGTGGAGCTTCTTGGGGTGGGTACCGTGTTCGGCAACGTGGACGCCGAGACCGCCGCCTACAACACCCTGCGGGCCCTGGAGGCCGCCGGGCGGCGGGAAGTGCCCGTGGCCGTGGGCGCCGCCCGGCCCCTCCTGGCGCCGCCCATCGCCGCCACCTGGGTCCACGGCGAGGACGGGCTGGGCAACACCTACCTGCCGGCCCCCGCCGGCTCACCGGTGGCGGAGACGGCGGTGGAGCAGATCCTGCGGCTCACGCGGACTCACCCCGGCGAGGTGGTGCTGTGCGCCGTGGGGCCCCTGACCAACCTGGCCCTGGCCCTGGGCCTGGATCCTGACCTGCCGCGCCGGGTGAGGCACGTGGTGGTCATGGGCGGCGTGGTCATGCGGGCCGGGAACTCCGGACCGATGCAGGAGGCCAACGTCTGGCACGATCCCGAGGCGGCCCGGATGGTGTACCGGGCGGGCTGGCCCATCACCCAGGTGGGGCTGGACGTGACCATGGAGACCTTCCTTACCGACCGGCACCTGGCCGCCCTGGTTGCGGCGGGCGAGGCCGGAAACCGGGCGGCCGGCTTCGCCGCCCAGATCACCCCGTTCTACCTGGGAGTTTACCAGCGGTTCCTCGGTCAGCCCCGCTGCGCGATGCACGATCCTCTGGCCATGGGGGTGGCGCTGGACCCCACGTACGTGGAGTGCGTAGAACTCCACGTGGACGTGGAGACCCGGGGTGAGTTGACCCGGGGCATGACCGTGGCCGACCTTCGCGGCCTGGCGGCGCCGGCCCTGGTCAAGGAGAAGCCCAACGTCCGGGTGGCGCTGAAGGTGGACGCCGGGCGGTTCATGGCCGACTGGATGGCGCGAATCCTGGGGTAGGTCGCCCGCGGCAAGGGCGGGGGGACTTCCGTGAGAAGGGACGGTCAATCCCGAGTTTGACCTGCTCGAGGTGGCGCGGAGGCTGGCGGCGGTGGCTGCTCGCCGCCAGGGCGATGGGCCGCCGGCAGCGCCCGACCGGCCTGCCGGCGCACCGCCACCGCAGCGGCGCTGAGCAGCCCGCCCTGAACGGCCAGGGCCCCGCCGACCCCGACCACTCCGGCCAGGAGTCCCAGGCAGGTCGGGATCAGCATCATCCACAGCCGGTTTGCCGCGATCCGCAGCCCCAGCCCGGTACCCCGTTCGAAGGCCCGGGTGCTCTCGGCGATGAGCGAGATCCCGACGGGGTGGTTGAAGGCGGCGGCGAAACCGGCCAGGGCGGTCACGGCCACCAGGGCGGCCCAGTGCTTGAACAGGCCGATGGCCGCGGTGGCCAGCCCGCCCGCCAGCAGCACCCCGCCAAGGAGCCGCGCCCCCAGGGCCCGATCCACCAGCCGGCCGGCCAGCGGCCGGAACAGGGCGGACACGAGAGCGATCACCGAGACCATGAGGCCCGCCGCCTGAGGGGGGTAACCGGCCCGCGCCAGGTAAAGAGGGTAGAACGACTGCAGGGTGGCCAGCATGGTGATCATGGCGGTGGAGAAGGCGAGCGAGAGGCGGATCCGGGGTCGCTGCGCCATCCGCCATGCCCGGCGGTAATCGGTGCCGGGCGTCGGGCGGTGGTGCCGGCGGCCCGGCGGCAGGTTCGCCAGCCGCAGCGTTCCCAGGCTGCCCAGGGTGGCAAACGCGGCCGCCAGCCAGAAGGCCGCCGGGAATCCGGCCGTGCCGGCCACCCATCCCCCCAGGGCAGGACCGGCGAAGTCTCCCAGGCTGGCGGCCAGGCTGACGACGCCGATGACCGTCGCCGTGTGAGCGGCCGCCGTGCCCGGCCGGGTCAGGCGGGTGGCGTAGGCCTGGGCCGTGATCCAGACCAGCACCTCGAAACCGCCGAAGGCGACGAGGGCCAGCGCCGCGCCAAGGGGGTGCCGGCTCCACGCGTAGCCGCTCAGGGCGGCGGCCATCCCCAGCAGCCCGATGGCCAGGACTGGCCGGAACCCGAGGGCATCCGACAGCCCGCCGGCCGGGACGGACACCGCTATGCCCAGCAGGGACATGGAGCCTACCATGAGGCCGATGGTCAGCGGTTCCAGACCCAGGGCGGCGGCGTGCAGCGGGACCATCGGGCGAGCCATCTGCCAGCTCAGAAAGTAAAGAAAGGTGACGGTGGAGATGGCGGCCAGTTGCCGGCGGTCGATGGTCGAGTCCTCCTCCGGACCTTCGAGTCCCGTGGCCTTCATTCGTGCCCGTGAACACCGGTTCCCTCTCCCCCCGCCGGAGCGCCAGGGAGAGCGAGCCCGGGCCGGGATCCTCGATATGGCGTGCTGGCGTTCGGCCAAACGGGCTGTTATAGTGAACTCTAGAAACACGACCACCGGTCCAACCGGCCGAACGGCGCCCGGTCAGGGCGGCCGCGAGGAGGTTCCGTCAGGTTGCCGGGAAACCAGAAGCGCAAGCCGCCAGGCCGCCACAAGCGCCAGGCCTGGCGCCGGCTGATCGAAGCCCTGCGCAGGGGTGCAGACGGCCGGCAGGCAGACGTTCCTCCGGATCCACCTCCCGGCGCGGCGATACTGGCGCGCCGGCTTGCCGACGATGCGAGGATTCTCACCATCGCGTGGCTTCCACCTGTGGTCAACGGGGAACTGCCCACCCTCTGGGTGGAACTCGATACCTGGGCGGTGGTGCGGTGGGCCGGCGAGCCGTTCTGGCTCTCGGAACTGGTCAACCGCCACAGCGAGGGTCTCGACCTCAAGTTCTCACTCCGGCCGGTGCCGCGGGGCGTTTCTCTCGGCCCCGGTCAGCGGGCCGTGGCCACGGTCCTCTACCAGGCCGACCAGGCGCGGGCTGCGGGCGGGCCGCCCGCGGCCGGGCCGGCCAGCGGCGGGGCCGCCGATACCGCCCCCGCCGCCGGGGGCGACCATGACGCTGGGCGGCCGGGGCCCGGGCCCGAAGCCACGGCGGCCGGATCTGAGGACGTGGCGCCCCGGGGGACCGGCGGGAGGCGGCGGAGGCGGCGCCGCCGGCGCCGGCGAAAGAAACGGGAGCCCGGTACCCAGCCGTAGCCAGGTCGAGCGGGGGGAATGGCGTGGAAGCACTGAGGGTACGGGCCCTGGCCGAGGCCCTCCGTAAGGCCGTTGGCTCGGTGTTCGTCGGCTCAAGCCGCGTGCTTGACCTGTTGCTGGTAGCGGTCCTGGGCGAGGGTCACCTCCTGCTGGAGGACGTCCCGGGCCTGGGCAAGACCACCCTGGCGCGGGCGCTGGCCCAGGCCCTGGGCTGCCGGTTCCAGCGCCTCCAGTGCACCCCTGACCTGCTCCCGACGGACATCACCGGCGTTTCGATCTACCAGCCTTCGGAGGGCCGCTTCGAGTTCAAGCCGGGCCCGGTCTTCGCCGAGATCCTGCTGGTGGACGAGATCAACCGGGCCACTCCGCGCACCCAGGCCGCCCTGCTGGAAGCCATGCAGGAGCGGCAGGTGACGGTGGACGGCGTCACGTACCCGCTGCCGCGGCCGTTTCTCGTCCTGGCGACCCAGAACCCGGTCGAGCTTGAAGGAACCTTCCCGCTGCCGGAGGCCCAGCTTGACAGGTTCATGCTCCGGCTGTCGGTGGGCTATCCGGAGGAGGAGGGGGAGCGAACCATCCTCCGCCGGTTCCGCGGGGACGATCCACTGGCGCGGCTCGGGCCGGTCACGTCGGCCGGCGAGATCCTGGAACTGGCCAGAGCGTGCCGGGAGGTTCAGGTTCACCCTGACGTCGAGGGCTACGCCCTCGGCCTGGCCCGGGCCACCCGCGAGCGGCCCGAAGTGGAACTGGGGGCCAGCCCCCGGGCGGTGCTGGCCCTGGTGCGCGGCGCCCAGGTGCTGGCCGCCCTGAACGGGCGCGGCTACGTCCTGCCCGACGACGTGAAGGCTCTCGCCGTTCCCACGCTGGCCCACCGGCTGCTGTTGACCTCGGGCGCCCGGGTGCGGCGGTGGACGGGAACCCGGGTGGTGGAAGCGGTGGTGGCCGAAACCCCGGTTCCCGTGGAAGGCGTGTTCTCCCATCCCGTCCCCGGCGGGACGGGGTGAAGGTCCTGAGCCGCGGGCCCGTCAGGCGCGGTGGCGGCAGGACCGGGCCGCTGGCTCCGGACGGCCCCTGGCTCTGGATCTTCTCGGGTCTGCTATTGACGGCCCTCTTGCTCCGTGACGGTCTGTTGCTGTTCTTCAGCGCCACCCTGTTGCTGCCGGCCATCCTTATCCAGCTGTGGCAGGACCGAGCCCTGGACGAGGTAAGCTACCGGCGCCGGCTGATTCCCGCCCACGGGTTCCCCGGCGACCAGGTGACCCTGGAGGTCGAGGTGGCCAACGCGAAACTCCTTCCCCTGCCCTGGCTATCGCTGCGGGACACCGCGTCCGCCGGCGTGACCTTTCTCTCCGGCCGGGTCGTCCCGTCCGCCAGTCCCCGGGGCCAGGAACTCCACGTCCTGCTGTCCTTGTGGAGCTACGAGAGGGTCCGCCGCCGCTACTCCCTCCGGTGCCCGGGGCGGGGTTGTTATCCCTTCGGGCCGGTGAGGCTCGAGGCCGGCGATCCGTTCGGCTTCGGCCAGCAGCACCGGGTGCTGGAGGGAGAGGACCTGCTGGTCGTGTACCCTCCGATTCTTCCCCTGGAGGAGCTGGGACTGCCGGCCGGGCGCCCCTTCGGTGACGTGCCGGCCCGGGGTTTTCTGCACCCCGACCCGGCCCGCTACGCCGGCGTCCGCGACTACGGGCCAGGCGACCCTCCGCGCCGGATTCACTGGCCGGCGACGGCCAGAACCGGCCGGCTCCAATCCCGGCTGCTGGAACCCAGTGTTTCCCGGCAGTGGGTCATCGCTCTGAACGCGCAGACGGAACCGGGGCCCCACTGGACCAGGCTCCACCGCCGGGAACTGATCGACCTGGGAGCCACCGTGGCCGGGTCGCTGGCGGCGTGGGTCGTCGGGGGCGGCGAGGCGGTGGGCCTGGCCACCAACGGGCTCATGGCCCGGGGCTCGGGCCGGCGGGCGGAGGTTCCCCCCAGCCGGCAGCCCGGACAGCTTGCCGCCATTCTGGAAGCCCTGGCCCGGCTGTTGCCTTTCGCCGCCGACCCCTTCGAGGGGTTGCTGGAACGGGAGGCCCGGCTCAGGGGTTCCGGAACGCGGATCATCGCCGTCACGGCCGTGCTCTCCGACTCCAGCCTCGAAGCGGTGGCGCGGCTGGCCCGCCGCCGCGTCCTGGCGGGCCTGGTCCTGCTGGACGGCGACCTGCCGGCGCCGGAAGCGGCGGGCATCCCCGTTTACCGGGTCACCGCGCCCCCCGACAGGCTGCACCTGGAGGCGGACGGTGTCAACGCCGGCCTGGCGCCCTGACCGCGCCATCGGCAGCCTCGCCCTGGCCGCCGCCGAACTGGGCTGGCTGCTGCCCCTGGCCGTGGGACGGCTGCTGCTGGAAGGGGCGGCGATGGATGGCGGAGCCCTCCGGCCGTCCGCCGGCTGGCTGGTGGGGGCGCTCCTGGCGGGAGCGGCGAGTCACGCGGTGGCCGGCCGGTCGCGGCTGCCACCGGCCCGGGCCGCCCGGGCCATGGCCCTGCTTGGCGGCGGGGCGGCGCTGGTGGCCGGGCTCACGTGGAGCAAGGCAGGGGCGGTCCTGGTCGCCGCGGCCTGGTGGCGGGGAACCGTCCTCGCCGGGCCAGTCGCCCTCGAGGAGCGGGCCAGGGCGGCGCTCCCCTGGGGGCTGGCGGGTCTGGCGGCCGGCGGCGCCCTGGGGCTGGTCACCGGGGTGCCGGCGGTCAGGGCCGCCGCCTACCTGGCGGGCGGCCTGGTGGTGGGAGGGGGCCTGCTGGCCCTGGCCATGGCCAGGTTCGAAGCGCTGGCCCGGCGGCCCGCCCTGGACGGCAGGGCCGGGTCGCCGGCCGGGCGCTGGGCACCTTTCGCCGTCGCCCTGAGCGGAGGCATCGTCCTCGGCGCGATCGGCCTATCGCTTCTGGCGTCCACGGAAGCGGCCGACCTGGTGGTCTCGCTGCTGGCGCCCGTCCGGCTGGTGGGGGAATGGCTCCTGACGGCCCTGGCCACCCTGATCATGCCCCTGCTCATGGTTGCCGTCAGGCTGGTCCTGTGGCTCGTGATGCTGGCGCGGGGGTCAACCGAACGCGCGGAGTGGGAGGAGCCTCCGCCGCCGCCGGCGGACGAGGTTCTGGTCCGGGACCCCGCGCCGTGGGTCTTCGAACTCGGGCGGTGGTTGGGGTTCCTCGCCTTCGTGGCCGGGCTGGTGCTCCTGATCGCCAGGGCCTTTGGCCGGCCCAGCCTGGGGACGGCTGAACCAGGCGTCGTGGAGGAGCGTGACCGCCTCCCGGCGCGGCCGTGGTTCCGCCTGCCGGCGGGCCTGGGCCGGAAACGGAGGCTCTTGCCGCTGCTGGGCAGGTCACCCGCTGACCTGGTCCGCCAGGCGTACCTGTGGATGCTGGAGGAAGCCGGTCGCATGGGGACGCCGCGCCTGTCGCCCGAGACGCCCCTGGAATTCTCCGCGCGGGTGGGCAGGACAGTTCCCGCGGCCGGCCCCAGCCTCGAGGAACTGACGGGCCTGTACGTAGCGGTCCGGTACGGGGACGAGAGCCCGCCGTCCGGCGTTGTTGTCCGGGCCCGCAGCCTGGCCCGGGCGGTCGTGCGGAGCCTGGCGGAACCCCGGCCGGAACCGGGTGGGACGGCGGACGCCCGACCGGGCGCCTAGCTCGTGGCCTGGTGTCGGGAGCCATGAATGCCATCTTTTGACAAGGGGTTGGCGGCCCCGGCGGCGAAGTCCTTTCCGGCACGCTGAAGACGTGGGTTCCGCGCGGCCAGACGGCCGGACTGCCGTGTCCCGCGTACCGCCTCAAGCCCCTTACCCGTCATCGGCAAGGAGGCCTGGCTTCGTGCTCAGCGCCGGGTTGTTGCGCGCCATGGTCCGCGAGCTACCGTCGCTTCGTTCCGAGTTCTCCATGCTCGGTCCTTTCTGGCTGGACGTGGAGGCGACCTTGCTTGCGCTGATACGCGATCCCGAGGGCCCGTCCGCGGGCGTGGGGACGGCCATCGAGCGGCTGGTGGCGACTCCCGTCGCCCAGCGGGAATTCTCGGCCTGGCTGAAACGGCAGGTCCGGCGGAGGAGCCGGCGGGCACCGGGCAGAGGGGCCCCCGCGACGGCTGCCGGTGACGGCGCCGCCCCCGGCCGGCAGTGGGTCCGGGAGATAGCCCTCGGCTCTCCGCTGGGGCTGAAAGACGCGGTACAGGCTCTGCTGGCTGGCTCCCAGAACGACGGATTGCCCGACGTACCAGGCGCCCTGGGACTCGACGATGGCAGTCTTTCCCCGGCTGAAGGCCTGGCCCACCTGGCAGGGTGGTTGGACCTGCCTGTCGGCCGCAACGGGGCCCCCGGCCGGCTGTGGGTCCTGAAGGCCCGGGGGAAGCTGCTCCTGCGGCTGTGGATCCACGACCGCCAGCCGGCCCTCACCGGCGGGCAGCCTGGCCGAGGGCCAGCTAACCGCCACATCCCGCCCTTCCCATGCCCCGCCGCATACAATATTGAGGACGAAAGAACGTGATAGGATGGAGCGGACGGAGAGGAGGCGCACCTTGGCAAGAGTGGCCTTGTTTATCGACGGCGCCAACATGTTCCACGCCCAGAAGGAACTCGGATGGTACTTTGACTACCGCAAGATTCTCCAGTATTTCGCCCGCGACCAGGAACTGTACCAGGCGTTCTTTTATACGGCCGATGCCGGGGCCGATGACGAGCGCCAGGAGAAGTTCCTGCGCTTTCTGACCTTTTCCGGCTACACGGTCCGGCGCAAGCCACTGAAGGAGATCTTCGACGAGGAAGCCGGCCGTTACATCCGCAAGGCCAACCTGGACATCGAGATGGTCATCGACATCTTCAACACCATGCACCATTACGACGTGGCGATTCTGATGACCGGCGACGGCGACTTCGAACGGGTCATCGAACTGCTGCGGGCCAGAGGCAAGCGGGTCCACGTGGCCGCAGCCCGTTCCATGCTGGCCCTGGAGTTGCTCAACGCTGCCGATCCGCCCCGCTACCTCCTGGACGACCTGCGGGCCGAGCTCGAGCGGGAGGACCGCTCCTTTGCCCTCGACCACCCCGAGCAGGTGGCGCGGACGGACGCGTCCCGGTTCCAGCCCGGGCAGGCCCAGGGCCGGGTGTCGGTTCCGGCTCCCTTTGGCGGCGCCAAGGGTTCCAGTTAGCGTTTTTCCGCGCGGCAGGCCCTGACAAGCGCGGCCTTCGGTGCCGACCCAAAGTCCTGGCGGCGGTTTGGCTATCACGCCGCCCAGTTGTTCCTGGGCCTGGCGGCCCTGGGGAGCGTCTTCCGCCTGGCCGGCGGTGGCGCAGGACCTGGCGACGGTCGCCTGGTTCAGCGCGCTGCTGGTACTGGCCGGGAGCACCCTGGCGGCGAGCTTTGTCGCCGGGGGCCTGTGGCTGCGGCGACATGCTCCGCCAGGCCGACCTGGCACTGCAGCAGTCCAAGCGGGCCGGCAAGAACTGCGTGGTCTCCGTCAGCCCGCCCCGGGAGCACTCGGCTTACCTGTCGTGAACCTGCCGCCTCTCCCTTTCGCCACACCTTGACACCTCGCTGGCTCGAGGCGGCGCTCCAGACACGCAGGCTGCAACCGGTTGCATCCCGCCTGGAACGAGACAAGGTGCGCCTGACGCGGATCGCCTCGGCCGTCGGGCGATGACCCTGCCGGCAGGGGCCGCTGGGCCCGGGGCAGGCGGGGCAGGCGACGGCGCGGCGACCCGCGCGCAGGTTGTCGTCCGGGCCGTGGCCGAGGCCGCGGCCGCGCTGCCGCCCGACCTCCGGCTGGCCCTGGACGATGCGCGAGGACCAAGGTGGCGGCACCGCTCGGCCCCCAGATGTTGAGGTGGGGAGGAAAGAAGGATAGACTGACCCGTCGGTCGAATTCTGCTTCTGTTCCTCTCGGGCGCTCCGGGCGCCCCCGGACTGATTGCAGAGCGTGGGGGAGTGAGCCGTGGACGCGAAGGTTGAGGCCAGACTCCGCGAGATCCTGGGCCAGCACCAGACGATGGTGCTGGCCACCGAAAGTTTCGGGCAACCCTGGGCCGCGGCGGTGTTTTTCGCCGAGGACTTCACGGAGCAGGGGCTCCGGCTCTACCTGGTGGTCAACTCCCACTCCCGGAAGATCCGCAACCTGCGCCGCAACCCCCGGGTGGGCTTCACCATCGACCCCCAGCAGCCGTCCCGGTTCATCCAGGGCTTCGGCACGGCGCACCCGGTGCGCGACCCCGCCCGGGCGGAGGAGGCCAGGCGGCGGATCGTGGCCAAGGCTCCCGCCGCGGGCTGGTTCATCGAGAACTTCGAGACCACTGTCTACGAGATCGTGCCGCGGGAATTGAAGGCCTCCGACTTCACCGTCGGCTTTCGCCCCCCGCTGGAACTGGAACTGGGCGGGCTTCCGGGCTACGACGGCGGAGACCGGTGGGCGTCGGTGGTAAACCGGTTGCGCCTGGCGTCCCGGCTGGCACGGACCAGCTTTGCCTGGGTGAGTTTCCTGCCGGTCGTGCTTGGCGGGGCGCTGGCCTGGGCCCACACCGGGAACCTGCATGCGGGGTGGTTTCTGGTGGCCGTGGTCGGGGCGGTGGCCGCCCACCTGGCGGCCAACGTGACCAACGACGTCTTCGACTTTGCCAGTGGTGTCGACGAACTCGCGGCATCCCGGGACTCCCGCGCCTTCGGCGGCTCGGGGGTGCTCACCGCGGGGATGATGACGCCGTACCAGGCGCGGGCCATCGCCTGGGGGCTATACGCGGTCGCAATCGCCTGCGGCGCCGTCCTGGCCTATTTCAGGGGACCCGCGGTGCTCTGGATGGGGTTGCTTGGCTTCGTGATGGCCTATTTTTACGTGGCGCCGCCCGTCGCCTTCGGGTACGTGGGCCGCGGCCTTGGCGAACTCGCGATCTTTGTCGCGTTCGGACCGCTGCCGGTGCTCGGCGGTTACTACGTCCAGACCGGCCGGCTCGATTGGCTCCCCGTTCTGGCTTCGCTGCCCCTGGCGTTTTACACCACGGCCATCCTCTTCAACCATCACTTCACCCACTGGGAAGCCGACCGGCAGGTGGGGAAGATGACCCCCGTGGTGGTCCTGGGCGAGAGCCGGGCCATCATGGTGGCGTGGGCCCTCATCCTGGCCGCCTACGGCTCCGTGGGCCTCAACGTCGCGCTGGGCGTCTTCCCGGCGTACGCCCTGCTGGCCCTGGCAACCCTGCCGGTGGTGCTCCGGCCCCTGCTCAAGCTGAGACAGGTCCGCGACCTCTACCGGTACATGGACCTGACCGGCAAGACCGCGCAGGCAAACCGGTGGACGGGGGCCGTCCTGGTGGGGGCGCTGCTGCTGTCACTGCTGGGGTGAGGCCCGCGGCACCGGCGCCAGGAGCCGGCAGCGGAAATTTCCGGCCGCTCACGAGGTATAACCTGGTCGGCGGGCGAAGCCATGCGGCGTTTGGGCAACCCATCTTCGCCGAAGGGGCGGTCCCATGCGAACCCGCGTCCTGGTGCAACTGGCGTTCCTGACCGCGGTAAGCATCGTACTCACCCGGTTCGCGTCGATCCTGCTGACCCCGGGCGGCCTGCCCATGATCCGGCTCAGCTTCGGCGAGGTCCCCATCATCCTGGCCGGCCTGCTCTTCGGACCCGTGGCCGGCGGCGTGGTGGGCGTGACCGCCGACCTGCTCGGGATCGCCCTGGTGCCGCCGCCTAACGTCTTCCCCGGTTTCACGCTGAGTTCCGCCCTCCTTGGCATCCTACCCCCGCTTTTCTGGCGGCTTGTCCCCGGCCGGGCCTCCCGGGACGGATTCGCCCGGACCCTCGGGGTGGTGGCCGCCACCGACGTCGTCGTGTCGCTGGGGCTGAACACGCTGTGGCTCGCCATCCTGCTCGACAAGGGTTTCCTGGCCCTCTTGCCCGGCCGGCTTGTCGCCCGGGCCATCCTGGTTCCCGTCTACGCCGTGGCCATTCACGCCGTGCGCCGGGCGCTGAAAGTCTCGGGCGACCTGGACCGGTAGACGTCACGCAGCAGGAACACGGCATCAGCCGACCCGGCCGCCGGCTCCTCCACCAGCGATCCGGCAGGAGTTTGCAACACCGTCACAGTAGTTTCTTCGTGCCTCCATTGCCCGACTAGTGGTACTTGTCTGGCTCGGTGGCAACGAACCCGTGGGCTGAGGGTACCTGGTCGAGGGGGGAATGAGAGGATGGCGGTCGACCGGGAGAAACTGCTCGGGATGTACACGACCATGGTGACCATCAGGCAGTTCGAGGGTCGAGTGGCGGAACTGTTCGCCACGGGGAAGATACCGGGTTTCGTCCACCTCTACATCGGTGAGGAAGCCGTGGCCACCGGTGTCTGCGCTCACCTGCGGCGCGACGACTTCATCACCAGCACCCACCGGGGGCACGGCCACCTCATCGCCAAGGGCGGCGACCCCAGGCTGATGATGGCGGAGTTGTTTGGCAAGCGCACCGGCTACTGCAAGGGCAAGGGTGGGTCCATGCACATCGCCGACGTGGAGCTTGGCATTCTGGGCGCCAACGGCATCGTGGGCGGCGGCCCGCCCATCGCCGCCGGCGCGGCGCTTTCGGCCAGGTACCGGGGGACCGACCAGGTGGTGGCCTGCTTCTTCGGGGACGGGGCGGCCAACCAGGGCACGTTTCACGAAGCCGCCAACCTGGCCGCCATCTGGAAGCTCCCGGTCGTCTTCGTCTGCGAGAACAACCACTACGGCATCTCGCTGCACCAGGGCAAGCACATGGCCGTGGCCGACGTGGCCGACCGGGCCCGGGCCTACGACATGCCCGGCGTGGCCGTGGACGGCATGGACGTCATGGCCGTTTACGAGGCGGCGGGGGAGGCGGTGAAGCGGGCCCGGGCGGGGGACGGGCCAAGCCTCATCGAGTGCAAGACCTACCGCTTCCGGGGCCACTTCGAGGGCGACCCGGAGGTCTACCGGTCCCGGGACGAGGTGGCCGAGTGGCAGAAGCGCGACCCCATCGCCACTTTCCGCGCCAGGCTTCTGGAGATGCAGGTGCTCACCGAGGACAAGGTCCGCGCGATCGACGAGGCGGCGCGGGCCAGGATCGACGAGGCGGTCAGCTTCGCCGAGGGAAGCCCCCTGCCGGAGTTCGAGGAACTGTTCGAGGACGTCTACGCCTAGCTCACGGCCCTGGTCGCCAGACCGACGGGAGGTGTTCCGCGTGGCGACGGAGGTACAGGTTCGGACCCTGACCTGCGCCCAGGCCCTCAACGAGGCCCTGAAGCAGGAGATGCGCCGGGACCCCGCCATCTACGTGGCCGGCGAGGACGTGGCCCGCTACGGCGGCATCTTCGGTGTCACCGCCGGGCTGCTGGAGGAGTTCGGCGAGGAGCGGGTGCGAGATACCCCCATCACCGAGAGCGCCATCATCGGTTCGGCGGTGGGGGCGGCCGCCACGGGGCTAAGGCCCGTGGTGGAGCTGATGTTCGTGGATTTCATCGGCGTGGCTCTGGACCAGTTGTTCAACCAGGCGGCCAAGATGCGGTACATGTTCGGCGGCAAGGCCAGGCTGCCGCTGGTGCTCAGGACCCAGTGCGGCGGCGGCATGAGCGCGGCGGCCCAGCACTCCCAGTGCCTGGAGGCCTGGTTCATGCACGTGCCCGGGCTCAAGGTGGCGGTGCCCAGCACCCCGTACGACGCCAAGGGACTGCTGGTCACCGCCATCCGGGACGACAACCCGGTGGTCTTCATCGAGCACAAGATGCTCTACGGGGTGGAGGGCAACGTGCCCGAGGAACCGTACGCCATCCCCTTCGGGCAGGCCGACATAAAGCGGGAGGGGGCCGACGTCACGGTGGTGGCCACCATGCTCATGGTCCACAAGGCGCTGGCCGCGGCCGAGCAACTGTCGGCCGACGGGATCAGCGTCGAGGTCATCGACCCGCGGACCCTCACGCCGCTGGACGAGGACACCATCGTCGAGTCGGTAAGGAAGACCCA
This sequence comes from Symbiobacterium thermophilum, assembly GCA_020725105.1. Lineage (GTDB taxonomy): Bacteria > Bacillota > Sulfobacillia > DYFQ01 > DYFQ01 > DYFQ01. The sequence continues at coordinate 40,571 of DYFQ01000001.1, forward strand.
CCGGCTGGTCATCGTGCACGAGGAGGTCAAGCGGGCCGGCTCAGGCGCCGAGATCGCCGCGGTGGTGGCCGAACGGGCGCTGGACTATCTGGACGCCCCCGTCCAGAGGGTGGCCGCCCCGTTCACCCCGGTGCCGTTCAGCCCCCCGCTGGAACAGAGGTTCATCCCGGACGTGCCGGACATCGTCAAGGCCGTGAAGGCGGTAGTGGCTGCCTGAGGAGAAACGTACGGGTTCGCAGCGCCACCGGTTCTCGAGGCCCGGCCCCGTGCGTCAAGGCGCGGGGCCGGGGCCTTGGTGGACCGGACCGCCGTCGCCGGCCCCGGTGGGGCCGGCCCGAAAGGACGGGGGAGCGCCCGTGGCAACGGTGGGCATCATCGCCAATCCCGCGTCGGGCAAGGACATTCGCCGGCTGGTCGCCCACGGGTCGGTCTTTGACAACCTGGAGAAGGTGAACATCGTCCGCCGGCTGCTGGTCGGCCTGGACGCCGCCGGCGTCCGGCGCGTGCTGTTCATGCCCGAGTATTTCGGCATCGGCCGGCGGGCCCTCGATGGTCTCCGGCTCTCCCTGGAAGCTTCCTGGCTCGACATGGCCGTGGAGGCGAGTCACGAGGACTCCATCCTGGCGGCCCGGCTCATGCGGGAGCAGGGGGTCGGCTGCATCGTGACCCTGGGTGGCGACGGGACCAACCGCGCCGTGGCGAAGGAATCGGCAGCCACCCCCTTGTTGCCCATCTCCACCGGAACCAACAACGTGTTTCCCAGGGTCATCGAGGGGGTGATCGCCGGCCTGGCGGCCGGCGTGGTGGCCCGGCGGCTGGTGGACCCGGGCCGGGTGGCGCGGGCCACCAGGCGGCTCGAGGTCTGGCAGGACGGGCGGCTGGTGGACATCGCCCTGGTGGACGCGGTCGTCTACGACGACGTCTTCGTCGGGGCGAGAGCCATCTGGGACCCCACGAAGATCAGAGAGATCGTGCTGGCCCGGGCGGCGCCGTCCAGCATCGGCCTGTCTTCCATCGGCGGCAACCTCTTCTGCGCCAGGCGCACCGAGCAGGGGGTCCACGTCAGGCTCGGCGGCGGTCCCCTGCGGCTGCGGGCCCCCATCGCCCCGGGCGTGGTGGCAGGGGTGGGGGTGCGCGGCTACCGGCTGCTGGAGGTGGGGGAAGAGGTGCGGGTCGACTCGGCCGCCGGCCTGCTGGCCCTGGACGGCGAGCGGGAACTCGGGGTGCGCGCCAAAAGCGGTCTGTCGGTCAGGTTGAGCGGCGCGGGACCGGTGGTGGTGGACGCGGCAGCGGCCCTCGAGGCTGCCGCCCGGGCGGGGGCGTTCACCGCCGCCGGCGCCCGGGCGACCAGTGCGACTGGCGGCGCCGCGACTTCCGCCGTGACGCCCGGTGGGGTAAAGCCCGCCGGCGAAAACTGCCTCCTCATGGAGCTGGGCATCTGCGAGACGCCCTGCGACAGCCGAGGGGCGGGAGAGCGGGCTGAGGGCGGGGCCACGCCCGACGACGTTCCCCGGGAAGCGGCGGGAAGGGGACGGCGGCGGCAAGAGACGACCGGAAGGAGCCAGAACGGACGGGGCCGGAGGGGGGACGGGCCGTGGCCAAAGAGGTGATCATGCCCAAACTGGGGCTGGCAATGACGGAGGGCTCGGTGGTGAAGTGGCTCCGGGAGGACGGGGCCACGGTAAGAAAGGATGAGCCCATCGTCCAGGTGATGAGCAAGAAGATCACCTACGAGGTGAAGGCGCCGGCGGCCGGGGTGCTGCGGCACGTTGCCAGGCCCAAGGACAGCTTCCGGGTGGGCGCCGTGATCGGTTTCATCACCGCGCCCGGCGAGGCTGTTCCGGAGGTCAGGCCCGTGGCACCCGTGGAGCCCGCGGTGGCGGCCGCGGCCGCTGCCGAGCGGGCCACGGTAGCAGCTGTCCCGGGGCCGGCGGCCGCCCAGGCCGCCGCCGGGGCGGCCGGCGTCCTGGCGACGCCCATGGCCAGGCGCCTGGCCCGCGAGCACGGCCTTGACCTGCGGCAGGTGCCCGGCAGCGGGCCCGGCGGCCGCGTCACCGAGCGGGACGTCCTGGCCTACGTGGAAGCGCCAAAGGCAGCCCCCCCGGCGGCCGCCGGCCAGGTCATCCCCTTCGCCGGGCCCAGGCAGGCCATCGCCGAGCGGATGACCGAGAGTCTGCGAACCATGGCCCAGGTGACCCTGACCACCGAGGCCGACGTGACCCCGCTGGTGGAGTTCCGGGAAGCGCTGCGCCGGCGGTACGAGGTGAGCTACACCGACCTGGTCATCAAGGCGGTGGCCGCCGCCCTGAGGGCCCACCCGGCCCTCAACTCCACCCTGGTGGGGGACGAGATCCACCTCCTTCAGGAGGTGAACGTCGGCTTCGCGGTGGCGCTGGACGACGGCCTCATGGTCCCCGTGGTTCGAAACGCCGACCGGCTGAGCCTGCAGGAGGTGGCCAGGGAGACCGCCCGGCTGGCCGAGGCGGCCCGCGGCGGGAACCTCACGGTGGACGAGGTGACCGGCGCCACCTTCACCGTGACCAACCTGGGCGGCTACGGGGTGGACGCCTTCACCCCCATCATCAACCCACCCGAGGTGGGCATTTTGGGCGTGGGCCGGATCGTCGAGAAGCCCGCCGTGCACCGGGGGAGTATCGCCGTTCGGAGCCTCATGGCGCTCAGTCTCACCTTCGACCACCGTATCGTGGACGGGGCGCCCGCCGCGGCGTTCTTGCGGACGGTCAGGGAGTTTCTCGAGCAGCCGGCGTTGATGTTCGGGCCGTAATCCTCGAAGGGGGAGAGGCGCGTGGAAGCGGACCTCGTCGTGCTGGGCGGCGGGCCGGCGGGCGTGTACGCGGCGCTCCGGGTCCGCGAGCTTGGCGGGCGGGCGGTGCTGGTCGAACGGGAGCACCTGGGCGGGACGTGCCTGCACCGTGGCTGCGTGCCCACGGTGGCGTCCTTGCAAGCGGCTCACCTGCGCCGTGCCCAGCTCGAAGGGGCCACCTGGGGCCTTGCCGCCAGCACCGGAGCGCCCGACCTCGAGACCCTCCGACACCGCCGTGACCGCACGGTCCGGCACCTGCAGACCGCCACCCAGGACTACCTGCGGGAAGCCGGCGTGGAGGTGCTGCTGGGCACCGGGCGGGTGACCGGGCCGCGCTCGGTCGAGGTCGAGGAACGTTCCGGCAGGCAAGTGCAGGTGACCGGGCGCGCGCTGCTGCTGGCGGTGGGCGCCGGCTTCTCCCTGCCTGAGCTGCCCGGAATAGACTCGCCGGGCGTCTGGACCACCGACCACGCTCTCGATGCCACCCACCCCCCTGGTGAGCTGGCCGTCCTGGGCGGCAACTTCATCGGCATCGAGTGGGCCCAGTTCTTCCAGACCATGGGCAGCCGGGTCGTCCTGCTCGAGCCGGGCCCGCACCTTCTGCCGGGGGAAGACGCCGAGATCGCCGAGGTCCTCCAGTTCATCCTGGAACAGGGTGGGCTGGAAGTCAGGCTGAACTGGGCCCCTGAGGTTTTCAGCCAGGCCGGCCCCGGCCGCGTAAGTCTCCGTGGCCCGGCCGGCGAGCTCCAGGCCGACCGGGTACTGATCGCCGACTGCCGGCGGCCGCTGGTCCACGGGCTGCCCCTGGCCGATCTGGGCGTCGAGACCGTGGGCGGGGCGGTCGCGGTGGACGACCGACAGGCCACCGGCGCTCAGGGGATCTACGCCGCCGGCGACGTCACCGGCGGGATGATGCTCTCGCAGGCGGCCCGGGCCCAGGGGGTGGTGGCCGCCGAGAACATGATGGGCCTGGAGAGCCGCTTTGACCCGGCCGGTTGCCCCCGGGCTTATCACACCGTGCCCGAGGTGGCCGCGGTCGGGCTCACCGAGGCCCAGGCGGCCGAGGCCGGCCTGGAAACGGTGGCCGGCCGGGCCGAGATCGGGTTCAACGCCCGGGCGCTCACCCTGGGCAAAGAACTCGGCATGGTGAAGGTGGTGGCCGCCCGGCCCCACGGCAAGGTGGTGGGGGTCCACATGGTCGGGCCCCTGGCCACCGAGGTCATCGGCCAGGCGGTGCTGGCCCTCCGCCTGGAAGCCCTGGCCGAGGACCTGGCCGGGCTGGTTCACGGCCACCCCACCGTCGCCGAGGCCCTGGCCGAGGCCGCCCAGGACGCGGCGAGGCAGCTGTAGGATCATGAGGCGCCTGGTCGTGCTGCGGCTGGGGCGAATGGCCTACCGCTGGGCGTACCTCCTCCAGCACCGGCTGGTGGAGGCCAGGCAACGGGACGCCATCGGCGACGTGGTCCTGGTGGTGGAGCACCCGCCCACCATCACCCTGGGCCGGGGAGGCGGCAACGAGGACCTGCGAATGCCGGCCGGCCGGCTCCAGCGGCTGGGCGTCGCGCTGGAGGTCGTCGACCGGGGAGGCCGGGCAACCTACCACGGCCCCGGGCAGCTGGTCCTTTATCCCATCTGCCGGCTGGGGCGAGACGGTGAGGCGCCGGACGCCCAGGCCCACGCCTGGCGCCTTGAGGAGGCGGCCATCCGGTGCCTGGCCGGCTTCGGGATCCGGGCCGGCCGCGACGCCGACCGCCCGGGCGTCTGGGTGGGT